>NZ_AYKF01000115.1 GCF_003732545.1 Salinisphaera orenii subsp. halophila YIM 95161 | reverse complement strand
GCGGGGCGACAGCCGCTCGCGCCCGCCGCGATCGAGCCGCGGCTGGCCGTCGCCGGCGCGCGAGAGCACGAGCACGTCGCCGGGGCGGATGCGGTGCGGGTTGTCGATGTCCGGGTTGTCGTTCCAGAGCTGCGGCCAGTACCAGGGATCGCGCAGATAATAGCCGGCGATGTCCCAGAGCGTGTCGCCGGGTTTGACCACGTAGCGCAGCGGCGCGTCGTCGCGGATCTGCGCCGACAGGTCCGCGGTCTCGAGATCGGGCGGCGCGACCGCGCGCGGTGGGGCCTCGTCCCGGGGCGCGGGGCCCGGCGGCCCGGCGGGCGAGGTCGGTTGACCGGCGCAGCCGGCCAGGACCAGACCCGCGCCCAGTGCCAGGGCGCGGACCACGGCCCCGAGCGTGGTGTTCAAACCGTTATACTCTCGCATCCGGGATGCGTCCCCCGTGGTCGAGCCGCACATGGCGGGCGCCACACGGCGTGCGATGCGGCCCCGGTCACGCGCAACCTTGTCCAAACCGACAGAATATGGCGATTCTCGAGATTTTGCATTTCCCCGATCCGCGGCTGCGCGAGACCACCGAACCGGTCACGCAGTTCGATGCGGCGCTGTCGGCCTTCGTCGACGATATGTTCGAGACCATGTACGACGCGCCGGGCGTCGGCCTGGCCGCGACCCAGGTCGGCGACACGCGCCGCGTCGCGGTCATGGACTGCTCCGACGACCGCAGCGGGCGCATCGTCATGTGCAATCCGCGGATCCTGTCGCAGGAGGCACCCGAGGTCGTCGACGAGGGCTGTCTGTCGGTGCCCGAGCACTACGACCGGGTCGAACGCTACACCTGGGTGCGCTTCGCCGCCCAGGCCCGCGACGGCGAGCATTTCGAGATGGAGGCCGAGGGTCTGCTCGCCCAGTGCGTGCAGCACGAACTGGCTCATCTCGACGGCGGTCTCTACATCGACAAGCTCTCGCGGCTCAAGCGCGAGCGCATCCGGCGCAAGCTCGCCAAGGCCGCGCGTCACGCCGCCGAGGCCGGCGACGCGTGAACGCGGGTCGGGTATGAACATCGTCTTCGCCGGCACGCCGGATTTCGCGCTGCCCAGCCTCGACGCGGTCGCGGCGAGCGGTCATCGCCTGACCGGCGTGCTCACCCAGCCCGATCGCCCGGCCGGGCGCGGGCGCCGGCTGGCGGCGTCGCCGGTCAAGCAGCGGGCGCTCGAACTCGGTGTCCCGGTCCAGCAGCCGGAGCGCCTCAAGCGCGATGCCGATATCGACGCGCTGGCCGCGCTGGCGCCGGACCTGATGGTGGTCGTCGCCTACGGCCTGATCCTGCCGCAACGGGTGCTCGATCTGCCGACGCACGGCTGCGTCAACGTGCACGCCTCGCTGCTGCCGCGCTGGCGCGGGGCCGCGCCGATCGCCCGCGCGATCCTCGCCGGCGACAACGAAACCGGGGTCACCGTGATGCAGATGGCGCCCGGCCTGGATACCGGGCCCATGCTCGCCCGCCGCGCGGTGGCCATCGACGCCACCACCGACGCCGGTGCGCTGCATGACGAGCTCGCCGAACTGGGCGCGGTCGCGCTCGGCGACGTGCTCACCCGGCTGCCCGGCCGGCTGGAGGCCGAGCCCCAGGACGACGATCAGGCCACCTACGCCCGCCGGCTGGACAAGGCCGAGGCCGCGATCGACTGGCGTGCGCCGGCCGAGGCGATCGCCCGCGCGGTGCGCGCGTTCTCGCCCTGGCCGGTGGCCCATGCGGGCCTGGACGGTGCGCGGCTGCGCATCTGGCGGGCCGCCGTGGCGCCGGGCACGAGCGCGGCCGAGCCGGGCACGGTCGTCGCCGCGGGTCGCGGCGGCATCGATATCGCCACCGGCGGCGGGCTGCTGCGGGTGCACGAACTCCAGCTGCCGGGCAAGCGCCGGATGAGCGCGGCGGATGCCGCGCATGGTCGCGACTGGGTCGGGCTGCGGCTTGAGTGACGCCGCGGCCGGTTCCGCGCCGCGGGCGGCGGCGGCGCGCGCGGTCAGCGCGGTCATCGACGGCGGTCGCAGCCTGGATGCGGCGCTGGCCGAAGCGGTCGTGGCCCTGAGCGCGGCCGACCGCGGTCTCGCCGCCGCCATGGCCTTCGGCACGCTGCGGGAACACCGGCGCCTGGCGGCGCTGATCGCACCGCGTCTCAAACGCCGGCCGCAGCCGCTGCTGCACGCCCTGCTGCTCGTGGGTGTCCATCAGCTCGAGGCCATGCGCGTGCCCCCGCACGCGGCGGTGCACGCCAGCGTGGCCGCGACACGCGCCCTGGGGCTATCCAAGGCGCGGGGGCTGGTCAACGCGGTGCTGCGCGGGTTCCAGCGCGACGGTGCGCCCGCGGTCGGCGATGCGCCCGGCCTGCGGTATTCGCATCCGGACTGGCTGGTCGACGCCATCCGTGCCGATTGGCCGCAGGCCTGGACGTCGGTGCTGGCGGCCAACAACGCCCAGGCGCCGATGCATCTGCGCGTCAACGCCCGGCGCATCGATCGCGAGGCCTATCGTGCGGTGCTCGCCGAGGCGGGGTTTGAGGCCGTGCCCACGCCGCATGCGCCCGACGGGCTGACCTTGGACACGCCATTGGCGGTCGCCGACCTGCCCGGCTTCGCCGCCGGCGAGGTCTCGATCCAGGACGGCGCGGCCCAGCTCGCGGCCGATCTGGTCGACCCGGTCGACGGCGAGCGCGTGCTCGATGCCTGTGCTGCGCCCGGCAACAAGACCGCGCATCTGCTCGAACGGGCCGCGGCCGACGTGCTCGCGCTGGACGTCGACGGCGAGCGTGTGGCCACGCTCGAAGCCACGCTGACCCGGCTCGGCCTCGCGGCGCGCACGCGAACCGCCGACGCCCGGGCGGTGGATTCGTGGTGGGACGGTCGTGCCTTCGACGCGATTCTGCTCGATGCCCCCTGCAGCGGCACCGGGGTGATCCGCCGGCATCCGGACATCAAGTGGCTGCGGCGCCCGACCGACATCGCCGCCGCGGCCGAGCGCCAGGGCGCTCTGCTGGATGCGCTGTGGCCGACGCTCGCTCCGGGCGGGCGGCTGGTCTATGCCACCTGCTCGATTCTTGCCGCGGAAGGCGCGGATCCGGTGGCGGCATTCATCGCGCGCCAGCCCGATGCGCACGAGCGTCCGATCGCCGCCGACTGGGGCGAGCCGGCCGCGACCGGGCGTCGGCTGGCGCCCGGCGCGCACGGTTTCGACGGCTTCTACTACGCCGTGCTCGAACGCCGTCCGGACTGACGTCGCCGGGGTACGTAGCAATACGGAGTTGAAATGGTTGCGCGCAATCGCATGTTTGGTCGCGTAGTGATGCATCAACCAAGCGGAGTTGCGATGAGCGACGAACTCAAGGGCAAGAAGGTCGCGTTTCTGGCCACCAACGGTTTCGAATACTCGGAGCTGACCCAACCCTGGGACGAGATCAAGGCCGCCGGCGCCGAAGTGGAACTGATTTCGCTCGAATCCGGCAAGATCCAGGGCGAAAGCGGCGGCGAGCCGACGGGCGACCCGAAGCCGGTCGACAAGACCGTGGATCAGGTTTCGGCCGGCGACTACAACGCACTGGTGCTGCCGGGCGGTCTGGCCAATCCGGACACGCTGCGCACCAATGACAGGGCCGTGTCCTTCGTGCGCGATTTCTTCGCCCAGCACAAGCCGGTCGGCGCGATCTGTCATGCACCCTGGGTGCTGATCGAAGCCGGCGTGGTCGACGGCCGCACGCTGACGTCCTTCCCGTCGGTCCAGACCGATCTGAAGAACGCCGGTGCGACCTGGGTTGATCGCGAAGTCGTCTGCGACGAAGCGCTCGTCACCAGCCGCACGCCGGACGATCTCGACGCCTTCTGCGCGAAGATGATCGAGGAGATCGCCGAGGGCAAGCACGAGGAACAGACGACCTAAACGGACCACCTGAGTCGCTCGCGCGGCGATCGACGAGAGCCCGGTGCGTGTCGCGCCGGGCTTTTTCATGGCCACTGGGTCCGTCGACGCGTCATGCGAACTCGCGCCCGGCGAGGATCGGTGTCATGACGAGATGCGCGCCGCCCGCACGTCGCGCGTGGACAGCCGACTTGGATTACCGCGGCCGCTTGATGTCATGGCGCTTGTGCCGAACGGTCGGGCGGCCACCGACCACCCGATCAGGGCGCGCCGCGGCGTTGCACGTGTCGATGAAGACGCGTCACGATCGCCGCTCGCGTCTTCCGCAGCGGGATCATCAGTTGCCAACGTGGCGCTTCGGCGTGAACCGGCATCGCCGGCGTGGTGTCGGGTGCCGTCTTTCGGTCATCTTTCTCGCGCAGACAGGATGAAGTGACTCGCGCATCAGTGCGAAACCCGGGCCGAGTCGCGGCATCCGGAAGCTCGACGCGCCGAACGGTCCTGCAGACCGGCTCCGGCCGAGCTGTCCACACAATCGGGAGAGTGCTTGTGTCTCGTCGGCGGTGGTGTCCGGCGAGCGCTCGCTAGTGTCCCGCCGGGAGCGTGTCCGCGGGACTCAGTCCTCCAGCGCGTAGTCGATGGTGGTCACCACGCGCACGCGCTTGATATCCGGCGTATAGCTGTCGAGATCGGAGATCGAGAAATAGCCCTGCGAGGCTGAACGGATGGCGCCGACCCGGCTGCCCGAGTCCTGCGCGAACTGTTTGGCGGCCTTGCGGGCATCCGCGGTCGCGGCCGCGATCATCTCCGGCTTGATCTCTTCCAGCTCGGTGAACAGGAATTCGGTGCGATAGTTGTAGTTCGGCGAGAGTACGACGCCTCGGCCGATCAGTTCGCCCACCCGCGGCATGGCCTGCTTGACGGCGTCGATCGCCGACGTGCGCACGAGCATGGTGGCCTCGGCGGAATAACGGCTGGGCGGGCGCTGATTGCCGTAGCTGGTGGCATAGCGATCGGTGACCTGGGGCGACGAGAGCGTGATCGTCTCGGGCTTGAAGCCGGCATCGGCCAGGAATGCACGGATGATGTCGGCCTGGGCGTCGACGCCCTGCTGGACTTCGCCGAGTGCATCGCCGGTCACGGTGAAATGCAGTGGCCAGAGCGCCAGCGTGGCACGGACTTCGCGTTCGGCCAGACCCTTGACCGTGACCGTGCGCTCGGCGGATTTCCACTGGATCGCCGCGCTCTTGAGATAGCTGCCACCGGTCACCAGGCCGATGGCGATGGCCAGGCCGAGCACGGCCGCTGCGAAGACGTTGTGGTACACGCCGATAGCCCTTTGCGTCGACGCCGGAACAGCGCCTTCAAAGCATATCGGAAAGCCCCGATGCGTGCGCACGCATCGGGTGCGGGGCAGGGGTCGCTAGCGGTAGATCGGGTCGCGCACCACCACGCCGCGCTCGGCGAGAAAGCCCTTGGCCTGCTGGATGGTATAGGTGCCGAAGTGGAATATGGACGCGGCGAGCACCGCGTCCGCGCAGCCGATCTCCAGGCCGTCGTGCAGATCCTCGAGGCTGCCCACGCCGCCGGAGGCGATCACGGGTACGTCCACCGACTGCGACATGGCCCGGGTGAGCTTGAGGTCGAAGCCGGACTTGGTGCCGTCCTTGTCCATGCTGGTCAGCAGCACTTCGCCGGCGCCCAGCGACACCAGCTTCTGCGCCCAGCCGATGGCTTCGATGCCGGTCGGCTTGCGGCCGCCGTGGGTGAAGATCTCCCAGCGCGGCGGCTCGCCCTTGCGGGCCACGTTCTTGGCGTCGATGGCCACGACGATGCACTGCGAGCCGTAGCGGTAGGCGGCCTCGCGGACGAAGTCCGGGTTGGAGATCGCGGCGGTGTTGATCGAGACCTTGTCGGCCCCGGCCGACAGCAGCCGGCGCACGTCCGGCAGGGTGCGCACGCCGCCGCCCACGGTCAGCGGGATGAAGACCTCGCCGGCCACGCGCTCGACCACGTCCATGAGGGTGTCGCGCGCCTCGTGGCTGGCGGTGATGTCGAGAAACACCAGTTCGTCGGCGCCCTGCTGGTCGTAGCGGCGCGCGATTTCGACCGGGTCGCCGGCGTCCTTAATCTCGAGGAACTTCACGCCCTTGACGACCCGCCCCTTGTCGATATCGAGGCAGGGGATGATGCGCTTGGCGAGGGTCATGGGCTGCGGGTCTTGTCGTTGACGAGCCGGCGGGCTTCGGCGAGATCGATGGTGCCCTCGTAGAGCGCGCGCCCGATCACCGCGCCCGTGACGCCGTCGGCCTCCGCGTCGAGCAGGGCCTCGATGTCGTCGAGACGGGTCACACCGCCCGAGGCGATGACCGGAATGGTCAGTTCCCGGGCCAGCGCGCGGCTGGCCTCGACGTTCACGCCCTCCATCATGCCGTCGCGGCTGATGTCGGTGTGGATGATGGCGATCACGCCGTCGGCCTCGAACTGCTGCGCGAGGTCGGCAACCGCGTGATTGGACAGTTTCGACCAGCCGTCGGTGGCCACCTTGCCGTCGCGGGCGTCCAGGCCGACGATGATCCGGCGCGGGAACTCCACCCCGACGTCGGCGACGAAGTGCGGCTCCGAGACCGCGCGGGTGCCGAGGATGACGAACTCCACGCCGCGCTCGAGATAGGTCTCGATGTCGACTTCCTCGCGGATGCCGCCGCCGACCTGCACGGGGATGTCGCCCGCGGCGGACACGATCTCCCCGATCACGCGGTCGTTGACCGGATAGCCGGCCTTGGCACCGTCGAGATCGACCACGTGGATGCGATCGGCGCCCGCGGCGATCCAGCGCTCGGCCACCGCCACGGGGTCGTCGTCGAATACGGTGACGTTCTTGTCCATGTCGCCCTGGCGCAGGCGCACGCACTGACCGTTCTTGATGTCGATTGCAGGGATGAGTAGCACGCCGGAACTCCTGGTCTGCGGCCGATTCGTGACTGTTGCGGGCGGGGCCGTTCTAGGCGGCGCCGTCCCATTCGAGGAAATTGGCCAGCAGCTGCAGGCCGGCCGACTGGCTCTTTTCGGGATGGAACTGCACGGCAAAGACGTTCTCGCGCAGGATCACCGAAGCGAAGCGGACACCGTAATCGGTGGTGCCGGCGATGTGGCCGGCGTTCTCGGGCACGACGTGATAGCTGTGGACGAAGTAGAACCAGCTCGCCGGCGCGATATCCTTCCACAACGGATGATGCCGCTCCTGGCGGACCTGGTTCCAGCCCATATGCGGTATCTTGCGGCGCACACCATCGGGCTGGTCGTCCGGGCCGGCGAAGTGCACCGTATCCCCGGGGAAGGCGCCGAGGCATTCGACCCCACCGGATTCCTCCGAGTGCGCCATCAGAGCCTCGATCCCCAGACAGACGCCCATGAGCGGCTTGCGGCCGAGCTGCTCGCGGATCATGTCGTCGAGCTCCAGGCGATGCAGCTCGGCCATGCAGTGCCCGATGGCGCCGACGCCGGGCAGGACCAGGCGATCCATGCGCGCGAGCGCATCCGGATCGAAGCTGACCTCGATCTGCTCGTCCGATGCGACGTAGCGCAGGGCCTTGGCAATCGAGTGCAGATTGCCCATCCCGTAGTCGATGATGCCGACGGTTGCCATAAGCGTAGAGAAGGTGGTCTAGAGGCGGCCCTTGGTCGACGGCATCGCGCCCTCGGCGCGCGCGTCGCCGGCCACGGCCATGCGCAGCGCGCGTCCGAAGGCCTTGAACAGGGTCTCGGCGATATGGTGCGCGTTGTCACCCTTGAGGCTGTCCATGTGCAGGGTGATCGCCCCGGCGCTGGCCACGCCCTGAAAGAACTCGCGCACGAGCTCGACGTCGAAGGTGCCGATCTTGTCGCGCGTGAACGCGGCGTCGAAGAACAGCCCCGGCCGACCCGACAGATCGACGACGACCCGCGACAACGCCTCGTCCAGGGGCACGTAGGCGTGCCCGTAGCGCGTGATGCCGCGCTTGTCGCCCACGGCCTCGGCCAGCGCCCGGCCCAGACACAGGCCCACGTCCTCGACCGTGTGGTGGTCGTCGATGTGAGTGTCGCCTGCTGCGCTCAGCTCGATGTCGATCAGCCCGTGGCGGGCGATCTGGTGGAGCATGTGATCGAAAAAGCCGACACCGGTACCGCCGGTGAAGGCGCCGCTACCGTCCAGGTCGATCTCGAGTCGAATATCGGTTTCGGCCGTCGCGCGTGCGATCGTGGCCCGTCGCGAAGTCATGGTAGTCGCTTTCAAAGCTGTCGATTCACCCCGTCAGACGACGGATAATACGCCGTTTGCGCCGGTCACGCGAATGGCCGCGGGCGCCCGCGTCGCCTAGCTGGCAAGCCAGAACGTGACCGGCCCGTCGTTGACCAGCTCGACCTGCATGTCGGCGCCGAAAACGCCCATGGCCACGGGCGTTTTCGCGGCCGTAAGGGCGGCGGCGAAGACGTCGAAGAGCCCGGCCGCGCGTTCGGGCGGGCAGGCGGTGGAAAAGCCCGGCCGCGTGCCGCGACGGGTGTCCGCGGCGAGCGTGAACTGGGGCACGGCGAGCACCGCGTGGCCGCCCGCCGCGGCACTGACGTTCATGCGGCCGTCGGCGTCGGCGAACAGGCGGTAGCCGAGCACGCGCTCGGCCAGTCGCCGGGCCCGGGCGTCGTCGTCCTCGGGCACCGCGGCGACCAGCGCGAGTATGCCGCGGTCGATGGCGGCCACGCGCTCGCCGTCAATGCACACCGCAGCGCGGGACACGCGCTGGATCAGCGCGATCATGACGGGATCAGCGACGGCGCCTGTTCGCGATGGCGGCGCAGCAGGGCCTCGAACGGCGTCGGGTCGTGGATGTGCACGACGTCGCCGTCCATCGGAAAGTGATAGTCCACGAGCCGCGAGACCCAGAAACGCAGCGCCGCGGCCCGGAGCATCGCCGGCCAGGCCCGGATCTCGGCGTCGGTCAGCGGCCGGCGGCGATGGTAGGCCCCCGCGAAGGCCGCCCAGTGATCCGGCAGGTGCCGGCGCTGGTCGTCGTAGGCCCAGTCGTTGCAGATCACGGCCAGATCGAACAGCAGATACTCCTGACAGGCGAAGTAGAAGTCGATGATGCCCGAGACCCGCTGACCCTGGAACAGGACGTTGTCGCGGAACATGTCGGCGTGGATGACCGCGCGCGGCAGGTCGACGTAGCAGGTCCGGGCGCAGTCGGACTGATAGGCGAGCTCGTCGTCGAGCAGCGTCCGCGTCTCGGTGTCCAGGCGCGTGCCCAGACGCGCGCGGGCATCGCGCAGCCAGGCCAGATCCCGGGTGTTGTCCTGGGTCAGGCCGAAGGAGCGCACGGCACGGTGCATCTCGGCCACGACGCCGCCGAGCGAGCCGCACTGGGCCGGTTCCGGGCTCTCGATACTCGCGCCGGACAGCCGATAGACCAGGGCGGCCGGGCGCCCGCGCACCTCGCTGAGAAAACCGCCGTCGTTACGGGCCACCGGGTGCGCCCCCGGCACGCCGTGTCCGGCGAGATGGTCCATGAGCTGCATGAAGAACGGCAGCGCCGCGGTGTCCACCTGCTCGAAGAGCGTGAGCACCCAGCGTCCGGTGGTGGTGTCCACGAAGTAGTTGGTGTTCGTGATGCCGGCCGCGATGCCGCGGAAGTCCTCGAGTTCGCCGATGGCGTAATCCGCGAGCAGGGCGCGCAGATCGTCGTGATCGACCCGGGTGTACACCGACATCAGTTTCCGCCTTCGCTGTCCCGCCTGCGCGCGCGCTTGAGAAAGACCCGCATTTCCTTGGCCGCCTGATTGTCGCCGCGGTCCTCGGCCACCGCGATCCCGCGTTCGAGCGCATCGATCGCCGCGTCCGTGTCACCGTGCTCCAGCAGGGCCCGGCCGTAGAGTTTCCAGGCGGCGGAATACTGCGGGTCCTGAGCGACCGCCTCCGCCAGATGCGTGATCGCCGGGCCGGTCTCGCCGGCCTGATACAGCAGTTCGCCGAGCGAGAAACGCAGCAGCGCCCCGTCGCGGCCCGCGGCGAGCATGTCCTCGAGTTGGTCGCGCATCCCCATGCGCACAGTGTAACGGTCGCGCTGCGCCGCGCGGGAGAGAAATCGCTCAGTGACGCCAGAAGGCGGGGGTCAGAATCACCAGCAGGGTGAACACTTCCAGCCGGCCCAGCAGCATCGCCAGGCACAGCACCCACTTGGCCAGCGCGGGCAGGCCGGCCATGTTCGACGACACTTCGCCCAGGCCCGGGCCCAGGTTGTTGATTGAGGCCGCCACCGCCGAGAACGCCGTCAGCTCGCTCAGGCCGGCGGCCAGCAGCACCAGGAACATGGCCGTGAACACCGTCACGTAGACCGCGAAGAAACCCCAGACCGCCTGGATGACGCGGTCCGGGATCACCTTCGCGCCCATCTTGATCGGGATCTCGGCGTTGGGGTGGACCAGGCGGGTGATCTCGCGCGTGCCCTGCTTGGCGAGCAGGATGAAGCGCACGACCTTCATGCCGCCCGTGGTCGAGCCCGCGCAGCCGCCCACGAAGCTGCCGAGCAGCAGCAGCATGGGTAGAAAGGTCGGCCAGACCGAATAGTCGGTGGTCGTGAAGCCGGTGGTGGTTCCGATCGCGACCACCTGGAACATCGACTTCACCACGGCCTCAGGCACGTTGACGTACGTGCCCCAGAACAACAGCACCCCGACGCAGACCGTGGTCGCGGCGAGGACCATGATCAGGAAGGTGCGCGTCTCCGAGTCGCGCCAGTAGGTCAGCGGATTGGCGCTGCGCCAGACGGTGAAGTGCATGCCGAAGCTGATCGAGCCCACCAGCATCGCCACGATCGCCGCGAGCTCGATCACCGGGTTATCGTGATGGCCCAGCGACAGGTCGTGGTTGGAGAAGCCGCCCGTGGCGATCGCCGAAAAGCCGTGACTCACGGCGTCGAAGGCGCTCATGCCGGCCAGCCAGAACACCAGCGCGCACAGGGCCGTGAGCGAGACGTACAGATACCACAGCGCCTTGGCGGTCTCGCGAATGCGCGGCGTCAGCTTGGAATCCTTGATCGGGCCGGGCGTTTCCGCGCGATAGAGCTGCATGCCGCCCACGCCGAGCATCGGCAGCACCGCGACCGCGAGCACGATGATGCCCATGCCGCCCATCCAGTGCAGCAGCTGGCGCCAGAACAGCACCGCATGCGGCAGCGTGTCCAGCCCGACCAGCACGGTGGCGCCGGTCGTGGTCAGCCCGGAGACCGATTCGAACACGGCGTCGGTGACGCTGATATCGGGCCGATCGGCGAGATACAGCGGCACCGCGCCGAACAGGCTGAGCACCATCCAGAACAGCACCACGACCAGAAAGCCGTCGCGGACCTTGAGTTCGCGCTGGACATGGCGGACCGGCCACCACGCGGCCGTACCGGTCGTCAGGGTGACCGCGAATCCGATGAGAAAGGCGTCGCTCTCGCCGTCGCCGTAGGCGAAACCCATGATCGCCGGCACCAGCATGCTGGTGGAGAAGATCATCAGCAGCAGGCCGAGCACCCGCTGGACGACCGCGAAGTAGTAGTTCAGCTGGAATGTCGCCACGGCGCGCTCAGACGTAGGACACGCCGACCTGGAACAGACGTTCCACGTCCGCCGTGTATTTCTTGTCGACGATGAACAGCATGACGTGATCGCCGGATTCGATCACCGTGTCGCGATGGCCCATCAGGACGTCGTCGCCGCGTGCGATCGCGCCGATGGTCGTGCCCGGGGGCAGCTTGATCTCGTCGATGCGCCGGCCGACCACGCGCGAGTCGGCCCGCTCGCCGTGGGCGATGGCCTCGATCGCCTCGGCCGCGCCGCGCCGCAGCGTGTGCACCCGAACCACGTCGCCGCGGCGCACGTGCGCCAGCAGGGCGGAGATGGTGGACTGCTTGGGCGAGATCGCGATGTCGATCTGGGTGCCCGAGGACTCGATCAGGTCCACATAGGCCAGCCGGTTGATCAGCGACATCGCCTTGCGCGCGCCCAGGCGCTTGGCCAGCATGGCCGAGAGGATGTTGGCCTCGTCGTCGTTGGTGATCGCGCAGAACACGTCGACGTGCTCGATGTTCTCCTCGACCAGCAGTGACTCGTTCGCGGCGTCGCCCTTGAGCACGATCGAGCGGTTGACCTTCTCCGAGAGCCAGCCGGCCCGCGCCTGATTGTTCTCGATGATCTTGACCTGGCAGTGGTTTTCCAGCGCCAGCGCCAGCCGCAGGCCGATGTTGCCGCCACCGGCGATCATTACCCGCTTGACCGGCCGGTCGAGCTTGCGCAGTTCCCCGATCACCTTCTTGATGTCCCGCCGTGCGGCGACGAAGAACACCTCGTCATCGGCCTCGATGATGGTGTCGCCTTCCGGGATCAGCGGTTTGCCGCGCCGATAGATCGCCACCACGCGGGTGTCGATGTCGGGGATGTGCTCGCGCAGGGTGCGCAGCTCCTGGCCGACGAGCGGCCCGCCGTAGTAGGCCTTGACGCCCACGACCTGCACCTTGCCGTCGGCGAAGTCCACCACCTGGAGCGCGCCCGGATACTCGATCAGCCGCTTGATGTAGTCGGTGACCAGCTGCTCCGGGCTGATGGTCATGTCGATCGGGATCGCATCCTGATGGAACAGCCGATCCTCGAGCAGATACTCGGCCGCCCGGATGCGTGCGATCTTGGTCGGCGTGTGGAACAGCGTGTAGGCGATCTGGCAGGCGATCATGTTGGTCTCGTCGGTCGCCGTGACCGCGATGATCATGTCGGCGTCGTTGGCACCGGCATTGCGCAGAACGTCGGGATGCGAGGCATAGCCCTGCACCGCCTGGATATCGAGCCGATCCTGGAGCGGACGCAGCAGCGACTGGTCGGTATCGACGACGGTGACGTCGTTGGATTCGTGCGCGAGATTCTCCGCCAGTGTCGCACCGACTTCGCCCGCCCCCAGGATGATGATCTTCATGCCGCGCAACAGTAGAACGGGCCCTGTCCGCTTGCAACAGCCTGCAGGCGCACATCGGACGCTGTGTTCGCTGCACGATGCGCGTAATATGGACGCCTGTTCAACACCCTCGCGACAGATCGTGAACGACGACGTCAGCTCATCCCCCGAATCCGCCGACGGCCCGGCCTGGCTCGAGCACGTGGCCTGGGACGAACACGGCCTGGCGCCGGTGATCGCGCAGTCGGTGGACAGCCAGCGCGTGCTCACGCTGGCCTGGATGAACCGGGCCGCGCTCGCGGCGACGGTCGAGTCCGGCTTTGCAACCTACTGGTCACGTTCGCGTGCCAAGCTCTGGCGCAAGGGTGAGACATCGGGCAATCGGCAGCGCGTGGTCGAGATCCGGCTGGACTGCGACAACGATGCGCTGCTGCTGCGGATCGAACAGATCGGCGGCGCGGCCTGTCATACGGGGCGCGAATCCTGTTTCTTCCAGATCCACGACGACGGCGAATGGGTGACCCGGGACCCGGTGCTCATCGATCCCCAGGACATGTACGGTCTGCATGAGTGACAACGATATTCTGAGCCGGCTCGACGCGGCGCTGGCCGCCCGGCGCGAGGCCGATCCCGACACCAGCTACACTGCCTCGCTCTATGCGGGCGGCGTGGCGCGCATCGGCGCCAAGATCCGCGAGGAGTCCGAGGAGGTGGTCGAGGCCGCGGCCGAGGACGACGACGCCCATCTGATCCACGAGGTCGCCGACTTGTGGTTTCATTGCATGGTGCTGCTCGGCTCGCGCGGGCTCGACAGTGCTGCGGTTCAAGCCGAACTTGGACGACGCTTCGGCGTGTCCGGCATCGAGGAGAAGGCCGCCCGCCCGGCGTCCGACGGACACGAGTAACAGACGAGGTAATCATGATTGGTGGTATCAGTATCTGGCAGCTGCTCATTCTTCTGGTCATCGTGGTGTTGATATTCGGCACCAAGCGACTGCGCAACCTCGGCGGCGATCTCGGCTCGGCGCTCAAGGATTTTCGCGGCGCAATGAAGGACGGCGACGAGAACGACGAGACCACCGAGGACGCCCGCAAGCGCCCGGAGGACCCGCAGGTCGTTGACGAACTGGGCAAGACCAAGCCCAACACCGGCCCGGTCGAGGACGCCCATCAGCGCAACGCCAAGCGGGATGAGAGCGAGAACCGCGAGTAGCCTCGCGCCACACGAATGTTCGACATCGGTTTCTGGGAACTGACAATACTGGCCGTGATCGGCCTGATCGTGCTCGGGCCCGAGCGCCTGCCCGTGGTCGCGCGCACGCTGGGTCTCTGGGTCGGGCGCGCCAAGGGCTATGTGCGCGGTATTACCAGCGAGCTCGAGCGCGAGGTCAGCGTCGACGAGCTGCGCGCCGACGTCCGGCGCACGCGCGAGCGCATCGAGTCGGAGACGCGCGGGGCGATCGAGCCCGCACAGGACGCCCTTTCGCCCGAGCGGCCTTCAGTCATGCCGAGCGACGATGATGTCGCCCGGGGCGACGCGCGGTCGGGAGCGGCCGACCGCGGCGATGCACCGGCCGGTGCCGCGCCGACCGCCGATGACGGATCACGGAAGACGGATCGACCCAGCGAATGAGCCAGCAGACGCCGAGCGAGGAAGAACAGCCGCTGATGGCGCATCTGCTCGAGTTGCGCTCGCGCCTGCTGCGGATCGTGATCGGTATCGGCATCGTTTTCGTGCCGATGGCTTATTTCGCGCGCGATCTGTTTACGTTTCTCTCCGGGCCGCTTCTCGCGCACATGCCGGAGGGCAATAGCCTGATCGCGACCGGGGTCGCCGCACCGTTTCTGGCGCCGTTCAAGCTGTCCATGCTGCTGGCGGTGGCGATCTCGCTGCCCTGGACGCTCTACCAGATCTGGATGTTCATCGCGCCGGGGCTGTACGCTCAGGAGCGCCGGCTGGTCACGCCGTTGCTGGTCTCCAGCACCGGCCTGTTCTATCTCGGCATGGCGTTCGCCTACTATGCGGTGTTCCCCGTGGTGTTCGGATTCTTCGTCTCGGTCGCGCCCACGGGCGTGGCGGTGATGACCGACATCTCGGCGTATCTGGATTTCGTGCTCGGCATGTTCCTCGCATTCGGCATGGCCTTCGAACTGCCGGTGGCGATCTTTCTGATCGTCTGGGCCGGCTTCGTCACGCCGCGCCAGCTCGCCGGCTATCGCGCCTATGTGCTGGTGGCGGCATTCGCGGTGGGCATGCTGCTGACGCCGCCGGACGTCATCTCGCAGACGCTTCTGGCCGTGCCTGTCTATCTGCTCTACGAGGTCGGCATCTGGACCGCGCGGCTGTTCGTGCCGGGTGTGCGCGAGGTCGAGGCGCAGCAGGACGAGCAGCGCTAGGGCCTGTTAACGCTCCATACGAG
>NZ_AYKF01000114.1 GCF_003732545.1 Salinisphaera orenii subsp. halophila YIM 95161 | reverse complement strand
CGGTCGGCGGCCTGCCGCTGCTGCGGCTGGTCTTCGGCTAGGGCCTGTCAACACTTCCTGCGAACGCCGCGTTGGAGGCCGCATATCGTGTGCGGCAAGGTGCGGGTCGCCGATCGTGGCGAGCCACGATCCAGACTGGCAACGCCGCAGCGCGCCCATGATTGTTTCATGGGCGGCCCAACCCTTCGGGGCAGGCGCTGTCGTGCGGCAATCCAGCGTTGTCGCACGCTGGTTCAGAACGACTGCGCGGCGCGCACGACGCCTCGTCTTCCCGCCCCTAATCAATTTTCAGGAAGCGCTTGGCGCGGGCTCGCATGAAGGGTCAACAGGCTCTGGATCGGCTCAGCCGTTCCGGCGCCGCCAGGCCGCGGGCGGCAGGCCGTGCCAGCGACGAAAGGCGCGCTGGAACGCGCTCTGCTCCGAGAAACCGAGCCGCAGGCCGATATCGCCGATCGACAGCGAGGCGTCGCGCAGGTGCCGCTCGGCGAGCCGGCGGCGGGTGTCGTCCACGCATTGACGAAAGCCGGTGCCGGCGTCGTGCAGCCGCTGCTGCAGACTTCGTTCGCCGAGGTTCATGGCGACGGCGGCATCGGCCAGGCCGGGCGCGCCGTGGGCCAGCCGCGCGGCGATCCAGTCCTGCAGCGCGGCGACCAGGGCATGGCTGTCGTACCGGGCCTGGCGGGTGTCGACCCGGGCCGCGAGCGCCGTGGCGAGCACGGCATCCGGCGAGCGCAGCGGCGCGGCAAGCAGCTTCGAGTCGAAGCGCAGCCGATGGCCGGGCGCCTCGAAATGGACCGGGCACTGGAAAAAGGCCCGATAGACGGCGGGATCGCCCTGCGCGCGGTGCCGGAAGCTGATCGCGATCGGCGCCCGGTCGCGCTGGCTGGCCCAGCGAGCGAAACCCACCCAGGCCGCGAAGGCTTCTTCCACCAGCGCCGGCATCGTGGGCTCTGCGTCGCGCCATTCGATCGTCGTCTCGCCGTCGTGCTCGCTGATGGTGGTGCGGCCGGCGGCGTTGACGAGATGGACATAGCGCGTCTGGAAGGCGATCGCCTCGCCGAGCGTGGCGCAGTGCACGAGCAGGCGGCCGATCCCGCCCCAGCGTTCGGGGTGGACCGCCATGCCGAATTCCAGCCCCAGCAGCGGGTTGTGACTGGCCGCGATCGCCGCCTGCAGCAGCCGTTCGTAGTGGCGCGCCTCGATCGTGCGTTCGGCGTCGGCGATATCGCGGGCGGCGAGCCCGGCGGCCCGGAGCAGGGCGTCGGCATCATGGCCGCGGGCGGCGAGATAGCCGTGCAGTGAGCGCAGCATCGAGGCCGCGACGGTCGGCCGGGGTGTCGTGGCGGCGTGGTGTGTCATGTCGGCATGAGATCGGGCCGTGCGCGTCGAGTCAATTGTTGTGACTCCAGAATCCGATAGCCTTGGACGCGACGGCACACGAGCGGTGGAGATCGGGCAATGCGGCGATGGAACGGCTGGGGCGAGGCGCGCCGCGAGACGCCGCTGCCGGCGGCGGCGCGGGCGTTTCTCGCACAGCGGCTGGGCGAGGGCGATCGCGGCGGCGATGCGAGTCTGGCGTCGGCCTGCGCGCGGGTGCCGGCATCCCGGCTGCCGGCCAGGCCGGGTTGGGACCGGGACGCCGAATCGCGGCTGCGCCACGCCCACGGCCAGAGCTTCGCCGACTGGGCGGCACTGCGTCACGGCGCGGTCGGGCCGTTTCCGGATGCGGTCGCCCGGCCGCGCGACCACGCCGAGACGCGGGCGGTGCTGGCCGCGGCCGAACGCGCGGGGGCGGCGGTGATCCCCTACGGCGGCGGCACCAGCGTGGTCGGGCACCTGCAGGTGGTCGATGACGGCCGGCCGGTGATCTCGCTGGACATGAGTCGCCAGGTGCGGCTGCTGGGCATCGACCCGCACGACCGGCTCGCGCGGATCGCCGCCGGCGCGCCCGGGCCGCTGGTGGAGTCCCAGCTGCGGGCCCACGGCTTCGTGCTCGGCCACTATCCGCAGTCGTTCGAATACTCCACGCTCGGTGGCTGGATCGTGACCCGCTCCGCCGGCCAGCAGTCGCGGCGCTACGGCCGCATCGAGCACTGTCTCCACGGCGCGCGGCTGGCCTGTCCGGGCGGCGAACTCGAGGTCGGCGGGCGCGTGGCCTCCTCGGCCGGGCCGGACCTGCGCCAGCTGGTGCTGGGCTCGGAGGGTCGGCTCGGCGTGCTCACCGAGGCCTGGGTGCACGTCACGCCCACGCCCGAACACGAGCGCTTCCACGCGGTGTTCTTCGGCGACTGGGCGGCGGGGCTCGCCGCTGCGCGGGCGATCAGCCAGGCCGGGGTGGCGGTGTCGATGCTGCGCGTCTCCAACGCCGACGAGACCGATACCCAGCTGCGCATCGCCGGCCACGAGTCGGCCATCGCCTGGCTGCGCCGCTATCTCGGCTGGCGCCGCCTGGGCGACCGGCCGGTGATGATGCTGTTCGGCGTCACCGGTAGCCGGCGCGAGGCGGGGCGCGCGCGTGCCGATGCGCTGGCGCTGGCCCGCGCGGCCGGAGGCGTGGCGGTGGGCACCGCGCTCGGCCGCGCCTGGGCCGCCGGCCGCTTCGCCGGGGCCTATCTGCGCAACGGCCTGTGGGAGGCCGGCTACTGCGTGGACACCATGGAGACCTCGGTGCCCTGGTCGCGCGCTACCGCGACCGTGAGCGCCATGCAGCAGGCCGCCCACGAGGCATTGCACGCCCACGGCGAGCGCGCCTTGGCCTTCAGCCATCTATCGCACGTCTATGCCGCCGGCTGCAGCCTGTACATGACCGTGATCTGGCGGCGCGGCCCCGACTATGCCACCGACATCGAGCGCTGGCGCAGGCTCAAGCGCGATGTCAGCCGGACGATCGTGGCCCGGGGCGGCACCATCAGCCACCAGCACGGTGTGGGCCGCGACCACGCGCCCTATCTGGCCGCCGAAACCGGCACCTCGGGGCGGCGATTGATGCGGGCCGCGCTCGCCGAGCTCGATCCGGAGGGCATGATGAACCCGCACAAGCTCTGGGAGGACGATCATGTGGGCTGAAGGCTGGCGCGAGGACTTCGCCGAGGCGGCCGCCGAGCGCTGTTTCGATCTCGTGATCGTCGGCGGCGGCATCACCGGCGCCGGCGTGGCGCTGGAGGCGGCCCGCGCGGGTCTGTCGGTCGCGCTCGTCGAACAGAACGATTTCGCCTCGGGCACGTCGAGCTGGTCGTCCAAGCTCGTGCACGGGGGGCTGCGCTATCTCGCCGCCGGCGACTGGCGGCTGACCCGCGAATCGGTGCGCGAGCGCCAGCGCCTGATGCGCGATCTGCCGGGCCTGGTCGACCCGCTGGACTTCCTGCTGCCGGTCTATGCCCACGATCGGCCGGGGCGCTTGAAGCTCGGCGCCGGGCTGGCCGCCTACGACCTCATGGCCGGCAAGCGCTATTCGCGCTATCTGCGCCCGGACGATCTCGCCTGGCGCATGCCGGATCTGAACCGTGAGGCGCTTACCGGCGGTTTCGTCTACCGCGACGCCGTGACCGACGACGTGCGGCTCACCCTGCGCGTGCTCATCGAGGCGCGCGCGCACGGCGCGGCCGCCGCCAACTACGTGCGCGCCGAAGCGCCGATCCTCGACAACGACCGGGTCGTGGGCGTTCGCGCGGCCGACCGCATCACGGGGGATACGTTCGCGCTCCGCGCCCGCGCGGTGGTCAACGCCACCGGGCCGTGGAGCGACGCGCTGCGCGCGCAGGTCGACGGGGCGCCGCAGCTGCGGCCGCTGCGGGGCTCGCACTTCGTCTTTCCCTTTCACGCCCTGCCGGTGGCGCAGGCGATCACGCTCTTCCATCCGGACGATCGCCGGCCGCTGTTCGCCGTGCCCTGGCAGGGCGCGACGGTGTTCGGCACCACCGATCTCGATCACGACGCGCCGATGGACGCGCCGCCGGTGATGAGCGCAGCCGAGTCGGCTTATCTGATCGCCGCGGCGCGGCACTATTTTCCGGGCCGTGAGCTCGCCGCGACGGATGCCCTGTCGGCCTATGCCGGCGTGCGCCCGGTGGTGGCCGGGCAGCCGGGCGCATCGGCTTCCGAGGAATCGCGGGAGTCGGCCATCGACGTCGAACGCGGCTTGATCACCGTCACCGGCGGCAAGCTCACCACCTTCCGCGTGACCGCGCACGAGGTGCTCGCCCGCGTCGGGGAGGCGCTGGGGCGGCGGGCCGTGGCCGATCCCGCGTCGCCGATCGTCCAGCAGCGGCTGCCGGGCGTTGCGGTGGATGCCGCGGGGCGCCGCGTATCCCGCCACGGCCCGGCGTATGCGCGGCTCGCGGATGCGCCCGACGACGAGGCCCGGGTGGGCGTGACCGACTACTGCCGGCGCGAGCTGCGCTGCGCGCTCGCCTTCGAGGCGGTCGAGCATCTGGACGATCTCATGCTGCGCCGGACCCGCGCGGGCCTGCTGCTGCCCGACGGCGGCGCGGCCGAGCTGGCGGCCATCGAGCCGCTGTGCCGCGCCGCGCTGGGCTGGGACGCCGCGCGCTGGGCCGAGGAGCGGGAGCGCTATCTCGCCCACTGGCGCGCGGTGCACGCGCCGGCATGAGCGCGCGCGATCGCGTGCTGGCGATCGACGTCGGCACCCAGAGCGTGCGGGCGCTCGTCTTCGACGCCGCCGGCACGCTGTGTGCCCGCGCCCAGGTCCCGATCGAGCCGCCGTACCACGCCCCCGAGCCGGGCTGGGCCGAGCAAGACGCCGAGGTGTTCTGGCAGGCCACGGTCTCGGCCTGCCGGGCGCTGTGGGATGAACCGCATGCGGCCGTCGATCGCATCGCCGGCATCGCCCTGACCACACAGCGAGCGACCACGGTCTTCGCCGCCGAGGACGGCACGCCGCTTCGTCCGGCGATCTCGTGGCTGGACCAGCGCGAGGTCGCCACCGTGCCGGCGCTGCCGGGACACTGGCGCGCGGTCTTCGCGCTGCTCGGCCTCGCCAGCACGATCGAGCGCTTCCAGCGCGCCGCGCCGGCGAACTGGCTGGCCGCGCATGCCCCGGCGCTGCATGCCCGAACCGCGCGCATGCCGCTGCTGTCCGGATGGCTGGTTCATCGCCTGACCGGGCGCTGGCGCGACAGCGTGGCTGCCCAGGTCGGCTATCTACCGTTCGACTATCGACGCCGGCGCTGGGCGAAGACGGGCGACTGGAAATGGCGTGCCATCGCGGCGACGCACGGGCAGATGCCTGAACTGGTCGAGCCGGGCGGCGTGCTCGGCGACGTCACCGACGCGGCCGCGCGAGCGCTCGGCCTGCCCGCGCGGTTGCCCGTGTTCTCGGCCGGTGCCGACAAGGCCTGCGAGGTACTGGGCGCCGGCGCCGTCACGCCGGAGACCGCCTGCGTGTCGCTCGGCACCACCGCGACGCTCAACACCTGCCGCGCGGATTATCGCGAGGTCACGCGCTTCGTGCCCGCCTATCCGGCCGCCATGCCCGGCGCCTACACCGACGAGATCCAGATCTATCGCGGCTTCTGGCTCGTGTCATGGTTCAAGCACGAATTCGCCGTCGACACCGTCCAAGCCGCGACCGCCGCCCGCCGCAGCGCCGAAACGCTGCTGGACGAGGCCATCGCGCCGATCCCGCCCGGCAGCGACGGCCTGTTCGTGCTGCCGACCTGGTCGCCCGGCGTGCGCGACCCGGGCCCCGAGGCCCGCGGTGCGATCGTGGGCTTCACCGACGTTCACGGCCGCGCCCACGTCTACCGTGCCATCCTCGAAGGACTGGCCTACGCCCTGCGTGCCGGGCGCGAACGCATCGAACGCCGCACCCGCACGCCCGTCACGCGCCTGCGCGTGGCCGGCGGTGGCTCGCAATCGGACGCCGCCATGCAGATCCTCGCCGACGTCTTCGGCCTGCCGGCGCAGCGCAGCCACACGCACGAGACCAGCGGCCTGGGTGCGGCCATCAACGCCGCCGTGGGGCTCGGCTGGCACCCCGACCACACCGCGGCCGCCCGCGCCATGGTCCGCGACGGAACGCGCTTCGAGCCGGATCCAAACATCAGCCGCCGCTACGACTGCCTGTACCGTGAGGTTTATCGTGCCCTGTACCCAGCTCTGGCGCCGACGTTTCGGCGTATCGCCGGGCAGTACGCCGGTACGGGATTCCCTCGTGCTGCCGACAACTGGGATTGAAACGATTGAAAGACCGTGGATACGTTTTGGGCCGGGTCTTTGGCCGCAGGTCTAAGTCCTAGACGCACGGGCTCCGTGTTGATCGACAAAAACAACGCGCCTGTTGTTAGCGTAATTATCCGTTGGTTCAATCGAGTTGCGGCTTTCGACCCTAAGCGGACATACCTCTTGGATAAGTTCTTCACACAAGCGCACCGCACGAGACTTATGTGTCCGGCTCCTTCACCGTCTGGCGTCGCAAGCGTTTCGCATAAGCTTTGGCCAGTAACGCACCGACCACGATCTGAATCTGGTTGTAGACCATGATGGGCAGCACGATCATACCGAGCGCTGGATTGCCGGCAAACAGAACATTCGCCATGGGTAGACCCGACGCCAAGCTCTTCTTCGAGCCGCAAAATACTGCTGCGGTCTCGTCCGCGAGGTTGAAGCCAAGTCTCCGTGACAAGCCCATTGCGATACCGATCATGGCCGCGAGTAAAACTGCACACAGACCAATTGCGAGTGCAATCGCAGCCAGCGGCAGGTCGTGCCACAGTCCGCTGGCCACCGACTTCGAAAACGCGGCGTAGACGATCAGCAGGATCACTGCTTGGTCGTAGCGTGACGACAGTGCCTCATGCCGGTCCATAAAGTCGGCGACCCAAGGCCTGATGGCCTGGCCCGCGGCAAAGGGCAGGAGAAGCTGCACGACGATATCCCGCAAGGCATCACCCACGGCGAATGCATCACCGCCGGCAGTCTGCGCAAGAAGTATTAACAGAAACGGCGTCATCATCATGCCGAACACATTCGAAGCCGCTGCACTGCAGACCGCCGCGGGCACATTACCGCCGGCCATTGCCGTAAATGCTATCGACGAAGAAACCGCCGAAGGCAAGGCGCCAAGGTAGAGAAAGCCGAGTGCCAGTTCGGGTGGTATCCAAACTGGTGCCAGTCCCAATATGGGCAGTACGACGAGCGGAAAGCAGACGAAGGTAATCGCGAAGATGAACAGGTGCAGCCGCCAGTGCGCGGCGCCGGTCAGCACCGACGCGCGCGACAGCGCTGCACCGTGAATAAAGAACAGCAGCGCGACGGCGACCTGCCCGGCCACACCCATCATGTCCGCGGGGTCGCCGCGTGCGGGCACAAAAGCGGCGAGCACGATCGCGCCGAGCAACAGCATGGTGAACCCATCGATAAAGCGACGCATGGTTTAACGCTCGGATGTCAGAGCCGTCAGCGACGGCGTTAAGAGGTGTCGGGCCGCAGACTCGGCTGCTTCTGCATCGCCTGCTTCGATCGCCTGCAGTAACGCTTCGTGATCGGCCTGGGTCGGCTCTGGCAGATCCAGATCGATCTCCGTGCGTTCAATCGTGTTCCGAATCGCGCGCAAGAAGTAGGCGTAAAGATCGGAGAGCGCACTGTTACGCGCACTGGCAACTACGGCGTGATGAAATCGCTCGTCGTAATCGATGCGCTGAGACAGATCCATGCCGGCGTCGCGGCGGGCATCGAGCGTGCAGCGCATCTCGCGCAGGTCGGAATCATTGCGTCGCGCGGCCGCCAAGCGTGCGGCTTCGACCTCCAGGGTCAGCCTCACTTCGATGCGATCACGCAGGGCGGCTCGATCAATCCGGCGCAACGTTTCGCCCGGGTCGTATTGCGCGCGCACGTAAGTGCCATCGCCCTGGCGGACCTGAAGGAGGCCGACATGCGCCAGCACGCGTACAGCCTCTCGCACCGTATTCCGACTTACGCCCAGCTGTGCGGACAAAGCCGACTCCGTCGGAATGCGTTCGTCGACGGGCCACCGCTTCGTTTCGATCGCTTCTCTAAGACTGTCTATCACCAACTCCACGAGGGAGCCGCGCGACACTTGGGCCAACTTCATGATCTCTCCTATATGACCTATTAACCAATAATCCTACCTTTAATAAGAAAACGCAACGCTACGATCTGTCGATTAATACCTGCAATCAACATCAGTCTCCGGCAGAATTTGCGATCCGTTCAACCTCTGCTTACGCTCGCCGTGAACAATCAATCTTTCATGAGCCGCCACGAACGTTTGCGCGCGGTACATATGTCGGTGCTTGCGTGCGTGGCCGGCTTGCTGGCGGGGCTGGTCGCGTACGCCTTGTTCAACCTCATCGCGCTCGCGCTCAACGTCACGTTCATGCAAGCCGTTTCGTTTGAACTGCCGAGCGTCGCGGACCATAACCTTGGCGCGTGGATCGTCATCGTGCCCGCCATCGGTGGATTGCTTGTCGGGCTGATGGCCCGCTATGGCTCGCCCAAGATCAAGGGCCACGGCATCCCCGAAGCCATGGAAGCCGTGCTGACCAGCGACAGCCGTATCTCTCTGCGGGTAGCGATCTTCAAACCAATATCTACGGTCGTCGCGATCGGTAGCGGCGGCCCCTTTGGCGCCGAAGGGCCGATCATCCAGACCGGGGGCGCGCTGGGCTCTCTGCTCGGACAAGTGGTTTCTACAACGGCAGCGGAGCGCAAGGTGCTGTTGGCTTGTGGCGCGGCCGGCGGGATGGCCGCGATCTTCGGCACCCCGCTCGCGGGCGTGATCCTCGCAATCGAACTGTTGCTTTTCGAGTTTCGGCCACGCTCGTTCATACCCCTGGTCATCGCCACGGCCGTGGCCACCGCGTTGCGCCATGCCCTCATCGGCGACGGCCCGCTGTTCGCGATGGATGCCGTGGACTTCGGATTGCCCTTCAACGCACCGGCGTATGTCCTGTTCGCGATCCTGATCGGGTTCGTTGCCGTGGGTTTCAGCAAGCTGCTGTTCGTGGTCGAAGACGCGTTCGAGGCGCTGCCGATCGGCGATATCTGGCGCCCGGCCCTAGGCGGTCTGGGCCTCGGCATGATCGGGCTGTTCGCACCCGAGGTGCTGGGCGTGGGCTACGACCTGATCACGGGCGTGCTCAACAATGAGTTCGCGGTCGCCGCACTGCTGTCGATCGCCGTATTCAAGACCGCAGCGTTGCTCGTATCGTTGGGTTCGGGCACGTCAGGCGGGCTGCTGGCGCCCATGTTCATGACCGGCGCGGCGCTGGGCGCGCTGTTCGCCATCGTGGGTAACGCGCTATTGCCGGGCGCCCCGCTCGAGCCGGCGGCGTTTGCGTTGGTTGGCATGGCGGCGTTGTTCGCCGCTGCTTCCCGCGCCACGTTCGCGCTTATCGTTTTCGCCTTCGAGATCACCCGCAACTACGACGCGATACTGCCCCTGATGCTGGTCTGCGTGATCGCGACCGGAATAAGCATTCTCTACATGCGCACCACGATCATGACCGAGAAACTGGCGCGCCGCGGCTTGCGCGTGAACCAGGAATTCGAGGTTGATCCGCTCGAGCGAGCCGACATCGCTTCGGTAATGCAGACGCATTTCGAGCCGATCGACGCGAGCGCGCCCCTGGCTTCGGTCGCGACCCGCCTGGGGCTCCAAACCGAAGCGCAAAGCCATAGCGATGCACTGGTTGTTGTCGACGCCGACAACAACCTGGTCGGCATCCTCACACGCAGCGATGTGCTCCGCGCTCAGTCAGAAACGGTGGCCGATCCGTTGACCGCGCATACGATATGCACAACCGACGTCGTTCGTGCCTATCCCGACGAAACAGTGCGTGAAGCCGTACGCCGAATGCTCTATCACGATATCGGCCGTCTGCCGGTCGTCAGCCGTGCGGACGATCGCAAACTCGTGGGCTATATCGATCGCGCCGCCGTGATCGCCGCGCATCGGCGCGGGATGCATGAAGACGGCTTCGTCTTGCCCGGTAGCTAACCTAGCGGAAGGTTGTCGCTCGGCAAGCCTGCTCATGGCAGCCCCAGCGGTCGAAACCCGACGGATCGGAACCAATCGGCGCCCGCGATACTGCCTGTCGATGCCTTGTTCCGGCACCGCCTGTACTATGCTTTAATAACTGGTTGACCCACTCATAAAGTCGCGCTGATAGCGCGACAAGCTTCGGATAGTCTCATGGATCAGCCACCGATCATCGTTACCGAAACCGATTACGAACGTATCGACGCGTTGCTCGAAAAAACCGGCGACAGCGTGCCCGGCATACCCGAGTTGCGGGCTGAACTCGCGCGTGCTCATGTTGTAGCCTCCGACGAAATCTCGGCCGATGTGGTGACGATGAATTCCACCATCGCGTTCGAAAACGTCGATAGCGGGAAGCGTTTCGAGCTTGCGCTCGTCTATCCGAAGGATATGGACGGCAGCCCAGGGAAGGTATCGATACTCGCGCCGGTGGGTAGCGCCTTGCTCGGTCTTGCGGTCGACCAGATGATCCAGTGGCAGGTGCCGGGCGGCGACACGCTCAAGCTGCGTGTGCTCGAGGTACGCGATCAACCCGAAGCCCGCCGCCGGTAGGTACGACTCGCGCAAGGAATTAGCCATGAGCCAGGATGAACTTACCATCGCTGCGGGCGTACGCGATGCCTGTATCGACGCCGCATTGGCCGGCTACGAGGACGCTTCAATCTCCGGGCTTTGCGGCGAAGGCGCGCTGGAGGTGGCGATCAGCGCGATACGAAGGCTGAATTTAACCGAAACGCTGGAATCACTCGCCGAATCCGATGAGAAGACGGAGCAGCCATCCGCGTCTCAGCGATAGATCATCCTTCGGACGCGAGTTTCATCAGAACAAGACCAGCCACGATCAGGATCAGCGCCAGAATGCGTAGTGTGCTTGCCGATTCTCCGAGCACCAACACGCCCACGAAGAACGCGCCCACCGCGCCGATCCCGGTCCATATCGTATAGGCCGTGCCAAGCGGCAGCGTGCGCATCGCAATCGCCAGCAGACCAAAACTGGCCACCATCGCAACGGGTGTTACGACCGACGGGGTGAGTCGGGAAAAGCCGGTCGATTGCTTCATTGAGAACGCCCAGACGATCTCCAACAGGCCGGCAGCGAACAATATGATCCAGGGCACGCGTCTCTCCTGCGGTGCCGGGTCGTCCCGGTCGTTTCCGGCCCATAGCTGGGAGAGGTCGTGGCCTCGACGACACAGGGTAGGCAGGCGTTCGACCGGACGCAACGCTCGGTACCCCAGCCGCCCATTAGATTGCAGTCGCTCGGCATTTACGTAGCCGTATCGCCGATCTAGCGCACTAGCGAAACCGCCCGATACTCACTCGGCCGCGGGGTAGATCAACATGCCGTTGTCGCCGGTACGTGCGGCCGACGTCATCTCGGCGGGCTGGATACGATCCTTGTTCATCAGATGACAGACGCGCTCGCCGCGATGGAGCAAGTGATCAGCAATGATGCGTCGATGACAGCGCCACCATACGGCTTCGGCACACATGAGCGCACAGACATGGCATTGGCCCAGTTCGATCAATGATTCGATCGCTTGTTGATAGCGCGTACTCAGCGCGTAATCCGCGTAGTCATGAAAGCTGCGGTTGCGCCAAAAGCCGTTGATCTCGTCGGCGACCGTCTTCGAACGTTTGCGCAGCCCGGCCAGTGCCTCGCTATGGTCATAGCCGATACCCGAGGCCGCGAGTCTCATCGCGAAGACATCGTGATTGAACTGCGGATTGGTGCGCGAACACGGCATGGCTCGCACGTCAACAACATGATCGACCCCGCCCACGCCCAACAGATCGATCAACTCTTCCTGCGTACGCGTCGAATGGCCGACGGTATAGAAGACAGAACTCGACACGGCGCTGTTTTACTCGATCCGCGTTAACGCGGATTCCTTGTGAGCCGCGATATGATCGGTCTTGTCGCTTTCGATCTCATACTGCGGTTCGTCGACGGACGCACGCCGCATATGGCCCTTGTATTCGAAATCGCGCGTATGGACCTTGGTGATACGACCGCTGACCTGACCGGCCTCGGAATTCCAGGCGACATGATCGCCAACCTTGAATGTCTGGCTCATCGCACGCTCCCAATTTTCGCGTCGGATGTAGAAGGAATGCCCATCAGCCGGTACGCCTCGCTTGCGAGCCGCGCGACGATCGCTGCCGCCGGCTCGATGGTATCGATCAAATCCACAGCCTCGCCGGCAAACACAACCGTGGTATCGGTATCGTTCGCGGCTTCGGCTTCGCGGTAGCGTATCTGCTGATGGGCCAGATCGGCAGACAAGGCATCTTCACGCCCATGCCACTGCTCCGAGAAGCGGTTGAGCGGCACGCGACCGGTGATATGCACCGGCCAAGGATAGCCGCGCACAATATCGAACACGCGCGTTCTTACTGTTGCATCGCCTTGGCTTTCGACAATACAGCGTTTCGCGTTGGCATGGCCCAGCGCCTCTTCGCTGGCAAAAAACCGCGTGCCAATCAGCGCACCCGAAGCCCCGAGCATGCATACGGCAGCCAGTCCACGCCCGTCGGCGATACCGCCGGCAGCGACGACCGGCGTTGGCGCCACGGCGTCCACGACGGCCGGAACCAAGGTCAATGTGGACCGTGTCCCACCGTGCCCGCCCGCTTCCGCACCCTGGGCCACGATCAGATCCGCGCCGGCAGCCGCGGCACCACGCGCCTGCGCCAACGTCTGGACCTGACAGATAATCTTCGCACCGGCCTTGCGCACCGCGGGTAGAAATGGCGTGCAATCGCCGAACGAGAACATCACCGCCTCGGGCTCGTAGGCGAGCGCCAGATCAAGCAGAGACGCATTGCGCGCCAGCGCCCAGGTTATGAAGCCGACACCGATCCTCGCTTCGCCTGCTTTCTGAAATTCACGATCCAACCAGTCCGCATCGCCGTAACCCGCGCCGATCAGGCCGAGACCGCCCGCATGACTCACGGCAGCCGCCAACGCACCGCCTGAGACGTTGCCCATGGGCGCCAGCAGGATCGGATGTTCGATACCCAACAGTTCTTTCAAGGCGCCGTACATCTAGCCGTCATCCGGTGCGCTGTCGTACGCATCCAGCGCAAGATGTGAATGCGCGACAGCGCCGCCGGCCCGCATTTCTGCGGCCACCCAGATTGCTTCCATGACCTGACCCTGGGTCGCGCCGGCTCGCTTGGCCGCCGGAGCATGCGCCTCAATACAGTGTGGACACTGCGTAACGTGCGCCACAGCGACGGCAATCAGCTGCTTGGTCTTGGCATCGAGTTCGCCCTCGGCAAATACCGCCTTGCTGAACGTTCGCCACGCCTGCTCGGCATCCGGTGTCAGTTCCTTGCGCTTTTGTCCCGGTGTTTGGCTCATGGTCTGCTCCCGCCTGGTGTGAATCGAAACCGCCGTGGCGCTTACGCGCCGCCGAGCAACATCCGTAATTCGTCTTCGTTGGTTACGAGGGCATCCAGCGAATACTCATCGAGCACCTCAAGAAACGCGGTCTGCGCGCGGCCCAGAATATTCTTCAACCGGCATGCGGGATCGATCGGACAGGTCGAGTTCGGGCCAAAGCATTCGAGCAGCCTGAGATTTTCCGTACGACGAACCACCGCACCGATATTGATCTGGCTCGCCGGTTTTGCGAGCGACAGCCCACCACCGCGGCCTCTTTGGCTGTGGATATAGCCATATAGCACAAGGGTCTGAGCCACCTTCGCCATATGGTTCGCAGAAATACGATAGCGATCGGCCGCCGCCTGAACCGTCGCCGGCATGCCCTCTTTTCGAACCGCCAGATAGATCAGCAGCCTCAGGGAATAGTCCGTATGTGTGGTCAGTTGCATGACGGCTTGACTTTCTTAATTCGGTAACTAACATACCAATTATTAATTGGCATGTCACTCACCTATTTGGAGACAACGGTGCTTACGGATCAACAAAAATCGATCGTCAAACAGACGGTACCGGTATTGCAGGCGCACGGCGAAACGCTGACACGGCATTTCTACGAACGGATGTTTCGCGTCAATCCGGAGGTACGTGACTATTTCAACCCGGCGCACCAGCACTCGGGCAGCCAGCAGCGCGCTCTGGCCGGCGCGATCCTGGCGTATGCGCAGCATATCGATAACCCGGCCGTGCTCGGCGACGCCGTCGAACTGATCGCACAGAAGCACGCATCGCTGAGCATCCAGCCCGAGCATTATCCGATCGTCGGCGACAACCTTCTCGCTTCGATTCGCGAAGTGCTCGGCGAAGCCGCGACCGACGACATCATCGACGCATGGGCAGCGGCTTACGCCGTACTGGCGGACATATTTATCGCCCGCGAGAAACAGATCTACAGCACCCAGGACGCGGTATACGGCTGGCACGGCTTCAAGTCGTTCATCGTTGATCGGCGCGAGAAAAGCAGCGACAACATCGCGTCATTCTATCTCAAGCCGCTGGACGGCCAACCGTTAGCTGCCCATGCGCCGGGGCAGTACATAACCATTCGTGCGACTCTCGCGAATGGCCAGACGGTCATGCGCAATTACAGCCTTTCGAATCCGCCTGGCAGCGATTACTACCGCATCAGCGTCAAGCGCGAGCCCGCAGCCGCGGAGGAGGCACCGCACGGCATCTTCTCGAATTACGTGCACGATCGCATCTATGCCGGCGATCGCGTAGAGCTCAGCCCGCCCTGTGGCGAGTTCACGCTCGAAATGCCTGATAACGATCATACGGCGCTGGTGTTCATCGCCGGCGGCGTGGGGGTAACGCCCATCATCTCGATGCTGCACGCCGCCGTTGAAAACTCGAACAACACGCGTCCGATCATTTTTATTCAAGGTGCGCTCAACGGCGCCGTCCAAGCTTTTTCGGACGAATTGAAGGTGCTGAAGACCAAGCACCCGAACCTCAGCGTTCATGTGCGCTACGACGCGCCTCGCGAGGCCGATCGCGCCGCCGGGCTGCACGACAGTGAGGGCCTGATCGACGCAACGCTACTCGACGAGATGGTCGGTGAACAGCTAGCGGCCTATTACTTTTGCGGCCCGACACCAATGCTCGAGCATGTTCATGCCCTGCTGCGAGAACGCGGCGTGCCTGAACAGGATCTGCATTACGAGTTCTTCGGCCCTGGCGGGAAACTCGCCGCCTGATAAGAACATGCCTGTAGTCGTCGATTGGTTCTGCGACTACAGGCTTTCTTCGAATCCAAAGCAGCACTCCGAGCCGGGCCTCGAACATACCCTGCTATCGCGTAGCGCACCCATCCAGAGTGTCCAGCATCATTGGAAACCACCCGAATCGATTATCACGACGGCGGCTTCTGGCCGGTAGGCGTACGCGCCGAACGAGCCTAGAGCTAACTCGTTCGGCAGCGATGCCCTTCATACCTCTGTCTGCTCCGACATCTCGAGCGCATCATCGACCTCGATGCCCAGATAGCGCACCGTGCTTTCCAGCTTCGTATGTCCCAGCAAGAGCTGCACGGCGCGTAAATTGCGTGTTCG
>NZ_AYKF01000113.1 GCF_003732545.1 Salinisphaera orenii subsp. halophila YIM 95161 | reverse complement strand
GCTTCCACACGTGAAAGCCGGATTCTCGGCAAGCTCCGCCTGACCTGCAATGCTTAAGTGAACGGCATTACCGCGCGAGCGGGCTTTTTCGATACTGGCCGCGTCGGGGATCGCCCCCGATCTTGTCCGTTTCTCAGGCCTGCTGGCTGAGGGCCTTGATCTGGGCGTTCAGGCGCGACTTGTGGCGCGCGGCCTTGTTGCGATGGATCTGGCCCTTGCCGGCCATGCGGTCGATGATCGGTACCGCGGCCTTGAAGGCGGCCATGGCGTCGGCGGAGTCACCGGCGGCGATCGCCTTGCGGACCTTCTTGATATGGGTACGCACCAACGAGCGCTGCGCCATGTTGCGTTCACGACGGGTGACGGCTTGGAGGACGCGCTTGCGGGCTTGGGCAGAATTCGCCACGGACAGCTCCTGAGAAATCGGTCGGATGAATCGTTGTCAGGCGCGCGATTATTGTGATTCGGGGACGCGTTGTCAACTTTTCGAAACGGTCGCCTTTAGTGCGGGGGCGGTTGCCGCTATAGTGCGCCGCATTCTGCGGTTCACGGTTTGAGTGATGGCATCGTCGTTAGCGAAATCCACGGGCGTGGTCGGCGTGATGACGCTCGCTTCGCGTGTGTTCGGGTTTCTGCGCGACATGGCGTTCGCGATCCTGTTCGGCGCCGGGCCGGGCATGGACGCGTTTCTCGTCGCCTTCAAGATCCCCAATTTCATGCGTCGGCTGTTCGCGGAGGGCGCGTTCGCCCAGTCCTTCGTGCCAGTGCTGTCGTCGACGAAAAGCCGCGACGGGACCGAAGCCACACAGGATCTGATCAACGTTGTCGCGGGCACGCTCGGCGTGATTCTAATTGGTGTGACCGTGGTCGGCATCGTCGGCGCGCCGCTGTTGATCTATCTATTCGCGCCCGGGTTCGCCGGCGCGACGGAGCAGTTCGATCTCGCCGTGGATCTGCTGCGGCTGACCTTTCCCTATCTGCTGTTCATCTCCCTGACGGCGTTCGCGGGCGGTATTCTCAACACCTACGGTCAGTTCGCGGTGCCGGCGTTCACGCCGGTGCTGCTCAATCTGTCGCTGATCAGTGTCGCGATCGGACTGGCGCCCTGGTTCGCTCGCCCGGAGATCGCGCTGGCGATCGGCGTGTTGATCGCCGGGGTGGTCCAGCTCGCCTTCCAGCTGCCGTTTCTCGCCCGGCTGGGGCATTTCCCGCGTCCGCGCTGGGGCTGGCACGATCCACAGGTTCGCCGCATTCTGTCACTAATGCTGCCGATACTGTTCGGTTCGTCGGTGGCCCAGATCAACCTCATGCTTGATACGATCGTGGCGTCGTTTCTGGCCTCGGGCAGCGTCAGCTGGCTCTACTACGCGGACCGACTGATGGAGTTCCCGCTGGGGGTGTTCTCGATCGCGATCGCGACGGTGATCCTGCCGAACCTGTCCGCGCGCCATGCGAGCCGATCGGCAGCGGCTTTCTCGGATACGCTGGACTGGGCGCTGAAGATGATCGTCCTGCTGGGGCTGCCGGCGATGATCGGCCTGTTCGTGCTGGCCGGGCCGCTGGTGGCCACGTTGTTCAATTATCGTTCCTTCACCGGTCATGATGCGCTGATGAGTCAGTACGCGCTCATGGCCTATGCGTTTGGATTCATGGGGTTTTCCTTGGTCAAGGTGCTGGTGACCGGCTTTTTCTCGCGCGAAGACTCGCGCACGCCCGTCCGCTGCGGCGTGATTTCGATGGTCAGCGCGATGGCCATGAATCTGTTGTTCGTCGGGGCGTTCACGGCGTTGAGCCTGCCCGCGCCCCATGCCGGCCTGGCGTTGGCGACCTCGCTCGGCGCGTTCGTCAATGCCGGACTGCTGTACCGCTATCTGCGCCGGGACCGGGTGTATACGCCGGGCTCGGACTGGCGCTGGCTGGCACTGCGTGTGCTGCTGGGCTGCGCCGCGATGGCGGCGGTGCTGGTCTACGGCGCCGCGGATCTGGACGTGTGGGTCGGGCGCGCGGCGCTGCAGCGCGTCGGCTGGCTGTTCGCCTGGGTGGGCGCCGGTATCGGCGTCTATTTCCTCGTCCTGGCGCTCGCCGGGGTGCGGCCGCGTCATCTCGCCCTGCCGGCGGAGCGCTGATCGTGCGCGTGATCCGTTCGGTCCAGCGCTGCGCGAGGCTGCCCGGCGGCTGCGTGCTGACGATCGGCAACTTCGATGGCCTGCATCTCGGCCATCAGGCGATCATCGCCCGCCTGCGCGAGCGTGCGAGAGCACTGCAGCTGCCGAGCGTGATGATGACGTTCGAGCCGATGCCACGGGCCTTTTTCGATCCGGACGGCGCGCCCGCGCGGCTGTCGTCGCTGCGGGAGAAGATCGAGGACGCCCGCGCGCTGGGCGTGGACATCGTTGCCTGCGCACGTTTTGATGCCGAATTCGCGGCGATGTCTGCGGACAGGTTCATCACGGATCTGCTCGAACGGCGGCTCGACGCGCGCCATATTCTCGTCGGCGAGGATTTCCGTTTCGGCCAGGGCCGTACGGGCGATGTCGCGCTGCTGCGGACCCATGCTGCGCAGCGCGGCGTGGACATCGCGCCGCTGCCGGAGATCTGTGTGGACGGCGCCCGCGTGAGTTCCACCCGGGTGCGACGCGCGCTCGCCGACGGCCGGCCGGATCAGGCCGCGTGCCTGCTCGGCCACAGCTATCGTGTGAGTGGTCGGGTGGTTACCGGCGAACGTCTGGGGCGTACGCTCGGTTTCCCGACCCTCAACATCCGGCTGGCCCGTCGGCCTGCACCGCGCTACGGTGTCTACGCGGTACAGGTCGGGCTGGCCGACGGCACGCGTCGAAGCGGCGCCGCGAGTTTCGGCGTGCGGCCCACGGTCAACGGGCGCGAACCGCTGCTTGAGGTGTACCTGCTCGATTTCGAGGGCGATTTATACGGGCAGCGGGTTGACGTATCCTTTGAGTCGTTCATCCGTGAAGAAGTGCGCTTCGATTCGCTCGAGGCGCTGACCGACCAGATGCACCGCGACGTCGACCGCGTGCGCGCGTGCCTGCAAGAGCGCCGATCATCATGACGTCTTCCTCCGAAAAGGCCGTGACCCACGAGCGGGGCTTCCAGCTGCAGAACGCGCACTGGCTGTGGCTGTCCGCCGTGCTCATCGTGGCCGATCAGATCACCAAGCAGCTGGTGGTCAATAACCTGGCGCTATACGATCGCATCCCGGTCTTCGACTGGCTCAATCTCACGCTCATGCACAACACCGGGGCGGCGTTCAGCATATTCGCCGGCGCCACCCCGTGGCTGTTCGTGGCACTCAGCGTGCTGGTCTCCGTGGGCATCCTGATCTGGATGCGGCGCCACCCCCACGGCGAGCGGCTGGTCGCGGCGTCGCTGGCGCTGATTCTGGGCGGTGCGCTCGGCAACGCCATCGATCGCGCGACCCGGGGCCACGTCATCGACTTCGTGGATTTTCACATCCAGGGCTGGCATTACCCCGCGTTCAACGTCGCCGACAGCGCCATCGTGCTCGGCGCCATTCTGCTTGGTGTCGACATGATATTCGGCGGTCGCGACCAGCGGCGCGGTTCGGCGGACTGAGCGCTACCAACATTCGTCGGAGACGTCGGTTCCGCTGCCGAGCCCGGCTCCCGTCCATGCCGTTCGCCGGCCCGATTCGTCGACGCTCAACGTCCGGCAGGTGTCCTGGTCCTGGCCCTTGGCGGCGACGGCCGTTGCGGTTATGCGATAGCCTTGGTCGTCGCTTCCCGTGGCGGTTGCAGTGACTTTGTAGGCACCGTTGTCGGTGACCTCGGACAGGCCCAGCGCATCCATGCCACTGACATATGCGTTCCTGGCGGTGTATATCTGTTCCTCGCGATTCGCCGCCTGCAGCACGAGACTTCTCGCATCCACGCGGCGGGACTTGCGAACCTGATCGGTATAGAGGGGGTAGGCGATGGTCGCGAGGATGCCGACGATCGCCACCGTGATCATCAGTTCGATCAGGGTGAATCCACGGCCGCTTGTCGGCAGTCTAGAGCGCGTGCGCTGACTCAGGGATCGGCCGCTTGCGATAAAGGGATCAATCACGGATCTCACGCCAAGTTCTCCTGCCGCTGAACAGCGTGTCGCTGACCGGCATGTTGATCTGCGCGTCGTTGGTCGTCAGCCCGCGAAGCTCGATCGTGCTGTTGTCCCGGTCGATGAAACGGGCGAGTTCACCGACCGATCCGCTCTCGAACGCCATGCCTGCGGCAACGACGGTGTCCTCCGCGCCGACGGCGAGGTCATCGCCGCTGTCGATGCGGCCATTGTCATTGACATCGAAGACGAAGTTGCCGGGGGTCCCGCCCGTGGCGAGGTCGACCGCCAAGAGAAACCCGGAACTCGTGAGTGTGCAGGTCTCGGGGTCGATGACCGTGGTCGCGAACTCGGCACGCGATTCCCGCAGGTTGATATCCGGCGGACTCAGCGCGGCCTCTCCCGACTCGGCGGGCAGATCCAGTGCCCAGCCTCGGGCGCCGAACGTGTCGTCTTCGGCCACATAGGCGACCGGTTTGCTGCTCAGCGTGCGGTACACGGTGTCATCGGCTCCGGTGCGTTCGCCGGTGACATTCTGTGTCACGAGTTGGCTGCGAGACACGCGCCATCCGACGGCCTGCGCGGGCAGGCCTTGCGGGGCGCTGTAACCGACGACCGCAGGGTCCCAGATACCGTAGAGGCTACTCGGTGTGCGCTCGTCTTCGTTGTTCAGGGGCACGATGTTCTGGCCGGTGCCGAAATAGACCATCGCGCCGAAACTCTTGCCATAGGGGTGGCGCTGGGCCACGGGCGCAGCGGTGATCGGTTGTGCTTCGCCGCTGTCGGAGCCACGCCTGGCTCGGAACAGCCGCTCGGCCGTCCAGCTGGTGGCGTTGGCGGCGGTCAGATCGAATTTCCAGAGATTGCCTTGAAAGTCGCCGGCATATACGTAATCGGCGACTCGGTCGTTGTCGATATCCAGTACCGCGGGACTGGACAGGCCGTTGCTGGGTTGATCGTCCCCGGCCGTTGCCCCAGTGGACAGGCGTGTTATCAGGCTGCCATCGGCAATATCGACGACGAACAGGGAGGCCCCGGCATCGTCGCTGTTATAGCCGTTGCCGAAAATCGCGGCCCACCGGCCCTTCGTATCATCGCCGCTCGCGCCGTGTAATCGAGCTATTACGGGCTCGCCGAAGGTTTGTCCCAGCTGGTCGTGGGTGAATTCCCAGCGCACGATCTCGGCGGCATTCGCCTCGCTGAATCGCGCGGGCGAGCTGATGTCCAGTGCATAGATGCTGCGCCCGCCGTTGCGCAGCCCCCCGACCAGCACGCTGTGCCAAGCGTTGCCGTAGAATACATCGGCCGAGGCGAGTTGGCCGTCGACGTAGGACTGATGCCCGTACTGCGGGCTGGTCACGCCGGTTCCGCTGCCGATTATGTGCAGGATTTCATTGGGCATGAAGGCGAGTCGTTCGGCACCCGTGGCGGCATCGAAGCCGTGGAGCATGCCGTCGTTGGCGCCGACGTAGACCATGGGTGTACGCGACTGCATGCGCCTGACGAACGAGTCGTCGTCCGTAGCGGAATAATAGGGGACATCGTTCTCGGCCATACTCTGGCCCGGGTACAGTTCGTCCCGCCACGGCCCCGCATAGGCGATCGGCGACGGCGTGCCGACGTATTCGGGGACGGAATGAATGATGTCGCCGAGCACTGTATTCGTGCCGCCGGTCGCACCGGCACCGGGCCGGTCTCTCAGCGAACCGCCGTTGGACTGCTCGAGGCGACGATCGCCGCGCAGGTAGCGGATCTCGTCATCACTCAGGTTGGCGACACGCCCGTTGCCCACGGTCTCGGTGGTGAACGGGCGGCCGTTGACATCGGCCGGCGCCGTCCCGTCGCGCAGTGCGGTGATGATCGTGCGGGTGTCGTCACCGTCTTCGGAGAAGCCGGCCAGACCGGCCGCGGCGTTCCAGTCACGCCCTCCGGTGGTGGTATCGCCGCCGACGGCCTTGTACGCGATCAGGTCACCGCTCCAGTCGGTGGTGCGGTAGCGGGTCTGAAAGACCCTGGAATCCGTGGTCAGCGCGCGGCTGTCCCCCGTGGCATTGGTCAGCGTCTCGCCGCGGCCGAGGATCTGGCTCAATGCAGCCGTGAACCGGGTCGCGATCTCCTGGGGCGAGGCGGCGTTGAGCAAGGCGCCACGGCTGTTGATCGCCGCGTGCCAGAGATCGTCGATTTCGGAGATGCCGCCCACTGGAAGGCTGCTACCCGAAATCCGGTCATCGCTCTGGTCACGATACCAGGGTGGCGGAGAGGCAAACGGGTTGGCGTTCTCCGGGCCGTAGTCGTCGCGGTTGTCGAACATCACGCCCTGCTGACCGAGGGTCACGCCGAAGGTGGACATGTGAAGACTCGGTTCGCAGTCCAGCGTCGGGTCCTCCGGACAGCCGGCCGGCACGGCGAGCTGGTTGTCGACATCGACGGCGTTCGGCGGGTCGAGCTCTTTGTAGAACCGCATGGCGATATCGGCGATGGTATTGCTGTAGGTGTCGGGAATAGGGGAGGCGCCGTCGCTGCTGCCATATTTTCCGTCAACGTTACCGATCCCGGAGACGGTGCCGCTGTTGAACCCGTCGGTGAACAGGAGCGCGTAGTTGCGCTGGCAGGGCGACTGGATGATGTCGGTGTTGGATTCCAGTTCACGGCCGAGATAATAGAGCGCCGGGCGGTTCGGAGTGCCCCGTGCCTGATAGAAGTCCATGTCGTAGATCGACTCATAGAATGACGAGCGATCCGTATCGTCTGTGAGTTCGAGCATCTCCAGCCGGTCGAAGTCGTTTCTGGCGACCCGCTGGTTTGCCTCGTTGATGGTGCAGGCGCCCACCCGGACGTTGCCGATCCGGTCGAAGGCCGCGGTGACGCCGCCGCGGATGGCCAGATTGCGTTTGCGGTAATAGGTGAACCAGTTGGCGAAGTTGGTCATGGCGCGAGCGTAGGCGGCGTCCGAACTGAAATTGCCGCGGACCAGCTTGTAGCGCTTGAGCGTGGCGTCACCCGATGGATCACGGCCCTGCGTGGGCTGGTAGTCGGCCTCCGTGGCGTCGTCCCGCGCCTTGTCGTAGGCGCCCGTCCAGCCGAAATCGGCCGGCGGCGACCAGGTGTCGGGCATGTAGAAGGTGGCCGGAAAATACTGGATTGCGAGGAATTGGTCCGCGGCTGAACTGGCACTTCCGCCGACCTTCTCCCAACGCCGACCGTTGTAGTAGGTCAGGTGGGCCGCGTCCATGCCGTCGGTGAAGTAGAACTCCTGACCGTTGCCTCGTTCACGCCGGTTGCCGGTCAGGTCGATCGTGCCGATGTTGCTGCGAGTGGGATCGTATGGCGCATTCTCCCATTCGTTGCGACTGTCGAGGCTGGGATAGTTCGGCGTGCCGTCGGGCCCCGAGGTCCAGGGTTCGTAGGTGTTGTCGGGATCGAAATAGGAGCGGTTGTACGCCGACGAGCGGGCGAAGGCGAACTGGATCGTCGGCGGTATCGGGTAATCCGCGTTGTAGAGCATGCCGCCGTCGCCCCGGCTCGAGGCATAGCCGTTCGGGAAAAGATAGGCATAGCGGACGTAGCCGTACGCATTTCTAGACGTCGGGGAGTCGAGCTTGCCGCTGCGATCGGTATAGGGCTCGTCCCCGGTGACATAGAGCTCACCCTCGGTGGTGTCGAACAGGGTCTCGAAGTCCATCGAGCCGGAATTGTCGATGGCGACCAGAATGTTGGGCGCGAGGGTGCTACCGGTCGCGGTCGGCTGATCGGTCAGCTCGAGCGAGCCGGTTCCGACGGTCTGCGCGTATGCGGAACCGGTCCCTATCGCGAAGGCGAAAAGGGCCAGACGGCCTGCCTGATGGATCAATCGGCTCACGACGGTACCTCGGTCACGCATCGATCTGGTAGAAGCTCTGGGTCACGGCACGAGCCGAGGGCGAGCGCCCGCGTGCCCGCGCGGTGATCCGGAACATCAGGCGGGCGGGTGGATTTGAGGTGCGCGGCAGATACTCGACGCGAAAGACGATATCCATCGCGCTATTCTCGTCCTGGGGGAGCTCGTGCGGGATCGCGTTGGCGCCGGTCCAGGCGCTGTCGGCCAGGAAATCAGTCGCGTCGCTCTCCGATCCGGAACCGGTATAGCGTTCGGCGATGGTCACGCCGGAGACCGCGAGCATTCCCGCGCTGCTATCGCAGTTCTGCGTACTGCTTTCCGTAGGTGGCTTCAATAGCCAGAAACAGCGCAAGAAGACCGGGTTGGCCAGCAGCGATTCCGCGTGCTCCAGTCCGGCGTTCGCGGCCTGCAGGGCACGTGATTTCTCCCGCTGATTGGAGGCCATGCGCTCCTGCAGCGTGGAGGAGTTGATGGCGGATACCGCGAGCAGCGTCAGCACCACCAGAAACACCAGACTGGTTACCAGGACGAATCCGGTCTCGCGCGTCGAGGACGGGGCACGATGGTGATTCATGGCAGCCGATTCTTCAGAGCAATGGTCTGGTCGACCATCAGACGAGCGATTCGGTCGCTAAAGGTCCGCTCGCTTCCGTCGCTGAACACGTAGGTCCGCTCGACCGGGGCGGGGTAGGCGGGCGAGTCCTGTGCTCCCCGAAGCAACAGTTGCACGCGCACGCTCAGCACGTCGCCGGCCAGAGTGCCGTCGAGTTCGGACACGTATCGATCGACGCCGTCCTCGCCGTCGGTATCGAGCCCGTAGCGAACCTCGAACCGCTCCACGTTCTCGACGATTGGCTGGGCATCGCCCCCGACGATTCGGCAGATCAGCGCCTCATCGTCGTTCACATAGAACTCGAAATCCGTGTCTTTTGGATTGCCGGATGTTCCGACCTCACGGCCACGACAGTCGCGGACACCCCCGGCCGACTCGAACCGCAGCCGCAGCGTGTCGCTATCGCCGTGGGTGTCGGCTTCAGCCGCGATCGCGGCGCCGGTGCTGTAGCCGGGCGTGCCGCTCTTCTGCGGGAAGATCGTGTCGACGCTGTCATCCAGTTCCACGTAGTAGCCTGCGTGCGCTATGGAGTGTTCGAGCACGAAAGCTGCAAGACGGGCATTTTCCTGCACATGCGCGGTGGCCCGCTGGGCGTCGAAGCTTTGCCGGTTGCTCAACAGGATCTGTAGGACGCCGGCCAGCAACAAGAGCCCGACCACGAGCGCCACCATCAGTTCGACGAGGCTGAAGCCACTCGCGTGGTGGGGATGTGTCGCCGCGGGTCGCCCCTTGCTCATGGTTGAATCTGCGTTACGAAACATTGCTGGAGCGACGGATGTGCGTCGCTATCGCATTGAGCCAGGTTGTCGGTCTGTTGCCCCGACGTATCCGCGGCACGCTCGGACCAGCCGATGGTCACGGTATAAACCGAGCAGGGGTCGGCCGCGGTGGGCGTCGAAGGTTCCGCGCAGTCAACGAATCCCTTGCCCGACGGAAGGGTTTGCTGCAGCGATCGGTTCCACTCCCAGGCATCGAGGGCTGCCATCTCCCCGGGGGCACAGGCGGAGTCGCTGCAGTCGGCGGGTTGGGCCGCCGTGGGGGCGATGGTGTCGTAATCGCCCGCCGCCGCGCCGGCCGCGTTAGCACGAATGCGATCCGAGATATCGTCAACGCCGATACTCGCGAAGGTGCGGTGAAGCGAGGTCTGAGTGTTCACGACGGCTACGGTCTGCAGCCCCAGCAGCCCCAATAACCCGATCGAGATCACCACGACCGCGACCAGCGCTTCGAGCAGCGTGAAACCAGCGCTCGCGGAGCGTATAGGCTGGTGAGCGGGCGTCATGACGGATCGCGCGCCTCGACGCGCCCGGTGGCGGACACGACTATGTCCCGTGACTCGGGTTGATCGTTCGCACTGGCCTTGAACGTTCGGCCCACCATGGCGAAGCCGTTGGAATTGAAGCGCAAGGGGCCGTTGTCTTCGGTTTCGATCGCGACCGCGCTGTCGGCGCCGTTATGGACGCGCAGATACTGATCGATGGATTCCGAGGGATCCGCGGGATCGCGGTCCGATGTCACGAACAGGATCCAGCCATCACTCCAATTGCCGTCGCTCGTGCAGGAGTTCTGATCGCGACTGCTGCACAGGTACACGTTGCGACCGCGGGTGACGGCCTCGGAGCGGGCGTAGTTCAGATCGCCGACCAGGTCGTTGACGGTCGCTGCAAGCGTATTGCGTTCGATCAGGCTCTGGTACGAGGGAATCGCAACCGCGACGAGAATGGCGGCTACGGTAAGCGCGACGACAAGCTCGAGTAGCGTAAAGCCACGTGAGCCGGTGCGTATGTCTGGTAGTCCCCGAGTCATGGGACTGTATATCGGCGGGAAGGCTCGCTTCCCCAGCCGAAAGGCGACGGACGACGGCGTGGAGGCGACGAACGGCGAGGCCTGGGCTGTTAAGCCCACCATGCGAACATGCGATGGTGCCGGGGAGAACTACCGTTCCCGCTTTTCATGCCGTAACACGCGGACTCACTAACGCCCTGTAACCCTTGCCATTAAAGCATTCCCTTGCGCCACGGCGTAACCCGCCGTAACATCCAATAACGCCCGCCATTGTTGGGTAAGAAGGTGGGCAGCATTTTTTGCGCGCAAACGGCTCGTTTCACGTTGGGTAGGTTGTACTCGCTACTGCATCGCAATGTTTTGCCGCTGGTTTGCGTTTCGCTGTTCGATTCCTGTTAGGAAATAGAACTATGCCAAAGAAAGCACCAGAGCTAAGCGCGATTCAGGTCAAGCGACTGGACACACGAGGTATGCACGCGGTTGGCGGCGTGTCCGGTTTGCTACTGCAAGTCGCTCAAGGTGGATCACGGTCGTGGATACTACGCGCCACGATCGGCAACAAGCGCCGTGACGTTGGATTGGGTGGCTATCCCGACGTAACGCTGTCTCAAGCCCGAGACAAGGCGCGAGAGGCCCGCGAGAAGATCGTGCAGGGCATTGATCCGGTGGCTGAGAGAAAGGCGGCCAGAGACGCGCTGATCGCTTCCAACGCCAAGCGAATGACGTTTGCCGAAGCGGCCCGGCGCAAACACACTGCAATCGCTTCAGAGTTCCGCAACGCCAGGTCCCGCGATAACTGGCTATCTTCACTAGAGCGTTACGCATTCCCGATCATCGGCGAGTTGGAGGTCGAGGCAGTTGAGCTGCCGCACGTGCTGTCCGTGCTTGAACCGATCTGGAAAACCAAGACCGAAACGGCGACTCGCGTGCGGCAACGCATGGAATCGGTGTTCAACTGGGCGATCGTCGGCAAGTATCGCGAGAGCGCCAATCCCGCCGTATGGAAGGGCAATCTAGCCGAAGTGCTACCCAAGCCCGCCAAGATCGCGAAGGTCAAGCATCAACGCGCGCTCGACTGGCACGAAGTACCCGCATTCATGGAGAGACTGCGCCAGCGCGGCGGCATGTCGGCCAAAGCGCTGGAGTTCGCGATTTTGACAGCGGCGCGGTCAGGCGAAGTACGGTTCGCCACATGGGCGGAGTTCGATCTCGACGCGCGAATCTGGACGGTTCCAGAAGAGCGGACGAAGAACGGCAAAACGCATCGAGTGCCGCTTTCCGATGATGCGCTGGCGCTTTTGAAGGCAATGCCGCGATTCGAGGGCAGCGAGTTCGTATTCACAGCACCGCGCGGTGGTGCGCTGTCGGACATGAGCCTGTCGGCAATCACCAAGAAAATGAATGTTGATGCGGTGCCACACGGCTTCCGGTCCAGCTTCAAGGACTGGGCCCGCCACCGCTCGAATATGCCGGATGAAGTCAGCGAACTGGCGCTTGCACACGTCAACAGTGACGCGACGCGAGCCGCGTATGCCCGCGATGAGCTTTTACCGCAGCGCGATCGTTTGATGCGCCAATGGGCCGCATTCTGCGTTGATGGTGAGCCGACGAAGGCCAGTGTGTCGAACATCGGCGAGGCGCGGGCATGAGCGAATCAAACGGAGCAAAGTTCGAGAGAGCTTTTCTTTTGTTCAAACTTGACCGGTTGCGTAGCGATTTTGAAATAGGCGACCCGTCGGCGCGCTACGAGGCGTTACGTCTTTGTATTCGCCATAGTTATCCGATACCCGACTGGCTAGCATACTTAGAAGATCTTGATGCGGCCGTAGCGCTCGGTGACGCCTCCTACGTGAAACAAGGAGGCCAACGAAGCACGCTTACCAGAGCGAAAGAGATAAAAGAAAAACGCATGATCGCTGCTGCACTGGAAGCGTGCAGTCACGCGGGCCTTAAAGGCGAAGCAAAGCGGGCTAAGGCATCCCAACTATTGGAAGAATTTGGGATCTACCGCGCGCCGACCACTCTGCATTCACCGAAGACAATTGAGCCAACGATCGATGAATATGAGCCATTCCGAGAAAAATTAGGAATAAACATAGGGTTAGGCGGGTTTCTAATAGAAGATGATGATTTTCGGCTGACTGGCGAGGAGGATCGGTAGGAGTCCGGGTTAACTTCTACCGTATCGAACGCCCTTTAACGCCGACAACATCGTTCTTGCACCATCCAATGCAAGGACGAAACAATGCGTTTTCCTTCCCCGACTAAGCTAGCGCCAAACTGCTCGCGCTGGCCGCTTTCCGCACTCGAAAAGTACGAGGCCGACCGGCTCGGGTATCAACACGAGTCGCGCCCGCCAGATCGCGAAATCTATCTCAGCGACATCCAAGTCGCCGCCCGCTACAACGTGTCCAGAAACAGCGTCTGGCGCTGGGCCCGCGAAGGAGCGGAGGTGGCGGCGTGACCCGCGACGAAATCGACGACGAACTGACAACCGCTGTCAGCCGCGCCCAGCTCCTTATCGGCGACGTCAATCGCCAGCTCATGGCAGACGAAGCCGATCAGGCCGATATCCAGGCACGGACGCTTTGGCTCGCCGAGTTGGTGAACGAGATCGATGTTCTCCGAGAGCAGATTCAGGAGGACGCCCGATGAACCCGGAGACTGAATCAGAGTTCTACGTCCTCGAGACAAATCGCCTCGATCGCGGCGGGGCAGTGACAATCTTTGCGGCCGGGCCGTACAGCGATCCTGACCGGGCGCGAGCCGTGCGTGACCAGCTCCATAAGGCCGAGCCGGGCCGAAATTTGCATTGTGCCGAACACATCGTCATCGAAGCGGAGTGCCGCCTATGAGTTCGCAAAGAAAAGGCCCCGCACCGATGGCAGTCGGTTACGAGGCCGCAATTCAAAACGCTCATTATTCGAACCATCAAGATACCCGAAGCGCCCTAATCGGCGCAATGGCGGCGGCGGGCGTTTGCCCGTCGCGCCCGGCCGAGATTGTGCTCGATGGTTCGTTGCATCGCTTTCACGTCGATGGCGATCGCCGAGGCCGGCTTAACGGCTGGCTTGTCGGCTTCGACGATGAGCACCCGGCAGCGAAGTTCGGCTCATGGAAGACCGGCCTTGTCCGGTCGTGGCGGTCGGATCGTTATACGCCCATGAGCGAGGCTGAGCGAGCCGATATCGCGCAACAGCAGGCTGAGCGGCGGCAACGTCGTGAACGGGCGCACAAGGCCGCTGCCGAGCGCGCATCGCGTATCTGGCAGTCATCGCGGCCAGCCGATCCGTCGCATCGCTACTTGCAAGTGAAGCGCGTACAGCCGCACAGCGCACGCCAGCAAGGCGACCGGTTGGTATTGCCGTTGTTCGACTTCGAACGGCGGTTACATTCGCTTCAATTCATCGGTGAGGCCGGCGACAAGAAGCTGTTACGCGATGGGCGCAAGCGCGGGTGCTTTATTCCGGTAGCCGGCCGAATGCCTGCCGAGCGGGTGCTGATTGCCGAAGGGTTCGCGACATGCTGCACCTTGGCTGAGATCGAGCCCGAATCGCTCGTACTGGCCGCGGTCGATGCCGGCAATCTCGAATCGGTGGCCGTAGGCGCGCGCCAGCGTATGCCGCATGCCGAGATCGTGGTCTGCGCGGATGCCGACCCCATCGGCGAAAGTAAAGCCCGCACAGCGGCGCACAGAGCGCGAGCGTTCGTATCGGTGCCCGAGTTCCCGCCCGGCGTTGAAGGCAGCGATTACAACGACCTGCATGCGGGGGTGGCTTATGGGTGAGGCATTGCGCATCCCACAAGAGAACCCGATCGAGCCGCTGTGCGATCCGTGCAGCATCGGTATCGGTCGCATGCTCGACGAAGATCCGCCCGACCGTCGATGGCTGGTCGACGAGTTCCTGCCGCTCGGCATTGTTGGGGTTCTGGCTGCCACAGGTGGAACGGGCAAGTCATTCCTTACCCTGCAAGCGTCGACCAGCATCGCAGCCGGTATCCCCTTCATGGGGATGCCGGTCGTGGAGCCTGGCGGGGTGCTCATGCTGTGTGCCGAAGATGACCGCGACGAACTGCACCGAAGATTCAAAGCCGTTATCGAGCATATGCGGGCCGACAACGATCTGGACGAGGATCACATCGACTTATTGCGCGAACGGTTGTTTATTGAACCCCGCGTCGGTCTGGACAACCGCGTCACTCGCGAGCAGGAACGCGAGATCGTCCCGACGATGCTCATCGATCGTATTGCGTCCCTGGTGGGTCAACTGCCGCCGATCAACCTAATCGTGCTCGACCCCATCAGCCGGTTCCGGGGTGGCGACGAGAACGACAACGCGGCGGCGACGCGTTTCATTGAGCAGATCGAGCGACTACGCAACATGACAGGCGCCACGATCCTGTTGCCCCACCATGTCGCCAAGAACAGCTTTCGCGCCAGCGATGGGCTCAATCAAGACGCGATGCGTGGTGCATCGGCTCTGGCGGATGCCGGCCGCTGGGCGGCGGGTATGGCGACGCTGCGGGCAGACGAGGCCGGCAAGTTCAACGTCGAGCCGGAGGAAGCACACAAGTTTGTGTGGATGGAGTCCCTCAAGCATTCCTATGGTGAACGGTGGCCGGGCCAATGGCTGAAACGATCGCATGGTGGCGTCCTGGCACCGACCGATCTGGAGCGGAAACGTGACTCGGATAAGCGCCAGAAAGCGGAATCGGATTACCGCGAGATCGTCGCCAGGGTATGCGGGCTGATCCGCGAGGAAGGCCCCTTGTCCCTGCATTCGCTCGAAAACGATTACAGCGGCACGTCCGGCCTACTCGGCGCAGGCCACAAGAAGGTGCGAGGCGTCATCCACCGCGCCGTGAAGGACGGCGATCTGAGGACCCAGCCGAAACCAAAAGGTCGTGGCGATCTGATCTGCCTACCTTCGCTTTGAATCACCGCCTGACGGCCCCGGCATCGACCGGGGCTGTCTTCCTGCCTACAACCCGGCACCCGGCAACCCGGCAAACTGCCGGATACCCCTGCCGTGCCGGATTTAAGTTATTGAACCGAAAGACAAAAGAACACGGCACCACGGCAGTAAGGGGTGCCGCGTCTCAAACCCTTGTGTGCCAATGGTTCGGCACCCGGCAGTTGTGGCCCCCTACGGGGCAACCGGTGCCGTGCCGGATTGCCCGCAGGGCGCAAACCGCGCCAGGGTTCTACCCCGTTTCCGCGGACGGTTGAGAAAAGGTTAACGGATATTTTCGATCTTTGGCAGCCATGCG
>NZ_AYKF01000112.1 GCF_003732545.1 Salinisphaera orenii subsp. halophila YIM 95161 | reverse complement strand
AACACAAATACCGTATCAAGCTCAAGTGGCTCAATGAGACGCTTGGTGTTCGATTGGCAAGATGGTATCTAGCGTTCGAGCCCGTACTTGTCCAGCCGATAGCGCAGGGCGCCGCGGCTCAGGCCGAGGCGGCGGGCCGCCTCCGAGATGTTGTCGCCGGTCTCGGCGAGCGTGCGCTCGATCAGCGCCTGCTCGTTGCCGGCCAGGGTGCCGTCGCTGCCGGGCAGTCTTTCGCCGGCCGTCGCCGCCGCAGCCGGCGCCGTCTCGGTCGTTGCCTGCCACGAGCGCAGGCGCAGATGCCCGGCCTCGAGCTGGGTATCGGCATGGACCAGCACGGCCCGTTCGATGACGTGACGCAGCTCGCGCACGTTGCCCGGCCAGTCGTGGTCGATAAGCGCCCCGCATGCGGCCTCGGTGAGCCTCGGCGGATCGCGCTCATAGCGTGCCGAGGTTTCGTCGACGAAATGCCGGGCCAGCTCGAGCACGTCCTCGCCGCGCTCGCGCAGCGGCGGCAGGGCGAGGGTCAGCACGTTGAGGCGATAGTAGAGATCCTGACGGAAGTCGCCGGCGGCCATCATCTGCTCGATGTCACGATTGGTGGCCGCGATGAACCAGGCCTCGATCGCGCGCTCGGTGTCACTGCCGATCTCGCGCATGGTTCGCGACTCCAGCGCGGTCAGCAGCTTGGTCTGCAGCCCCAGCGGCAGCTCGCCGATCTCGTTGAGAAAGGCACTGCCCGCGCCGGCGGCGGCGAGCAGGCCGCGGCGCGCCCGATGGGCGTTGGTGAACGCGCCCTTTTCGTGCCCGAACAGCTCGGCCTCGATCAGGTCCCGCGGCAGCGCGGCGCAGTCGACCTGCACGAACGGCGCCTCGGCCCGCGGCGAGCCCGCATGCAGCACCCGCGCGGCGAGATCCTTGCCGGTGCCGGTCTCGCCGGTCACGAGCACGTTCGGCGGCGCCGAGCCGCGCCCGAGGGCGGCGATGCGCTCGATCTCCCGGCGCAGCGTGCGCACCGCGGGGCTGTCGCCGATGATCACGGGCGCGCCCGTGGCGTCGCCGGCCGCGGCCTCGGTCCGGGTCGCGGGACTATCCCGATGCAGGGCGTCGCTGACGATGCGTTCAAGCGCGTCCAGGTCCAGCGGCTTCTTGAGGAAATCCACCGCGCCCAGGCGCATGGCCCCGATGGCGTCGTCCAGTTCGCCGAAGGCGGTCATCACCAGCGCGGGCACCGGCCCGATCTCGGCGCGCAGCCACTCGAGGAATTCCAGACCGTGGCCGTCCGGCAGGCGCAGATCGAGCACGGCGAGCTCCGGCGGCCGGCGCTGCGCGGCCAGGCGGGCGTTGGCCAGATTCTCGCAGGCCGCCACCGTATAGCCGTCGCGACGCAGGCGGCGGTCGATGGCGCGGGCCAGGGCGCGCTCGTCCTCGAGCAGGAGAATATGCGGGGCGTTCATGCGATCGTCTCCCTGGGCAGGCGACAACAGACGCGCGTGCCCCCGTCCGGCGCCGCACTGTAGTCCAGGCTGCCCCCGTGCCCGTGGATGACCTTGTAGGCGAACGGGATGCCGAGCCCGGTGCCGCGGCGCTTGGTCGTGGGCAGCGGGGCCCTCGCCTCGGGGTCCGGGGCCACCGCCATGCCCGGGCCGGCGTCGTCGATGACGAGCTCGACCTGGGCGTCGGTCGCGCGCGTGGCCACCCGGAGCGTGGTCTCCGGCGGCGACGCCTCGAGGGCGTTGGCGAGCAGCCCGTGCAGGGCCTGTTCCAGCAGCGGCCCGTCCACGGCCACGCGGGCTGCAGCGCCGCGCTCGCGATCGAGCGTGAGGCCGGCCGCGGCCAGCCGGCCGCCCAGCGCGGCGACGGCCCCGTCGACGATATCGTCGAAGACGTGATCGCGCCGGTCCAGCTTGAGCGGGTGCAGATAGGCCAGCAGCGCATCGAGCCAGCGTTCGAGGCGGTCGGCGGCATCGATGATGTCGGCGCCGGTCTCGACCACCTCGTCGGTGTCGGCCTCACGGTCGAGCATCTGCGCGTTAGCGCGGATGCCGGCGAGCGGATTGCGGATATTGTGCGCGATGACCGGGACCAGCGCGCCGAGTGCAGCCTGGCGCTCGCGCTCGACCAGCGCACGCCGGTTGGCCTCCAACTCCGCGGCCATGCCGTTGACGGTTTCGGCCAGCCGGCGCAGCTCGGTCACGCCCTGCGCGTTCAGCCGGTGGGACAGATCCCCGCGCGCCAGTTCGCCGGTTCCGTCGAGCAGTCGCTGCAGCGGTTGGAGAAAATCTCGGACGAAACGCCGGTTGAGCCACACGGCCAGGGCCAGGCCGAACACCAGCGGCAGCCAGGCCAGCCATGGCGCCAACCGATTCCACAGCCCCAGCCGCTCGGAGAGCCTGTCGCGCTCGGCCGCGACTTCGGCGGTCAGGGCGTTGTAGGCCGCCTCGAAGTCGCCGGTGCTCCATTGGTCGATCGGCGCGTCCGCCGCGGCGGCACTGCCTGGGTTGGTCACCACGCGGTTCATGGCGGCCAGAATCAGGCCGTAGGCGGCTTCCATGCGGGCGATGCTCGCCTGTTCGTCGGCGGTCTCGGCATAGCCGCGCATGCGATAGAAATGCTCGTCGATGCGGTAGAGACGCTGCCAGTAATCCTCGCGCGGCCCGCGGGCGCGGACCTCGTCGATCGCACGGATCTGGCGGTAGAGATCGCCACGCACGGCCTGCGCCTCCACCAGCAGCCCGTTGAGCCGCAGCGAGGCCTGGTACCCCGACTGCCACAGATTGGCCCACAGCCCGCCGACGCCGGCGGCCGCCGCCAGAATCAGCAGCAGCGCGAACTGATAGCGCCGGATCAGGCTCTTGAGCGACAGACTGTGCGCGTTCGACATGCCGCCGAGTCTAGAGACGCGGACGGGCGCTGTCTCCATGCGCCGCGCCGGCACCGCCGCTGGCCACTATTGGCCATTCGGGCGGCCAGTTTCAGCCACTCGCCTGGCCACTCACCGGCCAACGCCGATGTCGCTGAACGAAACCGGAATACAACGTATGCAAATCAGCGATTTAGAAAAAAACATGACAAAGCCATGCCTGGCATGGACGATGCATTATTTCGTGTGCCATTCCACACAATCAGAGGAGATCGGCATGAAACAGTGGACGACCCCGACGGCGCATGACATGCGTCTTGGATTCGAAATCACGATGTACGTCAGCAACCGCTAGCACGCGGTGGCCGACGAGGGAGGGGGCCGCGCGCCCCCTCTTTTGTTTCCATAGCCGGCAAACCCATGGAATTCCCCACACGACACGACGGCGAGACGACGGCACGACCGCTCTGGCTGCTGGCCGAGCTCACCTACGCCTGCCCGCTGCAGTGCCCGTACTGCAGCAACCCCACCGAACTGGCGCAGATCGGCCGGGAGATGGACACCGCGGACTGGATCCGCGTGCTGGGCCAGGCCCGCGCGATGGGCGCGGCCCAGCTCGGCCTGTCCGGCGGCGAGCCGCTGGTGCGGCGCGATCTGGAAGAGATCGTGGCCGAGGGCCGGCGCCTGGGTTTCTACTCCAATCTGATCACCTCGGGCGTGGGCATGGACGCCGACCGCGCCGCGCGCCTGGCTGAGGCCGGGCTCGACCACATCCAGATCAGCTTCCAGGCCAGCAACGCCGAGCTCAACAACTTCCTCGGCGGCACCGACAGCTTCGAGCAGAAGAAGGAGATGGCCCGCGCGATCAAGAGTCAGGGCTATCCCATGGTCCTCAACATCGTCCTGCACCGGAAGAACATCGACGATATCGAGGAGATCATCGCCATGGCCGAGGCGTTGGACGCCGACTACGTGGAACTGGCCAACACCCAGTACTACGGCTGGGCCTGGCACAACCGCGAGGCTCTGCTGCCCACGCGCGAGCAACTCGCCCACGCCGAGCGCGTGACCATCGAATATCGCGAGCGCGGCGGCGCGATGAAGCTCTACTTCGTCGTGCCCGACTATTACGAGGAACGGCCCAAGGCCTGCATGAGCGGCTGGGGCGACATCTTCCTGACCATCGCCCCGGACGGGCTCGCCCTGCCTTGCCACGCCGCACGCCAGCTGCCGGGGCTCTCGTTTCCCGACGTACGTGAGCACGACCTGGACTGGATCTGGTGCGAGTCGCCCGCCTTCAACCACTTCCGCGGCTACGACTGGATGGCCGAGCCCTGCCGCAGCTGCAGCGAGAAGACCAAGGACTACGGCGGCTGCCGCTGTCAGGCCTACATGCTCACCGGCGACATGTACGCCGCCGACCCGGTGTGCGCGAAGTCGCCGTCCCACCACCGCGTGACCGACGCCGTGGAACGGGCCAACGAGCGCCCGGTGGCCGAGGCCGCGTCCCAGCCGATTGTGTTCCGCAACCCGCGCAACTCCAAGCGCATTCACGGTACCGCGACCGAGCGCTGATCGACCGGCGTCCGCGCCGCAGCGGACGGCCCTCGACCGTCAGTCCAGCGTCACCCAGCCGTGCGAACGCGCGAGCTGCAGAAAGTGATGGACGTCGTCGTCCACCGCGGCGCCGCCGAAATCGGCCGACAGCGCCGCGCACAGCTCGGCCACCGTGCGCGCGCCGTCGCAGCGACCCAGAATCTCCGCCGCGCTCGGATTGAGGGTGACCATGCCTTCGGGATAGAGCAGCACGTGACAGTCCTGGGCGGGCTCGAACTGCAGCCGATGGCCGCGCGCGATCCGCGGCACGGCGTCGCGCCGGATCGCCGGCGGGGTCGTCTCCGGATCGCTCACGGGCGCGGCTCCGCGCAGCTGTGATAGGGCGGCATGTCGGCCACATATGCCATCCACATCGCGTCTAGCATGCTCCAGAGCACGTCCAGCTTGAACTGGAGGATGGACAAGGCGTGCTCCTGATCGGCGCGGGTGGTGAAGTGATCCAGCGTGATCGCCAGTCCGTGCTCGACGTCCCGGCGGGCCTCGGACAGGCGCTTGCGGAAATAGGTCAGGCCGGCGTCGTCGATCCACGGGTAGTGATCGGGCCAGCCGGTCAGGCGCTGCTGATGGATCTCGGGCGCGAACAGCTCCGTGAGCGAGGAACAGGCCGCCTCCTGCCAGCTCGCGCGGCGGGCGAAATTGACGTAGGCGTCGACCGCGAAGCGCACCCCCGGCAGCACGTCGGTGAGCGCGGCCACGCGCTCGCGATCCAGCCCGCAGGCATCGGCCAGCGCCAGCCAGGCCTCGATGCCCCCGGTCTCGCCGGGCGCGCCGTCGTGATCGATGATCCGCTGGACCCACTCGCGCCGCACGGCTGGGTCCGGACAGTTGGCGAGCACGTTGGCGTCCTTGATCGGGATGCAGACCTGATAGTAATAGCGGTTGATCACCCAGCCACGAATCTGATCCTTCGTGCAGCGGCCTTCGTGCATCATCCGGTGGTAGGGATGATGGATGTGATAGCGCGCGCCCAGCGCCCGTAATCTCGCCTCGAACTCGTCGCGCGGCCAGGGCGCCGCCGGCGCGCTCGTGCCGGCCGCGGCCGGCGCCACCGGGGCCGCCCGGCCGCGGGTCTCATCCGCGCCGGCGGCACCCGTCACGCTTTCAGGCCTGTTCATAGCGGAATCTCCATGCCATCGAAGGCGACCTCCACCCCCGCGCGTTCGACGGTCGCCCGTTCGGGCGAGTCCGGATCGAGGATGGGGTTGGTGTTGTTGATGTGGATGAGCACCCGGCGCGTGTCCGGAAACCCGCCGAGCCAGGCCAGCATGCCGTGCTCGCCCGACTGCGGCAGGTGGCCCATCGAGGCCGCGGTCTTGGTGCCCACACCCTGGTCGATCATCTCGGTCTCGGTGAAGAAGGTCCCGTCCACCAGCAGACAGTCGGCATCGCGTGCAACCGCGGCCAATTCGTCGTCCGGTGCGCCCAGGCCCGGCGCATAGAACAGCCGCCCGCCGGTCGTCTCGTCGGTCACGATCAGGCCGATGTTGTCGCCCGGATGCGGATCGCCCCGGTGCGGCGAATACGGTGGCGCCGCCGAACTGAGTTCGACCGTGTCGAAACGCAGCCCGGGCACGCCGTCCATGGTGAACTCGCCACCGGCGGTATCGATCTCATGCCAGTCCACGCCGCAGTAATGGGCCAGCACGTTGAACAGCGGCAGCCCGGTGGTCAGGTCCTCGTACACCGGCCGCGTGGACCATACCGTCAACGGCTCGCCCTCGCGCAGGATCGTGAGCCCCGCGGTGTGGTCGATCTGGCTGTCCATGAGCAGGATCGCCGCAATGCCGGTGCCGCGGGTGTCCGGGGCCGGCCGCAGCGCCGGGAAATCCAGGATCTGCTGACGCACATCAGGCGAGGCATTGACCAGCAGCCAGTGGCGGCCATCGGCGCTGACCGCGATCGACGACTGGGTGCGCGGGCTCGCCCGGGTCGTGCCCTCGTGCCAGGCCCGGTTGAGACCGACGTTGGTGTTCCACTGCGGAAACCCGCCGCCGGCCGCGGAGCCGAGTACGCGTACGAACATGCTGATCCCTGATTCGATGAAGCGGCTGTCCTGCCCGCAGGCAGGACTCGTGCCACTTCGTGGTGTGCTGCGCGGTCAGTGGCCTGTCGGCCTGACGGCGCCCGTGCGGCCGCATCCGCGGGCGCGAATCGCGGCCGATGATGCCGCGCGATCCCGTCGCGCGGCACGGCAGCGCCGGAGACGCGGGCGGCACATGCTAGCCGCGGCCGGACAGCGGAATGCCGTGCTTCTTCATCTTCCGATACAGCGTGTTGCGACTCATGTCGAGCCGCGTCGCCGTGTTGGTGATGTTCCAGCGGTTGTCGTCGAGCGCGGTCAGGATCGCGGAACGCTCAGCCGAATCCAGCGGGTTCGGGCCTGGGCCCGGCTCCCCAGCCCCGGCGATCGCGGCGTCGTCGCCGTGGCCGGACGCCTCAGCGCTCATCGGGCCCTCGACGATCTCGGGCGGGAGATCGGCCGCGCCGATGATGTAATCCTCACAGAGGGCGAGCGCCGTGCGCAGCACGTTGCGCATCTGACGGATGTTGCCCGGCCAGGAATAACGGGTGAGCGCGGCCAGGGCCTCTTCGTCCACGCGCGCCTCGACGTCGCCGTCGTGCTCCAGGGCCAGAATGGAGCCGAGCAGCGCCTGGCGATCGACGCGCTCCCGTACCGGCGGCAGCGTCAGCGTGATGCCGTTGAGGCGATAGTAGAGGTCCTCCCGGAAACGCCCCGCCGCCACCATGTCCTTGAGATCGGCGTGGGTGGCCGAGACCACGTTAAGATCGACCGTGATCGGCGTCTCGCTGCCCAGCGGCACGACCTCGCGCTCCTCCAGCACCCGCAGCAGGCGCGTCTGCAGTTCGGTCGGCATGTCGCCGATCTCGTCGAGAAACAGCGTCCCGCCGGAGGACTGGAGGATCTTGCCGCGCATGCCTTCGCGCCGTGCGCCCGTGAACGCTCCGGCCTTGTAGCCGAACAACTCGGACTCGATCAGCGACTCGGGAATCGCCGCGCAGTTGACCGCGACGAACGGCGAGGCCGCGCGCCGGCTGACGTCGTGTATGGCGCGCGCGAACAGCTCCTTGCCTGTGCCAGTCTCGCCGCGCAGCATGATCTGGACCTGCCGGTCCACCACCCGCCGTGCACAGCGCACGTTGTAGGCCATGCGCGGGTCGTTGCCGCACAGATCGGCGAAGCCGCGCGCCTGATGCCGCCGCGCCGCACTCACGCGCAGGGCGGAGTCGTCGTTGCGGGCGACCGTCACCCGACGGCCGGCCTCGCCGCTGGCGCGCACGCTGGCGAAGTAACGCCGGCCGCGCTGGACCTCGTGCATCGGCCAGACCGAATGCGACCCGTCGGTGGAGCGCTCGTGGAGCATGTCGGCGTCCACGTCGAACACCTCGGCGATGTCCAGGCCGACCACCGACTGCCGGGTCTCGAGCCCGAGCTGGCACGCCGCGCTGTCGTCGGCGGCGACGATGTGCCCGTCCGCGCCGACCGCGATCATGCCGTCGTGAATGAGACTGACGAACTCGGGCCGACTGTGAAAGCGCAGCACCAGATGCTCGCGGTTGGCGTTGAGGAACACGCACTTCTCGATCAGGCGGGCGGACATGCTGACCAGCGCCATGGTGTGCGTCTGGCCGGCACGGGTGCCCTCGCACTGCACCGAAGAGGCGTCCAGCACCGCCAGCAGCTGGCCCTGCGGATTGCGGATGGGGGCGGCCGAACAGCTCAGATCGGTGTGGCGGGCCGCGAAGTGATCGGCGCAGTGCACGGTCACCGGCCGATGCTCGACGATGCACGTGCCGATGCCGTTGGTGCCCTGGCGCAGCTCGCTCCAGTCGGCGCCGTCCCAGAGCCCGGCGGCGCGGAAGCTCGAACGCAGCGCCTGCTCGACGCGGTTGTAGAGAATCAGGCCGTGGGCATCGGTCAGCAGCAGCGCGTAGCCGGAGCCGGAGATCTGGGCGGCGAGATTCTCCATTTCGGCGCGCGCGATGCTTACCACCTCGCCGAGCTCGTCGCGATGCTCGCTGAGCTTGCTGCGGGAGACGACGTCCAGCTCGATCTGGGACGGGTCCAGCCCGTAGTCGCTGAGACAGCGCTGCCAGGAACCCGCGATGAAATCGTTCGCGTTGCTCCCCCCGGCGCGCGCATAGACCGCAGCCTCGTGCTGCGCCGCTACGGTGGCCATGGTGCTCTCCTCCTCGTGACGCGGCTTCGCACCCGCGCCCGTTCGTTGTCATCGCCGATGAAATCAGCCGGCCGCATCTCGCGCGGCCTTTTTTAGTTGTTCATCTTCGCTTTTAGCACCTTTGGCGCGAACGGACAAGCGCAGTCATCGGAAAGCCACACCGGATGCAACACGGTTGCGCCACATTCGTGACAGTGCCATCGTCGAAGCGCCGATAAAGACAGAACAGAGCGGGCGAAGGACGGCGATCGGGCGTGGCCTGATCCTTGCATCGAACCCGCTCAGGCACGGTCGCCGCGCAAGGGGCGGACACGTGCTCGACACACGCCGCCGCCACCACAGCGGTGGCGGCATACGCGAACATGCACTGGAGGAGATACAACCATGTGTGCAGTAGCTGCATCCGAGGTCGCGCTGGATCCCAGCGTCAAGCAATTCATCGATACGCCGCGCAAGATGCTCATCGGCGGCCAGTGGGTCGCGAGTGAATCCGGCGAGACTTTCGACGTCTACAACCCGTCCAACGACCAGGTCATCGCGCAGGCGCAGTCGTCGGGCAAGAGCGATGTCGACAAGGCCGTGAAGGCCGCCCGCAAGGCCTTCGACGACGGCCCGTGGACGAAGATGGCGCCGGCCGAGCGCCAGCGCATCGTCTGGAAGATCGGCGATCTGATCATGGAGCACCAGGAGGAGCTCGCCCAGCTCGAGTCCCTGGACAACGGCAAGCCGATCTCGATCGCCCGGGCGGCCGACATCCCGCTGGCCGCGGAGATGTTCCGCTACATGGCCGGCTGGGCGACCAAGCTCAACGGCGAACTGATCAGCCCGACCGTGCCCTACGCCCCCGGCGCCGAGTGGCATGCCTACACCCGCCGCGAGGCCGTGGGCGTCTGCGGCCAGATCATCCCGTGGAACTTCCCGCTGCTGATGGCTGCGTGGAAGCTGGCCCCGGCACTGGCCACCGGCAACACCATCGTCATGAAGCTCGCCGAGGAAACGCCGCTGTCGGGCCTCAAGCTCGCCGAGATCATGCAGGAGGCCGGCGTGCCGGACGGCGCGGTCAACGTCATCACCGGCTTCGGCGAGGAGGCCGGCGCGCCGCTGGCCGCGCATCCGCAGGTGGACAAGATCGCCTTCACCGGCTCCACCGAGGTCGGCCGTCTGATCGTCGACGCCGCCAAGGGCAACCTCAAGAAGGTGTCGCTGGAACTGGGCGGCAAGTCGCCGAACATCATTCTCGAGGACGCCGATCTGGACAAGGCGATCCCGGGCGCGGCCAACGCCATCTTCTTCAACCACGGCCAGTGCTGCGCGGCCGGTGCGCGGCTGTTCGTGCACGAGCGGATCTACGACCAGGTCGTCGAGGGCATGGCGGATTTCGCCCGCAACATCAAGCTCGGCCCGGGCCTGGATCCGGAGACCCAGATGGGCCCGCTGGTCTCGCGCACCCAGCTCGAGCGCGTGACCGGGTTTCTGGACTCCGGCAAGAGCCAGGGCGCCAAGGCCGCGGTCGGCGGTGAGCGCGGCGAGGGCGACGGCTACTTCGTCAAGCCGACGGTGCTCACCGACGTCTCGGACGACATGAAGGTCGTCCAGGAAGAGATCTTCGGCCCGGTCGTGACCGCGACCAAGTTCTCCGACTTCGACGAGGAGCTGGTCAAGCGCGCGAACGACACCGTGTTCGGCCTCGCCTCGGGCGTGTGGACCCAGGACATCGGCAAGGCGCACAAGCTGGCCAACCAGCTGCGTGCCGGCACCGTGTGGGTCAACTGCTACAACATCTTCGATGCGGCGCTGCCGTTCGGCGGTTTCAAGCAGTCCGGCTGGGGTCGCGAGATGGGCGAGCAGGTGCTCAGCAACTACCTCGAGACGAAGACGGTCACCGTCTCGCTCTAGCAGGCCCGACGGCATCGCGCCGACGATGCGTCACGAGAGCCGGCTGCCATCGTGGCAGCCGGCTTTTTTCATGGCTGCGTTCGGGCGTCGTTGCAAACGCGCCGCAGCCCGCGTTCATGCCATGATGCGGCCATCGACGTATCGCATCGACCGTGTCGCGCCAGCGCGCCCGTCGCGGTCATCGTTGCGGGCGCCGGGGAGGAGGAACACGCATGAACAAGCAATCGATTCAGGTGCTGCTGGTCGACGACCACGCCGTGGTGCGGGCCGGCTACAGCCGGCTGTTGAAGATGGCCGACGACATCACGGTCGCCGGCGAAGCGGACAGCGGCGAACGCGCCTATGCGGCCTGTCGCGAGACCGCCTTCGACGTGATCGTGATGGATCTGTCTCTGCCGGGCATGAGCGGCATCGAGGCCACCAAACGCATCCACGGCCGCCATCCCGGCGTGCGCGTGCTGGTGTTCTCCGTCCACGAGGAGAACATCTTCGTGCGCCGGGCCCTGGCCGCCGGTGCCACCGGTTACATCAGCAAGCGTGAAGTCTCCGACGTGCTGGTCGATGCGGTCCGCTGCGTGGCCCGCGGCGAACGCTATATCGGCGCCCTGCTCGACGCCGATCCCGAGCGCGGTGATATCAATCCGCTCGCCCAGCTGTCGGCCCGCGAGTTCGAGATCTTCCGGCTGCTGGCCTCGGGCGCGAGCATCCAGGCGATCGCGGACGAGCTGTTCCTGAGCCCCAAGACCGTGGCCAATCACACCAGCCGCCTGCGCGCCAAGCTCGGCACGCAGGGCACCGCCGATCTCACGCGGCTGGCGATCCGGACCGGCGTCGTCAGCCTGTAGATCGATGTGGAGACCCGCTCGCCTGCGGCTGCGCCAACGCCTGATGCTCTCGGTGACGCTGCTGCTGGCGGTGATCCTGCTGGCCGCCGGCGTGCTGGTCATCGTCAACGCCCATCGGGCGATCTCCGACGAGATGGATTCCAGCGTCACCCTGGCCTCCGATCTGATCGAAGCCAGCCTCACCTCGGGCGACGGTGCGCTGGTGGCGGCGCGCGAGCTGGCCGATATCGGCCAGCTGCGACATCTGTGCCTGTCGCTGGTCACCGACGATCGGGCGCCCCGGCCCTGCGCGACCGACGCCTCCAGCCAGGCCCCCACCTGGTTCGCGGCCGTGACACGGCCGGCGGAATTGCCCGAGCGCACCATCCGCGTGGCCCCGGACACGCTTATCCGCGTGCTCGCCGATCCGCACGACGAAATCGACGAGACCTGGCGTGACACCCGCGGACTGCTCGGTCTGCTGCTGGTCTTCTACGCCGCCATTCTGGTCACCGTCTACCTGCTGCTCGGCCGTGCGATCGTACCGGTGCGTCGTATCGACGCCGCCCTGCGCGGCATCGAGCACGGCCGGTACGACATGCGGCTGCCGACCTTCACACTGCCGGAATTCGACGGTATCGCAGCCCAGTTCAACCACATGGCGGCCACGCTCGCCGCCGCCCGGGACGAGAATCAGCGTCTGCGCGATCATTCCCTGCGCATCCAGGAGGATGAACGCCGCAGCCTCGCGCGCGAACTGCACGACGAACTCGGCCAGAGCCTGACCGCCATCCGCGCGGATGCGGCCGGTATCCTCGCGCACCGCGACGCGCTGCCGCATGGCGTCGCGGAATCCGCCCGCGCCATCGCCGATGTCGCGGCCCGGCTTTACGACCAGGCCCGCGTGATGATGCGCCGGCTGCGGCCACCGGGGCTCGACGAGCTGGGCCTGACGGCCGCGCTGGAGGAGCATATCGCCGGCTGGCAGCGCACGCGGCCCGACGTGACCTTCGTCTTCGACGGCGACGACACGCCGGACACGCTGACCACGAACACCGCCATCCACGTCTTCCGGCTGGTCCAGGAGGCCCTGACCAACGCCCTGCGGCATGCGCGACCGCGACGAATCAGCGTGCGCCTGGCCGCCCACACGGACCGGCTACGCGTGGCCGTCAGCGACGACGGCTGCGGTTTCGACACCGACGCCACGGCGCCGGGACTGGGCCTGGCGGGCATGGCGGAGCGCATCGAACTGCTGGGCGGCGAGTTCGCCCTGACGAGCCATCCCGGGCACGGCACGCGCGTGGCCGCCGACGTGCCGCTCGACCACTGAGCCCGAGACCGGGAAGTTTTCCCATTGAGGCCGGCGTCCCGGTCGATGAATACTGCATGCACGGCCACTCGGCCGATGCACAAGACGAATAATCCGAAGGGGATGGATATGGGAGCAACAAGAGGCCTCTGCATGGCCCTGGGGGTGCTGTGTGCGACGACCGCGGCGGCACAGGACAGCGAGCTCGGCGCCATCGAGGTGATCGGCGCCACGCCGTTCTCCGGCAGCGACGTGGACGCGGAGCGCTATCCGGCCAACGTCCAGCAGGGCAGTGCCGAGGACATCGCCGACAGCGCCACGCTCAACCTCAACGAGTACATGAATCAGGAACTGGGCAGCGTCCACGTCAACGACGCGACCAACAACCCGTTCCAGCCGGACCTCAACTACCGCGGCTACACGGCGTCGCCGCTGCTCGGCCTGCCCCAGGGGCTGTCCGTGTATCAGGACGGCGTGCGCGTGAACGAGCCCTTCGGCGACACCGTCAACTGGGGCCTGATTCCGGACGTGGCGATCGACTCGATCGACCTCGTGCCCGGCTCCAACCCCCTGTTCGGTCAGAACACGCTGGGCGGTGCGCTCTCGGTCAAGACCAAGACCGGCTTCACCTACGAAGGCAGCGAATTCGAGTTCTTCGGCGGCGACTTCGGCCGCTACGGCGGTCACGTCCAGGCCGGCGGTAACGACGGCGAGACCGGCTGGTATTTCGCCGCGCAGGGCATGTCGGAGGACGGCTGGCGGGATTTCTCGGATTCCGAAGTCACCCAGCTGTTCACCCAGTTCTCGACGCTCACGGACAACGGCACGCTGGATTTCTCGATCACCGCGGCCGACAACACCCTGCGCGGCAACGGTGCGGTGCCGCGCGAGCTGGCCGACGCCGAGGGCCGGGACTCGATCTTCACCTATCCGGACGAAACCAATCCGAACATGGTGATGCTCAATCTCCGCGGCACCGGAGAGATGACCGAGGACTTCACGCTGGCCTGGGGCGCCTACTACCGCCGCAACGAGATCAACACCTTCAACGGCGACGGCTCCGAATTCGAGGCGTGCGACGACACCCCGGGTGTGCTCTGTGAGGAAGGCGAAGGCGGCGATGATCCGGAGGTGGTCGTCGACGCCGACGGCAATCCGATCGCGACCCGCGCTGCCGTGCTCGGCGGCACGCAGAACACCTCGCAGACCAAGGAGGACGGCTTCGGCCTCAACCTGCAGGGGCAGCAGGACGGCGTGCTCGGCGGCGAGCTGATCGTCGGTACCAGCCTCGACTACGGCAGCAGCGACTTCCAGTCGCGCACCGAGCTGGCAAGCCTGACCGACGAGCGCGGCACCGTCGGCAGCGGCGTCTTCAGCGGCGAATCGCTGACGGGCGTGTCCGCCCACAACAGCACCGCCAGCCTGTTCTTCATGCAGCGCACGCCGCTGACCGACAGCGTCGAGGCCACCCTATCCGGACGCTACAACCGCACCGCCATCTCCCTGCACGACACCTCGCCGGGCTATCCGGGTGAAGAGGACGACGGCACCAGCCTGAGCGGCGATCACGAGTTCAAGCGGCTGAATCTGGCCGGCGGCCTGACCTGGGAGATCAACGATCACCTGACCAGCTTCGGCAGTGTCTCGCAGTCCTCACGCGCGCCTTCGCCGGTCGAGCTGACCTGCGCGAATCCGGACGCGCCGTGTCGACTGCCCAACGGCTTCGTCGACGACCCGCCGCTCGAACAGGTGGTGGCCACGACCTACGAGATCGGCCTGCGCGGCGGCGGCGACAACCTGCACTGGAGTGCCGCGGCCTTCCGCTCGGACAATCAGGACGACATCCTGTTCATCGCGGCCGAATCGCGCTTCGCCGGCTACTTCGACAACGTCGGCAAGACCCGTCGCCAGGGCATCGAGCTGGGCCTGGACTGGACGTTCGCGGACAGCTGGCGCGTCTCGGCGAACTACACCTACCTGAACGCCGAGTTCCGCGATCCGTTCATCACCAATTCGCCGAACCATCCGCTGGCCGACGACGACGCCGCGCCCGGTGACGATCCGACCCAGCAGGTCGAGTCCGGCGATCGCATCCCGCTGATCCCGGAACATCTGTTCAACGTCGGCCTCGACTGGCGTGCGACCGATCGTCTGATGGTCGGCATGGACGTGATCGGCAACGGCGACCAGATCTATCGCGGCGACGAATCCAACACCGACGACGAACAGATCGACGGCTACGCCATCGTCAACGCCAACGCCTCGTTCAAGGTGACCGACCGCATCACGACGTTCGTGCGGGTCAACAACCTGTTCGACTCCAACTACGAAACCTTCGGCCTGTACGGCGAAGCCGACGAAGTGCTCGAAGGCGATCGCTACGAAGATGCCAGCCGCTTCATCGGTCCGGGTGCGCCCCGGGGCATCTGGGGTGGTGTGCGCGTGGAACTCTAGCGCCACCCAGACCACCGATTTAGGTCTCCTCCGGCAGGGGCCGGCCGGCAACACTTTCTCCCCTCGGTGTGCCGGTCGGTTCCCTGCTTTTTTTTGGCACAATCCAGACATGGATCACAAACGACCGAACGAGGTATCCCCATGATTCCGATCACGCGCGGTGTTCTGTATGCCGTCCCGCTGGCGCTGCTGGCGGCCGGGCCGGCTTTCTCCGGGAGCGGCGATCGCGACGCTTCCCTGGACCAATGCATCGAGTCCGCCCAGTCGGTGCGCCAGGGCGATATCGTCAAGGTCGAGTATCTGAGCGTCAGCCCCGCGGGCGCGCCGACCTACGAGATCGAGATCCGGGACAGCTCGGACACGGAGTGGGAGTTGATGTGCAACGCGCGCTCGGGCGACATCTACGAGATCGAGACCGAGGTCGACTCGGCCGACGACGAACTCTTCTCCAAGGCCTCCAAGATCAGCGAGGAGGAAGCCAGAACGACCGCCACCGATCGCTTTGGCGGCGAGGTCGTCGAACTCGAGTACGAAGTCGAGGCCGATGGCTCACCGACCTACGAGATCGACCTGGCCCAGGAGGGCCAGGCCACCGAATTCAAGGTCGAGGTCGACGCCGTTTCCGGCGACATCATCGAAGTGTCGGTCGAACAGTGGCAGATCGGTCAGGAGCCGGAG
>NZ_AYKF01000111.1 GCF_003732545.1 Salinisphaera orenii subsp. halophila YIM 95161 | reverse complement strand
CGGCGTGTGGGTCGGCGAGCCGCTCCCGGCGGCAGGGGCCGCGCGGGGAGCCGGCGCGAGGCGCGCAATTCTAGCGGCGCGCGGCCGGCGCAGGCCAACGCCTGTCGTGACAGCCGGGGCGATTCGGTATCCTTGCGCCTTCGGTTCGGCGTCGGCCGACCGTGGCCAGCGGCACCGGCCGGCCTGAGTGTCGGCGCGGGCCGCGTACCGCCGGCCCCGCCCGAGCCGACGACCGCAAGCCGTCACATCGCGCCACGCGCCTCATTCCTCCCCAGAACGCCGCGAACACCATGGCCCAGGACATCCACGCCGAAAAGATCCTCATCCTCGACTTCGGCAGCCAGTACACCCAGCTCATCGCCCGCCGCGTGCGCGAGGCCAACGTCTACTGCGAGATCTACGCCTGGGACGTGGCCGATCACCACGTGCGCGACTTCGATCCCGACGGCGTCATCCTCTCCGGCGGGCCGGAATCGGTGACGGCGGAAGAGGGCCCGCGTGCGCCGGCCGCGGTGTGGGCGCTCGGCGTGCCGGTGCTCGGCATCTGCTACGGCATGCAGACGATGGCCGCTCAACTCGGCGGCGAAGTGGAAACCTCCGAGGTCAAGGAATTCGGTTACGCCCGCGTGCGCGCCCGCGGCCACTCGAAGCTGTTTACCGATATCCAGGACCACGTCAACGAACAAGGCCACGGCCTGCTCGACGTGTGGATGAGCCACGGCGACCGCGTGAAAACGTTGCCAGAGGGTTTCAAGGTCATCGCCACCACCGACAGCGCGCCGCTGGCCGGCATGGCCGATGAGGACCGCGGCTACTACGGCATCCAGTTCCACCCGGAAGTCACCCATACGCCGCAGGGCAAGCGCATCCTGTCGCGGTTCGTGCACGAGATCTGCGGCTGCGGCGGTCTCTGGACCAGCGAACACATCATCGAGGACCTGGTCGCGCGCATCCGCGAACAGGTGGGCGACCAGCGCGTGCTGCTCGGCCTGTCCGGCGGCGTGGATAGTTCCGTCACCGCCGCGCTCATTCACGAAGCGATCGGCGAAAACCTCATCTGCGTGTTCGTGGACAACGGCCTGCTGCGCTTGCATGAAGGCGACGAAGTCATGGCCACCTTCGCTGACCACAAGGGCCTAAACGTCATCCGCGCGGACGCGGAAGACCAGTTCATGGATGCCCTCAAAGGCGAGGCGGACCCGGAGAAAAAACGCAAGATCATCGGCAACACCTTCATCGAAGTCTTCGATGCCCACGCCGCCGAACTCACCAACATCGACTGGCTCGCCCAGGGCACCATCTACCCGGACGTCATCGAATCCGCCGGCTCCGCCACCGGCAAGGCGCATGTCATCAAGAGCCACCACAACGTCGGCGGCCTGCCGGAAGACATGAAACTCGGCCTCGTCGAACCGCTGCGCGAACTGTTCAAGGACGAAGTCCGCGAACTCGGCCTGGCCCTCGGCCTGCCGCGTGACATGCTCATGCGCCACCCGTTCCCCGGCCCGGGGCTGGGCGTGCGCATCCTCGGCGAAGTGAAAAAAGAATACGCCGACAAGCTCCGCAAGGCGGACGCTATCTTCATCCACGAACTGCGCGAATCCGGCTGGTACGACAAGGTCAGCCAGGCCTTCGCCGTCTACTTGCCCGTCTCCAGCGTGGGCGTCACCGGCGACGGCCGCCGCTACGAACACGTCATCGCCTTACGTGCCGTCGAAACCATCGACTTCATGACCGCCCGCTGGGCGCACCTGCCGTACGAACTGCTGGAACACGTCTCGTCCCGGATCGTGAACGAGGTCAGCGGGATTTCGCGGGTGGTCTATGACGTGACCGGTAAGCCGCCGGGGACTATTGAGTGGGAATAGGCAGGTTATCCGGCGGTTAACCCGAAGCGTTCCTGTTGAAAATCGGTTTGTTTGCGAGAAGGGATATTCGGACTCGCATTCGCCGGATTAACCAGCAGGGCGTTCGCTCTCGAACGCGCACTGAGTTTCGTCGCATTACGGAATGCCGTACAGTTTATTCATATAGGCCGTACAGGATTTGCGATGGCTACAGAAACGTCCAAACTTACGATTCGATTGCCGGTCGAGGACGTGGACTTTGTCAAGCGGTATGCGAAAGCCAACGGCCTGAGCGTGACCGAAGTCATCGATCGCTATCTGCGGCGTATGCGGCTGCTGGATGAAGAAACACTGCCAGCAGCCCTGGATGAAATCACGGGCCTGCTACCGCCGGATATGGATGCAGAGGCCGAAATGCGTGAGCGCCAATCGACCAAGCACGGCCAGTGATCCTTATCGATCTGAACGTCGTCCTCGACGTGGTACAGAAGAGGGAACCGCACTACAGGGCATCGGCGACCGTGATCGGCCGAGTGACGGACGCCCGCGTTGCTGCGTGCCTGCCGGCTCACGCCTTCACCACGCTTCATTATCTGGGGTCGCGTCATCAGACTGCGACGACCGCGAACCGCGTCGTGGATTGGCTGCTCCGATATTTCGAGGTCGCCGGTATAACCGATCGCGAGTTGAAAAGAGCAAGAACCTTGGACTGGCGTGATTTCGAAGACGCGGTTGTTGCTGCAGCGGCGGAATCGTCCTTGTGCACCAGTATCGTGACTCGGAACGTCCGAGATTTCCGCGACTCACCGGTGCCCGCTTTGACGCCGGAAGAGTATCTTTTTGATAGCGAGTAGTTTGGTGACAACACGGTTTCGACGTATTAGCCGCGGTGAGCACGCCGAGAAAGCCGGACGCTTATGCCCGCCAGATTCGTGGCGTCGTCGCCAAATGTACGGGCTGAGCATACGAGCCGGACTCGCGAAGTGGAGGCGGTCATGGAATACATCTTCACATTCAAATATCTTCTGTACGACCACGACGGTGATGAAGAAGCGCTAATCGATCGGTTGTTCGAAGCGGGCTGCGATGATGCACTGCCGGGCGTCGGCCAAGCCGGGCGGTTGGCGCTTGCGTTTGCGCGCGAGGCCGAAAGTGCGACGGCCGCGCTCGAAAGCGCGATTGCCGACGTACGCAAAGCGGTCGATAACGCCGAACTGGTCGAAGTGCTGCCCGACTATGCCGGCCTTACCGATATCGCCGAGCACGTCGGCATGTCCCGCCAGAACCTACGCAAAATCGCTACGAAGAACGACCCGACGTTCCCGGCCGCGATTCACGAAGGCAACCCATCGCTTTGGCATTTGTCGGATGCATTGTCGTGGTTTACCGAGCATGGCTACGCCGTAGAGGCTGCCACGCTCGAAATCAGCGCCGCCGCGCGTGAACTCAACACAGCAATTCAGGCGCGTCGTATGTCCGTCGATCGTTCGCGCGAGCTGGAAGCCTTGATGGCCTAGGGGCGTAGCGAGCCGGCAAGCGTGTGACGCTGACAACCACATAACGCGGTGTTACTTTAATAGCACCACGCGTTTTACGGTACCAGTCATGTCTACGACGTCGTTAAAACTTCCCGACGAACTCAAAGCGCGGCTACGCACAGTTGCAGAAGCACGCCATACCAGTGCGCATGCGTTCATGCTGGAATCATTACAGAACGCGGTAGCGGCGGCCGAGCAGCAACTTGCTTTTCTCGCCGATGCTGAGGCCGCGTACGAACAGATGTGCGAAAGCGGCGAAGGTTATGAGGCCAAGGATGTACATCGTTACATCCATGCCCGTGCGCGCGGTGAATCAGCAGAGCGACCGCAGCCGAAACCGTGGCGCGAATAATCTATGCCGCCCGGGCGTTAGCCGATCTCGAGCGCGTGACCGAATTTCTGCTCGAAAGTGAGCCGGTGGCGGCTTCTGAAACGGTCGGCCTCATCACTACGGCAATAGAAACGCTGGCAAACCATCCGCTTATCGGGCGCGCGTATTCGCCCGATATTCGCGAACTGGTGATCTCGAGAGGCCGCACCGGCTATGTAGCCCTGTATCGCTTCATGCCGGCTCGTGACTTCGTTGCCGTTCTGTCGATACGACATCAGCGGGAAAGCGGTTACTCGGTTGAAGAACCAACGAGTTGAAAGACAGATACCGGAAATAACTTGAATGTTGATCGGAAACGTTCCTGACCCTCTATTCTCATCCTACAATCGCGCCCGTAGATATAGCCATCTCGGCGGGGTTAGTTACGAGGCCTTTGAATAGGCTTCGTCTTGACGGGCAAGAGTGTCTAGGAAGCCGCTCCAGTCGAATCATAGGCCACAAGTGTCTAATCGTCCCGGCTAGATAGAAGTCCACTATGACCCCGAAGCTCGGTATGATCGCTAAGGACACTACGACACGGTGGGTCGAAGGTCGGCTCAGGCTGGCTGAGTTTCGGGCCTGATCAAGTGCTAGGTTCCAATGCGCATTGCGCGAATCCCGCACTCTCATTGCTGATTCTTGGCACAAAGCCTCTGCACTAATTGCAGACCGGCACTCAAGTCTAGGCGCCGGCTGGCCCAGTCCACACTGAGCAGGTCGTCGTCCAGAAACTCGTCGTATTTTTCGGTGACCTTGTTTTTCACGTTTGCGGCCAGTTCGACGGGCGCAGGCTGATCACGAGCAGCGATGCGTTTCAGCGCTTCTTGGACTGCCGCCGTGGTCGTGTCGCGGGCGCACAGGTAAACGCCCTCGCGCTGCGTTCGGATACCAGACTGGGTCAGCATGGCCGCTAGCGTATCCAACGCGATATCGCCGGCCCAGGGGAACACGAACACGTGCTCGCCAGCGGTCAGGAAGGTCGTCCTGTCCAGCCCTAGATCGCGGAAGTGGCGGCGTCCTTCTGCCAGCAATTCCTGTGCCCCGGCGTCCAGATACATCGGTACTTCTTGGCCGCAATACAGATCATGCATCTCGGCGCGGACCACGTCGTGTACGATGCCGGCGGTGCCCCCGAATGCCGGTGCGCGCCCGCCGCCGGCCCGGTCTAGGTCGATGCGCTTGTGCGTCATGTCCAGACGCAAAACGCGCCAGCGGCGGCCAGCGAATATCAGGTAATCGCCTTCGGCCACCGGGCGATCGATCGGCAGCGTGCCAATGACCTTACCGTCGACGGCGAGAGTGAATTCTTCGGGCGTGGTGAAGGCGGCGAAGAAGCTGTAGTGATTGACGATGCGTTCGCCGACCTCACCGTGAAGCAGCGTGCCGTCCGCACTCTGGGTCAGCAGGCCGGTTTGTCCCATACGTCGCAGCAGCGCGACGAAGTTGTCTTGGCCCACGGCGGCGAATGGTGCGTTCTCGCACAGCGCATTCCACAGGCTCTGCGCGGTGGCGCCGCCATGCTGTGCGATCATGGAAAGGATCTGCTGGATGAGCGTGGACAGGTGAAGAGCCCCATGGCGGGGTGGCTCGGTCCAACGCGCCAGCAGTAACTCTGTCATGGCAACAGCCTGGAACAGGGCAGGGCGCAGCCGATCCGGTGCAGGCGTCTTGTGGTCGATCTCGCGTTCTTGGATGTAAATGCGCAGAACGGCAGCTTCGCCGCGGCGTCCCGAGCGTCCCAGACGTTGGCGCATGCTCGCCACCTGATGCGGCGGACCGATCTGGGCGATGCTCGCGACCGAGCCAATGTCGATGCCCATTTCCAGCGTCGAGGTGCACACTGCGGTCACCGGCTGCGTCTGTGCCTTGAGCCCGGTCTCCACATGCTCGCGCAGTTCTTTGGACAGGCTGCCGTGATGGGGGAAGAACTCCACCGGCACACGCAGTTGCTCGCACTGTCGGCGAAGCAGATCGGCGTAGGTCTCCACGTTGCCACGGCTGTTTGCGAACACGAGGTTATTCGTGCCCCGCAGCACCTGGAACAGATGCTGGCTGATGTCCAGAACATCGCCTTGGATGGTGTCCTCCACGGGGACTTCCGCACCACTTTCCTCCGTCGCTTCCGCCTGCCTAGGCGACAGCGCCGGCGGTACCTGCCGGTAGCCGCGGATTTGCAGTTTCAGTTCGCCGGCATCTTCGGCGGATACGATGGTCCGCACCGATTGCGCTCCGTCCGGACGCAGAAATCCGGCGGCGAGCTGCATGTCGCCCAGCGTGGCCGACAATCCCACGCGCGGTACCCGTCGGCGGATCACGAGTTCCAGACGGTGCATTAGCGACTGCAATTGCATGCCGCGCTCCACGCCGATGAAGGCGTGGAGTTCGTCCACCACCACGTATTCCAGCCGCTCGAACAGGCTGGCCAGACGATGACCGTGGTTCACGCAGATTGCTTCCAGCGACTCCGGCGTAATCAGCAGCATGCCCCGAGGGTGTTTCAGGAACCCGTGTTTGAGCTTTTGGGGGATGTCGCCGTGCCACGGGACCACCGGCAAGTCCAGGCCGTCCGTCATCAGATCCAACCGGCCGTATTGATCGTTGATCAGCGCTTTCAGTGGCGAGATATACAGCGCCAGCCCCATGCCGGCGTCGTCATTGCCCTTGGCCAGCAGCCGGGAAAGGATTGGTAGAAAGGCCGCCTCAGTTTTGCCGCCGGCGGTGGCTGCGGCGATGATCACATCGCAGTCGCCGCCCAGCACGGCGGGAATGGCCTGTTCCTGCGTGGCACGCAACGCGGCCCAGCCTTGGCGCCACACCCATTTCTGCATGGCCGGATGGAGCGCTTCAAACGCTCGGGAGGGCTCAGAGGTGGACACGGACCGGGCGCTCGTCAGTGCGAGAACGGGAGTGCTCCAAGCAGGCGCACGCCACCGCGGTGTTGAACGCGGCCTGGCCAAGGCTGCGATAACCTAATTTCGCCACCGAAGAGCAACGGACCGGCTGCATTGACGACGAACGCCTACAACTGAAATCCGTGCAACTGCTCTTGTTCGCCGTTGCCGGTGGCTTCATCGTCTAGGGCCTCGATTTCCTCCGGACCGTCTGTTTCGACCTCGACCTGCCCGATAAGCCCACGCCAGTCCTGACCAGGGTTCTGCTCCAGGACCGATAGCAGGGCGACGAACTCTTTGATCGAGTTACGCGGCGTCTTGAAGTAGGCGGCGCCAATACGCTGGTGGCAGTGGTCTAGGAACGCGGTCAAGGCTTCGTCCGGAACGAGGTAGTCAGATTCGTCGCCGGCGGCCATGACGTGGCGGATCTTCTGTAACAGGATGTAGAGATCTTCCTGTGAAAGGTTGGCAAGCCGGATCACGGGTCCGCTGTAGTCCACCAGCCCGTCGCGGGCAAACCGGTTTTCCGCCAGGCGGGTTTGCAGGGCCTCGTAGCTGTAAAGGCCCCGGCGGGCATCCATAAGGAATTCCGGCGTCCCGCCCATGAGAAAGCCTAGGCCCTCGGCACTGCCCTGGAGGGTGTCGTTGAGGATACGCAGGATCTGCTCGTAGTTGCTCTTCCGCGCTTGCGAGCTGGATAGCTTGAACAGGTTGACCAGCTCATCCAGGGCGACCAGTAATCCGTTGTAGCCGGCCAGCCGCACGAAGCGTGCCATCAATTTGAGGTGGTCGTAGCAGTTGGCGTCGTCGATGATGGTGCGTACGCCCAGAGCCTTGCGGGCATCGGTCTTGGTGCTGAATTCGGCGCGCAACCAGCGTACGGCGTCGCCCTTGAGCTGTTCGTTGCCGCTGTCATGGCCCCGCCAGTAGGCCTCCAGAACCAAGGCGAAATCGTAGCCGCCGGTCATCTCGGTCAGGTGGGCTAGACGTTCGTGGATGGTCGAGCCGGGCGAGCTACCGGTCTCGCGCGCTTGTTGAAGGCTCTGGGAGATGAAGCGCTCGGCGATACTGGCTAGGGCGCCGCCATCGGGCTTGGCCCGGGTGGAGATGTTGCGCATCAGCTCCGCGTATAGCGCCCGGGCCTGGCCCCCGGTAGCGTGGAGGCGGCGGTCCGGCGTCAGATCAGCGCAGGTCGAAACTAGCTTGCGCTCCAGCGCGATCGAGTGGATCAGGTTCAGGAAGAAGGTTTTGCCGGAACCATACTCGCCGATGATGAAGCGGATCGCCGAGCCCTCGTCGGCGATCGTGTCGATGTCCTTGAGCAGAGCCTGCACTTCGGCGGCGCGGCCGACTTGGATGTGTTGCTGACCCACGCGGGGCACCACCCCGGCACGCAGAGAATCAAGGATCGCGCGGCGTTCTTTTTCCCGGATGCGGCTCATGCGGTCATCTCCTCGTATATCGCTCGATCCACCTTGAGAGCATCGTCTTCTTCGTCAATGCACGGTGCGTCGCAGGCATCGAAGGCGGCTTCGTTGATGGTATCCAGTGCGCCGTCGAGTAAAAGGGCATAGCGGTCGGCCAGGGCCTCCAGCTCCGCGCGCTGCCAGTAATCCTGCGTCGCCAATTGGCGCAGGAAACGGCTATGGGCGGCATCCAGCCCGGCCAGGCCGGCTTCGTCTTGCTCGGGTGCACCTTCGGTAGCTGGGCCCGCGGCCTCCTCGTCATCCTCGGCGAAGATACCGCCCAAAATGTTGGACACCTGTGCCGTCTCGGCCAGCTTGCGTTGCAGGGCGCCGGGATCGAGCGCGGCCCGACCAGTGCTCGATGTCGAGGACGATGCTCCCGGCTCCGGCTCGGGAATGTGATAGCCGTCGTCCGCGGGGCTGGCGGGGCGGACGGTCACCGGCCCGGTGGACGGCTCGGCGGTCATCACGTGAATGTCGGTGACGACGCGCTCGGGGTCCAGATCCAGCCGCTTGTAAAGCTTCTCCAGCAGCTTGACCTCGTCGGGGTCGATACGCCCGTCCGCCGCCGCCACCGTGACCAGCAACTCGGCCATGGAGGCCTTCTGCGCCGATGTCAGTTCGCCGAGCTTGGCGGCCAGGCCGGCCATGCCTTGCTCCTGTTGCAATAGCCAATGCAAGTGCGCGCGCAGGCGGCGGCGCTCGGCGGGCTCCAGGGAAAGGCTGGTCTCGATGTGTTGTTCCAGATGTTGCTTTTCTTCCGGCGAGACCTCGCCATCGGCTGCTGAGACCATGGCCGCGAGCCGCAGCACCAGGGCAGCCGCCTCGTAGGCCTGGGTCGGTGCGGATGGGGCATCGTTGGCCTGCCGGAATACAACGACCTGATCCGCGGGCTTGGGCTTCATGCCGGTAAAGCGCACGTCCGGCTCCAGGCCCAGGCCGAGCTTTTCCAGCAACTGCACCAGCAGAACCGCCTCCTTTTTAGACAGGCGGTCGGACTTGTCGGTGGGCAGATGGGTTAGCAAGGTTGAAGCGGGCAGCACCGTAGCGTCGCCGTCGTTCAGGTGCTGCTCGACGTCCGTGCGTAGCGCTTCCAGACCGGGGTGGCGGGTCTTGCCGTCCAGTTCCGGCGGCAGTAGCGCCAGGCCTTGTAGGCTGTCGCGCCCGGCCTCGTCCTTGCCAATAAAGCGGCTGTAGGCATCCAGCTTGTCTGTGGCTTCGTCCACGATCGCCGCGAGCTGGGTGTGGGGCCGCTTGAGGATGGTGATGTCGGCTACGGGCGGGCCCTTGTAGACGTCCCATCTGCCGCGCATGCCGCCGCTGGCCGGCCGGTAGATGACCGAAACCGGTGTCTTGTTCGGTTTCACCACCAGTCCGTCGCCGTGCCGATCGGCGTAGAGCTGTTTGAATAGCGTTTTGAACTCAGCGTGGCATCGCCGGGCCGGGGTTCGTAATCGGAACTGCGGGTCTTGCAGTACCCAGGCAAGCGCCCAGTCCGCCGGAATGGATCGTCCGGTCTCGGCGAACTGGCCCAGACCCAGCTTGAGCGGGGCGGGGAGATCGTTGGCATTCTGCATCACTACCGGCGGCCGGTTCGTCAGGTTGATCTCGCCGGAACCGAGATAGATCGCAAAGAGAAAGTCCTGCGCGTAGCGGCTGAACGAACTGTTGTCGCCGTACAGCTTCAACAGCCGCTGCACCTCATCGAAAATCGCCTTGCGCTCGGTGTGGTCCGCAGCACTGTACGCGTGATCGTGCAGGATCCGCCGCTCCAGCCCGTACAGATACAGGAAAACATACCCGATATAAGCGTCCGGCCGGCGCCGCCCGTCCGCGAGCCAGTTCAGGTAGCCAGCCCGGCAACGGGGCGGGATATCGTCGTAGCTGGGCCAGTAGCCCATGCCACCCTCGTGATGATCGGGGCGCTCGCGATTCACCTTGAGGCTGGGGTCGATCAGGGCGGGCTCGACCGCATATCCATGTGCTGACGCCAGGTCTTTGCCGACGTAGAGGAGACCGCCGTCGATCGAATAGCCCTGGACGGTGACCGATTGCCCTTGCGGTACCCAGTACTGGTCAAAGTCCGTGCTTAGATCACGTGAGAATTCACGGTCCCAATCTGAGCCGCCCGAAATCGTCACCTTGAGGTGGACGTCGCCGTCGTGATCCGATGGCTTCGGTTTGCGTCGCGAAGACTTGCGCACGCGTTCGGCGGATTTGTCGGCAAACCGGGACAGCCACAGCACGCCCCCGACAATTAGCGCAATTAGGATCAGATATTCCATGACATTGCCGCCACGATTGTGGCGCCCCCGCACCAGGATAAGTCTTTCGCCCCATTCGCAGCATAGCGAATTTGATTTTCGTTGTGGGGCGGACATCTCCGTGGGTCGTGCGACTGGCGATGGTGGACTGGCCAACGTGGGCGTGAGGGTCAGGTCTTGCACAATAAGTCAATAAAAGGAAAGGCTCTCCCACAGTCGCCGAAAGCAGCGATCGTTGCCCGCGTCCAAGCCGCGCACGCGGTCTTTGCATCGGTAAACCGCGCAGGCAGTGCAAGGGTTTCAGCTTCGCAGGCGCGCCAAGCTCACCGAGGGCGGCGCGCCGAACGTGCGGCGAAAATCGTGGTTGAAGTGGGGCTGGTCTGAAAAACCCGCGGTGTAAGCGGCTGCGGTAAAATTGGAGCCCGACACGATCCTGTCGAGCGCGACCCGCATCCGCGCCCAGGCGCGATAGCGGCGAAAGGGCACACCAACCTGTCGGCTGAAAAGATGCTGAAAACGGGAACCCGACAAGCCCGCTTCTGCTGCAAGCCGGGCCAGGGCGATCGGCTCACCCTCGTCGGAAGCCAGTGCCGATACGCTGGCGGCAATCCGTGGATCCATGGGCGCGCCCGCACGGGGCTTGGCGAAACGCAGCACGTCGTCCAGAAGCAGCCCCACCGAAGCCATTGGAATAAGGCCTTCCCAGAGTTCGCGGACTATCGCGTATTCGCCGGCGCTGCTGGTCAATACACCGTCGACTTCACTGGCGTGTCGCATCAGCGGAAACAACGCCTGAACGCCCGCGACCGACGGCTCGATATACACGCCCGCGACCGGGTTGCCGTGCACACGTAGCTCGTGCACCACGCCCGCCGGTATGACCGCCGTCCGGCAGGACTGCCATTCACCGCCTGCCACGCGCAGGTCGAAACGGTCGTGGATACCGGCCAGAAAAATCGGCGCGCCGTGCTGGTGGAGGCGGTTGTGCCATAGCGGCGCGATAAAGAGCATTCGCCCCGCATCCAGATACCACAGCGCCGTGGCCGTCATGTGCTACCCGACAGCACGTTCGTACAAGCCACCGGATATGTCCATCGGCCAATCTCCCATGCAAGCGGTCGTGCCAAGCGATGCGCGTCATCGGCGATCCGGCCCACAGAGGCCGGGCGGCCGAGCCACTGACGAAGATAGCAGCTGCCGCGAATCCTGCCTTTTCGCAACGGAGATAGCCGATGTTCAACCAAAGCACGGATCGCACGCGCCGACGTATCCTGCGTGCGGGCGCCGCCATTCTCGCGTTGCCGTCGATCGCTCGGCAGGGCGTACGCCCCGCTTACGCGGTGGCCCCATCGCTCGGCTCGGCAAGACCTACCCATTACCGATTTCAACTCGGTGATTTCGAGGTCACCACCATTCTCGATGCCAGCGCGATGCTCGACGGGCCTTGGCCGGTGGTGGGCGAGGATCAGCCGGCCGACGCCGTGCACCGGTTGATGCATGCCAACCTGCTGCCCGAGACGCGGTTCCGACCCGGCTTCACGCCAGCGCTGGTGAACACCGGCAAGGAATTGATCCTGTTCGACACCGGCAATGGCGCCCACGGTTTCGTGCCGCCACCCGATGGCGGCTGGCTGGCAGGCATACTCGGCCCCGCCGGTTACCGCCCGGAGCAGATCGATGTCGTGGTGCTCACACATGGTCATATCGATCATATCGGCGGCATGCTTCACGACGGCCGGGCCGCGTTCCCGAACGCGCGCTATGTGATGGGCGCCAAGGAGTTCGCGTTCTGGTCGGCGACCGAGGACCGGCTGCGTGCGCCCGAGGGCGATATCGAGCACATGTCCGGGCGCCTGTTCGCCAGCCATGTGGTGCCCTTCGCCGAGCGGATGCGCCTGATCGAGCCCGGCGGCGAAGTCGCCTCCGGTATCCATGCCATCGAAGCCTATGGCCACACGCCGGGGCATCTGGCGTTCCATATCGAAAGCCGGGGCCAGCGACTCCTGCTCTGGGGCGACTGTGCCCATCACGAGGTGGCCTCATTGGCCCGGCCCGGCTGGCACGCGCTGTTCGACCGCGACAAGGCTCAAGGCGCGCGCACTCGCGAGCGCATCTATGCCATGGCGGCCCGGGAGCGCATACCGGTCATCGGCTATCATACCTCGTTTCCATCCGTGGGTTTCGTAGACGCGCAGCCCGGCGGTTACCGCTGGATACCGGTCACCTACCAGCTCGACGTAGCGTCGACCGGCGCCAAAGCAGACGCCGACCGGTTCGCGTGAGCCCGGCCTTGGAAAACCCGGCGTCTATTTGACGCGTGATGTACCTGCGCATGAGGACAAAGTCTTGCAGAGTGCTTCAACAGCGGTGCATTGGACGTCTAACTCCATCGGGGTGGCCTCTTTTCCCGGACGCCAGTAAGAAGGACGAGTCACGGGTCGTGTTGCCGTTGTCGCGCGATTATCCGCCTGCGATAACCGCGACGCGTGACCCGGCGCGTCGCCGCCTGTGATAGCCCGCCGTGGCATGCGATAGGGCCGCGCGATTAAACTGTCGCGGGCTTCGCACCCGCCATGCATCCCACCGGCTCGATTGCTATGCACCTGTTACTTTTCGCGCTGGAATTGGCGGGTACTTTCGTTTTCGCGCTTAGTGGCGCGATGGCGGCGGTCCAGAAGCGGCTCGATATCTTTGGGCTTGCGGTGCTCGCCTTCGCGACCGGCACGGTGGGCGGGATCACGCGTGATCTGCTCATCGGTGCCACGCCGCCGCTGGCGATCGCGGACGTGCGCTACGGGCTGACGACCATGGCGGCGGCGCTCGTGGTGTTCTTCGGCCATCGTCTGGTCGATCGCATCAGCCGGCCGGTGGCGATCTTCGATGCCGCCGGGCTGTCGCTGTTCGCCGTCGGCGGCTCGATACGCGCGCTGGAGTTCGGGATCTCGCCGGTGATGGCCGCCGTGATGGGCATGATCACGGGGATCGGCGGCGGCATCATGCGCGACGTGCTCATCGACCGCCTGCCCATGGTGCTCGCGCCGACCGAACTCTACGCCACCGCCGCGCTGCTGGGTTCCTCGATCGCGGTTGCCGGCGTGACGCTCGAGTGGCCGTTTGTGCCCACGGTGATCGGCGCTGCCGGGCTGTGCTTTTTTGTCCGCTACATGGCGATGCGTCACGGCTGGCATCTGCCGGTGCCGCGTGTGGGGGAGTAAAGCGTGATCAGAGGGCCGGACGAGGAGAATGAAAATCTTTGGGGCCGATCACGATCGGATCCTGCGCGGTGCGTTCGAATAATAGCGGCCGAACCTTGCGCCCGACCGCTATCGTTTTAGCCGTATGCGCCGTCTCTACGGGCATCCGTTGTGTAGACGCTGAAGGATCGTCGCGGGGCCGGGGCTGGTCTATCCGGTGACAGTCCTGCGCGATGACGGTCGCTCACCGTATTGGCTGGCGTTTTCGCCTGCGGCCGGGCTATGCAGGTGCCCCCGAGCCATCCTCGCTTTCATTGGATTGCGCTGCATCGGGCTGATCGGCTTCGGCGGCCTGTCCGTCGGCATCGTTCCGCGTCACCCGCCAGACGGCGTTGGTCAGGTCGTCGGCAACGAGCACCGAGCCGTCGGGCGCGACGGTGACGCCGACCGGGCGGCCGCGGGTCTTGTTGTCGCCGTCGAGAAAGCCCGTCACGAAATCCACGGGGTCGCCGGCCGGCTCACCGTTCTCGAAGGGGATGAACACGACCTTGTAGCCGACCGGATCGCCCCGGTTCCAGCTGCCGTGCTCGCCTACGAACACGCCGTCGGTGAATTCGCCGCCGACCTGTTGGTTGGAGAAGGCGATGCCGAGCGGGGCGTGATGCGAGCCTAGGCTGTAGTCCGGCGCGATCGCGGATTTGACCTTTTGGGGGTTCTTCGGCCGCACGCGCGGGTCGACGTGCTGGCCCCAGTAGCTGTACGGCCAGCCGTAGAAGGCGCCCTCCTGCACGCGGGTGAGGTAGTCGGGCACGAGGTTGGGGCCGAGTTCGTCGCGTTCGTTGACCACCGCCCAGAGCTGTTCGGTGTCCGGCTGAAAGGTCAGCGCCGTGGGGTTGCGCAGGCCCGTGGCATAGGCGCGGTGGGCGCCGGTTTCGGCGTCGATCTCCCAGATTTCGGCACGGTCGACTTCGGCTTCCATGCCGCGTTCGGTGATATTGCTGTTGGAGCCGATGCCCACATACAGATACTCGCCGTCCGGACTCGCGGTCAACGCCTTGGTCCAGTGGTGGTTGATCCGCGCGGGCAGCGGCGTGACCACGTCCGGCGGACCGCTGGCCTTGCGTTGGCCCGCTTCGTAGTCGAAACGAACCAGCGCGTCCTGGTTGGCGACGTAGAGATCGTTGTCGACCAGCGCCAGGCCGTAAGGTGCGTTGAGGTCGTCGGCGAAGACCGTCCGGTCTTCGTAGGTGCCGTCGCCATCGCCGTCACGCAGCAGGGTGAGTCGGTCGCCGCTTTCGACCGACGTCGTGCCCTTCGATTTGATGATGCCGGCGATGAAATCCTTCGGCCGTTTCTTCGGCGCCTTGCCGCCGCCCTTGCCCTCGGCGACCAGAATGTCGCCGTTGGGCAGCACGAGCGTGTGACGCGGCACTTTCAGATCGGTCGCGATCGCGGTGATCGTGTAGCCGTCGGGCACGGTCGGTTTGGCGTCGCCCCAGGGCGCCGGTTCGGGGATCGTCATGTTGGGCAACAGCCCGCGCTGCGGTTCGGGCAGGTTCGGGTTGGGGCCGAACTGTTGTTCCGAATCCGCCGCGTGGGCCGTGCCGGCCGTCAGCAGAATCGAGAGGGCGGTGGCGTAGAGAATGCCTTGCGTTTTCATGACCGGCCTCCAGTGCCGAGACGGGAAAAGCCGAGCAGGGTGGCCACACAGGCCAGTACGGCAACGATGATCGAGAGCACGAAACCCGTGGGCATCGCCGCCCAGGCGTCGCGGGCATGAATCAGCGCGTTGATGAAGCCCAGGATCCAGGTGGCAAGCAGCAGCAGAAAGTAGGCGAGATACGGGCCGCGGCGCTCGGCTCGAAACAGGCCGACGAGCGCGCATACCAGGGCGAAACCGTTGAACACGAGCGCGCCGGCAATCATCCAGGATGCGAAGGTGCTCCACTGGATGTGATACGACGCCGTATAGGCATAGTCGCTCACGGCGGCGCCGAGAAACAGCGGGAAGACGCCGGAGAGCAGGAGTGCATGAAGCGGATGGATCCCGCTTGTATGCGTTCGTTGGGCAGTGGTCAAGACAAGCTCCTTTGGTCGGGCAGAACACGGGGCCCGCGGGGCGGCCGGGTGTTTCGGCAACGCAATCGTTGGCGTGCAGTGTAGTGCGCTCGGAAGGGCGTGACTAAGGTATTTATACGCACCGTATAAACCCGGTTGACGCCCGGTGCCACGTGGATTCAACGCCGTGGCGGTAGCGATCACCGGCAGCGCAAGCGACGGGCCAGCAGCCGTGGTGGGATGTCTGCAGGAATGGGGCTGCATCCGTCAGGGCCGGTTACGGGGCCTTCTCGGACGAGCGGCCGCCAATTCGAGGATGCGCATCGCCAGCCCGCGTGTCGCCGCCGCCGGGATGGCGTCGTTTCGTGCTCGCCGGCCGTGTCAGGGCAAGCCGCACAAGCCCGAACGGTGCGGCGCGCCGCTGCAATCGACACATGCGGTCCGTCCGATCGAACGCGGCTATCGCGTCGAACCCGTGACCGCCGGCCGGCGGTGGCCGAAAGGACATGCCGGCACGGGCGGCGTGCCTGGATCAAGCGGCGGTCGGGGATTGTGCGATCGGCGCCGCGCCATGGGGCGGTCGGATGGCCGGCTTCGCGCGCCCGGGGCCGCGATCAGCGCCGTC
>NZ_AYKF01000110.1 GCF_003732545.1 Salinisphaera orenii subsp. halophila YIM 95161 | reverse complement strand
GGGGGGGGGGGGGGAGCCGCAAGCGCTCGGTCTCGGCCGGGCGCCGGGCCGCGGCTGGGACGACGCGCGAGCCGCACGGCCGGCTGCGTCTGTCGCACGCCCCGTCGCACGGCGCCACTTCAAGAGATCGGTGCTTGCGGGTTAGGCTTGGCGCCAACTTCGTTCGGACAAGGAATTCGACATGGCATTCGCTCTCTCGAACACGGCGGTCAGCAGCAGCGCCTTCGGCACCCACGGCACCATCCCGGCCCGGCACAGTCCGGAAGCCGACAATCTCTCGCCGGCACTGGCCTGGCAGGGCGCGCCGGAGGGCGCCAAATCGTTTGCCGTGATCTGCCACGACCCGGACGCGCCGCTGATCCAGAACGGCACCTACGGTTTCGTTCACTGGCTGCTCTACAACCTGCCGGCTTCGACCAGCGAGCTCGCCGAGGGCACCGACAAGGGCACCGCCGGCGTCAACGACTTCGGCGAACAGAACTACGGCGGACCCATGCCCCCCGAGGGCCACGGCGTGCACCACTATTATTTCTGGGTCCTGGCGCTGGACACGGGCCTGGATCTGCCGCCGGGCCTGAAGCTGCACGAGCTGCTCGACAAGGTCGAGCCGCACCTGCTCGGCATGAATCGTCTGGTGGGTACTTACCAGCGCGACTAGATATGGCCTGTCGGTCCGACGCACCCGGCCCGAACCGCCGCTCGCAATGATGAGCCCGCCGCGCGCGTAGCAGCGGGCGTACCAGGGCCGGGCTGGGCGAGGCCGCGGGACGCGCTCTCGAGCGTATCCGGCAGGGCCGGGCCGTTGTGCCGCAATCCAGCGTCACCGCTGCTCGTGCGGCACGGCACTTCCGGCGCCCGGTCCCGCACCCAGGCAGCCGGCGGCCCGTGGGTCGGGTCACCCGAACCCGGGCGCCACTCGCCCGGGCATGCGCCCGACCGGCGCGAGTTCAGCACCGCGCCGGCCTCGATCATTCGGGGCTTGGTGGCAGCGATGGTTCACGGCCATCGTCGCGCCCCTCGCCGAACGCGCCGGCGGCTCTGGCGTCAGCCGATTCCGAGCCCCGGGCGGCTTGGCGCCGCCCAGGGCGCGCTGGCACGTACGACACCGTCGCGAGTGTCGACGAGGTGTGTGGCTGGCACGATCACCCGAGTGCGGTTTATGGTCGCCGGGTCCGATCCACGCCGCCCGGAGTTCCCATGGCGCTGTCCCCCTTTCATCTCGCGATCCCGGTTCACGACCTGCCCGCGGCGCGCCGCTTCTACGGCGAGACCTTCGGCCTGTCCGAGGGCCGCTCCGACACCCAGTGGGTCGACTTCGACTTCTACGGCCACCAGCTCGTCATCCACGAGCACCCGAAGACGCTGGCCCAGGACGGTGCCCACACCAATCCCGTCGACGGCCACGACGTGCCGATCCCGCATTTCGGCATCGTGCTCGAGTGGGCGGAATGGGAGGCGCTGGCCGAGCGCCTGCGCGCCCGCGGCATCGATTTCGTGATCGAGCCGCACATCCGTTTCCGCGGCGAACCGGGCGAACAGGCGACCATGTTCCTGCTCGATCCCTGTGGCAACGCGCTGGAGTTCAAGGCCTTTCAGGACCGCGGCCAGCTGTTCGCGACCTGAGCACCGGCTCGACATCCGCGGCTGCTTGATTTCGCGGCCGCCGGCCGCCATCTCGCAGGGCTCGTTCCTCCAGCGCTTCCCTCATGCCCTCGCTGCCGGCCCTGACCGTGTTCGTGCCCACCTTCGTGCTCGTCTCGCTCACGCCCGGGATGTGCATGATGCTGTCGCTGAGTCTGGGCATGCGCCTGGGCGTGCGGCGCACACTGCCGATGATGGCCGGCGAGCTCGCCGGTGTCGGGCTGGTGGCGGTGGCCGCGGTGGTGGGTGCGGCCGCGCTCATGCTCCGCTATCCGGCGGCGTTCATGCTGCTGAAGTGGGGCGGCGGCGCCTATCTGGTCTATCTGGGGGTGATGATGTGGCGCGATCGCGGGCCCGCCGGGACCGTCGAAGCGGACTCGCGCACGACCGGCACGGGCCCGGCGAACCTGGCCGTCCAGGGCTTTGTGACCGCGGTCGCCAACCCCAAGGGCTGGGCCTTCTTCATCGCCCTGCTGCCGCCGTTTCTCGAGGCGTCGCAGCCGCTGGCGCCGCAGCTCGCACTATTGGTCGGGCTGATTCTCGGCATCGAGTTCTGCAGCCTGCTGCTCTATGCCGGTGGCGGCCAGCTGGTGCGCGATTTCCTGCACCAGCGGCGCAACGTCGTGCTGCTCAACCGCGTCGCCGGTACCCTGATGGCGGCCGTGGGCGTCTGGCTGGCGCTGGACTGAGACCGGCGTCGTCGCCGGCCGGGGCGGCGTCAGCGCGCGGCGTCGATGGCCTCGCAGAGCTGCCGGGCGCCGTCGAGCAGGCGCAGTGTCGGCCGCTGGATCAGATCGGGCGGCACGAAGTGCAGCTGGTCGTCGGCCACCGCCCGCAGTCCCGGCCAGGCGCGCCAGTCGTCCAGCCAGTCCGGCCGCTCGTCGCCCATGCCGCTGGCGACGATGACCTCCGGATCCCGGGCCAGCACCGACTCGATGCTCACCTTGGGCGCCAGCGTGGCCACGTCGGCGAAGATATTGCGGCCGCCGCACAGCCGGATGAGCTGGCCCACGAACTGGTCGCGCCCCAGCGTCTGCAGCGGTTCGTCCCAGACCTGGTAGAACACGCTGACCGGCGGCCGGTCGGCGTAGCGACGGCGCAGCGTCTCGATGCCCGCGCGAAAGCGCCGGGCGGCGACGGCAGCGGTCTCCGCGTGGCCGGCCAGACGGCCCAGGTCCACGATCGCGCGGGCGACGTCGTCCAGCCGCCGCGGCCGATCGACGTACACCGGAATACCGAGGGTGGCGAAGCGCTCGCGTGTGGCCCGCGAGCCGCCGTCGCCCGAGGCCCAGGCAACCACCAGATCGGGGTCGAGGGCGACGACCGCCTCCAGGCTGACGCTGGTGTAGCCGCCGACCTCGGGCAGGGCCCGCGCCGCGGCCGGATAGTCGCTGTGCGAGACCGCGCCCACCAGCGCCTCGCCGGCGCCGGCGGTGTAGAGATTCTCCACCAGATGCGGCGCCAGTGCGACGATGCGTTCGGCCGGCGCGTCCAGCTCGATCTCGCGACCGAGAAAGTCCGTGACCGCGACGCCTTCGCCCGGCCACGCCGCCGGCGCGAGGCCGAGCAGGAGCCCGACGAACAGCATCAGGCGCGGCGCGGCGTCGCCCACACGACGGCGGTCGATGCCGGGCGACAGGCCGAACGGCACAAGACCGTTCAACCCTCGCGCGACGCGTCGAAGCCATCCCCGGTCAGCGGCCGCCCGGCGCGCCGATGCCGGCACGACAGCCGTGGTGCGGCGACGCCGATGACCGCCGATCTCCATCACAGAACAACGTCGAGGCCGACGATGACCGCGCACCAGAGCACGAGCGCGCGCCCGATCAGGGCGAGCGCGCGGCGAACGTCACCGTCGGCCGGCGGCGCGCCGCAGCCCAGCACCGGGCGTGCGCGCTGCTGTCCGTGATAGCGCGCCGCGCCGCCGAGGCGCAGGCCGAGCGCGCCGGCGCCGGCGCTCATCACCGGCCCCGCGTTCGGGCTGTCGCAGGCGCCGGCCTGCGCGCGCCAGCAGGCCAGCGCCGCGCGGCGGTCGCCCACCAGGGCGAGGCTCGCCGCGCTCGCCCGGGCCGGCAGCCAGTTCAGCAGATCGTCCAGGCGCGCCGCGGCCCAGCCGAAGCGACGCCATGCCGGCGTGCGATAGCCCCACATCGCGTCCAGGGTGTTGGCCAGCCGATGGCCGATCACCAGCGCCGCGGCCGCCGCCGGGCCGCCGACCAGGCCGCCGACGGCAAACCAGAACAGCGATGCGAAGACGCCGTCGCTCGCGTTTTCCAGCAGCGACTCGATCACCGCGCGCCGGATCGCCGCGGCGTCCATGGCGGCGGTCTCGCGGCTGACCAGACGCGCGACCGCACGGCGCGCCGCCGGCAGATCGCCGGCGGCCAGCGGCGCCGCTACGGCCTGGCCGTGTTCACGCAGACTGCGGGCGGCGATGCACAGACTCGCCAGCACGGCGGCCACCATCCAGCCGACGGCCGCCGGCAGCAGGACGACGGCCAGCGCCGTCGCCACCCCCGGCAACAACACCAGCAGCGCCACCGCGAGCACGCCGCCGATACGCCCGTGCGGCTGCAGATCGCGGCCCACGCGCGTGGCCAGCGCGCCGAAGCCGACGACCGGATGCAGACGCCGCGGCTCGCCCAGCAGCCGATCGAACAGAACTGCGGCCAGCATCGCCAGACTCAGCCCCACGCCGGACTCAAACCGTGAGCGCGGCCGCGACCACCACGGCCAGCTCCACGCATTCGATCAGGCCGCCGACGACGTCGCCAGTGTAGCCGCCGATACGGCGCTGCCAGAGCCCGCGCCAGGCCGCGCCGGCGGCGATCGCCGCGGCCAGCAGAATCAGCCAGCGGCCCGGGCCGACGACGAACAGCCCGATGACCGCCACCGCGGCCACCGCCAGGGCCGTGGCCCGCCGCGGCAGCCACGCGGCCATGGCCGTGGCCAGGCCGCCGGACCGGCGATAGGCCGTGGTCGCCATGAGCACGGCCGCGCCCGAACGCGCAAGCACCGGCGCGGCGACCAGCGCCAGTGCATCCCCGGTCCCGACGAGGACCGTCAGCGCCGCGGCCTTGGTCAGCAGCAGCAGGACCAGTGCGACCACCGCCATCGGCCCGGCCGCCGGATCGCGCATGACCGCCAGACAGCGCTCGGGATCGCGGTGGCCGGCGAACCAGGCATCCGTGCAGTCGGCCAGACCGTCGAGATGCAGGGCACCGCTCAGCGCCACCCAGACCGCGAGGGTGAGCACCGCCGCGAGCCCCGCGTGCACGCCGGCCAGCAGCGCCGCGAAGCCGGCAACCAGCAGGCCGATCAGCAGCCCCACCAGCGGATAGCAGACCACCGACCGCCCGGAATCACGCGAGGCGACCGGCGTGTGCACCAGCGGCCCGACGGGCAGCGTGGTCAGCAGCGCGCAGGCGAGCCAGAAGGGTTGCAGGCGTTTCATGCGACGTCGTCCCCGCCGATGTTGTGTCCGACCAGCCGCAGCATGTCGCCTTGCGCCGCGTGCGTCACGCGGAGGCGGCTGAGGCAGGCGTAGGGCGTAGCCAGCCGCTGGATGGCGGTGCCCGGCATGGCGAGCAGATCGCCGAGCAGGGCGCGCATCAGCCCACCGTGGGTCACGATCACGCCGTGGCTGCCGCGGGCCGCGTCGATGCGATCGTCGAAGCCTTCGCGGGCGCGCGCCCGCACCGCCGCCAGCGCCTCGCCGCCGGGCGGCGGGTGGGCCTCGGGATCGGCCAGCCAGGCGGATGCCGCGGTCTCTTCCTCGGCCCAGACGTCGGCCACCGGCCGGCCTTCCCAGGCGCCGAAGGACATCTCGCGGAATCGGGCGTCCACGCCGCAGGCGAGACCGCGCTCGGCGGCCAGGGCCTCGGCGAAGGCCCGGCAGCGGATCAGCGGCGAGCTGGTCACCCACTGCCAGTCCGGCACGCCCGCGGCCACGCGCCGCAGCCGCGCCCAGCCCGCCGCGGCCAGGGCCACGTCCCGCGAGCCGCGGAAGATGGCGCCGCCCTCGCACTCGGCGTGGCGCAGCAGGTCGATGGTGGTGGTCGCGATCCCGGTCATTCGCCGCCCCCGTCGTCGGCCACGCCGGCATCGGCGAAGGTCGCCATCTCGGCATGCACCACCAGCGCCGAGCGCAGCAGGGACAGCGCAACGACCGCGCCGCTGCCCTCGCCGAGGCGCATGCCCAGATCCAGCAGCGGCGCCGCCTCGAGGGCGTCGAGGGCGCGGCCGTGACCGGCCTCGGCCGAGCGGTGGGCGAACAGCAGCCAGTCGCGCGTGCCGGGGTTGATCGCACAGGCGGCCAGGGCGGCGACGGTGGTGATGAAGCCGTCCACCAGCAACGGCACCCCGGCCTGGGCCGCGGCCACGAAGGCGCCCGCCAGGGCCGCGATCTCGAGCCCGCCGACCCGCTGCAGCACCGCGAGGGCGCGCTCGGGACCGGCCAGTCCCCGCCAGTCGCCGCCGTGGCGGGCCAGACCGGCGGCGATGGCCTCGTGCTTGCGCGCCAGGCCGGCGTCGTCCACGCCGGTGCCGCGACCGATCGCCGTCTCCGGCGCGACGTCGAGCAGGCCGGCCAGAACCGCCGCCGCGCTGGTGGTGTTGCCGATGCCCATCTCGCCGCCGATGAACAGCGACCCTGCCGCGTCGACCCGTGCGCGGCCGGCGGCGAGCGCGGCCTCCATCAGCGGCGGCGTCAGTGCCGGCGCCACGGTGAAATCCGCGCTGCCGGGTGCCAGCTGCAGGTCGAGCACGCCGGCGGCGGCCGGCAGCGGCTCGACCGTGCCCAGATTGACCACGCTCAGACGCGCGTCGCCGGCGCGCGCGAGCACGGCCACCGCGGCGCCGCCGGTGGCGAAGTTGGCGATCATCTGCCCGGTGACCGCCTGCGGAAAGGCCGAGACCCCGCGCGCCGCCACGCCGTGATCGGCGGCGAACACGCAGACATCGACATGCTCCAGCCGGGGCATGGCGCGCCCCTGCCAGCCGGCGAAGTCCTCGGCCAGGGTCTCCAGCCGGCCGAGGGCCCCGGGCGGCTTGGTCAGCTGTCGCTGACGGGCGCGCGCCGCCGCCCGGGCCGTGGGGTCGATGGCCGCGGTGGGCCGCAGCAGCCAGTCGTTCATGGGCAGTCGTCCTTCAGGGTCGTCGGCAGGCCGGCCACCACCAGGGTGACGCGGGCGCAGGTCGCGGCCAGACGCTGGTGCAGGCGCCCGGCCTCGTCCACGAACGTGCGCGAGAGCGCGCCCATCGGCACCACGCCGGAGCCGACCTCGTTGCTGACCAGCAGCAGGCGGGCACGGCTGGCCGCGACCGCCGCCAGCAGCGCCTCGCGTTCGGCGGGCCAGCAGTCTTCGGTGAGTGCGTTGGTCAGCCACAGGGTGAGGCAGTCGACCAGCACGCAGGTGCCGGGCGCGTCGTGGCGGGCCAGCGCGGCGGCCAGATCCAGCGGCGCCTCGACCGTCTCCCAGCGCGGGTCGCGCCGGGCCCGGTGGCGGTCGATGCGGTCCTGCATCTCCGAATCCTGCGCCCGGGCGGTGGCCACATAGACCCAGCGGCCGACGCCGCCCGCCGCCAGCGCGCGGGCTTCGGCGAAGGCGGACTTGCCGCTGCGGGCCCCGCCGAGCACCAGATGTGCGCACCTACCCTCAGCCATGCAGCACCACCGGCGTATGGGTGCGCGGATGCGTCATCACACAGGCATCGGCATCGAAAAGGCGGCGCATGGTATCGACCGTGACGACATCGGACGGCACGCCCTGAGCCACGGCCGCGCCGTCGCGCAGCGCGAGCATGCGATCGGCGTGGCGCGCGGCCAGGCTGATGTCGTGCAGCACCACGACCACGGCCGCACCGCCGGCGGCGAAGGCCGCGATGCGATCCATGACCAGCGCCTGATGGCCGATGTCCAGCGCGGCCACCGGCTCGTCGAGCAGCAGCAGGCGCTCGCCGGCGTCCTCCGGGCGCCAGATCTGGGCGAGCACGCGGGCCAGCTGGACCCGCTGCTTCTCGCCGCCCGACAGCCGCGGGTACAGCCGGCGGCGCAGATGATCGATGTCGGTGGCCGCACAGACCGCCTCGATCACGGCCCGGTCGGCGACCGCGCCTGAGGCGTGCGGGGTGCGCCCGAGGGCCACCACCTCGTCCACCGTGAACGGGAAATCGAGCGTGCTCGCCTGCGGCAACAGCGCCAGTCGACAGGCCCGCTCGCGATCGCCGAGCGCGGTCAGCGGCCGGCCGCCGACACGGATGTCGCCGCGGGCGGGGGCGTGATCGCCGATCAGCGTGTGCAGCAGGCTGGACTTGCCGGCGCCGTTGGGCCCGATCACGGCCAGCCGCTCGCCGGCGGCCAGATGGAACGACAGCCCGCGGAGCAGGGTCCGGCCGCCGCGGGCGACATCGACGTCGGCCACCTCGAGCATCACGGCATCCCGTATTCGCGCCGCCGCCGCAGCAGCGAGATGAAGAACGGCGCCCCCAGCAGCGCGGTGAGCAGCCCCACAGGCAGCTCGCTCGGGGCGATCACGAGGCGCGCCAGGGTGTCCGCGGCCAGCAGCAGCACCGCGCCGGCGAGCGCCGAGGCCGGCAGCAGCCCGCGGTGGTCCGGCCCGATCAGCATGCGCACCACATGCGGCACCACCAGCCCGACGAAGGCGATGGCTCCGGCCACCGCCACCGAGACCCCGACCCCGGCCGCGGCCAGAAGCACCAGCCGGCGCTTGACCGCATCCACGGCCACGCCCAGATGGCGCGCCTCGGATTCGCCCAGCAGCAGGGCGTTGAGCGCGTTCGCCTGGGCCGGCAGAACGCCGAGGATGACCACGGCCACGGCGGCCACGATGGCCACCCGCGGCCAGTTCGCGCCGTCCAGACCGCCCATGCGCCAGAGGCTGATCCGGCGCAGCATGTCGTTGCTGGCATAGAACTCAAGCAGCGAGGACAGGCTGCCGGCGATCGCGCCGATGGCGATGCCGGCCAGCAGCATGGTCGCCACCGACGTGCCGGCGGCGTCGGTGGCCAGCCGGTAGACGACGATCACGGCCAGAGTGCCGCCGGCGAAGGCGCCCAGCGAGACCAGCGACAGCCCCGCCAGCCCGGACAGGGCGCCGCCGAAGACGATGGCCAGGCTGGCGCCGGCCGAGGCCCCGGCGGTCACTCCGATCAGCGAGGGATCGGCCAGCGGATTGCGGAACAGCCCCTGCATGGCCGCGCCGCAGACCGCCAGCAGCGCGCCCACCAGGGCGGTGAGCACGGCGCGCGGCGCGCGGATGTGCTGCACGATCAGCCCGAGCCGGGCGTCGTCGCCCTGGCCGAGCAGCGCCGCGAACACACCGGCGGGCGGCAGCGCCACCGCGCCCAGCAGGATCGCCACCAGCAGCGCCGCCGGCAGCGCCAGTGTCAGCACGACGAGCAGCGTGCGCGGCTTCACGGCAGCCGGTCCAGATCGATGGCGGCCTCGACGGCGTCGGCCAACCGCTCCAGTTCCGCCTCTCGGATCGCGTGCTGGTCGACCGCCTGGCCATCGACCAATCCCGCCCAGGCCAGCAGGGCGTCACAGCCGGCGGCGGTGTCGAACAGGCCGTGCAGATAAGTGCCGGCGATCTGTCCGTCCGCCGAGATCGCGCCGTCGGGGCCGTCGGCCAGGGCCACGAACGGCCGCGCCAGCGCGGCCCCGGTGGTGTGGCCGCAGTGGATGCGATAGCCGCGCACCGCACCGCCCGCGACCAGCGTGCCGGCCACGTTCTGCAGGTGTTTCTCGGTGTCGATCGTGGTCTCCAGATCGAGCAGGCCCAGCCCCGCGGTGGTGCCGGGCGCGTCCTCCACGCCGTCCGGATCGGCCACGCTGCGCCCCAGCATCTGGTAGCCGCCGCAGATGCCGAGCAGCTTGCCACCGTAGCGCAGGTGCCGTCGGATATGGTCGTCCCAGCCGCGCTCGCGCAGGAAGGCGAGGTCCGCACGCACGTTCTTGGAGCCGGGCAGCACGATCAGGTCCGCGCCGCCCGGGCGATCGCCCGGGCCGACCCAGCGCAGGTCCACCTGCGGGTGCAATCGCAGGGCGTCGAGGTCGGTGTGGTTGGAGATGCGCGGCAGGGCCGGCACCTCGACCACCAGCCGGGGCTCGCCGTCCAGGCGCTGGTCGCGCGCGATCGCGTCCTCGGCCTCCAGATGCAGACCGGTCAGCCAGGGCAGCACGCCGAACACCGGCTTGCCGGTATGGGCCTCGAGCCAGTCGAGACCGGACTGCAGCAGGGCGATATCGCCGCGGAAGCGATTGATCACGAACCCGGCCACCCGGTCGCGTTCGGAGTCGGACAGCAGCGCCAGCGTCCCCACGATCTGGGCGAACACGCCGCCCTTGTCGATATCGGCGACCAGGATCACCGGACAGTCCACGGCCTCGGCGAAGCCCATGTTGGCGATATCGCCGTCGCGCAGATTGATTTCGGCGGGGCTGCCCGCGCCCTCGACCAGCACCCGATCGTGGGCCGCGGCCAGACGGGCGTGCGAGGCGCGCACGGCGGCCATCGCGACGCGCTTGTAGTCGTGATAGGCGCCGGCGCCCATCGCCCCGACGGCGCGGCCGTGGACGATGACCTGGGCGCCGGTGTCGCTGGAGGGCTTGATCAGCACCGGGCTCATGTCGATGGTCGGCGCCAGCCCGCAGGCCTGGGCCTGGACCGCCTGAGCGCGGGCGATCTCGCCGCCGTCGACCGACACCGCGCTGTTGAGCGACATGTTCTGCGGCTTGAACGGGGCCACCGCCACGCCGCGCCGATGCCAGGCGCGGGCGAGCCCGGCGACCAGGGTCGACTTGCCGGCGTCGGTGGCCGTGCCCTGGATCATGAGCGTCCTAGCGGGCATGGGCCGCTCCCCGCATCCCCGCCAGCGCGTCGCCGAGCGCGGCGATCATCAGCCGCGCCGCGAGCTCGCCGAAACGGGTGTGCTTGCCGGTGTAGGCCAGCGGCGCGCCGTCGAGGCCGGCGAAGACCGCGGTGGCGTCGGTCCCGGTGCCGGTGGCCGGCGCGCCCGCGACGGGGCTGGTCACGCCGTGATCGATCAGGGTCGCCGTCTTGGCCTCGGTGAGCGTGGCCAGCGTCTCGGCACAGGCCGCCGGCGTCAACGCCAGACTGGTCCCGAAGGCACAGTTGATGGTGCCGACCGGCTCATCACCAAGCGGCCCATCACCGGCCGGCACCAGCTCGGCGCCGTCGGCGGGGTCCCCGGCGCGGCGGGCGTTGGCCAGACCCGCGGTGAGCAGCAGACACAGCGTGTGGCCGGCCTCGCGGACGCTGGCCAGCCGCAGCCGGTGCATCCAGGCGCCGGTCATCATGCCCACGCTGTCGGCGGGCAAGCCTCGTGCCGCCGCGGTCTCGGCGACCAGCGCGGCGGGCCCGCCGGCGTGCCGGGGCGCGGCGGAATCAACGGTCATGTTGCAGAAACCGCCGGCCTGCCCCCAGCCGCCATTGACCAGCGCCGAACTGAGCACCGGGCGCGGGCGATCGAAGAGCACGCCGACGGCCCCGCGATCGACGCGGCCGTGCCAGCCGGGCGGCAGCGCACCGGCGGGCGGGGCGAGCGGCGCCGCATCGTCCACCAGCGCTTCGGCCGACCAGCATGCCGGCGCGCCGTGCGCGTTGTCGTCCGCAGCGGCGATCAGTAGTCCACGCCCCGCCGCGCCTTGATGCCGGCCTTGAAGGCGTGCTTGACGTTGTCGACCTCGGAGACCGTGTCGGCCAGATCGCGCAGGGCCGAACCGCCGCCGCGACCGGTGACGATCACCGACTGCTCCTGCGGCCGGTTCGCGATCGCATCCAGCACGCGCTGCTCGTCCAGATACTTGTAGCCAAGCATGTAGGTCAGCTCGTCGATGACGACCAGATCGTAGGAGGCATCGCGCAGCATCGGTTCGACATAGCCCCAGGTCCGCTCGGCGGCTTCGATGTCGCCCGAGCGACCCTGGGTGTTCCACGTGAATCCAGTACCCATCTGGTGGAAATCCACCTGCGGGCAGTGATCGCGCAGATAGAGCTCCTCACCGGAGAGCTGCACGCCCTTGATGAACTGCACCACGCCGATCTTCTGGCCGTAGCCCAGCGCGCGCATGACCATGCCGAAGGCCGAGGAGGACTTGCCCTTGCCCTTGCCGGTGATGAACACGAACACGCCGCGTTCGGTGTCCGCGGCCTCGATCGCGGCGTCCACGCGATCCTTTTGCTTCGCCATCGCGGCCTTGTGGCGTCGATCCTTGTCGGTATCAGTCGGTGTCTCGTCGCTCATGGTGGCTCCGGTCGGGGCCGCAGCGGGCGCGTCGGCTCCGCTGCGGCATCGGTTTACTGCGGCTGGTAGCGCAGCGTGAAGAAGACATTGCGGTCGGCCTGATTGTAGAACCGTGCGGTCTCGTAGTCCTCGTCGAAGACATTGTTGAGCTGGGCCTGCAGCCGCCAGTCGCGTGCGACATCCATCGCGACGCGCAGATCCACGAGCTGATAGCTGTCCAGCTCGTTCTGATTAGCCAGGTCGTCATAGCTCGAATCCGCCAGCGTCAGGCTCGCGCCCGCACTGTAGCGCCCGAACGCACGATCCACATCGAACTGCGCGGAATATGCGGGCCGGCGCGGCAGGTCGTTGCCCCGATCGGCGCCGTCCGTGCGATTCTCGGCCTCCAGCCAGGTGAACTGCGTGTTGAGCTGCCACTCGGCGATGGTCGTGCCGAGGCTGGCCTCGGCGCCGCGGATCCGCGTCTCCTGAATGTTCGCGGGGCCGAAGGTGGCCGCGTCGTAAGCGATCAGATCGTCGATTTCGGTCTGGTAGGCGCGCAGCGACCACTGGCCCCAGTCGTGATCGGCGTCGAGGCCGATCTCCACACTCTCCGACTCCTCGGGGTCGAGATCGGGATTGCCGTAGTCCGGAAAATACAGCTCGTTGAACGTGGGCGCCTTGAACGCCGTGCCGTAGGAGGCGCTGAGCCGATAGGTCTCGGTCAGATCGAAGCCGTAGGTGGCCGAACCCGTGGCGTGCTCGCCGAACTGCTCGTTGTCGTCGCCGCGGCCGGCGAGCTGGACGTGATGCCGGCCCCAGTCGCCGAGGTACTGCACGAACACGGCGCTGTTGTCGCGGCTGTCCTCGAGCGCATCGCCGGTGAAATCGTTGCGGCGATCGCCGTCGTTGTCGCCGTCGACGCTCTCGTGCTCGTAGTCCAGGCCCAGCGTCAGCAGATCGTCGTTCGGCAACGTCCAGTCGTTCTGCCAGGTGACTTGATGACGCTGCGTCTCGAAGGCGGTGACGTAGACGCCGTCCAGGAAGTTGTCGGCGTCGTCCTGGCTGTTGCCGTAGGACAGCCGGGTGCGCCAGGCCTCGACCGGCCGCCAGGTCAGCGACGTGCCGATGATCTGCTGGATGCTGTCGCTCGCGTTCTGGGCCGTACCGTCGAACTCGACGTCGGCCTGCGAACGCAGGAAATTGAGATCCCACTCGACGCCGTTGTCGAAGATGTGGCCGTAATCAAAGGCCAGCGAGACGCGATCGTAACCGTCGTCGTCCGGTTCGTCGGCGAAACAGCCGCCGGCGCCGGCCGCCTCCGAGCGACAGGAGTCGAAACCGTCGGTCCGGCGCCCGGTCACGCTCAGGTTGTAGTGCGAGTTCTCGTCGCTGCCCGAGACGCCGACCTGGCCCTCATAGGTGCCGTCGCTGCCGGCCCCGAGCTGGAAGTAGGGCCGCGTGCCGCGCGTGCCCCGGCCGTCGCGGGTGAAGATCTGGATCACGCCGCCGATCGCATCCGCACCGTACAGCGACGAACGCGGGCCGCGCACGATCTCGATGCGTTCGATCTGTTCGACCGGCAGATCCTCGATGGCGGCCTGGCCGGCGGTCGCCGAGCGGTATTCGACGCCGTCGACGAGCACCAGCGTGTGATCGGATTCGGTCCCGCGCAGAAAGATCGAGGTGGACTTGCCCGGGCCGCCGTTGTTGGCGATGGACACGCCCGGCGTGCGCCGCAGCACGTCGCGCGCCGAACGCGCCTGCAGCCGCTCGATGTCGGCGCGCGTGACCACGGTGGTCGGCGCCAGCGTCTGCGACTCGCGCTGCGGCGTGCGCGTGGCCGTGACCTGGATGCTGTCGAGCCGATCGGCTTCGCCGGACCGGGCCTCGGCGGACGGCGCCGCGAACGTCACGGGCGCGGCAGTCGTGAACACGCCGGCGATCGCCAGCGCTACGGCGCGGCGGCCGCCGCGGTATGGATGATTCATCGGTTCCCCCTGAACTGGGACGCGCGCACCCGCGCGCCGGAAAACGGCGCGGCCGCGATCGGAGAAAACCGGAAAACGGGCGCGAGTCCGCATGCTCGCGGGGCGCCCATCAGCCGACCATCGCCCGCCGCGATGCCGTCACCCCAAGCGACAGGCCGGTCTCCGGGCTTGCGAGCGGCTTTCGCCCGTCTGCCGCGCCTTCCCGGGCGGATGCCCAGTGGCCCATGCGGTGACGCTGACTCGCTTACCGTTGCGGGGGCAGCGCCGGCCTTGTCTGCACGCTGGGCGCGCGACGCACCGGCTTCCCGTTTCGATCCGCGGCAGCTCGGCCGCGGATACCTGTAGCGTGGAAGAGCCTAGATAGCGCGCTTGACGGCGTCAAGCCGGCGCCGACACGGGTCGGCGATTCCGGCCCGATTTTCCGCCTATCCGGATAAGCGGATATACTGTGTGGCCTCACTTCGCGACATCTGTTACATGAGCGACCAGCGAAACGAGCTGCTGCACGCCGCACTCGCCGACCGGATTCTGGTGCTGGACGGCGCCATGGGCACCATGATCCAGAACCACGATCCGGACGAGTCCGAGTATCGCGGCGAGCGCTTTGCCGACTGGGACAGCGATCTCAAGGGTAACAACGACCTGCTGACGCTGACCTATCCGGACCTCATCCACGAGATCAGCTCGGCGTATGCCGAGGCCGGGTCGGACATCATCACGACCAACACCTTCTCCTCGACGACCATCGCCCAGGCCGACTATCACATGGAGGACCTGGCGGCGGAACTCAATCGCGAGGGGGCCCGGATCGCGCGCGAGGTCGCCGACGAATACAGCACCGAGGAGCGGCCGCGCTTCGTCGCCGGGGTGATCGGCCCGACCAACCGCACCGCCTCGATCTCGCCGGACGTCAACGACCCCGGCAAGCGCAACACCGACTTCAACGAGCTGGCCCAGGCCTACGGCGAGGCCGCCGAGGCCCTGCTCGAGGGCGGCGTCGACATCATCCTGATGGAGACGATCTTCGACACACTCAACGCCAAGGCCGCGATCTACGCCTATCGCCGGCTCCTGCGCGAGCGCGACATCGACGTGCCGCTGATGATCTCGGGCACGATCACCGACGCCTCGGGCCGCACGCTCTCGGGCCAGACTACCGAGGCCTTCTACAACTCGGTCGCCCACGCCCGGCCGCTGACCATGGGCCTGAACTGCGCGCTGGGCCCGGACGCGCTGCGCCAGTACGTCGAGGAGATGTCGCGGATCACGCCCTGCTACACGCACGCCTACCCGAACGCGGGCCTGCCCAACGAGTTCGGCGAGTACGACCTGCAGCCGGACGAGATGGCCGAGCACATCGGCGAATGGGCGGAATCGGGTCTGCTCAACATGGCCGGGGGCTGCTGCGGCTCCACACCCGAGCATATCGGCGCGATCGCCGATGCGGTCGCGGGCAAGACGCCACGCCAGCGTCCCGAGATCAAGCGCGCGATGCGCCTGTCGGGTCTCGAGCCGTTCACCGCATCGGCCTGAGAACCATCGCGCGGCAGCAGCCGCGCGTCATTTCAAGCCGCCCGGCCGCCGCGCCTCGCGCGCGCCGGGCGTGACGTTTCACGGCGGTGCCGTTAGCGCAGCCGCCCCGACGAGGGTCTTCATGGACGCAAGCAACTTCATCAACATCGGCGAACGCACGAACGTCACCGGCAGCAAGCGCTTCATGCGCCTGATCAAGGAAGGCGACTACGACACCGCGCTGGACGTGGCCCGCAACCAGGTCGAGAACGGCGCCCAGGTCATCGACGTGAACATGGACGAGGGGATGCTGGATTCCCTCGAGGCCATGCGCCATTTCCTGAACCTGATCGCCGGCGAGCCGGACATCGCCAAGGTGCCGGTGATGGTCGACTCGTCCAAGTGGGAGGTGATCGAGGCCGGCCTGCAGTGCATCCAGGGCAAGGGGATGGTCAATTCCATCTCGCTCAAGGAAGGCGAGGAGAAATTCCTCGACCAGGCCCAGGCTTGCCTGGACTACGGCGCGGCCGTGGTGGTCATGGCCTTCGACGAGGACGGCCAGGCCGACACCGAGGACCGCAAGGTCGAGATTGCCCAGCGTGCCTACGACATGCTGCTGGAAAAGCTCGATTTCCCGCCCGAGGACATCATCTTCGATCTCAACATCTTCGCGATCGCCACCGGCATCGAGGAGCACAACAACTACGCGGTCGATTTCATCAACGCGGTCAAGCGACTGCGTGAGACCTGCCCGCACGCCCACTTCTCCGGCGGGCTGTCGAACGTGTCATTCTCGTTCCGCGGCAACGAGACCGTGCGTCAGGCGATGCACTCGGTGTTTCTCTATCACGCCATCCCGACCGGTCTGGACATGGCCATCGTCAACGCCGGCCAGCTCGAGGTCTACGACGATATTCCCGAGGCGCTGCGCGAGGCTTGCGAGGACGTGGTGCTCAACAAGCGCGACGACGCTACCGAGCGCCTGCTCGATCTCGCCGAGGAATACAAGGGCAAGGGCAAGCAGAAGGATTCGAAGGAAGATCTCGCCTGGCGCGAATGGGAGGTCACCAAGCGCCTCGAGCATTCGCTGGTCAAGGGCATCGACACCTATGTCACCGAGGACACCGAAGAGGCCCGCCAGCAGGCCGACAAGCCGCTGGAGGTCATCGAAGGGCCGCTGATGGACGGCATGAACGTCGTCGGCGATCTGTTCGGCGACGGCAAGATGTTCCTGCCGCAGGTGGTGAAATCCGCGCGCGTGATGAAAAAGGCCGTGGCCTATCTGCTGCCCTATATCGAGGAAGAAAAGGACGAGGCCGACAAGGGCTCGAACAACGGCACCATCATCATGGCGACCGTGAAGGGCGACGTGCACGACATCGGCAAGAACATCGTCGGCGTGGTGCTCCAGTGCAACAACTTCGAGGTGATCGACCTCGGCGTGATGCAGCCGATGAACGAGATCCTGAGCGCCGCCGAGAAGCACGACGCGGACATCATCGGCCTGTCGGGCCTGATCACCCCGTCGCTCGACGAGATGGTCAACGTCGCCAGCGAGATGCAGCGCCGCGGCATGGACACCCCGCTGCTGATCGGCGGTGCCACGACCTCCCGCGCCCACACCGCAGTCAAGATCGACCCCCGCTACGACGGCGCCGTGATGTGGGTCAAGGACGCCAGCCGTTCGGTGCCGGTCGCCTCGCGCATGGTCGACAAGAAAGCCCGCGCGGAACTCGTGGACGAGCTCAAGGAAGACTACGACAAGCTGCGCGAGCGCCACGCCAACAAGAAGAAGGACAAATTCCTGACGCTGTCCGACGCCCGCGCCAACGGCGTGCAACTGGACTGGGAAAACTACGCGCCGCCGCGGCCGAAGCTGCCCGAGACAACCGAGTTCGGCGAGCGCCAGGCGCCGCCCCATGCCAAGAGCGGAGCCAACGGCGAGGCCACGCCCGAATCCGGCATGTACGTCTTCCGCGACTTTCCGATCGAGAAGCTCGTCGACACCATCGACTGGACGCCGTTCTTCCTGTCCTGGGAGATGAAGGGCCGCTACCCCGACATCCTCAACGATCCCAACAAGGGCCCGGAGGCGCGCAAGCTCTTCGACGAGGCCCAGGCCATGCTCAAGAAGATCGTCGAGGACAAGTGGCTCACCGCCAACGGCGTGGCCGGCCTGTTCCCGGCCAAGCGGGTCGGCGACGATATCCACGTGCTCTCGGACGATCGCAGCGAAACGGTGCAGGTTCTACACAACTTGCGCCAGCAGACCGAGCACCGCAAGGGCGTGCCCAACCGCTCGCTCGCCGACTTCATCGCCCCCGAGGATTCGGGCAAGGACGACTGGATCGGCGGTTTCGCCGTGACCGCGGGGCTGGGCTCCAAGGAGATCGTCGAGCGTTTCAAGGAACAGAACGACGACTACAACGCCATCCTCGTCGAAGCGCTGGCCGACCGCCTGGCCGAGTCCTTCGCCGAATGGCTGCACAAGTACGTGCGCGCCGAGCTGTGGGGCCACGCGCCGGACGAGTCGCTGGCCAACGAGGACCTGATCGGCGAGAAGTACGAGGGCATCCGTCCGGCGCCCGGCTATCCCGCCTGCCCGGAGCACACCGAGAAGGATGCGCTCTGGAAACTGCTGGACGTGGACAACACCACCGGCATCACGCTCACCGATTCGCGGGCGATGTGGCCCGGCGCGGCGGTGTCCGGCTGGTACTTCAGCCATCCCGAGTCACGCTATTTCGTGCTCGGCCGCGTGGCCAAGGATCAGGTCAAGGACTACGCCGAGCGCAAGGGCTGGGACATTGCCACCGCCGAAAAATGGATCGGCCCGAACCTCGGCTACGAGCCGGGCGGCTGAGCGTGCGCCGCCGCGGCCGGACCGCCGGCCGCGGTGCTCACGGCGCGGGCGGTCGCGCGCGCTCCGGCAGGTTGGCGGGGCGGTAGTCGGGCCGGCGTGCCAGACGCCGGGCGACCGAGACATGGATACAGGCATCCGCTGCGATACGGCGCACATGCGTGCCGAGCAATCGCCAGAACCCGCGATACGAATCGTGCAGCCGTCCCGCCGGATTCCCCTGCAGACGCGCACGGGCGTCCGGGGATACCCGCAGGCCTGCGGACTCGGCCTCGGCCAGTATCCAGCGCAGCGTGATGTCGGCCAGATCGCGGTCGACATAGCCGCCACCGATGTCGCTGTGCACGCCGGCGAACCAGCACTGGCGCACCCGCTGCCCCGACGCCAGCCGGCGCTCGTCCCAGAGCGTGGGCGCGAAACTGCGGCGTCTCTCATCGATGGCCAGCGCTTGCACCGCATGCGTCACGCCCGGACTCAGGCGGTTGTCGTGAAAACGCCGCAGCCGGAGCAGCAGGCCAAGCGCACCCACCGTCTCCCACACGCCGACGAAGTGCGGGGCACAGCCCGCGACCGGGCCCGTGCGCCGACGCGCGTCCGCGATATCGTCGCCGTCGAGGTAGGCGGCCACCACCGCGCCCGCGCGATCGCGACCGGCGCGATCGAGCACCCCGCACTGATCCACCAGCGACGCCAGCGAGCGCGCGGTGAAGGCACCACGGCTGAAGCCGAACACGAACAATCGGTCGCCCGGCTCGTAGGTGTCCACGAGATAGCGATACACCCGCGTCAGGTTCTGCTTGATGCCGTAGCCGAACGCCGCGCCCAGCGCCTTGCCGAGCGTGCGCCCGACGTTCAGCGAAAAGAAGTCGGCGCCGAAGGTGCCCACCCCGGGCTCGTAGCAGGCGCACTGCTTCGGCCCGTCGGGCGCCAGCGAATCGAACAGATGGGCGACGTTGGTGTTCACGCCGCCGAACTGACTGTTCGTGCCGTCGCAGCAGATGACGATGTTCTTGGGCAAGCGGCCCCCGTGGCGGCGCGTGTCATGGCCGGTGGGTAGCCGGACGGAGCGTTACCGTCGCAGGCGTTCGGTCCGCCAACAATCCGGATTTTCCGCAACCCGCCCGGTGACGCGGCCGCCACGAGCAACGGCCACACTCAGGTCATGCGCGCGAGCACCCCGTCGTGCCGGATCACGCGGTGATACAGCACCCCGGCCACATGCAGGCCCACGAGCGCCAGGACTGCCCAGGCGAGCCAGTAGTGGATCGCCGACAGCGTCTCGGCCAGCGCCGGCGACTCGCCCACCGGGCTCGGCACCGTGCCCAGCCCGAACCAGTCCAGCGGAAAACCGTGTGCGTTGGTGGCCAGAAAACCCACCACCGGCTGCGCGATCAACACGAGATAGAGCGCCCACTGGTTGGCGTGGGCCAGCCCCGCCAGAGCGCGCGGCAGGCCTGCCGGCGAGCCCGGCGTGGTGGTGAGAAAGCGCACGCACAGACGCGCCAGCATCAGCCAGAGCACGACGAAGCCCAGCGATTCGTGCCAGAAATAGAAGCCGGTCCGGACGTCGTCGCCCACCACCGAGATCAGCGCGCCCAGCGGCCAGACTGCGAAGACGAGCACGGCGACGAGCCAGTGAAAGCAACGGGCGAGCGGGTGGTAGCCCGCCTCCTGCGGCATCGACATGACCAATCTCCGGCTTGGGGCCTGTATCAGTCTACGCCGCGGCGCGCGCCGTCGTTGCAGCGCGACGATCGCCCGAGGGTCACCGCCGCGGGCGACAAAGGCCTCAGGCCGTGGCCGCGAGTTCGTAGGCGGCGAAGCGGCGCGGCGGACAGCACAGCACCAGCAGCAGTTCGCGGCCGGCCAGCCAGCGCGCGACCTCGCGGCCGTCGTCGTGATAATGCACCACGCGGCTCACCCAGCCGCGCCCGTCGGCCAGCAGCGTGCCGGTCGTCGTGACGCGGGGCAGACCGAGGATCGCCAGTGCCTGCGGCACCGTCGCCGGCGCAAGACCCCGTATCGCGACCGCCTCGGCCAGCACGCGCGTGTACGAGGTCATGCCGCAGAGGCGGCGCAGATCCTCGGCGTGACGCGCGATCGTCGCGTTGTTGCGATTCTGCATCGAGTGCTGACAATGGCTCATGAGCGTGACCTCCCGGACCTGCTGCCGCGACCTTCGGGGCACCATTCGCGCACTCCTGGCGCCACGGCCGTGCCCGATTTCATCATGCATAACCGGTGCCATACGGCACGGCGCGCGTCCGGGCTCCGCAGGGCCCGGACCGACCGCAAGCCAGGCCGACAAAGAGGCCGTCGTTGTCGCGTTCGCCGCGAGCGAGCGAGACCGGGCGATGCGCGCCCTTGCATTTGCAGCCGTACGCCACGGCCAGGCGGGCAAACGACGCTACACTGACATCGCGGCCACGATCCGGGCGGAAACCGGCCACACGAGCAGCGCGGTCGAGACCACACCGCGTCCCGAGTTGAAACCGACGTCCCGAGCGCACATTTCCCGTTCACATCCGAGACGAGTGCCGCCATGCCCGCCGATCATCTGCAACGCTTCCTGTTCGACGACACGCCGGTGCGCGGCGAGATCACGCAGCTGGAGGCGACCTATCAGGACGCCATCGCGCGCCACGACTATCCGGCGCCGATCGAACGCCAGCTCGGCGAGCTGCTGGCCGCCTGCGCGCTGCTGACCGCGACGGTCAAACTCGACGGCACGCTGAGCATCGAGATCCGCGGCAACGGTGCGCTGTCGCTGCTCATGGCCGAGTCCAACCCGGGCAGCACCGAGAGCGCCCAGCGGCTGCGCGGCATCGCCCGGTTCGACGACGCGGCGGTGGCCGCGCTCGACGAGCCGACCCTGGCCGCACTGGTCGGCGACGGCCGTGTGGTGATCACGCTCGATCCGGAGGACGGCCAGCGCTACCAGGGCATCGTCGACCTGGCCGCGGGCACCATCGCCGGCTGTCTCGAGAACTATTTCGCCCAGTCCGAGCAGCTGCCGACCCGGCTCTGGCTGGCCACGGACGCGCATCGGGCCGCCGGCCTGCTGATCCAGAAGCTGCCGGCGGCCGAGACCACCGCCGACCCGGAGGCCTGGGACCGCATCAACCATCTCGCCGCCACCATCACCGCCTCGGAACTGACCGCGCTGGAGCCCCGGCAGGTGCTCTACCGGCTGTTCCACGAGGAGGTGCCGCGGCTGTTCGAGCCGGCGCCGGTGATCTTTCGCTGCACCTGTTCGCGCGCGCGTTTCGGCCGCGCCCTGCACCAGCTCGGTGCCGAGGAGCTGCGCAGCGTGATCGCCGAACAGGGCGAGCTCGAAACCCAGTGCCACTTCTGCAACACGGTCTACACCTTCAGCCCGACCGATGTGGAGGCGCTGATCGAGGACCCCGACGCACCCTCGCCCACGCTGCAGTAGGCGTCCACCGCGGCACGCGCGCCGCGCTGGCATACTCCGGGCCATGATGCCCACCGCCCGCCGTGCATGAAGACACGACTGATCGCCGCCGCGGCGCTGCTCGCCGGCCTGCTGGTCCCGCTCGCCCCGGCCGGCGCCGCGGACTACGAGATCGAGCGCATGCAGGGCCACGTCTACCGTTTCACGGCGGGCAACTACCGTTCGGTGTTCATGGTGACCGACGCCGGCATCGTGGCCACGGACCCGATCGACGCCGAGGCCGCCGCCTGGCTAGGGCGGGAACTCGAGACGCGCTTCGACGTGCCCCTGCGCTACGTGATCTACAGCCACAACCACATGGACCACACCTACGGCGGTCGCGCGCTCGACGGCGAGGGCGTTCGCTTCGTCGCCCATCGGCTGGCGCGCGCCGATCTGGTGCACACCCGCGCCGACACGCGCATCCCCGAGCTGACGTTCAACGACGAGATGACGCTCCATCTCGGCGCCGCCCGGGTGCATCTGCGCTACCACGGCGCGAACAACGGCCGCGGCTCGATCAGCATGCACTTCCAGCCGGCCGACGTGATGCACGTGGTCGACTGGATCGTGCTCGGCCGCATGCCCTACCGGGATCTCAAGGGCTACGACATCCAGGGCATGATCGACAGCACCGACGAGATTCTGGCCACCGATTTCGATCTGTTCGTCGGCGGCCACGCCGAGGCCGGCAGCCGGGCCGACGTCGCCCGCTACCGCGACTACCTCGAACAGCTCTACACCCGGGTCCGCGACGGCATGCTCGCGGGCAAGTCGCTCGCCACCCTGCAGGACGAGATCCGCCTGCCCGCCTTCGACGATCTGCGCATGTACGACGAATGGCTGGCGCCGAACATCGCGGGCGTCTACCGCACGCTCAACGACCGCTCCTATATGGACATGCGTCCGGACGTGCCCGACACGCCCGAGTGATCACCGCGCCCGCGTCGGGGCTCAGTATTCGCGCGCGTTGTCCAGGCCGCCTTCGTAGACCGGCGTGCCGCCGGTGGCCTCGATCAGCGCCTCGGCGATGGGGCGCACGGATTCGTCGTTGGTGGTCCAGGGGATCTCGAAGTCGGCCGCCTCGACCGCGTCCGGCGACGGAAAGCTGGCGGCACCCTTGAGATTGAAGGCGCGGATGAAGCGGGTGCCCTCGAACAGGCGCGCCGAATAGACCGCCTCCCCGACCGCCTCGGCCTCGGCGGCGATCTCGCCGTCGCGATGGGCGAAGGCGTTGTCCACGTTCACCAGCACCTTGCCGGCCATCGCCTCGCCGTGCGCCTCGGCGATCGACGGCTCGGCGGCGTAGGGTACCGCCAGCGTGACGATATCGGCGCGCTCCACCGCGGCGCCCACCGCCATGGCCTCGGCGCCGTGACCGGCCGCGGCCACCACGTCGTCCAGCTCGTCCGGATGCCGGGTGGCGAATATCACGTGATAGCCGGCGGCCGCCCAGAGAGTGCCCAGCGCCTGGCCCATGTTGCCGGCGCCGACCATGGCGATGGTCCGCGACGGCTCGGACGCAGTGTTCTCGCCCGCCCCGGCCGCCGTGCCCGCCAGCATCAACAGGATCAGCGCCGAGACCGCCAGGCTAAGGCAGCCGGGGCGGCCGCGGCGAGCGCGCCGCGACGTGCGAAGCCGGTCGAATCGAAACATGGCCGTTCCTGCAGTCGAATGATCGTTCCGTATTCCTATCACGCCGGAGCGATCGGCGCGACGGCCCGGCATCAAAAGCGAGCGCGCGACCAACCGGCCGACCGTGATCGAGCACCGCCGACACGCCCGGTCCGTGCACGGCGATCAAAATGCCCTAGACGGGAAACCAGCGATCCGGGTCCAGCGCGTGCCGCTCGACGTAGGCGATCTGCTCGGCGGTGAACACCTCGTGCGCCTTGGAAGGCGCCGGCCGGATCGCACGGCTGTTGCGCTTCCAGACCTCGTGGTCCTTGACGATATCGGTCGTGTCGTACACCGGGTGCAAGGAATCGGCGGGCAGGCCCAGAAACGCCTCCAGCCGCCTCAGATGGCGGTCCACATCCGCGGCCAGCGCCTCGTAGCGCAGGATCAGATGCCCGTCGGCGCCGCGGCGGGCCACCGAGCAGGACAGCGCCCGGTTGTAGTACCGGACGGCCTTGACGAGACCGTTGGCGCCGCCGAAACGCTCACCGAAGGTCGAATACTTGCGCGCGGCGTCCACGAGCGAGGCGATGTTGTCCAGCGGCGACCGCACGATGTGCACGAACTGCGGCTGCGCGAAATGACGCTCGATAAGGTCCAGCACGAAGATGTTCTGCGGGCTTTTCTCGACCCAGCGCCGGTCGCCGGCCACGGCGTCGAGCATCTCGCCGAACTGGGTATAGATCCGCGCGATCGAGCGCTCCCGCCCCAGCCCTCGGCGCCGCACTTCGTCGCCCAGCGCCTGCGGCAGCTTGTCCACATTCTTGGACCAGTCGAACTTCCGGGTCAGACCGGCGCGGTTGTACAGTCCCCGAAGACGATCCCGCAGCACCCGACGGACGCCGCCCACGTGCCCGAAGCGACGACGATCCAGGTCGTCGGCGACGGCATAGAGCCGGTTGGTTTCCGGCAACGCCAGCAGGCGATCGCTCGTGGCCAGAAGCGACTGCACCAGCGTCGTGCCCGAGCGCGAGCAGCCGACGACGAACAACGGGCGGTTGGCGTGCATGAAAACTCGCTGGACTGAGCGAGAGCCGACCGGCCCTGCGTAAACCTCGACCCGGCCGGAATCGCCCACCCGGTCCCCCAGTTACCATCACAGCGCGAGCCCGTGCCGGGTGGTGGCACGCACAAAGCCAGCGAGCCGGGCGCCGTGGAAGGTCAGGCGAGAGCCTCGCATCGCCGGTGTATCCGGTCAATGCGTGTCATGGCCTCGCATTGCAGCGCCACTGAACGGTCCCCTTGCCGTTCCCGACGTCCGGCCGCCGTCTGGCGGGTGCCCCGATCCGCCGCACAGCGCTGCGCCGCCACTTTCGGGTGCGTCACGGGAAACAGTGCGGGTCAGGCACATGAATCCGCCGCGGCGTCCGTCGTGCCAATCCCGGACATGTCCGGCGCAGAACGGCTTTCGGCTCAACCACGCGACCGACCGGCCGATACCCCCGGCAGCGGCCGACATTCGTCGTGGCGCTACGACGCGCTCTCGTGTTCGAGCATCGCCGGATGCCCGCGAGACGCCTTTCCAAAACGGGGGAATCCAATGAAGCAAACCATGCTGACCTGCCTGGTCATATCAGGCAGCCTGCTCTGTGCGGCCTGCGCCACCATCGTCGGGGGAACCAGCCAGAGCGTGTCTTTCGAATCCGAGCCGAGCGGCGCCACGGTACGCGTGGACGGCAAGGCGATAGGCGAAACGCCCGTCAGTACGCGCCTGGATAAAAAGGACGATCAGACGCTTACCTTCGAACTGGCGGGGTACAAGACCGTCACGAAGGAGCTGGCAACCAAGACCGAGCCGTGGTTCTTCGGCAATCTGATCACCGGCGGGCTGTTCGGCTCCACGACGGACTTCGCCTCGGGCGCGGTCTACGAATACAGTCCCGACCAGTATTTCGTGACGCTACCGCCCGAGGACAGCGCGGGCATGCTGAACGATCGACAGCAGATCGAACGCTACGTCGTGGTCATCTACGATGAACTGCGCCGTGCGGTGGCCCGGGGCAACCCCGAAACGAACGAGACGTTCGCGAATCTGATGGACGCGCTCGGCATCGACCCGGACGAGACGACCCGAATCGACACGCTGTCCCGGCTGATCATGGATCACCCGGATGCGGTCGCCGGCGCAAACGCGATTGCGGATCGGTACTACTGAAAACCCGGTTCAATCGGGCGCCGACACGAAACCCGGCGGGACCGCGCGGCCGTCAGGACGACGCACACGGCGCTCGTGTCGGACAAAAAAAAGGGGGCTGGATCGCTCCAGCCCCCTTTTTTGCGTTCGTAACTTAAAGCGGAACGACGCTATTGGCGCAGGGCCCTTTCTTGCCCTCGCCTACTTCAAACTCGACAGCCTGCCCGTCTTCGAGACTGGCAAAGCCGCTCATCTTGATCTCCGAATGGTGAACGAAGAGATCCTTGCTGCCGTCTTCAGGAGCGATAAAGCCGAAGCCTTTCTCCGAGCTGAACCACTTCACTGTGCCTTTGGCCATACTTTACTCTTGGTGTTAACCGTTTTGATTGATGCAGTTTCCTGCGCGATCAGTATAGGCGTCACGGCCGCAATGCACGAATAACGCGCCCGGATTTCATCCGGAAAATCAGTCGGCTCCGCGCCCGGAATGCGCCTTTTGCGGCCTGGCCACACATTGCTTGAAGCAATAAAAGTGATCGTGAACACGATGTTGGCGCCGCCGACCGGCGATCGGCGCGCGCGCCTGCGGCGCCGGCAGCCGTCCGTATGGCGACGACACCATCGTTGGGAGAAACGGCGCGTCGGTGCGCGATTTGCGCCCGACTCGGCGCCGGCCCGCTAGCGGGTCGCCCGCGCCAGCCACCGATCCAGCGCATTGGCGAACGCCTGACGCTCGCGTTCGCCGAGCGCGGACGGGCCGCCGCCGTGGATACCGCTGGCGCGCAGCGTGTCCATGAAGTCGCGCACGGTCAGGCGCGCGGCGATATCGTCGGCCGAGTACATCTCGCCGCGCGGGTTGAGCGCATGCGCGCCCTTGTCCATGACCTCGGCGGCCAGCGGAATGTCGGCGGTGACGACCAGATCGCCCGCGGCCACCCGGCGCACGATCTCGTTGTCCGCGACATCGAACCCGCCCGGCACCTGAATGGCCTGCACCTGGGGCAGCCGCGGCACCTGCAGCGGCTGGTTGGCCACCAGCGTCACGGCCATGCCGGTGCGCCGGGACGCCTTGAACAGGATCTGCTTGACCGTGACCGGACAGGCGTCCGCGTCCACCCATATCTGCACGCCATGCTCCGGCTGCGCCCCGCGGGGTCGAGGCCGCGAGCATAACGCGTCGAACCGAGTATCGGGCGGCGCGGAGGCTCGGAGCGATCGCGCGCCCTCGGTAATCACGTATTCTCACGGCGGGCGCCCACCGTTGACACAGGAGATTCATGCTTTTTCAGGACGCGATCGGTCAGCTGAAACCCCAGGACGAGGACGGCGTAACCGTGGTGATCGAGACGCCCATGGGCAGTCGTCAGAAATACGACGTCGACCATGACACCGGGCTGTTCAAATGGGCGCTCGAACTGCCTGAGGGCGTGACCTTTCCGTTCTCGTTCGGCTTCGTGCCCAACACGCTGGCCGAGGACGGCGACCCGCTCGACATCATGCTGCTGATCGACGGCGAGATCCCGCAGGGCACCGTGGTCAAGGCCCGGCTGGTGGGCGTGCTGCAGGCGGAACAGGACGAGGGCCACGACGGCGAGGCCGAGATGGTCCGCAACGACCGGATCGTGGCGGTGGCGAACCTGTCCCGCGTCTACACCGGCGTAGACGCCCTGGACGATCTGCGCCCCGGCCTGATGTGGGAATTCGAGCAGTTCTTCGTCACCTATAACAAGATGATAAAGCGCGACTTTCGCGTGCTCGACCGCGGCAGCGCCGAGCAGGCCCAGCAGATGCTGGTCGAGGCCGTCGAACGCGCGAACAAGGGCTGACACACCGGCGCATCCGACCCGGCGCCCGGCGCACCGCCCGCCGGCGACGCGGGCGGGCAACACGCGGACGAGGCCGCCGATGTCGACGCCTGGACCGGTCCGGAGGGCACTGCCCGAGCGTCGGCTATTCAGGCCGCCGTGCGCGCCCATTCGATCACACCGCCCGACGTCGTCGGGCCGAGGTCGGCGCGAGGCGCGACTCGTTGATACACGGGTTCGCACCCGCCGGCACGGATGGCGATCGACCGGGCGCGGGCCGGCCGCGAGGCAGCCGCGGCTAGAGCGGCGGCAACGCGGCCTCTATCTCGGCCCGCCGGGCCTCGTACTGCTCGGGCAGCTTGAGATGCGTGCCCAGGGCCTCGGCCGTCTCGTCCACCGTGAACCCCGGCCCGTCGGTGGCGATCTCGAACAGCGACCCGCCCGGCTCGCGAAAATAGACCGAGTGGAAGTACTGGCGATCGATCTGCGGCGTGGCGTTGAGGCCGTGGGTCGTCAGCACGTCGCGCAGCGCCATCTCGTGGTCGTCGTCGGCGGCCCGGAAGGCGATGTGATGGATCGAACCCACCCCCTGCCGCTCCGGCGCCAGCGCCGGGTCCACACGGACATCGACGAACGCCCCGGGCGCCCGGCCGTCACCGGCCCGAAAGCGCACGCGGTCGTCGGCGGTGGCGACCCGCCGGAAACCGAGTCCCTCCTCGAGCACCATCGCGGTACCGTCGAGCGCGTGCGTCCACACGCCGACGCCGTGAAACCCGCGCACGGCGTGTTCGGCCGGTATCGCGGCCGCCGCCCGGCCTTCGATGTCGGCGGCCGACGCCGTGCCGACGAGCTGCAGGGCGATGCCGTGCGGATCGTGGAACGTCAGCATCTGCTCATCGAAACGGGTCGCACGCTCGAACGCCACGTCGTGTTCGGCCAGGCGCTCGGCCCAGAAGGCGAGCGCGTCCGGGGGCACTGCCAGGCCGATCTCCACCGGGGCACCGGCGCCGTGGCGCCCGGCCGGGGCCCCCGCGAAGGGAAAGAACGTCAGCGCCGTCCCGGGCGAGCCGATGGCGTCGCCGTAGTACAGATGATAAGTGCCCGGATCGTCGAAATTGACGGTCTTCTTGATGAAGCGCATGCCGAGCACACGCGTGTAGAAAGCCACGTTCTCGGCCGGATCGCCGCAGATCGCGGTGATATGGTGCAAGCCAGCGCTGGGTTCGGCCATGCCTCGTCTCCGCAGGGGCCGCGCCGGCCCGGCGATGGCGCCCGGCGGCACGGCGTTGATGACCGCGCCTACGCTACCGGCGGGGCCCGGGCTCGAAAAGCGAGCGCTTTCGGCAATCTCGTTCGAATCGTCTGAACGACACACCGCCGGGCGGCCCCGGCATCACTGACAAAAAAGCAGGCACAGCCCTTGCTTGGCAGGACAGGTGTCCGTCCAGCACCCGACGCCGGAGCCTTCATGCCAGACGACGACCGCCATTCGACCGGCCGAATACCCCGGCGCCGCCTGATCGCGACCGCGGTCGTCGCGGGCGGCCTGACGCTACTGGGCCTGCTCGCGCTGCAGTGGCTGCCGGGCCCGGTGCACACGCCGGCGGTACAGTCCGCGGCCGAGCCGCCGTCGGAGTGATCGGGCGCCGGCGGGCCGCAGGGCCGTATCGGCGGCCGCCTTGTCTACCGCGCGATCGCGGCGGGCTCAGTCCCCGCCGTCGAGCGCGTCTTCCGAGATCGTCTTCGTCGCCAGCTTGTCGAGCATGGCGCCGACCTTGGGTACCGCCTTGCAGTCGCCGATGTCGTGGCGTTCGGCCAGATACTCGATGTCGTTGTAGGCCAGCCGGGTTTCACCGTCGTCGGCCCAGATCAGGGCCTTGGCGGGCAGATCGATACCCATGGTCCGGCCGCACTGCATCAACGGCGTGCCGGCCTTCGGGTTGCCGAAGATCACCAGCGTGGTCGGCGCCAGATCCATGCCGGCCTGGGTCGCGCCCTCGGCGTGATCGACGGTATCGAAGACCGTCAATCCGTTGGCCCGGGCCACGCGCTGGAAGCGCTCGACCGTGGTGGCCACGTCGTGGGGGCTGGACTCGACGATCAGCCCGTCGACGTCGGACGCATCACCCGCGTGGGCGCCGGCGCCGGCGAACAGCAGCACGAACAGAAACGCAATGCGACAAACCATGGTTCACTCGGTGTGGGAGGCCGTGCGGCCAGCCTACGTGCTCGCGTCACGGCTGACGAGTCCGGGCGTCGCGCACGGCCGCCGGCGCGACGACGCCCGCTTACCCCGCCGCTCGGTGGACAAGATCGCGCCGCGGTCCCGGTTCGACTGTCGGCGGTCTCAGGCCGCTGCCGGCGCCGCGGGCAGCGGCGGCGGGTCGTCGTCGTTTGAACCGGCGTGCACGGTCATCGCCGTGGCGGGCAGCACCGGCCGCGTCCAGTCGGCGGGGGTGAGCGCGGGCAGTCCGTGGGCGAGGCGGGCCCGGTCGCACTGTGGGCTGACGGCGCCGAACTCCCACGATGGCGCCACCTCGCGGCAGACGCCGGGGCGGTCCGCATGGATGGTGCAGCGGGCGTGACGACCGATGTCGGCCTCCAGAGCCACGCAGCGCGCGGGCCGATGCTTGGTGCCTTTCATCACCAGCCGATGGCCGTCGAGCGGCTCGGTGAGCGCGGCCGGCACGCGGCCGCCGTATTCCGGCGCCGCCTCCAGCCAGTGGAAGGCGACGCGGTACAGGGCGCAGCAGGCACCACAGCTCAGGCAGGGATGCATCGCGGGGACCACGCTCCAAGGCAGGTGAAGGCCAGGCCAGATAACCAGGCCGGATAATACGCCGGAACGCACCGCACCGGCGGATATTGGGCGCCGAACGGCAGCGCAGGGCGGATGCTCGAGACCCGATCGGTTGGCCGGCGGCAACCGGCACGGCCGTCTGCGCTCCCGCTTGCCAGAGCCTGGCGTGCCGGAACCGCCGCCGGACGAAGCCGTGATCCGGCGCGCCGCGATTCGCCTTCGCGCCGGCCGACTCGCGGCCCGACGGCCTCGGCCGCGCCTCAGCCGCTCACCGGCGGCGGGTCGCGGTGCAGGGCGAGATAGTCCGGGCGCACGCGGCTGGGCACCGCCGGGGCGAGGCGTGCCACGGTCACCCCTTCGGCCTGCCCGCCGGCCTCGGCGCTGAGCTCGCCGTCGACCGACACCGCCATCGAGCCGCCGGTGAAGGTGAAGCGCTCGCCCTCGCCCACCTGGTTGACATAGACATGCGGCAGGCCGTTCTCCACCGCGCGGGCGGTCGCGAACAGGTGATGATCGAAGCCGAACGGCGTCATGTTCGCCGAGATCGTGACCAGCGCATCGGCGCCGGCCCGCGCCAGCGCCCGGGCGACTTCCGGAAACTCCACGTCGAAACAGATCATCACGCCCAGCCGGTGGCCGCCGACGGACACCAGCCGCAGTGCGTCGCCGGGCACGAAGCCCGCGCTCTCGTCGCCGAACAGCTGGGCCTTGCGATAGACCCCGCCCGGGCGGCCGTCGCGATCGATGAAAAACGCGGCGTTCGCGAAACCGCCGTCCACCGCCTCGGCCGCGCCGAACAGCACGGCGGTGCGATGATGCGCCGCGCGCTCGGCCAGCGCGGCGAACAGCTCGCCGTGCACGTCGCAGACCAGCGCCTCGAGGTCGGTCGTGGTGTAGCCGCCCCAGAACAGCTCCGGAAAGACCACCAGATCGGCCGCCGGATGCGCGGCGATGACAGCCTGCATCCGGGCGACGTTGGCCTGCGGATCGCGCAGCGCGGGCTTGAGCTGGGCCAGCGCTACCGTGAGTTCCTGTTGCGCCATGATCGATGCTCTCCGGTGTGGCACGGGAGACGAAGGCTCGGGCGCGGCGGCCCGAGCGCTTCGTCGGTCGGATCAGTCCGGTTTTTCGCTGTCCAGCGCCAGCTTGGGCGGCGGCTGGCGAAAGCCGCGCGTCAGCACGGCCAGCCAGAGCACGCCCAGCGCCAGCCAGATGCTGCCGATGATGCGCGCATCCGCGCCCAGGCTCAGCAGCAGATAGCCGTCGATGAGCACGCCCGCCAGCGGGACCACGATCCAGCCGAGGATCGCGCCGATGCCCTGGCTCGGCCGATGCCGCCAGTAATGCACGATCGCACTCAGATTGACCAGCGTGAAGGCACTGAACGCGCCGAAGTTGATGAACGAGGCCGAAGTGGTCACATCCACGAACAGCCCGACCAGCCCCGTCAGGCCGATCAGCACGATGCTGACCACCGGCGTACGGTACTTGGGCGAGACATAGGCCAGCCGGCTCGGCAGCGTGCCGTCCCGGCCCATGGTGAACAGCAGCCGCGAGGCGCCCGCCTGAATCGCCAGGCCACAGGCGAACTGGCCGACGATCAGCCCGGCCAGCACGACGGCATTGAACAGGTTGCCGCCGACCATGCGCGCCAGCTCCAGCGCGGCGGAATCCACGTTGTCGAACTCGACGCCGGGATGGATCAGCTGCGCGGTCCATGAAACGCCCACGAACAGCACGCCGAAGAACACCACCACGATCAGCATCGCGCGCGGGATGGTGCGTTTGGGGTCGATCGTTTCTTCCGTGAGCAGCGTCAGCCCGTCGAAGCCGATGAACGAGTAGGCCGCCACCGCCGCGGCCGTGGCGAGTGCGGCGATCGTGGTCGTATCGTTGGCGAACGGCGAGAGCAGCGTGCTGCCGGTGTCATGGCTTGCGAAATAGCCCAGGCTCAGGGCCACGAAGATCGCGATCACCAGCAGCTGGAAGGCCACCAGCAGATAGTTCGCACGCGCCGTGACCTGGATACCGATGATGTTGAGCAGCGTCGTGGGCACGATGAAGGCGACGATCCAGGCACCCATCGGGATGATCGGAAACTGGGCCGACAGATAGGCCGCGCCGATCAGCCATACGACCAGCGGGATGAAGAAATAGTCCAGCAGGATCAACCAGCCGGTGAGAAAGCCCAGCCGCGGGCCCATTTCCTCGCCGACATAGGTATAGGCCGAGCCCGCACTCTGATAGTGCACCGAGGCCATGCGCCCATAGCTCCAGGCCGTGCATACCATCGCCAGCAGCGTGATCAGATAGGCCGTGGGCGCGGTGCCGTTGGACAGCTGGATGATGATGCCGATGGTCGCCAGCGCGATCAGCGGCGTGACCCAGGCCACGCCCAGAATCACCACCGAGGACAGCGTCAGCGTGCGTTTGAGGCCGGGGTTGGCGGCGGATTCAGTGGTCATGGCGGCTCCCGGGGGCGGTGATGTCGAGACGTGACGGCGACAGGGCGAGGCCCGCGGCCCGAGCCACCGGCACGCGATGTGCAGGCCGCCCTGTCGCTGAAGCGCGTTGCGTTGGCATGGTGCGTGTCCTCCCTCGCGGATCACCGGTACACGCCGGACGAATGGTAGTTATACTTTCCATGCAAGATATTGACCAACCGCGACGGCTGTCAACGGGCCTCGCCGGTCGGTCAGCGCATCGACCCGCGCGAGGCGAGGATCGCCGCCCCAGGCCGCGGCGCCCGTCGCGGTCGGGCCGTCTGGCGCGCGGACACGGCGCATGACGGCTGACACCCGCCGCGAGGTCGTGTGCCGCGGCGGTCTCGGGTGCACGCCGGACCCGGCGCCAGCCCCGGTCCGACTCGAACCCATCGGCAGCATCCACAGCGCCCGCGGCTGACACCCGCAAGCGCATCGCTACGGCCGGCGGCGGCGGCCGCTGCGCATGCACTGCATGGTCGCAGAGAGAGCAAGTCGCCGGCGTTCGAGCGCGGGATGTGGTTGAGGCTCGACGCAACCGGCCGAGCCCGACGGACGGACCGGCCCGGCGACCGGTGACGTCGGCGCGGCTGGCCTGCAACGGCGCGTCGACCGTCGTGGCCCGACTCGGCGGATTCGCATCGACGCGGTCGAGGCGGGGTATCGACCGCGGCGCAACGTGCGCGGGCGATACCGCCGCGTGGCGATGCAGGCCCGGGCGGGGCTGGAAGCAAGGCGTGAGTCGCGCCGTACGGGCTCACCTCTTGGCAAAATCGACCGGCCGGATCGGCGCAGCGCGCGCCGTGCCGCCGGCGATGGCGCTCGACCAGGGCCTGCCGTGTTTAAGGCCGCACATCGTGTGCGGCAAGGCACGAGTCGCCGATCATGGCGCGCCCCGATCCAGACGGGCAACGCCGCAGCGCGCCCCGGGTCGATCGTTCATGGGCGGCCCAACCCGACGCGGGCCAGGCGCCGTGGTGCGGGCTCGCGTGAAGCGTCCGCAGCCGCTAGTCGTGAACGGGCGGATGGCGGCGCAGTTCCTCGGTGAAGCCCAGGCGGGTCATGTCGGTCATGCGCTCGGGGTAGAGAATGCCCTGCAGATGGTCGTATTCGTGCTGCACGACGCGGGCGTGAAAATCCGTGGCCTCGCGTTCGATCGGCGCGCCGGTGTCGTCCAGCCCGCGGTAGCGGATGCGCCGGGCGCGCGGCACGTAGCCCTGCAGGCCCGGAATCGACAGACAGCCTTCCCAATCGCCCACGACTTCGTCGTCGAGCACCTCGATCTCCGGGTTGATTAGCACCGTGAGCGGCACGCCGTCGTCGGCCTCGCCGCTGACGGTGCGCGCGGGCGGAACGAAGAACATCATCACCGCCCGGGCGACATACACCTGCGGTGCGGCCAGACCCACGCCCTCGGCATCGGCGAGCGTGTCCTTCATGTCCGCGATCAGGCGCTGGATCTCCGGCTCGGCGGGGTCGGCGACCGGCGCGGTGACCTGGCGCAGCACCGGCTGGCCCATGCGGGCGATCTTGCGTATCGCCATGACGATGCGACTCCTTGCAGGCGAAAACACGCAGGATAACCGGCCGCGCCCGGCCCCGGCAGGCGATCGCGGTCAGCGCGGGCCACGCAGCGGGTCGAGCAGCGGCTTGAGCCCGTTGTGGTCGATGTGGTGCATGAGCGCGAGCAGGCGCCCGAGCTCGCCGTCGGGAAAGCCCTCGCGGGCGAACCAGTGCAGATACGGCCCCGGCAGATCGGCCAGCAGCCGGCCCGCGTACTTGCCGAACGGCATCGTGCGCGTGACCAGCTTGTCCAGATCCTGCGGGTTCACGGCGCGCGACCGCCAAGCGCGGCCCGGGTGCCTGTCACGGCGGCGGCAGGCGTGGCCCGCCGCGGCGGCCGGGCGACGTGCGGCGTGCCGGGCGCGCCGCCGACCTGTGGACCGGTACCGGCTCGACGAAGGCGCATCGATGCCCGCGCCGCCGCGGGGCCGAGTGCCGCTGCGACGACGATCCGCGGCGAGCGGCCCGGATCCGTTGCGAGCCGATCCACCGGACGCTCTGCCGGCGAGCGAACGGGATTCGCCTCAGGGCCGCCCGGCGTGCGGCACATCGACCCGTATCGCCGCCAGGGTGGCCTCGCGGGCGGCGCTGCGGGCGTGCTCGTCGAAGTCCGGCGCCAGACAGGCGAACAGGGTCCGGCCGTCCGCGCCACCGAGCATGCAGGCGAACACGCCGGTGCCGGTCGGGATCTCCTCCAGGATCTCGCCGCCTTCGCGGACCCGGAACAGCCGCTCGCCCAGGGCGTCGGCGATCCACAGCGCGCCCTCGGCGTCCAGGCCGCAGCCGTCCGGGGCGAGCGCGAGTTCGCCGAGCGCCGTGGCCAGGTCACGCGCGGCGGGCGGATCGCCGAAGGCGGCCCAGTCGCGCCGGTTCGACAGCGAGCCATCGGCCGCGACGTCGAATGCGGACACGCGGTTCCCGAACGTCTCGTTAACCAGCAGGGCGCCGTCGTCGGTCAGCACGCTGCCGTTGGGGAACCACAGGTCGTCGGCGACCCGGCTCACACCGCCGTCCGGATCCACGCGCAACAGGTTGGCGGGCGCGATCGGGGCGCCGGCCATCAGGTCGAAGCCGAAATTGCCGACGTAGGCGCGGCCCTGGGCATCGACCACCATGTCGTTCGGGTGCCCGCCGACGTGCGGGCCCAGATCGGCGTGCGTGACCAGCCGGCCGTCGGCCTCGCGGCGCAGCAGGCGGGCGTCGCGCATGGAGACCACGAGCAGCCGACCGTCCGGCAACCAGCCGAGCCCGGAGGGCTGCTGCGGCACGTCGGCCTCGATGCGCAGGTCGCCGCCATCCTCGGCCGCGGAGAACACCCGATGGGTGTAGAAGTCCACGAACCAGATCCGTCCCCCGTGCCAGCGGGGGCATTCGAGGAAGGACAGGTCGGCCACCAGGGTGCTGATCTCTCGGGGCATGGGTCGGGCTCCAGCGGGTCGCGAGCCGCGCGACCGGGGTCATGTACTGAAAATAACGTTCCCGACGTCCGGTAGATGTGTCAAGACGACCCGGCAACCGGATGGCCGCGCGGGGCCGCAGCGCATGTCGCCGCGTGCCGCATCCATGCCTTGATGCGTGAATCTGTATCGGACGCCGCCTGCCCGCGCGGCCTCGCCGTCGGCGCCACGCGCCGCCCGGACCGGACACCGTCGGCAGAGATGAACGACCGGGTCGCGCCGGCACCCGCGAACCCACGCCCTGCGGCTAGTACAGCTGCTCGAGATACCCCCACAGTTCCTCGGCACGCTCGTAGACCAGGGCGTTCCGGGCGCCGGTCAGGGCGAGGGCGTAAGAGCTGCCGTAGACCTGTCGTGTGAAGGTCTGGTTCAGAAAGGCGTACTCGGCGTCACGGTAGTCCAGCCATTGGCGCTGCGAGGCGCGCAGTGCCGCCTGCTGCGGCTCCGACAGCCGCGCCATCACCCGGCGGTACGCCTCGTTCAATTCGTCGTCGAGCGCCTCGGCCATGCTCCCCGAGGCCTGGTCCATCGACAACGTCGTCCGCCCGTCCAGAATCCGCTGCTGATACGCGGCCATGCGTTCGTGAAACGCGCCGACGTGGTTCGGGACATCCGGATTCACGATCCCGGCGGTCGCAAAACCCACGAACCCCAGCAGCACCAGTGCCACCCATCCCTTCATGACAGCCCCTCGTTTCGCGGCATGAGGCCGTGCGTCCAGCAAGGTCCGCGCCAGACCGCGCAAGTCCCGGATCGGCCGCGGAATAATGGCCGGGCCGGCACGCGCCCGTGGCCGCACTGTAAGACCCGCCGACGCGGGACGCGGCCTCATCGGCGCCCGTGCCCGCCGATCGGCGCACATCGGCCGTCCACGGCCGAGCGCCCAGGGCCCCGCCCGAAACCGATAGCATCAACGCCGAGCACTGCCCGAAACCCGCCGGCGCCCGACCCGCCGGGCGGCCGGGCCCGCCGGACGGAGACCCGATGCGCCATGCCATGCCCGCCGCGAGCGTCGACGCGCCGCACACCGCCACGCTCGACGTGCAGAAAAGCCGCTTCATCGGCTGGTGCGCGGCCGTCGACGGCATCGACGACGCCCAGCGGCTGGTCGCGCTCGCGCGCCGGCACCACCCGGAGGCCTCGCACCACTGTTTCGCCTACATCGCCGGCGCGCCGGACGACGACCAGGCCATCGGCTTTGCCGACGACGGCGAGCCCGGCGGCACCGCCGGCCGGCCCATGTATCAGGTGCTGGCGGGCAGCGGCCTCGGCCGCGTCGTCTGCGTGGTCATCCGTTATTTCGGCGGCACCAAGCTCGGCACCGGCGGCCTGGCACGCGCCTACGGCCAGACCGTGACCGCGCTGCTCGCGGACCTGCCGACACGCGAATACATCCCGCGCCGCCGCGTCTCGCTCGGCCTGAACTTCGCCGACGAACAGCCCGCCCGCGGCTGGCTGGCCGAACACGAAGGCGAGATCGTGGACGCCCGCTACCACGCCGAAGGCGTCACGCTGGCAGTGGACTGGCCGCAGGACGCCGATGCGGATCTGGCCGAGCTCGATGCGCGGCTCCACGGGCGGCTGGGCCTGGATGCCGACGAGGCGTAGCCCGTGCGCTCGTTGCATTGGTGCGTGTAGCGCTGGCGAGCGCAATAGCCAGCTGATTCCGCCAAGCCAACCGGGGTTTCGCGCTCTTATATTTGCTTGCCCACATGCGTGCCTTGTTATTCAAAAGGCACCCTGTCTTGCGCCGATGCTGCGCATCGGTGCCCTGCGCGGCTGCGGCCGCAAGCGGGACAGCCGGAAACTCGCTACGCTCAAACATCCGGCTGTCTTGATCCGCTTGCGGCCTTCGCTGCTCAGCGCTACGCCCAAGGGATTGAACGCAGGTCCTACATAGAAAAGTGCGGTCTGGCTGTTGCCTGGTCGTCTGTATTCGGGTCCCGTGTGGAGCGGCGAGAAGCGCAGCATCGAAGGGCCGCTTCATGCGGCAGCCTGTCTGAGGGCCGCGCAGCGGCCCGAGTTCTGCCGCATCCCTTCGATGCGAGCATCGCAGTGGACCGGCGCTTCGCGCCGGCGTGCAACCCGGGTGTCTTTTCCTTTTATCTCTTCCTAAGTTCGTACAATGGCGTCGAGAGCCCGGCGTGTGCGCCCGTTTTACTTTAGGTTCCGCGACCGCGAAGCAGCTTGGTGCCGCACGCCGGTTTCTCACGCCTACGTCCGAACAGTTGCCAGGTCTATCGCTCGTATCGATAAGAATGGGCTCGCGCGTGAGATCTCTCGACATCTATCACTTTAACGGAGATTAGCCATGATCGGTGTGGGTATTGATGTCGGTAAGTGTGCACTGGATCTCGCACGCCACGATCAGCCGGCCGTGTATCGATTCGATAATACGGCGTCCGGCATTGCCGGCATACTCGAGCACTTGGCGAGCTGGGGTGAGACTCAGGTCGTGCTCGAAGCCACGGGCGGGCTGGAAAAGCCTGTGCTGGACGCCCTGATCGCGGCGGGCCATGCGGTGAGTCGCGTTAATCCAAGACAAGCCCGTAACTTCGCACGTGCCAGCGGCCAGCCGGCCAAGACCGATGCCTTGGATGCCCAAGGTCTGGCCGATATGGCCCACTGCATGTTTGCCAAGCTGGCCCGCTATGTGGCGCCGGCCGACTGGCAGACGATGCTGGCCGCTTTTGTCACGAGACGCACCCAAGTCGTGGGCGCACTCCAGCAGCAAACCCAGCAGATCGAGGCCATAAGCGTGCCCGAGTTGCGTGCACTCGCCGCACACTCTCTAGCAACGCTTCGGGCCGAGCGCGAGGCGCTGGACAAACGCATCGCCGAACTGGCTAAACCCCATCTGACACCGGCCTGGCGATCCATCAAGGGGCTGGGGCCTGTCGTACAGGCGACCTTGATCAGTCAGTTGCCCGAGCTGGGTACGCTATCTCGCCAGCAAATCGCCAAGCTTGTTGGCGTGGCGCCGCTCAATCGCGACAGCGGCACGCTACGCGGCCGACGCGGTATCTTCGGCGGACGCCGCGCGGTGCGTAAAGTGCTCTATATGGCGGCCTTGGTCGCCGTCCGATGGGAGCCCCAGTTCAAGGCGTTCTACGAGGCCTTGAAAGCGCGCGGCAAGCGGCCGAAGGTCGCGTTGGTTGCGTCGATGCGCAAACTGCTGGTCGTGCTCAATGCGCGTCTGCGCGATGAACGAATCGCCCTGGCTATGTCGACATAGCTATAGATGCTCAAGACAGTTGCTGCTTCCTTTCGTTTGGACAAGCAAATGAAAGGGAGTCGCGCATCAGCGCGAAACCCCAAGCCGCATCAAAGCACGACGCTCAATCCGACCCGCGCTCATCGGGCAAGCCGAACAGTCGCGGCACCCGCGGCCCAATCCGACGCTATCCGCGCCCGGTCACCTCCAGCAAGTGATACCCGAACTGCGTCTTCACCGGCCCCTGCACCTCGTTCAGCGGCGCGCTGAACACCACCTCGTCGAACGCCGGCACCATCTGGCCGGGGCCGAACGTGCCGAGATCGCCGCCCTGGCGGCCGGACGGGCACGTCGAGTGCGCACGCGCGATCTCCGCGAAATCATCCCCGTTCTCGATCCGTTCCTTGAGTTCGATGCATTGGGCCTCGTCTTCAACGAGGATGTGGCGGGCGCTGGCTTCGGCCATAGTCGGTCCTGCTTTAATGAAATCTGGGCGCCATACTACGGCAATTCGCGCATGAAAGATCGTGACTTATCGCTGCGAATGCAAAATGCACGACGTGACCCTAAATGCGCTGTCGTAGTCTAGAAGTTAAACAATCGGCCAATAAAGTGCCTCGCTTATCGCTCGCCACTTGAAGTCCTTCACTCCATCGGCTCCGGTGCACTCGGAAGTCGAGTCCAACTAGACCCTGCTTCCCTTCCTGCTCAATGTCTGGATAGGTATGCTGTCCTCGGGTTCCCTACTTTAATAGGGCCAAGCAGCGCTTAACACGAACTATTTACTCAAGAATTCGTAAACGGCTCCTGCATTACAGCACTCCGTATCATCTTATGTCTAAAGAGCTTATCTTATACTGCGATGAATGAGATAAAGACGGACCACATTTCGCTAACTTTTACGGTGGTCTTCTCATAAGATCGCAAGACCTTGAGACATGTATCCAAGAGTTAGCCGATAAAAAAACCGAGCTCGGGTTCACGGGAGAGCTCAAATGGCAAAAGGTCACGCCGTTTTTTCTAAATAATTACTTAGCTTTTATAGATTTTCTGTTCGATTTTATCGAAAAAGATCTTATAAAAGTACGCATTATGTTTACACAAAAATACTTCGCTGCCGTCGGCCTCAGCAAAGAACAAAAACAAAATGAATACTTCCTACTCTACTATCAATTTATTAAACACGCATTTGGTTTAACGCATGCTGCAAAAGAATCTGATTCAAGAGTCGGCCTGAGAATACATTTTGACCAGCTGCCAGATACGAGAGAAAAATGCGAACAGTTTAAGGATTATATAGCCAACTTAAATCGTAATAAACAATTCTCAGAGGCGGGAGTGATCCTATCTCGAAATCAATTAGCTGAAGTCGACTCGAAAGACCATATTTTACTTCAGTGTATCGACCTAATTCTGGGATCTATCCAGTTTCGCCTCAATGACAAACATCTGCAAAAGCCTGCAGGGAAAACTCGCCGCGGAAAGAAAACTATTGCCAAGGAAAAGCTTTACAAACAAATTAACCGGCGAATTCGTGATATTTATCCCAATTTTAATGTCGGAATATCAACAGGAACCGAAGGGGATGCCACAAAAAAATGGGACCACCCGTATAGACATTGGCTTTTTATGCCAAATAATGCGGCTATAAACCCGGCTGCGGCCAAGAAAAAATAAATAGCCCCGCGCACGCTATGTCAAAGGACGTATCTCAAGCACCGCTTGAGACTTCGCGTGCGGCAGGGCCACCTTGATTTTGGCACGTCGGCTAGCATAACGCAACACCAAAAGCAAACACTGCGCTAAAAGAGAGCAACTGTTGTTTTGCTTTACGCTGGGTGCAGCGTAGTTACCTCCACATCTGCCTGACCCGTTCGGCTATTTGCGGGACGTTAGCCTGGGCCATTCGAGCCATTCAGGGACGGTATACTCAACCCCGTACTCAGTTCCTTATTCACCTGAAACACGCTTATGGCCGCCTAGCTCGCGTCACACTACCCAACACACCCGATCACTTTACCCAGCGCCGCAACAGCCGCCAGCTGATCTCCTTCGAAGACTAGGACCATCGGGTCTATCTCAAGCTGATCGATGATTCCGCAACAAAAGCCTGTACGGCGGTGATCGCTTACTGCCTCTCATACCGAATCATGTGCACTTCATCCTCCAGCCAAGACACACCGACGGTCCGCGGGCGGCGCTTGGCGAGGCGCATCGACGCTATACGCGCTACGTCAAATTTCGGGAAAACTGGCGCAGCCATCTATGGCAAGAGCGATTTCGTGCCTATCCCATGAATGATGTGCATCTCTAGGTCGGGGTGCTCTACGTGGAGCTAAATTCATAAGTGGCATACGCGGATGTCAGCGACCACTCACAGCCGCGCCAGCAACTCCTGCTTCTTGGATGCGAACTCGCCGTCGGTCAGCAGCCCCTTCCGGTGCAGTTCGCCGAGCCGCTCGATCGCATCCAGAATCCCGGCACTGTCGCTGGGCGCGGACGCGGCCTGCGGCAGGGGTTCGGCAGCGGCTGGCGCTTCCGCCGGTGCCCCATCTGAAACGCCGTCGACGCGAGTCAGCCGCTCCAGCGGCACTTCACCGAGCTGGCTGGTGAACACGAGCCGGCTCGCCGCGCCCTGCTGCGACTGCGCCACGCCGCTGATGCGGTGCTCGCCGGTGTCGTAGACCGCGAGCTGCCCGTTTTCGCGGATGGCGAGCCGCCGCGCGGCGTCGAAGTAGGCGTAGGCGAGGTCGTTCTGCGTGCCGGTGGCCGACGGCTGGCCCAGTTCGGCCGGCCAGCCGTGGTCTCGCACGCGCGGGCCGGTATCCCATGCGCGGGCATCGGGGTCGATGCGGCGGTGACGGCTGGCCGACGCCACATTGGCCCGGCGCAACTGTTCGGACAGGGCGTTGCAGAGGGCGTCGACGCGGCTCTTGAGGCCGTGGTTGTTGGCGTCGGTGAGCATGATGAGCCCGCCGCGCATCCACTGGCCGGGGCCGGCGAATTCGGGGTGGTCGAACATGGCCATGTCGCCCCCGCCCTGTTCGACGGCGTGGCGCAGATGGCGGACGGCATCGGCGGAGAAGCCGAAACGGTCGGCGAGGGTGGCGGTCGAGGTGTCGGAATCGGTCTGCGGGTCGGTCATGTCGGTGTGACCTGAGTGATGGGCGAGCGGATGACGCTCAGTGTGCGCGCGGAATCGGCCGGCCGGAAGACCCCGCGCGTCGGTTGCTACGCCTTTGGGCCGAGGGCACGACAAGGCCGGCGCGCGGCCGGCTTTGATTCGACAGGCCGGGGGAAGGGTCGTGCGCTCCTTCTTATTCGGCCTATCCAGGGCCGTGAATGCAGGAATTCAGGACCTGCATCTGGCACCCTCCGCACGAAGCCGAGGACAGCGCATCGTTTCCTACGGTCGAATCTGCCATCGCCAAGCGCGCACTTTTCGTCACACGCGCGGCTTCCAATAACCGGGGCGCTGGTGCAAATGGGGTACGGCGACCACCGTGATCGTGTTGCCATCGTGCCGATAGATAACGCCGTACGGGAAGCGATTGACCAGACAACGGCGCGTGCGGTCACTGATCGGCGAATGCGCCTCTGGAAATTGCTGGATACGATTCAGGGCTTCAGCCACCACTTGGCAAACCGTCGGCCCAGGCCCGGTAATTGCTGGTCGTAATAATCGACGGCATCACCGAACTCGGCGGCGGCCGCCTCGTAGAAGTAGACGTTCAACGCTGATCGTCTTGGCCCAACACCTGCGATGCGGGAATCGAGCGCATCTCGCCACGATCGGCCATATCGATCCGTGACTCGGCTTCCTGCGCCCAAAGCTTGTCAATTTCGGGATCGGGCCGATCGAGACTCGAGAGCAGTTCCTCGACCAACGCGGCACGCTGTGCTGGCGGCAGGCTCAGGGCGTCGTTCAGTATTTTGTCGACCGTAGCGCTCATGTTGCATGCCCACTCGTTCTTCAATGATTGAAGACTAGAGCGTGCACGGCCTCAAGTAAACGCATGTCGGCTGCTCAGTCGCCGGTTCGCGAGGACGATAAAAAGGCCGGCGAACTCGCCGGCCTTCTACACCTCGAAAAAGTAGCGACGCTACTTTTTCTTCTTCGGCATATACAGGTCCGTGAGCGTCCCGGCCTGGGCCTCGGCGGCCATGCCGACCGTTTCCGACAGGGTCGGATGCGGGTGGACGGTCAGGCCGATGTCGTGGGCGTCCGCGCCCATCTCGATGGCCAGGCCCAGCTCGGCGATGAGCTCGCCCGCACCGGGGCCGACCGCGCCGGCGCCGATGGCCCGCCCGGTCTCCTTGTCGAACAGGATCTTGGTGGTGCCTTCGGAATAGCCCATGCCGAGCGCGCGGCCGCTGGCCGCCCAGGGGAAGGCGCCCTTGTCGTATTCGGTGCCGTCCTCCTTGGCCTGGGTCTCGGTGACGCCGGTCCAGGCGACTTCCGGATCGGTATAGACCACGGAGGGGATGCACTTGGCATCGAACGCGGATTTCTCGCCGGCGCAGCATTCGGCGGCGACCTTGCCCTGGTGCGTGGCCCGGTGGGCGAGCTGTGGTTCGCCGGAAACGTCGCCGATGGCGAAGATATGGTCGACGTTGGTGCGGCACTGCTTGTCGACGGCGATGAAGCCCTTGTCGCCGACCTGCACGCCGGCGTTGTCGGCGCCGATCTTCGGCCCGTTGGGCTTGCGGCCGACGGCGACGAGCACGCGGTCGTAGTCCTTGCTCGCGGGCGCGTCCTTGCCCTCGAAGCTGGCCTTGAGCGCCTTCTTGTTGGCCTTGAGGCCCGTGACCTTGGTGTTCGTCCAGAGGTTGTCGCAGCGCGCCTTCATCCGTTTTTCCAGCGGCTTGACCAGGTCGCGGTCGGCGCCGGGCAGCAGGTTGGGCGTCATTTCGACGACATCGACCCTGGTGCCGTGGGAGGCGTAGACGTTAGCCAGTTCCATGCCGATGATGCCGCCGCCGACCACCAGCAGGGACTTGGGCAGCTCATCCGGCGACAGGGCGGCCTCGGAGTCCCAGATGCGCTCGTCCTCGGGCCAGTCGGGGAGCATGACGGGCTCGGAGCCGACGGCGATGATGCAGTTGGCGAAGCTGATCTCGCGGGTGTCGTCGCCGCCTTCGACGGTGAGCGTGTGGTCGTCCTTGAAGGTGCCGTTGCCGTTGACGACCTGGACCTCGCGCTTCGCGGCCATGGACTTGAGCCCGCCGGTGAGCTTGTCGATGACCGACTGCTTGAACTCGAGCAGCTTGGGCAGCTCGATCTTCGGCTCGCCGAAGCTCACGCCGTGCTCGGCCATGGCGGCGGCGTCGTCGATGACCTTGGCCGAGTGCAGCAGCGCCTTGGACGGGATGCAGCCGACGTTGAGGCAGACGCCGCCGAGCACGCTGTGGCGCTCGACCAGCGTGACGTTCAGGCCCAGATCGGCGGCGCGGAAGGCCGCGGAATAGCCGCCCGGGCCGGAACCGAGCACCAGCACGTCGCAGTCGTAGTCATGCGCGCCCGGGCGCGGCTGGCCGCTGCCGCCGGACTTCGGCTTGTCGCTGTCTTTCGACTCCTTTGTCGGCTTTTTCGACGACGATTGATTCTTTTCATCGCTTTTCTTCTTGCCCGCATCCTTTTTCCGGCCCGAGCTTTCGGCCTTGTCGTCCGCGGCATCCTCGGCCGCGTCGTCGCCGCTGTCGGCGGCTTCGATGAGCGCGATGACCGAGCCTTCCGAGACCGTGTCGCCCTCGGCGACCTTGAGCTCGGTGATCCGGCCGGCGACGGTGGAGGGCACTTCCAGCGTGGCCTTGTCCGACTCCAGCGTGATCAGGGCCTGTTCCTTGTCTACCTCGTCGCCCTCGGCGACCAGCACTTCGATGACCTCGACCGCGTCGAAGTCGCCAATGTCCGGAACCTTGATTTCCTGCGCCATGGTTTAGTTACCTTGACCGGCCGGCCGGCCGGATTATGCGTTCAAGAAGCGAGCGATCGAAGCGACACACGTCAGACCGCCCGGCGCGCGTCATGGAGCTGCAAGACAAGGCGCCGTGAGCGCGGTGTAGCAACGCTACACAAGCGAGCGGCAACGCCGTATTGCAGTGCCATGGCCGCGGCCTCTTAAAGAAGCAACGTACGAAGATCCGAGAGCTTCTCGCTGAGGAACCCGGTGATCCGCGCAGCCTTGGCCCCGTCAATCACGCGGTGATCGTAGGACAGCGACAGCGGCAGGATCAGCCGGGGCTCGAACTCGCTGCCGTTCCACACCGGCTGCCAGCTGTGTTTGGACACGCCGAGGATGCCCACCTCCGGGCTGTTCACGATCGGCGTGAAGGCCGTCCCGCCGACGCCGCCCAGGCTGGACACAGAAAAGCTCGCGCCCTTCATCTCGTCGCCCTTGAGCTTGCCGTCACGGGCGCGGCCGCTGATGTCGTCCAGATCGCGGGCGATGTCGTAGATGCCCTTGGCGTCGACGTCCTTGATGACCGGCATGAGCAGGCCGTTGGGCGTGTCCACGGCCACCGCGATGTTCACGTAGTGCTTGTGCACCAGGTGCTCGCAGTCCGCGGTGAGCGAGCTGTTGAGATCCGGGAAGGCCTTGAGCGCGGCCGCCGAGGCCTTGAGCAGGAACGCCAGCGGCGTGAGCTTGACGCCCTCCGCCTTGGCCTTGTCCTTGTTGGCCTGGCGGAATTGCTCCATCTCGGTGATGTCGGCGGTGTCGAACTGGGTGACGTGCGGAATCAGTAGCCAGTTGCGGTGCACGGCCTTGGCCGAGAGCTTGCGGATGCGCGCCAGCTCGGTGGTCTCGACCTCGCCGAACTGGCTGTAGTCGATATCCGGCTGCGCGGGCACGCCGCCGCCACCGGCCGGGGCCGCCGCGCCGGCGGAGGCGCCGCTACCCTGGACCTGCTTGAGCGTGTCCTTGACGTACTGCTGCACGTCCTCGGCGAGGATGCGGCCCTTGCGGCCGCTGCCCTCGATGCGACCGAGATCGGCCCCCAGCTCGCGGGCGTACTTGCGCACGCTGGGCGAGGCGTGGGCCTTGTTGAAGCGGTCCTCGTCGACGTCGGCGAGCTTGCTGGAGCCGTCGTCCTCGCTCGGCGCCGGGGCGGACTTCTTGTTGGACCCGTCGCCCGCGGCGGCGGCGCTGTCGGCTTTTTTCGCGCGATCCGTCTCCGAGGTGCCGGATTGCTTCGCCTTGGCCTCGTCGTCGCTCGACCGCCCGCCGTCGGACTGCTTGCCGCCGGCCTTGTCGCCGCCGCCCGCGGTCTCGACCTGCGCGATCACGTCGCCTTCGGAGACGGTATCGCCCTCGGAGACCGTCATCGCGACGATCCGGCCGGCCGCGGTGGACGGCACCTCCAGCGTGGCCTTGTCGGATTCCAGCGTGATCAGCGCCTGTTCCTGCTGGACCTCGTCGCCTTCGGCGGCCAGCACTTCGATGACCTCGACCGAATCGAAGTCGCCGATATCCGGCACCTTGACCTCGACGGTCTCGCCGCCGCCGGCGTCTTCGTCGCTTTCGTCATCGCCGTCATCGTCGGCCGGCGCGGCGTCGTCGCCGGCCTCGTCCGCGGAATCGTTCGATTCGTCCGATTCCTCGGCCGCCTCGGCTTGTCCGGCGTCGGCATCGCCGTCGTCGTCCGCGTCGTCCGCGCCGCCGTCTTCATCGGCGACCTCGACCAGGGCGATGACGTCGCCCTCGGAGACCGAGTCGCCTTCGGAGACCTTCATTTCGGTGATCTGACCGGCCACGGTCGAAGGCACTTCGAGCGTGGCCTTGTCGGACTCGAGCGTGATCAGCGCCTGTTCCTGCTCGACGCTGTCGCCCGCCGAGACCAGGACCTCGATGACCTCGACCGCGTCGAAGTCGCCGATGTCCGGGACCTTGATTTCCTGCGCCGCCATAGAGCGTTTCCTTGATCCGGTGACACGGCCCGCTGCCGGGCCATGGTTTCAAAGCGTGGTGCGTTGACGCGTCGCGATCGTTACGCGATCAGTGGGTCCTCAATGGGTGATCGGCTCCGGCTTGTCCGGGTCGATGCCGTACTTGCGGATGGCCTCGCCCACCTTCTTGCGCTCGATGTCGCCCTGATCGGCGAGCGCCTTGAGCGCGGCCACGATGATCCAGCGGCGATCGACCTCGAAGAAGTCGCGCAGCGCCTCGCGGGTGTCGGAGCGGCCGTAGCCGTCGGTGCCGAGCGTGTGATACGGGATCGGCATGAATGGCCGGATCATCTCCGGCAGGCCGCGGACGTAGTCGGTGGCCGCGATCGCCGGGCCCTTGGCGTCGGCGAACTGCCGGGCCACGAAGCTCTGGCGCGGATCGGCCTCCGGATGAAGCATGTTCCAGCGTTCGGTGGTCAGCCCGTCGCGCTTGAGCTGGGTGAAGCTGGGCACGCTCCAGACGGTGGCGCCGACGTTGTATTCCTTTTCCAGCATCTCGGCGGCGGCGATGGACTCGCGCAGGATGGTGCCGGAACCCATCAGGTTCACCTGCTTCTTGTAGCGCTTGTTGCCTTCCGAGAACCTGTACATGCCGGCGATGATGTCGTCCTCGACGCCTTCCGGCATGGCCGGGTGCGTGTAGTTCTCGTTCATCATCGTGAGGTAGTAGTAGACGTCGCGCTGCTCCTCGTACATCTCGACCAGGCCGCGGTGGATGATCACCGCCATCTCGTAGGAGAACGTCGGGTCGTAGACGCGGCAGTTGGGCACGCAGTCGAACATGATCGGGTTGTGCCCGTCCTGATGCTGCAGGCCCTCGCCGTTGATGGTCGTCCGCCCGGCGGTACCGCCGAGCATGAAACCGCGGGAACGCATGTCGCCCGCCGCCCAGCACAGATCGCCCACGCGCTGATAGCCGAACATGGCGTAGAAGGCGTAGAACGGGATCATCGTCCGGCCGTGGTTCGAATACGACGTGGCCGCGGCGATGAACGACGAGATCGCGCCGGCCTCGGTGATGCCCTCCTCGAGAATCTGGCCGTCCTTGGCCTCCTTGTAGAAGGCGAGCTGGTCGGAGTCCTCGGGCACGAACAACTGGCCGACCGGCGAATAGATGCCCAGGCTGCGGAACATGCCCTCCATGCCGAAGGTGCGCGCCTCGTCGGGGACGATCGGGACCACGCGCTTGCCGATGTTCTTGTCGCGGGCGAGGATCTGCAGCAGGCGCACGAACACCATGGTGGTGGCCATCTCGCGATCACCCGAGCCCTGGAGCAGCTTGTCAAACGCCGACAGCGGCGGGATCTCGAGCTTGTCGCCCTCGGTGCGCCGCTGCGGCAGATAGCCGCCGAGCTCTTCGCGCCGGGCCTTGAGGTACTGGATCTCCTCGGAGTCCTCGGCCGGCTTGTAGAAGGGCGCCTCGGCGATCTTGTCGTCGTCGACCGGGATCTCGAAACGGTCGCGGAATTCCTTGAGCGCGTCTTCGCCCATCTTCTTCTGCTGATGGGTGATGTTCTGGCCTTCGCCGGCCTCGCCCATGCCGTAGCCCTTGACCGTCTTGGCCAGGATCACGGTCGGACGCCCGTTCTTGTTGTTCACCGCGCGGTGATAGGCGGCATAGACCTTGTGCGGATCGTGGCCGCCGCGGTTCAGGCGGCGGATGTCCTCGTCGGACATCGACGCGACCATCTCCTCGAGCTCGGGATACTTGCCGAAGAATTCCCGGCGCGTGTAATCGCCGCCGTTGGCCTTGTAGGCCTGGTATTCGCCGTCGACCGTCTCGTTCATCAGTTCCACGAGCTTGCCGTCGTGGTCCTGGGCGAGCAGGCCGTCCCAGAGCGCGCCCCAGATCACCTTGATGACGTTCCAGCCGGCGCCGCGGAAGGCACCTTCGAGCTCGTTGATGACCTTGGCGTCGCCGCGCACCGGGCCGTCCAGGCGCTGCAGGTTGCAGTTGACCACGAAGATCAGGTTGTCGAGGCCCTCGCGCGAGGCGATATCGATCGCGCCCATGGATTCGGGCTCGTCCATTTCGCCGTCGCCGCAAAAGCACCAGACGTGGCGGCCCTCGTTGTCCTGGACGCCGCGATGCTCCATGTAGCGCATGAAGCGCGCCTGATAGATCGCATTGATCGGACCGATGCCCATGGACACGGTGGCGAACTGCCAGTAGTCCGGCATCAGCCAGGCGTGCGGATAGCTCGACAGCCCCTTGCCGGTGGATTCGGCGCGGAAGTTGTAGAGCTGGTCCTCGTCGAGCCGGCCTTCCAGATACGAACGCGCGTAGATGCCCGGCGCGGAATGGCCCTGGATATAGACCAGGTCACCGCCGTGCTTCTCGCTCGGCGCGTGCCAGAAGTGGTTGAAACCCACCTCGTAGAGCGTGGCCGCCGAGGCGAAGCTGGCGATGTGCCCGCCCACGCCTTCGTGATGGCGATTGGCCTGGATCACCATGGCCATGGCGTTCCAGCGGATGATCGAGCGGATGCGCCATTCGATGGCCGGATCGCCCGGCGAGCGCTCCTCCATGTGCGGCGGAATGGTGTTCACATACGCCGTGTAGGGCGAGAACGGGATGTGGGCACCCGAGCGGCGGGACCGCTCGATGAGCATTTCCAGAAGAAAATGGGCCCGTTCCGGGCCCTCGCGTTCGATGACAGCATCCAGCGCATCACGCCATTCGGCGGATTCCTGCGCATCGACATCCTCGACGTCGTCGATGTGCTCGGGGTGGGCACGGGCCTGGGCCATACGGCGCTCCTTGAAACCGGATCAGAACTGCGTTTATGCGGATACTACGCCCGCGTTTCGAGCGTCGACAACTGGCCGCGCGGGTCAGCGGATGGCATGCTTGATGCCCGCTTGCAAATGTTGCAGTGCACGATCGCATGACCGCGGACCATCCCGTATCCGAGAATCCACCGCTGCGCCGGCCCTCACGCTGCCATACGGCGGCGCAGGGGGTGCGTCGCGTGGGGGTGGAACTTGAATTCAGCGGCCTGACGATCGAGCGCATCAGCGAGACCCTGCGATCCACGCTGGGCGGCGAAATCCGGCCCGCCAGCGCGTACGAACATGCGGTCGTCGACACGCCGTGGGGCGATTTCGCGATCGAGCTCGACTACGCCTATCTCAAGGAACGCGGCCGTCGCGAGAGCGACGACGGCCTCTGGGGCGACGTCGAGCGGGTCTCCGAGGATCTGCTCGGCGCGCTGGCCAAGCGGGTGGTGCCGTTCGAGATCGTCTGTCCGCCGATCGCCATCGACGCCCTGCACGAACTCCACCCCATGATCGCGGCCCTGCGCGAGGCGGGCGCGCGCGGGACCAGCACCTCGGCGTTCTACGCCTTCGGCCTGCATCTCAATCCGGAGCTGCCGGATCTGGAGACCGAGACGCTGCTGGGCTATATCCGGGCCTTCACGGTGGCCTACGACTGGCTGGTGCGCGCCAGCGCCATCGACATCAGCCGGCGCGTCTTTCCCTACATCCAGCCGTATCCGCGCGAGTACGCGCGCCTGATCTGCGACCCGGACTACCGCCCCGATCGCGACCGGCTCATCGACGACTACCTGGCCCACAACGCCAGCCGCAACCGCGCGCTGGACATGCTGCCGGTCTTCGCCCACCTGGATGCCGAGCGCGTGCGCAAAGCGGTCGACGACCATCTGGTCTCTGCGCGGCCCGCGCTCCATCATCGCCTGCCCAACTGCGAGATCGAGCGGCCCGGCTGGGATCTGACACCCGACTGGGACCGCTGGCTGGTGGTCGAGGAACTGGCCGCCGACGCGCCGCGCCTGGACCGTCTCTGCCGGGCCTACCGGGACGTCCTGGAGCGACCCATGGGCGACTGGTTCGGCGGCTGGGCGGACACCTTCGAGCGCGACGCGTGAGCCGCGCGGCGCCACGACCGCGCATCGCCGTGACCGGCAAGGCCAGCCGCTGGGCGCCGGGCTGGTGGTGCGCCCGGGCGGCGATCGCGCTGGCCGGCGGCCGGGCGCTGCGGGCCACCCCGCGCCGCGGCCTGCCCGCGGCCCTCGACGGCCTGGTGATCGGCGGCGGCGACGACATCGCCACCGATCTGTATCTGAGCGATGCCGCACCCGACGCCCGGGCCGATCGCGAGCGCGACGCCTTCGAGCTCGCCGCGATCCGCACGGCCCGGGCGTCCGGCACGCCGGTGCTCGGCATCTGCCGCGGCGCCCAGCTGCTCAACGTGGCCGCGGGCGGCACGCTGTACGCCGATCTGGGCCGGCGCCGGCGGCGCACGAGCGACCGCGCCAACCCGCTGCCCTGCAAGCGGATCGTGCTGAAACGCGGCTCGCGGCTGGCCGCCATCGCCGGCCGGCGCCGGATGGCGGTCAACGGCCTGCACCATCAGGCGGTGCGCGGCCTGGGCGCCGGATTCACGGTCAGCGCCCGCGACGCCGACGGGCTGGTCCAGGCGATCGAGACCGTGGACCGGACGTTCACGATCGGCGTCCAGTGGCATCCTGAGTATCTGTGCTATCAACGCCCGCAGCGGCGGCTGTTCGCGGCTCTGGTGGCGGCCGCGCGGCGCCGGCCGGGCCCGTCGACCGCTCAGGGATGAGCTGAGGCACGACAGGGCCGTCCGACAACGCCGGACGGCCCGTGACGCCGCGGTCGGGCGCGTCTAGAGGTACTTGCGCTCGAACTCCTTGAGCATCTCCTCGGCCTTCTCCCGGGTCTCGCCGTACTTTTCCTGGATCTTGCCGAGCATGTTCTGGCGCCGGCCGGCGGTCTCCTCGACCTCGTCGTCGGTCAGACGCCCGAAATGCTCGCGCGCCTTGCCCTTGAGTCGATCCCAGCGGCCTTCCCACTTGTCGCTCGATTCCGTCATGACGTCGCTCCGTGGTGAATGACGCTTCGACTATACCGCAGTGCAGCAAGAATGACAGCCCCGACTGTCATCGTCGTCATTCGCGGTCCGGATCGGTGTTGTCGCGGTCGGAATCGCTGTAGGCGACCTGAGCATAGTTGACCACCGCGACGAGCATGACGCCGCCGAGTATGTTGCCGAGCAGCGTCGGCAGGAAGAACACGCCGAGGAACTCGCCGATGCCGTTGACGCCGCTGAAAACGCCGTAGAGCGCGGCCACCGAGCCGGCGATGATGTGCGGGAAATGCGCCAGGCCGATGAGATAGCTCACCAGAATGATCACGCCCACGCGGGCGGTCTCGGCGAACGGCATGAGCCAGAGCATGAGCGCGACCAGCCAGCCGGCGAAGATCGCGCGCACGAACATGGTGGCGAAATCGTATTTGTACTCGGAGGCCGCGATGCTGGCCAGGGCCTCGTTGATCTTGGGATCGAGCACCTTGAAGTACGACAGGGTCGCGGCGAATATCGCCGTGCCCAGCATGTTCGCGAGCAGCACCACCACCCAGAGATTGAACGTGCGCGTGAGCACGCCCACCGAGCGCACGCGCAGGACTTCCAGCACCGGGGTGAGCGTGTTCTCCGTGAACAACTGCTGGCGGCCGAGAATCACGAACAGAAAGCCCATGGCGTAGCCGAAACTGGCGATGATCGGGCGCCAGTCGGCGTCCGGGGTGTAGTTGTAGAGCACCGCCTGGGCGACCAGCGAGAAGCCCATCGACAGGCCCGCGCCGAGCGCGGAGAACGCCAGACCGGGCAGGGGGCGGGTGAGTTCGGATTCGGCCTCGCGGCGAATCGCCTCGTAGACCACCGCGGCGCTCGGCGCCTCGCGCCGGCGCGCATCGCGCTTCTGCTGATAATCGAGATCGTGTTCTCGGTGTTCGACTTCGGCCATGGATGTTCTGCCTCGATAGGGATGATGCATTCTAGGACTTAACGTCGGCGCGGTATGCACGCGGATTGGCGCGCCTTCGCTATCATCGCGGTATGCGCTCGTTTTCCCGACGACACACCGGCCCGTGGCTGCTGCTACTGCTGCTGATCTGCGCCGGTGCCGTCGCGGCCGCGCCGTCCGAACGCGCACGCATCCTCGCCAGCCATCCCCACGACCCGGATGCGTTCACCCAGGGCCTGCTCGTGGCCGACGGCCTGCTCTACGAGAGCACCGGCGGCTACGGCGACTCGAGCCTGCGCCGCGTGGCGCCGGCCAGCGGCGAGGTGCTGCAGACGCGCTCGCTGTCACGCGATCACTTCGGCGAGGGCCTGGCGCGCGTCGGCGCGCGGCTCTACCAGCTCACCTGGAAGGCCGGCGTGGCCTTCGTCTACGACCGCGACAGCCTGGCGCGCATCGATCGGCTGACCTACGACGGCCAGGGCTGGGGCCTGACCTACGACGGCACCCACCTGATCATGAGCGACGGCAGCGCCACGCTGCAGCTGCGCGATCCGGACGACTTCCGCCGCGTCGGCGCGCTCGAGGTCACCGAGGACGGCCAACCGGTCGACGAGCTCAACGAACTCGAGTACATCGACGGCGAGATCTGGGCCAACGTCTGGTATCGCGACCGGATCCTGCGCATCGACCCGCGCACCGGCGACGTCATCGCCAGCCTCGACGCCACGCCGCTGCGCGCGGCCCTGCCGGCGGATGCCGAGGCCGGGGTGCTCAACGGCATCGCCTACGACGCCTCCGCCGGCCGCATCTATGCCACCGGCAAGAACTGGCCGCGGCTGTTCGAGATCGCCCGGCCGACCGCCGGCCGGGCCGATCCCGGCGCGACGCTCAGCGCTGAATGACCGAGCCGTCGTCGTCGAGCAGCGGGTAGCTGCCCTGCTCGTCGTGGTCCTCGGGGCCGACCAGCGACGGCGAGAAGCAGCAGAGCACGGTCATGCCCTTCTCGCTGGAGAGAATATGCTGCTGGTGCTTGTCCAGCGCATAGAGCACGCCGGGCTTGAGGTCCCAGGTGCCGCCCTCGGTGAGATCCTCGATCCGGCCTTCACCCTCGATGCAGATCACCGTCTCCTTGTGGTTCTTGTACCACATGTGCAGCGCGCAGCCGGGCTTGACGTAGGTCTCGTGGAACGAGTGGCCCATGCCGTCGGCCCGCAGCGTATAGCGGCGGCTGACGAACTTCTCTTCGTCGACGGCGGTCTTTTCGGCGTCCTGATGGGTGCGTACGAGCATGAATCCTCCTCGTGGCTCGTTGTGATGAAAATCGGTGTGGCCGCGGCTAGCGCCGCCATTTCGCGAACATCTCCTTCATGGAGTCGCGGATCACGTGTCCGGCTTCGGGATCGCCGCCCAGCATCGAGGTCATGAAGCCCTTGGCCTGCTCGAAGCCGATATGCGGCGGCAGCGGCGCGATCCCGGGATCGGTGTAGGCGTTGATGACCACCGGGCGATCGGCGGCGAGCGCTTCGCGCCAGACCGCGTCGATGGCCTCGGGTGATTCGATGCGCAGGCCGGTCAGTCCCAGCAGGCGGGCGTATTCGTCGTAGGCGAAGTCGGGCAGATCCTGCGAGGTCTCGAACTTGGGATCGCCCTCCATCACCCGCTGCTCCCAAGTGACCTGGTTGAGATCGCGATTGTTGAGCACGAGCACCACGGCGCGCGGATCCCTCCATTCACGCCAGTAGCGGGCGACATCCATCAGGGCCTGGTTGCCCAGCATCTGCATCGCCCCGTCGCCGACCATGGCGATGGCCGGGCGCCCCGGCTGGGCGAACTTGGCCGCGAGTAGATAGGGCAGTGCGTTGCCCATCGAGGCGAGCCCGCCGGAGACCGAACCCGCCATGCCGCGCCGGACGCGCAGATAGCGGGCATACCAGTTGGTGCCCGAGCCGACGTCGCAGGCCAGCATCGCGTCCGCCGGCAGATGCCGCGACAGGCCGGCGAACACCGCCTGCGGGTTGACCGGGTCGGCCGCGATTTCGGCGCGCTCGTCCACCAGGCGCCACCAGTCGCGGGTCTTGTCGATGAGGGTGTTCTGCCACGCGCGATCGGTCTTGCGGGTGACGCGCTCGGCCAGCGCCGCGAGCGTGGTGGCGGCGTCGCCCGCGAGATTGACCTCGGTCGGATAGCGCAGGCCGAGCGCCTCGGCGTCGATGTCGATCTGGACCGCGCGTGCCTGGCCCTCCTCGGGCAGGAACTCCGCGTAGGGGAAGCGGGTGCCGACCAGCAGCAGGGTGTCGCAGTCGGCCATCATGTCAGCGCTGGGCTCGGTGCCGAGCAGGCCGACCGTGCCGGTGACGTAGTCGACGTCGTCCGGAATCATGGTCTTGGCCAGGATCGCCTTGGCGATGCCGGCGCCGAGGATGTCGGCCAGGGCCAGGAGCTCGTCGACCGCGTGCTTGCAGCCCGCGCCGGCCAGGATCGCGACCTTTTCGCCGGCGTTCAGCACCGCGGCCGCGGCGTCCAGATCCGCGGGCTCGGGCACGGTGCGCGGCGGGCGATAGCCGATGCCGGAGAACACCGCCCCGTGGCTGCGCGGGGGATCGACCATGGGCAGATCCTGGACATCGTTGGGCACGACGATGGCCGTGACCGTGCGTCGGGCGGTGGCGATGCGCAGGGCCTGATCGACGAGATGGCGCGCCTGTGGCGCATCGGCGACCAGATGCACGTAGTCGCCGGCCACGTCCTTGTAGAGTGCGGTGAGGTCGATCTCCTGCTGATAGTCGGTGCCGAGGCTCATGCGCGCCTGCTGGCCGACGAGGGCGACCGCGGGTACGTGATCCTTCTTCGCATCGTAGAGACCGTTGAGCAGGTGCACCGCCCCCGGCCCCGAGGTGGCCACGCACACGCCCGGCGTGTCGGTGAACTTGGCGTGGGCCGCCGCGGTGAAGGCCGCGATCTCCTCGTGGCGCGTCGGAATCAGGCGCGGCCCGGCCTCGGCGCGGCGCAGCGCCCCCATGACGCCGTTGATACCGTCGCCGGAATAGCCGTAGACGCGCTCGACGCCCCATTCGGCGAGCCGCGAAACGATGAAGTCACCGACTGTCTGACCCATGGCCTGCCCTCGACTGGACTGCGGGCCCCGAGCCTACTTCGCGACTGCATCATGCAGCCATCCGTCCGTCTACTGACGCGCCGCCGACGCCGTGGCGGCCGGCGCGAACGAATCGGCGCGCGCCCGGGCCCAGTCGGCGCGATAGGCCTCGGGGATGCGATCGGCCAGAAAATCGCCGGTGGCGACCGGCGGCTCGATCTCGGCGAAGGTCTCGGCGTGGCCGTGCTCCGGCCGATGCTTGATGTGCGCGTAGGTCAGAGCGTCCGGATCGTCCAGGCCCATCGTGCCGACGATGTCGAGAAACGACTTCACGGTGGCGTCGTGGTAGTTGCGCACCTGCAGCGATTTCTTCAGCACGTCCAGGGCGGCCGCGCGGCGCGGATCCTGGGTGGCCACGCCGGTGGGGCAGGTATCGGTGTGACAGCGCCGCGCCTGGATGCAGCCGACCGAGAACATGAACGCCCGCGCGGCGTTGCACATATCCGCACCGAGGGCGATCTTCTCGACCATGTCGAAACCCATCACGACCTTGCCGCTGGCGATCACCCGGACCTGATCGCGCACGCCGATGCCCACGAGGCAGGCGTGCACGAACGGCAGGGCGTCGTCGATGTAGGTGCCGATGAAGTCCTCGAACTCGGCCGGCGCCGCGCCGGTACCACCCTCGGCGCCGTCGACGGTGATGAAATCCGGCACGATCCCGGTCTCCACGATCGCCTTGCAGATGCCCATGAACTCGTGCCGATAGCCCAGACAGAGCTTGAAGCCCACCGGCTTGCCGTCGGCCAGTGCCCGCAGCCGCTCGACGAAGCGCAGCAGCCCGAGCGGGGTGTCGAACTCGGGGTGGGAAGCCGGCGAGGCGCAGTCCCGGCCGGGCTCGATCTCGCGCACCCGGGCGATCTCGTCGGTGACCTTCGCGCCCGGCAGCAGGCCGCCGTGGCCGGGCTTCGCGCCCTGCGAGATCTTGATCTCGATCATCCGGACCTGATCGGTGCGGGCCTTGCTCGCGAACTCGTCGGGGTCGAAGCGGCCCTCGTCCGTGCGGCAGCCGAAGTAGGCCGAAGCGATCTCCCAGATCAGATCGCCGCCGTGGGCCCGGTGGTGATCGCTGATCGCCCCCTCGCCGGTGTCCTGCGCGAAGCCGCCGAGCGCGGCGCCGCGGTTCATCGCCGCCACCGCGTTGCCGGACAGGGAGCCGAAGCTCATCGCCGAGACGTTGAGCCGGGAGGCGTCATAGGGTCGGCGACACTGATGATTGCCGATGACGAGCCGGCCGTGGCGGGCGTCGACCGACTTCGGCGCCATCGAGTGCAGGGCGAAGTTGTAGCCGGGGGCCTCGAAATCGCGAATGGTGCCGAATGGGGCGGTATCCGGCGCCGCGGCCCCGCGCGCATAGACCATCTCGCGCTGCTCGCGTGAGAACGGCCGGCCGCTGGTCTCGGATTCGAAGAAATACTGGCGCAGCTCCGGGCGGATGAATTCGAGCATGTAGCGCAGATGACCCACGATCGGGAAGTTGCGCAGCACGTTCCGGTCGGAAGCGAGATCGAACGCGCCGACCCCGACCAGCGCGGCGGGTATCAGCCACAGCACCAGCCACGCCGGCGCCAGCCAGACGAGCAGCCCGCCGGCGAGCAGCGTCAGCGCGACGAAACCGGCGTAGATCAGGCGTGGATAACCGAACATGCGACCCCTCGCATCCTATGTCGATGCATACAGCATGTGCCGGCCGATCGCGGCAGGACAATCGGGGCACCTACCTACTTGCCGATACAGAAGCTCGAGAAGATCGCGCCCAGCAGATCCTCGCTGGTGAAGGCGCCGGTGATTTCGCCGAGGGCGGTCTGGGCCACGCGCAGTTCCTCGGCCAGCAGTTCACCCGCGGCATCCACGACGAGCCGGTCGTGGCCGCGGTCGAGCGCGGCGTCGGCGCGGGCCAGCGCCTCGAGATGCCGCCGGCGCGCGACGAAATCGGGTTCGCTGTCGCCGGCCAGACCCGCGGCGCGACGCAGATGTGCCGCCAGCGCGTCGAGGCCGTCACCGGTCGTGGCCGAGAGCCGAACCGCCTCGCGGCCCGCGAGCGTCGTCTCCCCGGCCGCCGCGCCGCTGAGATCGATCTTGTTGGCGATCACGCTGACCGGGCAGCGGTCGCCGATCTCCTCGAGCAGGCAATGGTCGTCCGGACCGGGGCCGCGGCTGTCGTCCACGACCAGCAGCACCCGATCGGCCTGGGCAAGCTCGGCGCGGGCGCGGCGCACGCCTTCGGCCTCGATCGGGTCGTCGGTCTCGCGCAGGCCCGCGGTGTCCACGAGCGTCAGCGGCAGGCCGTCGATCGCCAGCTGCTCGTGCAGGACATCGCGCGTGGTCCCGGCGATTTCGGTGACGATGGCGGTGTCGCGCCGGGCCAGCCGGTTGAGCAGACTGGATTTGCCGACGTTCGGCGCGCCCAGGATCACCAGCCGCAGGCCCTCGCGCAGCCGCGCGCCCTCGCGCGCCCGATCGATGAGCGCAGCCAGCCGCCGGCGGATGTCGGCCAGGCGTCCGGCGATCTCGCCGTCGCCGAGGAAATCGACATCGTCCTCGTCTGGGAAGTCGATCGCGGCCTCGGTATAGACCCGCAGCTCGATCAGCGCGCTGCGCAGCGCCTCGATCTCGCGGGCGAAGACGCCCTCGAGCGAGCGCATGGCGGCTGACGCCGCGGCGCTGCTGCCGGCGTCGATGGCATCCGCGATGGCTTCGGCCTGATCGAGACTGAGCTTGTCGTTGAGAAAGGCGCGGCGCGAGAATTCGCCGGGTTCGGCCAGGCGCGCGCCCAGTTCGAGCAATCGGGCCAGCAGCCGATCCACGAGCACCGGGCTGCCGTGGCCCTGCAGCTCCAGTACGTGTTCGCCGGTGAACGACGCCGGGGCCGGAAGATACAGGGCCACGCCGCGGTCGAGCGCGCGGCCGTCGGCCCCGGCGAAGGCCGCAACGACGGCCCGGCGCGGCGACGGCAGCCGACCGAGCAGGGCACGGGCGATGGCCGGCACCGCCGGCCCGGAGACGCGAATCACGGCGACCCCGGCCCGACCGGCGCCGCTGGCGAGCGCGGCGATCGTGTCGGGGCCGTCGCTCACGCCGGCGCGGTCAGCTGTTGGCGGCCTTGTGGCCGAGGCCCTCGGCGTCGAGCTTGCGGTAGATGTACCACTGCTGGCCGATCGACAGCAGGTTGTTGGTGCACCAGTAGAGCACCAGGCCCGCCGGGAAGAAGGCGAAGAACACGGCCAGACCCACCGGCATGATCTGCATGATGCGCTGCTGCATCGGGTCCATGGTCACGTTCGTGGTCAGCCGCTGCTGCAGGAACATGGTCACGCCGAAGACCACCGGCAGGATGTAGTACGGGTCCGGCGCGGACAGATCCTGGATCCAGAGCATGAACGGCGCATGGCGCAGTTCCACCGATTCCCGCAGCACCCAGTATAGCGAGATGAACACCGGCATCTGCACGAGCATCGGCCAACAGCCGGCCAGCGGGTTGAAGCCCTCCTTCTTGTAGAGCTCCATCATCTTGGACTGCAGCTTCTGGCGGTCGTCGCCGTACTGCTCCTTGAGCTGCTGCATGCGCGGTGCGAACTTGCGCATGCGCGCCATCGCCCGGAACTGCGTCTCGGAGAGCTTGTAGAAGCAGAGCTTGATGAGGAAGGTCAGCAGGATGATCGCCACACCCCAGTTGCCGACCAGCGCGTGCAGGTGCTCCAGCACCCAGAAGATGGGCTTGGCGAGCACCGTCAGCCAGCCGTAGTCCACGGTCAACCCCAGCCCCGGCGCCACGGCGTCGAGCTGGTCCTGCAGCTTGGGACCGACGAACAGCGTGGTCTCGAACTCGGCGCTCGCATCGGCCGCGATCGATTCCTTGGTGCCGATGAACCCGCTGGCAAACCCGCCCTGCGCCCCGGAGACGTCCTTGGGCCGGGCGAAAAAGCGCGCCTTCGCGTCGGGGGGCGGAATCGCCGCACCGATGAAGTAGTGCTGGATCATGGCGATCCAGCCGCCCTCCTGGGTCAGCTGGACGGGGTTCTCGGCGAGCTCGCCGTGGGATTCGTTGCGATAGCTGTAGCTCCCCTCGTCCTTGCGCTCGTACCAGCCGACGCCGAAGAACGCCTGGGCGAAGGGCACATCGCCGGTGATCTCGTGCGGGGTGCGCCAGAAGCGCACGTACTGCGACAGCGTCCAGGGTTCGCCGGACCGGTTGCGGACCTCGTGGCTGAGCCCGATCCGGTAGCTGTCGCGGTGGAAGGTATAGACCTTCGTGACCTCGTGGCCGGTGTCGTTGGTCCAGGTCAGCGGGACCCGCAGGGTATCCTCGCCGTCGGCGAGCTTGTATTCGTTCTTTTCGCTGCGATAGGTCGTGTTGTGATCGGGCGCGTCCGCCGAATCGCCCACCAGGCCGCTCTGAGCGATGAAGAAGTTGGGCAGGCTGTCGTTGATCAGCCGCAGATTGGTGTCGGGCCGATCGGAGGAGACCGGCACGCCGCGCAGCTGAACCTGACGCAGGTCGCCGCCGCGGGTATCGATCACGAGATCGAACTTGTCGGTAACGACGTGAACGCGCTGTCCCTGAGCCATGGCATCGCCGACGACCTGACCGGGCGCACTCGCGTCATCCGAGGCGGCGCCGCGATCGCCGTCACTCGTGCCGGCTTCGTCGCCCGCATCCGGTGCCGAGGCCAGATCCGGCACGTCGTCATCTTGGCGGTAGTCCCCGGCCGTGGCGTCGGCGCTGTCGGCCGTGGCCTCCGCCTGCGTCGGCGCATAGTCCGTCTGCCAAGCCTGATACAGAAAGAAGCAGATGACGCCGACGGCGCAGAGCAGAGCGAAACGAATGTTTTCCATGCGCGGCTAGATCCCTAACGTTGGCGGTCGCCGCCGGCCGCGGCATCGAGGGCCGCGACAGGTGCCGCGTTGCGGGCCACTCGGGGCCAGACGCCGGCAAGTTGCGCGAACAGCGCCTTGTTGTCCATGGCCGCCGTCCGGCTGCGTGCCAGCACCACGACATCCACCGAACCGAGCTCGGGGCGTGCGTGCCGAAACGATTCGCGCAGGACGCGCTTTATCCGATTCCGGTCCACCGCCCGCGCGATTCGCCGCTTGGCCAGCGCGAGGCCCAGCCGTGCCGGCTGGCCGTCACCGGCTGCCGCAATCAGCACGAACCCCGGGCAGACCGTCTTGTCGCCCTGAGCGAACACCGCTCGGAACTCGGCTGCATTGCGCAGGCGCGCTCGCGGCGGAAATGACGCCTGCGACACCCGGGGCGGCTAGGGCGCGAGGCGCTTGCGGCCCTTGGCGCGGCGCGCGGACAGAACGCGGCGACCGTTCTTGGTCGCCATGCGCGCACGAAAGCCGTGCGTGCGCTTGCGATGCAGATTACTCGGCTGATACGTGCGTTTCATGAGGCTCTCGATCCGGCGCCCGGCAGGGCACTCTTCGTTAAAAGACCGCGGATTCTAGTCGCCCGTACGGCCGCGTTGCAAGCCTGAATCGAGCTGTGGATAACCTGTCGACACTGCGCTACCGTAGTCGGCCGGGCGTCGCGGTGCACGCCCATCCCGGCGATGGAGTTCACGACTTTGGCTGAAACGCTCTGGCAACGCTGTCTTACGCATATCGAAACGCGTCTGCCCGAGAAGGACGTCAACCTCTGGCTTCGGCCGCTGGAGGCCGATTTCAACGAAGGCGGACTCGATCTGATGGCGCCCAACGAGGTGGTACGGGATCAGGTCGAGCGCGAGCTGCGCACCCCGATCGCGAACGCGCTCAGCGAGATGGGCGAGCTGCCCAAGCGCATTCGCGTACTCGTCGGCGGCGGCCAACGCACGAGCGCACCGGCCACCGCGGAACCGGCGGCGGCCCCCTCGGCCACGCGCCACAACCTGGACGGTCGCTATACCTTCGAGACCTTCGTCCAGGGCAAGTCCAACCAGATCGCCCGGGCGGCAGCCGAACAGGCCGCCGATCCCGACAACGTCGCCTACAACCCGCTGCTCATCTACGGCGGTGTGGGTCTGGGCAAGACCCACCTGATGCAGAGCGTGGGCAACCGGCTGCTCGCCAATCAGCCGCAGGCGAAGGTCGCCTACGTACGCTCGGAGCACTTCGTCAACGAAATGGTCACCGCCATCCGGCACAACCGGATGGATCGCTTCAAGGGCCATTACCGTTCGCTCGACGCCCTGCTGATAGACGACATCCAGTTCTTCGCCGGCAAGGACCGTTCGCAGGAGGAATTCTTCCACACCTTCAACTCGCTGCTCGAATCGAACCAGCGGATCGTGATCACCTGCGACCGATTTCCGAAGGAGGTGGAAGGCCTCGAGGACCGACTCAAGTCGCGATTTTCCTGGGGCCTGTCGGTGGCCGTGGAACCGCCCGAGCTGGAAACCCGGGTCGCCATCATGCTCTCGAAGGCCGACTACCACGGGATCACACTCCCCCAGGAGGTCGCTTTCTTCATCGCCAAGCGGGTGCGCTCGAACGTTCGCGATCTGGAAGGCGCGCTGCACCGGCTCAAGGCCTCCGCGCAGATCACCGGCACGCCGATCACGGTGGACTTCGCCAAGCAGGCGCTGCACGACATGCTCGCGGTCTACGACCGGCTGGTCACGCTCGAGAACATTCAGCGCACCGTCGCCGAGTACTACAAAATGCGCCTCACGGACCTCCTCGGCAAGAAACGGACGCGATCGATCGCGCGACCGAGGCAACTCGCCATGGCGCTGGCCAAGGAACTGACCAATCACAGTCTGCCGGAAATCGGCCAGGGATTCGGTGGACGCGATCACACGACCGTTCTCCACGCCTGCCGCAAAGTCAAGGAACTGCGAGAGACGGATGCACGGGTGGACGAAGACTACGCGAACCTCAGCCGGATACTCACAAGCTGACTGTGGATAAGCCCGGGACAAACAGAAGACAGCGACAAACTCCGCAAGCCAGGAGCAATTGACCACATTCCATCCACAGCTGTGCCACAGCCTTCAAGCGATTCGGACAGCAGAGTTATAAACAAGACATATCGTTGTTTATAAATGGAAAACAAGAGAAATCAACAGCCAAGTCAGTCGTCTATTGTTACTACTACTATCTTTTCTTAGGGACTCTCAAGACAACAGGGACCACGGCTAAACGGGAGCCGCAGCCATGCAATTTTCGATACAGCGCAGGGATCTACTATCGGCCCTTCAGACCGTCATCGGCGTCGTCGAGCGACGCCAGACCATGCCGATTCTCTCCAACGTGCTGTTCAAGGCCGATAACGATCGACTCGTACTGACGGCGACCGACCTCGAACTTGAACTGATAACCGAATGTAGCGCTGTCGTCGGTCAACCCGGCAGCGCTGCCGTACCCGCACGAAAACTTCTCGACATCTGCCGAGGTCTTCCGGACGACGCCGAGGTACAGTTATCACAGGAACAACAGCAAACGCGTGTGCAATCGGGCCGATCACGCTTCACGCTCGCCACCCTATCCGCCCAGGATTGGCCCCATCTTGATGAAGTCGAAGCCGGCGATCACTTCACGATCCCGGAAAACACACTGCGAGGACTGCTCGAGCGCACTCATTTCGCGATGGCCCACCAGGATGTGCGGTATTACCTCAACGGTCTGCTACTGGCACTGCGTTCCGACCGCCTGCGATGTGTCGCCACAGACGGTCACCGCCTCGCACTCAGCGACGCCGAAGCGACCATCGACATCGAAGAACCTACGCAGGCGATCATTCCACGCAAAGCGATCACCGAGCTCGTACGCCTTCTGGACAACAGCGATGCCGAGATCAGTATCCAGTTGTCCAGCAAACACCTGCGGCTACAGCTGCCCGGCCTCGTATTCACCACGAAGCTGATCGATGGCCGTTTTCCCGACTACGAGCGGGTCATTCCGACCGACGTCGACAAGATCATGGCCGCCAACCGCGACGTCATCCGCCAGGCCTTGTCGCGCACCGCGATTCTGTCGAACGAGAAGTTCGGTGGTGTCCGACTGGCCCTGAGCGAACATACGCTTCGTCTACAGGCTCAGAACGTGGAGCGTGAGGAAGCCGAAGACGAGCTCCAGGTCAGCTACGATAATCAACCGATGGAGATCGGATTCAACGTGAATTATCTGCTGGAAGCGCTCGGTGCGATGCGCAGCGAAGAGTTCACCCTCTCACTTTCCGGCCCGGACAGCAGCGGACTACTGCAGGCGACGGACGACCCGTCGACGCGCTACGTCGTCATGCCCATGCGACTCTAGTCCCGCAAAAATGCAATTGACCCGGCTTCGATTGACCGATTTTCGCTGTTTCGAGGCACTCGAGATCAATCCAGGCCCGGGCGTCAACGTCATCACGGGCGATAACGCCTCCGGGAAAACCAGTCTCCTGGAGGCGCTTTACATTCTGGGCCGCGGCCAATCGTTTCGACACGCAACGGCTCGTCCCGCGGTCCGGGAGGGACAGACCGCATTCACGGTGCACGGCTTGATCGAGTCCGGCGAACAACGCAGCCGGCAGTTGGCGGTGCAGCGCGATCGTCGCGGCATGCACTATCGCTGTGATGGCAACCCAAGCACTACCCGCCTCGATCTCGTCAACGCATTCCCGCTCCAGCTCATCGACCCGAATCTGCATCGCCTTCTGGAACAGGGGCCGCGTTATCGCCGGCATTTTCTCGACTGGGGCGTGTTCCACGTGGAACAGGCGTTCTTTCCCGCATGGCATCGGTACCGACGCGCTCTGCGGCAGCGCAATCGCGCGTTGAAGGCGCGCTGGGCTAAAAAGGACGTCATTGCATGGGACGCCGAGCTCGTGCACAACGCCGAAATCGTTGACGCCTGCCGACGTGCCTATATCGAGGATATACGCCGTTATATGCCGGCCCAGGCGGAACGCCTGCTCGGTGAGGCGACGATCGCCATCGACTATGAACCCGGCTGGCGCCACGATGAGGGGTTCGGCGCCGCCTTGGCGGCCGGTTTGGATCAGGATCAACGCATGGGTTTCACCCAGCGCGGCCCCCACCGTGCCGATCTCCGGATATCAGTCGCTGAAACGACGGCCCGGGACTGGGTATCACGGGGGCAACAGAAAGTCCTTACAGCGGCGTTGCTGATTGTCCAGGCCCGTTTGCTGCACTTACGGCGCGGCGTGCAGCCGATCCTTCTTGTCGATGACCTCGCGGCCGAGCTGGGGCCGCAGTACCGCGACGGGCTCGCCGCGGAGATCGCCGGCCTCGGCGGTCAGTGCTTCGTTACGTTTCTGGAGGCCGCACTCGTTCCGGCCGCGCTGACACCGCGACGATTGTTCCACGTGGAACAAGGGCGCGTGACGGCCCATGGCGACGACGCGTGCTAAAATCACGCGGTTAAGCGCGAGTTCCCACTAACGGCGGTCTGGTCATGGCGGAAAACAACGGCGAATACAATTCCAGCAGCATCAAGGTGCTCAAGGGGCTGGAGGCCGTCCGCAAGCGCCCCGGGATGTACATCGGCGACACCGATGACGGTACCGGTCTGCATCACATGGTGTTCGAGGTCGTCGACAACGCGATCGACGAAGCGCTGGCCGGATACTGCCACGAGATCAAGGTCATCATCCATCGGGATCAGAGCATCACCGTCACCGATGACGGCCGTGGCATCCCCGTGGACATGCACGAGGGCGAAGGCAAGCCGGCCGCCGAAGTGATCATGACCGTGCTGCATGCCGGCGGCAAATTCGACGCCAATTCGTACAAGGTTTCCGGCGGTCTCCACGGCGTGGGCGTATCGGTCGTCAACGCGCTTTCGGACCGGCTGGAGCTCGATATTCATCGTGATGGGCAGAATTACCGCCAGCGTTACAGCATGGGTGAGCCGCTCGACGCGTTGAGTGCCGTCGGACCCACCGAACAGACCGGTACCTCGATTCATTTTCATCCGAGCGCCGATGTCTTCAGCAACATCGCCTACAGCTACGATATTCTCGCCAAACGCCTGCGCGAGTTGTCGTTCCTCAATTCGGGGGTCCGCATCCGGCTCATCGAGGAGGCCAGCGAACGCGACGTCGTATTCGAGTACGAGGGCGGCATTCGCGCGTTCGTGGAGAATCTGAACGAAAACAAGACGAAGCTTCACGAAACGGTCTGTTATTTCACCGCCGAGCGCGACGACATGGTCGTTGAAGTGGCGATGCAGTGGAATGATTCCTACCAGGAAAGCGTGTTCTGTTACACGAACAACATTCCCCAGCGTGACGGCGGCACCCATCTGGCCGGATTCCGCGGCGCGCTGACCCGCACGCTCAACGGTTACATCGAGACCGAAGGCCTGGCCAAGCGTGAAAAGGTCAATCCGGCGGGCGATGACGCTCGCGAGGGGCTGACTGCCGTCATCTCCGTGAAGGTGCCGGATCCGAAGTTCTCCTCGCAGACCAAGGAAAAGCTGGTTTCCTCGGAGGTGCGCGCCGCTGTCGAATCCTCCGTCAACGCCCATCTGAGCGATTTTCTGCTTGAAAACCCACGCGAGGCCCGCCTGATCGCCGGCAAGATCATCGAGGCGGCCCGCGCCCGGGATGCGGCGCGGCGCGCCCGTGACATGACGCGCCGGAAGGGCGCGCTCGATATCGCGGGTCTCCCCGGCAAGCTGGCGGACTGCCAGGAAAAGGATCCGGCGGCCTCCGAGCTGTTTCTGGTCGAGGGCGACTCGGCCGGCGGGTCGGCCAAACAGGGGCGGGACCGCCACTATCAGGCGATTCTGCCCCTCAAGGGCAAGATCCTGAACGTCGAGAAGGCGCGTTTCGACAAGATGCTGTCCTCGGTCGAGGTGGGAACCCTGATCACGGCGCTGGGCTGCGGGATCGGTCGCGACGAATTCGACCCCACCAAGCTGCGCTATCACCGCATCATCATCATGACCGACGCGGACGTCGACGGTTCGCATATCCGGACGCTGCTGCTGACGTTCTTCTACCGCCAGATGTTCGCCCTGATCGAGGCGGGCTACGTCTATATCGCGCAGCCGCCGCTGTACAAGGTCAAGAGCGGCAAGCAGGAACATTACGTCAAGGACGACCGCGAGCTGAGCAACTATCTGCTGCGGCTGGCGCTGGGCAAGGCGCAGCTGCGCGTGTCGGCGGACGCCCCGCCGATCGCCGACGAGGCGCTGGCGGATCTGTCGCAGCGCTACATGGACATGCTCGAGGACATCGACCGCCTGACCCGGCGTTTCGATCCGGCGACGCTCATGGAGATGACGTATCTGGAGGCGGTGACGACCGACATGTTCGCCGACGAGGGGCGCATGCAGGCCTGGGCCGACGCGCTGCAGGCGCGGCTGGATGCACGAAACGAAGCCCGCCACCGCTATGCGGTCCAGATCAAGCCGGCGACCGACGACCGGCCGCTGCATCTGCAGGTCACGCGTTTCAGCCACGGGATCCCGCATACCTTCGTCTGGCACGAGGACTTCTTCACCGGCCCTGAATACCAGCGCATGGCAACACTCGGCGGCGAGCTGCGGGCCCTGATGGGCGACGACGCGGTGGTGTCGCGTGGCGAACGCAGTGCGACGGTGGATACCTTCGATGCGGCCTACCGCTGGTTGCTCGAGGAGGCCAAGCGCGGGCTCAACGTGCAGCGCTACAAGGGCCTGGGCGAGATGAATCCGGAACAGCTCTGGGAAACTACGATGGATCCGGATAGCCGCCGGCTGATGCAGGTCAAGATCGAGGACGCGGTCGGCGCGGATCAGATCTTCACCACGCTCATGGGCGATCACGTCGAACCGCGGCGCGCTTTCATCGAGCGCAATGCGCTGATGGTCTCCAACCTGGACGTGTAACCCGGCCAGCGGCGGCCAGACCGACCGCGTGCCGGCTGCTACTGGCGCCGGCGCCTGTTCTTGCGGGCGGCGATCAAGGCGTCGGCGGCGGCGGCGAGATCCGTATGGCTCTCGACGTCCGCGAGTGCCGGAGCGTCGGTATCGACGCGCTTGCCGGTTTCGACGAATATCGGGTGCAGGCCCGCGGCCCGTGCGGCCTCGACGTCCGTGACGCTGTCACCGACGAAGGGCGCACCGCGGATCGTGCGCCCGAGTCGGCGTCCCATGTCCTCGAACAGCCCGATTTGCGGCTTGCGACAGCCGCAGCCGTCGTCGGGGCCGTGTGGGCAGAAGAAGATGCCGTCGACGTGGGTGCCAAGATCGGCGAGCATGCGTGTCATCTTGTCATGCACGGCGAACAGGCCGTCGTAATCGAACAGGCCGCGGGCGAGGCCGGACTGGTTGCTGGCCACCATCACGGTCAGACCCGCGTGCTTGAGCCGCACGATGGCCTCGAGGCTGCCCGGGATCGGCCGCCACTCCGCCGGCGACTTGATGAAGTCGTCGCTGTCTTCGTTGATGACGCCGTCGCGATCGAGGATGACCAGATTCATGGGACTAGTCTAGCGCCAATCGCGAGACGTCCACCACCTGGCGGCACAGGCCGTCGAGCGCCTTCAGCAGGGCGAGGCGGTTGTCGCGCAGCGCCGGGTCGTCGACCATCACCATGACCTGATCGAAAAAGGCGTCAAGCGGTTCGGCCAGCATCGCGACCTGCTCCAGGGCCGGTTCATAGCGCCGAGTCTGCACCGCCTCCGCGATCGCATTTTGGCGTGCCGCCATGCTTTCGGCCAGCGCACGCTCGGCCGGTTCGGTAAGACGCGCGGGCTCGAAACCCGTGCCATCCGCGGCTACCGCGTTCTTGCGCAGGATGTTGCGTATCCGCTTGTGGGCGGCGCAGACGACAGCGGCCGCGGGCAGTTCGGCGAAGGCGGTTACGGCCCGGATGCGCGCCTCGAAATCGGTCATGTCCACGAGGTCGAGGGCGGCCACGGCATCGAAGCGGTCGCCGCTGATGCCGCGATCGCCGTAATAGCCGCGCAGACGTTCCATGTGGAACATCCAGAGCGCGGCGGCCGTATCCTCGGCACCTTCAACCGGCTGCATTGCGACGGCGGTGTCGATCGCACTCGCGAGGTCGATCGGAAGCTCGGCTTCGATCAGCGTGCGCAGCACGCCGAGGGCGGCCCGGCGCAGCCCGAACGGATCCTTGTCGCCGCTCGGGCGCTTGCCGATGGCGAAGATGCCCGCCAGCGTGTCGAGACGATCCGCCAGCGCGAGCAGTTGGCCGACGCGGGTCGATGCGATCGGCGCTCCGGCGGCTGCCGGGGCGTACTGCTCGGCCAGGGCCGTGGCGACGGCCTCCGGCTCGCCGGCGTCGCGGGCGTAATAGCAGCCCATCACGCCCTGCAGGTCGGGAAACTCGTCGACCATTTCGGTCAGGAGGTCGGTCTTGGCCAGTGCCGCGGCGCGTTCGACGTGGTCGTGCTCGGCCCCGACGGCGGCGTTGAGATGCCGCATGAGGCGGCCGATGCGCGCGCTCTTGTCGGCCAGCGATCCCAGCTCCTTCTGGAAGCTCACGCGGGCCAGGCCGTCGATGTGGGCCTCGAGACCGTGCTGGCGATCCTGCTCCCAGAAGAACAGGGCGTCGGCCAGCCGTGGCCGCACCACCCGTTCGTTGCCCGCGATCACCTGGGCCACGTCGGCGCTGTCGATGTTGGCCACCGTCACGAAGGCGGGCAGGAGTGCGCCGTCCGGCCCCTCGACCGGGAAGTAGCGCTGGTGTCCTTCCAGCGTGGAGATCAGTACCTCGCGTGGCAGGACCATGAAGCGCGCGTCGAAGTCGCCGCTGATCCCCACCGGCCATTCCACGAGTGCGGATACCTCCTCCGCCAGGGCGTCGTCGATCAACGCCCGTCCGCCGCACTCGGCGGCGGCGGCCTCGACCTGCTCGACGATGCGGGCCTTGCGATGGTCGGGATCGACGATCACGCAGCCGGGATCGCGCAGCCGGGCGGCATAGTCGGCCGCTCGAGCGAGTGCGATGGGCTCGGGGTGATGGAATCGGTGCCCGCGGGTGACGCGATCCGCGCTTTCTTCGAACACCGTCAGCGGAACGATGGTGTCGTCGTGCAGCGCCACCACCCAGTGAACCGGCCGCACGAAGGCCGCCTCGGAGTCGCCCCAGCGCATGCGTTTTGGGATCGGCAGGCGGCGCAGCACCTCGTCGACCGCCGGCTGAAGCAACGACGCGAGCGGTTTGCCCGGTTCGGTGCTGCGATAGACGAGGCGTTCGCCCTTATCGCTATCCTCGCGTACGAGTGCTTCGACCCGAGTGCCCAGCGATCGGGCGAAGCCCTCGGCCGCGGCCGTCGGCGCGCCCTCGTCGTCGAAGGCGATCGCCACCGTCGGGCCGGCCTTCTCGATGGCCGCCGGCGCGGTTTCGGCCGCGACGTCGTCGATGGTCACGGCCAGACGGCGCGGCGTCGCGTGACGCGTGACGGCGCCGCGCTCCAGGCCCGCCTCGTCCAGAGCAAGGGCGAGACCGTCGGCGAATGCATCGGCCAGCCGACGCATGGCGTTCGGCGGCAGCTCCTCGACGCCGATCTCGATGAGCAGCGGTGCGGTCATGCGGCCTCGTGGGTGTTGTCGAGCATGGGAAAACCGAGCGCTTCGCGCGAGTCGTAGTAAGCCTGCGCGCAGGCGCGTGCGAGGGTCCGCACACGCAGGATGTAGCCCTGGCGTTCGGTCACGGAAATGGCGTGTCGGGCATCGAGCAGATTGAACACGTGCGAGCACTCGAGCATGCGTTCATAGGCCGGTAGGGGCAGTTCGGCCTCCACCAGCCGCCCGCACTCGCGCTCGAGTGCATCGAAGCGCGCCAGCAGCGCGTCCACGTCGGCGTACTCGAAGTTATAACGGGACTGCTCCACCTCGTTCTGATGGTAGACGTCGCCGTAGCGGATCGTACCCGCCGGCGAGGAGGACCACACCAGGTCGTAGACGCTCTCGACGTTCTGCAGATACATCGCGATGCGCTCCAGGCCGTAGGTGATCTCCCCGGCGACCGGCCGGCAGTCGAGCCCGCCGACCTGCTGGAAATAGGTGAACTGGGTGATCTCCATGCCGTTGAGCCAGATTTCCCAGCCCAGGCCCCAGGCGCCGAGCGTGGGCGATTCCCAGTTGTCCTCGACGAAACGCACGTCGTGAATCGTCATGTCCAGGCCCAGAGCCTCGAGCGACGCCAGATACAGCGATTGAATGTCCTTCGGCGACGGCTTGAGCAGCACCTGGAACTGATAATAGTGCTGCAGCCGGTTCGGGTTGTCGCCGTAGCGGCCGTCGGTGGGACGTCGCGAGGGCTGTACATAGGCCGCGCGCCACGGCTCGGGACCGATCGAGCGCAGGAATGTGGCCGGATGGAACGTGCCGGCGCCCACCGGCATGTCCAGCGGCTGCACGATGGCGCAGCCCTGTTCGGCCCAGAATGTCTGCAGCCGGAAGATGAGCTGTTGGAAATCCATGCCAGAACCCCTTGAAACAGGCCGGAAGTATAACGGAAGCCGCCCCGTTCACGGCAGATCGCGGTATGAACCAAAACAGTGCATATCGCCTCGAAAGCATCGTTTTAGTGCATTTGATGCGCGATAATGTGGCGTTTGCCGCCCCTGTGCCCCGATGAAGCGCGTCCGTGACGTGGCATGGAAACTGCGTTTATAGTGGTTGTCCTCGCGACACTGCCGCCGACACGGCAGCCGAGTCCACACACAAGGAGTCATCATGTCGAGTAGCGAAGCGCTCAAACTCATTAAGGAAAGCGAAGCCAAGTTCGTGGACTTCCGCTTCTGTGACACGCGCGGCAAGGAACAGCACATGACCATGCCGGCGCATGTCGTCGACGAAGAGTTCATGGAAGAAGGCAAGATGTTCGACGGCTCGTCCATCGACGGCTGGAAGGGCATCAACGATTCCGACATGGTGATGATGCCGGACGACAGCACCGCGGTGCTGGATCCGTTCTTCGAGGAGCCCACGGTCATCATCCGCTGTGACGTCCTCGAGCCCAACACGATGATGGGCTACGAGCGCGACCCGCGTACCGTCGCCAAGCGTGCCGAGGCCTATCTCGCCTCCACCGGCATCGCCGACACCGCCCTGTTCGGGCCGGAGGCCGAGTTCTTCGTGTTCGACTCCGTGTCCTGGCACAACGAGATGAAGGGTGCCGGCTTCTCGATCGATTCCGAAGAGGCCTGGTGGAGCAGCAACAAGGCCTATCCGGAAGGCAACATGGGCCATCGCCCCGGGATCAAGGGCGGCTATGTCCCCGTGCCGCCCGTCGACTCCCACCAGGACGTGCGCTCGGCCATGTGCCTGGCCATGGAAGAGATGGGTCTGACCATCGAAGTGCACCACCACGAAGTGGGCACTGCCGGTCAGGGCGAGATCGGCATGCTGTTCAACACGCTGGTGAAGAAGGCCGATGAGCTGCTCGTCTACAAGTACTGCGTGGCCAACGTCGCCCACAGCTTCGGCAAGACCGCGACCTTCATGCCCAAGCCCCTGGTCGGCGACAACGGCACCGGCATGCACGTGCACCAGTCGCTGTCCAAGGACGGCAAGAATATCTTCTCCGGCGAGGAGTACGGCGGCCTGTCCGAGGAAGCGCTGTTCTACATCGGCGGCATCATCAAGCACGCCAAGGCGATCAATGCCTTCGCCAATGCCTCGACCAACAGCTACAAGCGCCTGGTCAAGGGCTTCGAGGCCCCGGTGCTGCTGGCCTATTCCGCCCGCAACCGCTCGGCCTCGATCCGCATCCCGTGGGTCTCCAGCCCGAAGGCGCGTCGCATCGAGGTCCGCTTCCCGGATCCGACCGCGAACCCGTATCTCGCCTTCACCGCGATGATGATGGCCGGTCTCGACGGCATCCAGAACAAGATCCATCCCGGCGAGGCCATGGACAAGGATCTCTACGATCTGCCGCCGGAAGAGGAAAAGGCCATCCCGACGGTGGCCCAGTCGCTGGAGGAGGCGCTCAAGGCCCTGTCCGACGACCGCGACTTCCTCAAGAAGGGCGACGTGTTCACCGACGACCTCATCGACGGCTACATCGAGCTCAAGATGGAGGAAGTGCTGCGTCTCAAGATGAGCACGCACCCGGCCGAGTTCGAGATGTACTACTCCTGCTGATTCAGGGGAGATCGGAGCCGGCGTCGCCGGCCCCGATTGGCGGGGCGCGTCCGTTGTCGGGCGCGCCCTTTTTTATGTCCGGTCGCTGCGCTAGATTCGTCGCATGAGGATGCTCGCCACCGTCGTCGTCGCTATTCTGTTCGCCACGGGCCCGGCCCACGCCGACATCTATACCTGGGTCGGCGCCGACGGCGTGCGCCATTACAGCGACAGCCCCGCCAGCAGTCGAGCCGAGCGCGCCGATCTGCCGGGCATCCAGAGTGTCGAGAGCGATCCCGACGCGCTGCAGCGGCTGCAGGACGAGTACCAGGCCGGCCGGGCCGAGGACGAGCCCCCCGATTCACGCCGGCCCGAGCTGGTTCGGCCCGAGGCCGGGCGTACCTTCCGGGACGCCCGCGGCGTCGTGCCGATATCGCTGACCATCGGCGGCGAAGCCGATCTGCGCGACGGCGAGCAGATCACCTATTATCTGGACGGCAGTCCGATCCCGGAGTCGCCCACCGACGAGACCCGCCTGGAACTGGCCAACGTCGCCCGCGGCTCGCACACGCTCAGCGCCGCACTGCTCTACGAAGGTCGGGAACTGCGTCGCACCGAGCCGGTGACCTTCTATGTCCAGCCGCCCGCCGCGATATCGCCGCTCAATCCGGACTCGCAGAGCGGGGGCGGCGACGACGGTGGCGAGAATGCCGACGGGGTCGCGACCGCGCCGCCGGCGGGCAACGCCGACGGCGCACCGGCCGCACCGCGATTCACGCCGGGCAGCGGCGGTGCGCCGTCGCCGCCGAGGTAGCGCGTCGCCCGGCGGCGACGTATGTTGTAGGCCGCACATACTGGCCCGAGTCTTGCTTCTGCAGTGGCCATGACACCTCGCGACAGTACCGGTATCCGCCCCGACACCATCCTCGACAATCTCAAGACGGCGGTGGTGTGTCTGGACCACCGCATGCGCGTGACCTACCTCAACACCGCCAGCGAGATGCTGTTCGGAGTCTCGGCGCGCCACTGCGGGCGCGAACCGTTCGACAAGGCGCTGCCCTACCTCGCGGATCACCGCGAAAAGCTCGCCAGCGCACTGGCCGAAGGCGCGGCCTTCACCGAGCGGGAGCTGCATCTTCGCGCCGGCGGTGGCGAACCGCTGACCGTGGACTGCACGGTCACGCCCTTCACCGATCGCAACGGCGAAGCGGCCCTGCTGCTGGAATTCCTGTCGCTGGATCGCCAGCTGCGGATCTCCCGCGACGATCAGATGCGCATCCAGAATCTGGCCAACCGCGAGATGATCCGGGGGCTGGCCCACGAGATCAAGAATCCGCTCGGCGGGCTGCGGGGCGCGGCCCAGCTGCTCGAGCGCGAGATCGGCGATGACGAGCTCAAGGAATTCACCGCCGTCATCATCCGCGAGGCCGATCGGCTGCAGAACCTGGTCGACGGTCTGCTCGGGCCGCGCCGGCCGCCGAACAAGCAGGCGATCAACATCCACGAGCCGCTGGAACACGTGCGCGCGCTGGTCGGTGCCGACCTGAGCGCCGACGTCGCGCTGGTGCGCGACTACGATCCGAGCATTCCCGAGATCGAGGCCGACCGCGAGCAGCTCATCCAGACGTTCTTCAACGTGGTCGGCAACGCCGTGACCGCGCTCGACGGCTCCGGCGAAATCTTGCTGCGCACCCGGACCCAGCGCCTGTTCACCATCGGCGGCGTGCAGCATCGGCTGGTGCTCCGGGTGGACGTCATCGACAACGGGCCGGGCATCCCCGCCGACCTGCTGCCGCGCATCTTCCATCCGATGGTCAGCTCGCGGGCCGAGGGCACGGGCATGGGCCTGCCGATCGCGCAGTATCTGGTGCACCTGCACCAGGGCCTGATCGAGTGCGAAAGTCGCCCGGGCCAGACCATGTTCAGCGTATTTCTGCCTTTGGAGGCGATTGATGAGTGATCTGAAGGCCTGGATCGTGGACGACGACGAGTCGATCCGCTGGGTCCTCGAGCGCGCGCTGAAGAGTGCCGGCATCGAGGTCACCAGTTTTCCCGGCGGCGCCGAGTTGCTCGACGCCATCGACGACAGCGCGCCCGACGTGCTGCTCACCGATATCCGCATGCCGGGTATCTCCGGGCTGGATCTGCTCGACCGGGTCAACGAGATCCGCCCGGATCTGCCGATCATCATCATGACCGCGCATTCGGATCTGGACAGCGCGGTCTCGGCCTATCGCGGCGGCGCCTTCGAGTATCTGCCCAAGCCGTTCGACCTCGACGAGGCGGTGGAGCTGGTCACCCGGGCCGCCCATATCAGCGGTGAATTCGGCGAGGCCGCCCAGCGCTCGGCGGCGGCGGAATCGATCATCATCGGCGAGGCGCCGGCGATGCAGGAGGTCTTTCGCGCCATCGGCCGGTTGTCGGCCTCCCACATCACGGTGCTGATCACCGGCGAGTCGGGGACCGGCAAGGAGCTGGTCGCACACGCCCTGCACGAGCACAGCCCGCGGGGGGCGCATCCCTTCATCGCGGTCAACACCGCCGCGATCCCCAAGGACCTGATGGAATCCGAGTTCTTCGGCCACGAGAAGGGGGCTTTCACGGGCGCCGTCGCCCAGCGCCGCGGCCGCTTCGAGCAGGCCCACGGCGGTTCGCTGTTTCTCGACGAGATCGGCGAGATGCCGGCCGATCTGCAGACGCGCCTGCTGCGCGTGCTCCAGGACGGCCAGTTCTACCGTGTCGGCGGCCACACGCCGGTGTCGGTGGACGTGCGCATCATCGCCGCGACCAACCGGGATCTCGAAGCGGAAGTGAAGAAGGGCCGTTTCCGCGAGGATCTGTTCCACCGCCTCAACGTCATCCGCCTGCGGGTGCCGCCGCTGCGCGAGCGCCGCGAGGACATCCCGCTGCTGCTCGACTTCTTTCTCGGCCGCGCGGCCACCGAACTGCAGATGGAGTCCAAGACGCTCAGCGCCGCGGCCCGGGATCATCTGGCCACGCTGGACTGGGCCGGCAACGTTCGCCAGCTGGAGAACCTCTGTCGCTGGCTCACGGTGATGGCGCCCGGCCGCGAGGTCATGCCCGAGGATCTGCCGCACGAGCTGCGCGGCCACGTCGACACGACCGAGGGCCCCGCGGCGGTCCCGGGGCCGGGGGAGACCGCGACGCCGTCGCCCCCGACTGCGACGCCCGCGGCGGGTGTGACCACGACCGGCGGCTGGGACGAGCAGCTCGCCCACTGGGCCGAGCACCGGCTGGCCGAGGGCGCGGATCACCTGCTCGACGAGGCGATCCCGAGCCTGGAGCGGGTGATGATCCGGACCGCGCTCGCGCGGACCGACGGCCATCGTCAGGAGGCCGCTCGCCTGCTTGGCTGGGGTCGCAACACTCTGACCCGCAAGATCAAGGAGCTCGGCATGGACGCCGAGGCGGGCTAGCGTCTAGCCGCCGCGATCGGGCGGATTCGTGCCGGTTTCACCGGCATCGCGGTCGTGCAGACGCCGCGTGTTCGGCGGTCGGCCGGTGATCAGGCGGTCGCCGGTGCGGCGGGTGAAGTATTTCCACACCCACTGCAGCATCACCCGCAGCCGGCGCTCGCTGCCGATCAGCGCGTAGATGTGGACGAGCACCCAGAGCAGCCAGGCCGAGAAACCGGACACGGTCATCCACGGCAGATTGCCCACCGCACGGTTGCGGCCGATCACGGCCATGCTGCCCTGGTCCCGGAAGGCGAAATCGCGCACCGGCTTGCCGGCGGCCCGGCGCTTGAGCAGACGGGCGACGTATTCGCCCTGCTGGATCGCGGCCGGCGCCAGCCCCGGCACGGCCCGACCGCGGCGATCGGTGGCCGCGGCCAGGTCGCCGATGACGAAGATCTCCGGATAGCCGGGCAGTGACAGATCGGGGGCCACACGCAGCCGGCCGCCGCGCTCCGGGCGCGTGCCGGTGCGCTCGGCCAGGATCTCGCCGAAGACCGAGGCCCGCACACCGGCGGCCCAGAGCACCGTGTGCGAGGCCACACGCCGCTCGCCGTCCGGCCCTTTCATGACCACCCCGTCGCTGTCGATGTCGGAGACCAGGGTGTCGGTCACGATCTCGACGCCGAGTTCGGCGAGCATCGCCTCGGCCTTGCGCGAGAGTTTCTCCGGATAGACCGGCAGCACGCGGCTCGCGCCCTCCACCAGCATGATGCGGGCCGACTGCGGGTCGATGGCACGGAAGTCGTCGACCATGGTGCGATGGGCGAGTTCGGCGATCGCACCGGCCAGCTCCACCCCGGTGGGTCCGGCGCCGACGATGACGAAGTTCAGCCAGGGCGCGCGTTCATCCCTGTCGCTGGTAAGCTCGGCGGTCTCGAAGGCATGGAAGATCCGGCGGCGCATGCGCAGCGCGTGTTCCACGGTCTTCAGGCCCGGGGCGTCGGCGGCCCACTGGTCGTTGCCGAAATAGGCGTGCTTGACGCCGGTGGCCACGATCAGCGTGTCGTAGGTGAGCGTGCCCGCCTCGTGACGGATCGCCCGGCGCGCCGGGTCGATGTCGTAGACGGTGCTCATGAGCGTGCGCACGTTCTTCTTGCGCCGCAGCGTCACGCGGTGCGGCGTACAGACGTCGCCGGTGGTCAGCATGCCGGCGGCGACCTGGTAGAGCAGAGGCTGGAAGGTATGGAAGTTTCGCTTGTCGAGCAGGGTCACGTCGAAGCCGGTGGCGCCGAGCTTGCGGGCGGCGAACAGGCCGCCGAAGCCGCCACCGACGATGACCACGCGGTGGCGTTCGTTATTGTTATGGCTGGTTTCAGTCATGCTTTCCCCCGTGAAGCAGCACCGCTGAGCTTAGCAAGAAAGCGGCGCGTCCCCGCGCCGCGATGGTGCCCGGCATGTGCCTGATCGCCTTCGCCTGGCAGCGTCATCCGCGCTGGCCGCTGCTGGTGGCGGCCAACCGCGACGAGTTCCACGCCCGGCCCACACGGTCGGCGACGTGGTGGCGGCATCCCCGCGGCCTGTTCGCCGGGCTGGACGAGCGCGGCGGCGGCAGCTGGTGTGGCGTCGACCGGCGGGGACGTTTCGCGGCCGTGACCAACGTCCGCGGCAGCACCCCGGCGGCGGCGGACGCCCGTTCCCGCGGCCTGCTCGTGCGCGGCTACTTCGAGCAGACCGCGGGGGCGGCCGTCTGGGCGCGGCACATCCACGCCGAGGGCGCGGCGTTCGGCCCCTTCAATCTGCTGGTCGGTGACCGCGATGCGCTGTGGTTCGTCTCCAACCGCGGCCCGGTGCGCCACCGGTCGCTGCGGCCCGGGATCCATGCGATCTCCAACGGCCACTGGGGCGATCACTGGCCGAAGACCGAACGCGCGCAGGCGCGGCTCGGCGAGTGCGTTGCCGCGGACGACGTCGAGCCGCCGACGCTGTTCGAGCTGCTCGCCGACACCGACGGCGCCCCGGATGCCGCCCTGCCGGATACCGGCATCGGGACCGAGCGCGAACGCTTTCTCTCGCCGCTGTTCATTGCCGGTGCCGCCTACGGCACGCGGGCGTCGACGGTGATCCGCCGGCGCGCCGACGACCGGATCGAGTTTCACGAACGCAGCTTCGACGCCACGGGCACGATAGCCGACCGCGTCGACGAACACTGGACGATGACCCGGGAGACACCGACATGAGCGAGATCCGCGCCTACGGCAGCTGGCCGTCGCCGATACGGGCCGCGCACGTGGCTGCCGCCGGCCGTCGCTTCACCGATCTGGCGGTCGATCCGGCCGCCCCGGCGGGCGAGGGCCTCTACTGGCTGGAAAGCCGGCCGGCGGAAGCCGGCCGCAACACCATCATGCGGCGGACCGCGGATGGCGGGGTCGAATCGCTGCTGGCTGCGCCTACGGGCGCGCGCAGTGCGGTGCACGAATACGGGGGCGGCGCGTTCACCGTGCACGCCGGGGTGGTCTGGTTCGTCGACGCGGCGGATCAGGCGATCCGGCAGCGCGATACGGCGGGTCGGCTGAGCGCGGTGACGGACATCGGCGCCGGCGTGCACCACGCGGATCTGCAGTACGACGCCGGCCGGGGCCGGCTGATCGCGGTGGTCGAGACCCCGCGCGGCGAGACCGAGCCCCGGGCCACGATCGAGGCGATCACGCTCGAGGGCGAGCGCACGGTGATCGCCGAGGGCCACGACTTCTACGCCAGCCCGCGGCTGTCGCCCGACGGCTCGCGTCTCGTCTGGCTGGCCTGGAACCACCCGGACATGCCCTGGGACGCGACCGAACTGTGGCAGGCCGAACTGGCCGCCGACGGCGGCATCGGCGCGCCCCGCTGTCTGTGGGCGCCCGCGGATGCCTCCCTGTTCGGGCCGCTGTTCGACCCCGCCGGCCGGCTCTACATCGTCTGCGACGCCGACGACTGGTGGAACATTCACCGCGAGACCGCGACCGGCTTCGAAGCCCTCACCCGCGAGCGCGCGGAATTCGGCCAGCCGCAGTGGGTGTTCGGCCAGAGCACCTGTGCGTTCGCCGACGACGGCACGCTCTACGCCCTGGCCACGCGGGACGGCATCTGGCAGCTCGGCCGCGTGGATACGGTCAGCGGCGCGTTCACCCCGCTGCCCACGGCCGCCGATTTCTTCGAGCATCTGCACGTGCTCGGCGAGCGGCCGGTCGCGGTCGCGGCGAACGCGGCCATGCCCAAGCAGGTCCTCGCCTTCGCGGCCGACGGCGCCGCCGAGGTCCTGCGTGCCGGCGACGGCCTGCCGGACACCGCCGTACTCTCCCGGCCCGAGGCCGTGACCTGGCCCACCGCCGATGGCGACGTCGCCCACGGCCTGTTCTATCCCCCGGCCAGCGCGGACAGCGTCGGTCCGGCGGACGAGCGGCCGCCGCTCATTCTGAAGTGTCACGGCGGGCCGACCGGGGCAACCAGTACGGCGCTGGATGCGCGCATCCAGTACTGGACGTCGCGCGGCTACGCCCTGCTGGACGTCAACTATCGCGGCAGTACCGGCTATGGCCGTGCCTACCGCGGCAAACTGGGCGGCGCCTGGGGCATCGCCGACGTCGAGGACTGCGTGCACGGCGCGCGTTATCTGGCCGAACGTGACGCCATCGACGCCGATCGTGTGTTGATCTCGGGCAGCAGCGCGGGCGGCTACACGGTCCTCTGCGTGCTCACCTTCACCGACATCGCCGCCGCCGGGGCCAGCTATTACGGCATCGGTGATCTGACGCGTCTGCTGGCCTCCACGCACAAGTTCGAGTCCCGCTACCTCAAGCGCCTGATCGGCGAGGAGGAATCCCTGCTGGTCGCGCGCTCGCCGCTGGCGCATGCCGACCGCCTGAGCTGTCCGGTGCTGTTCCTGCAGGGGCTCAGGGACCGGGTCGTGCCGCCCGATCAGGCCGAGACCATGGCCCGGGCGCTGGCCGATCGCGGTGTGCCGGTCGCCCACGTGACCTTTCCGGAGGAGCGCCATGGCTTTCGCGACGCCGACAACATCGTCCACGCGATCGAGGCCGAGCGCAGCTTCTACAGCCGCGTGCTCGCCATACCCGCCGCCGAGGCCCCGATCGAGCTCACGATCGCGAACGTCGACGACCTCGGGGCATCGGCTGCCGGCCCTCGCACGTAAGGACACGACCGGCACATGTTTTTTGGGTCGCGGCCCGCGGGTCGGCTAAGCTGGAACGTCTCGCGCGGGCCCGGCGTGTCGGGGCCGGTTCACCAGGGCGGATCGTTTTGACGGGGTTGGCGATGACACAAACCGATTGCGCGCGGTGGATATGCTGAAGCCGTGCCGCACGGGCCGGCGCCTGCGCCACGCCTCGCTGTGGCTGGGCATCGCTGCGAGCGCCGGGCTCGGCGTCGTGCTGATCGCGCCCGCCTTCGCGGATACCGTGAACGTTCGCATCGAGGGTCTGGGCGATCCGCTGCGGGCCAATGTGCGCAAGTCGTTGTCGGTGGCCGCCGAGCACGAGGAACCCTGGTCGACGCGCCAGATCGAGCGCCTCTACCGGCTTGCGCCCAACGAGATCCGGAACGCGCTCGCGCCGTACGGCTACTACAACCCCGAGATCGACAACACGCTGACCGAGCCCCAGGGCGAGACCGGCGCCTGGCGGGCGGCGTTCGACATCGAGCAGGGGCCGCCGACGAAAGTGACGCGGCTCAACCTGGCGGTGCGCGGGCCGGGCGACGAGTTTCCGGACGTGCGCGAAGCCCTGGCGAACACCCGGCTGGCCGAAGGCGGGCGACTGATTCACGCCGATTATTCGGCGACCAAGTCTGCGCTCTACAACGCCGCCTACGACGCCGGCTATCTCGACGCCCGTTTTCCGGAGGCCGCGATCCGGGTGAACCCGGAGGACAACACGGCCGAGATCGACCTCGTCCTGTACACCGGCGAGCGCTACTACTTCGGCGATGTCCATATCGAGCAGGACATTCTCGACGACGACTTCGCCAACCGCTTCGTGCCGATCCAGCCCGGGGACCCGTTCAACGCCGAGCGGCTGATCGACACCCAGCTGATCCTGTCGGACACCGACTACTTCGACAAGCTCGAGATCCAGGCCGATCGCAACGCCGCCGAGCGCGCCGCGCCGGTGCAGAACTGGTTCTACGACCTGCTGTATCCGCCCCAGGATCCGCTCATGTCCATCGGTCAGCTGCGGGTGCCGGTCAACGTCGAGGCCTCGCCGAGCAAGCCGCAGAGCTACACGATATCCGGCGGCTACGGCACCGACACCGGCCCGCGCATCGGCTTCGGCGTGCGCTTCCGGCATCTGAACAGACGCGGCCACCAGTTCCGCAGCGACCTGCGTCTGTCGGCCGTCGAACAGACCCTGCAGGCGGCCTACGACATTCCGATCGAGGACGTGGCCGAGGACAGGCTCAGCTTCACCGCCAACGTCTCGAATCAGGAGTTCGGCGACATCACGTCGATCAACTACGGCATCGGCGCGGTGCGCGATACCGGCTGGTCGCTCGGGCGCAAGCGCGCCTACATCAATCTCGAGCGTGAGAGCTACGATCTGGGCGACGGCGCCGGCGATCGCAATGCGACCCTGCTCTATCCCGGCTACACGCTGACGCTGCAGAAAGCCGACGATCTGCTCAACACCCGCAAGGGCGTGAGCGCCTCACTGGACGTGCACGGCGCCAGCGAGGCGCTGCTCTCGAGCGTGGATTTCGTCCAGGCCAAGTTCACGGGCAACGCGGTGCTGCCGCTGACCTCGCGTTCGCGGCTGCTGCTGCGCACCGAAATCGGGGCCACCGAGGTCGACGACTTCGCCCGCCTGCCGCCCTCGCAGCGTTTCTTCGCCGGCGGCGACCGCAACGTGCGCGGCTACGGCTACCAGCAGATCAGCCCGGAGAACGGCGACGGCGAGAACATCGGCGGGCGCTATCTCGCGGTCGGCAGCATCGAGGCCGACTACCGCGTCTACAAGGACTACGGCGTGGCCGCCTTCTTCGACATGGGCGATGCCGCCAACACGACCAGCTTCGACTTCAAGCGCGGCGTGGGCATCGGTTTCCGCTGGGCCTCGCCGGTGGGCATGATCCGGCTGGATCTGGCGCACCCGCTGGACGACGAGGACAGCGACTTCCGCATCCACTTCAGCCTCGGCCCCGACCTGTGACTGCGACGGGGGACAACCGGCCGGCAGACGGCAAGCCCGCCGCGCCCGAACCGAAGAAGCGGCGACGGCGCGGACGCCGGCTGTGGCGGGTCCTGAAGTGGACGCTGCTGGTGCTGCTGCTGCTCATCGTGGTGTTGGTCGGCCTCGTGGCCTGGATCGCCGGCACCCGTTCCGGTCTGGATTTCGCCTGGGGCCAGATCGGCCCGCGCCTGCCCGAGGGCATCGAGGTGGCGAGTGTGTCCGGGCGCCTGATCGGACCGCTCGAGGTGCGCGGCGTGTCGGTCGAGACCGATACCATGGACCTGTCCGTCGATGCGGTGGACCTCGACTGGACCGCGGCGGAACTGCTCTCGCGCACCTTGCATCTGAAGAATCTCGCCGTGCGCGGCGTGGATTACAAAGCGACTGGGGTCGCCGCAGAGGAACCGGAGCCCGAGTCCTCCGACGAGCCGTTCTCCCTCCCCGAGGCCATCGACCTGCCCGTGGTGGTGCAGATCGACCGCGTCGCCCTCGACGACGTCTCGGCGACCACGGCACCCGAGGCCGAGCCGTTCGTGGTCGATCGGGCCCGGCTGGTCAACGCGCGGCTCGACGACACCGACTGGCGCATCGAGTCGCTGACCGGCACCGGGCCGATGTTCGATCTGGAGGCCGGCGCCCGGGTCACCCCGCGCGGCGGTTATGCCACCAATCTGGATCTCGACGCCACGCTGCGGCTGCCCGACCTGGCGCCGATCGAGGCCGAGGCGCGGCTCGAGGGCGAGCTCGCCGACCTCGATCTCAGCGCCGCTGTGGCCGCCCCCTACAATCTGGACCTGACGGCCCATCTGACCGATGCGCTGAGTGCACCCGCGGTCGACGCCCGGCTTGCGCTCCAGGACGTGCGTACCCGGGCCATCCGCGAGGACCTGCCCGAGATCGGCGCGGACGCGACCGTCACCGCGACAGGCCCGATCGATGCGCTGGCGGTGAACCTCGACGCGGCCGTCGACAGCGCCGACTACGGCCGCGCCAACCTGTCGACGGCGCTCGAGTACACCCCGGAAGCGGTGCGCATCGACCGTCTGGAGCTGACCAGCCCGGACATGCCCGGCGAGCTCGGGGCCGAGGGGCGCATCGCCCTGTCCGAGGGCAACGCCATGGACGTGACCCTGGACTGGACGCAACTGCAGTGGCCGCTGGCCGGGGAACCGGCCTATCGATCCGAGCAGGGCCGCGTGACGCTCACCGGCGAGCTCACCGACTACGCCCTGGACACCGAACTGGCCTGGCAGGTGATCGGCCAGACCGAGGGCCGGCTCGCGCTCAACGGCACCGGCAGCATGGAGGCCTTCGAACTTGAGAACCTCGACGTCAGCGGCGGCCCGGGGGAGATCGGCGGCAACGCCAGTGTGCGCTGGGCGCCGGCGCTCGATGTCAGCGCGCATCTTGAAGGCAACGGCATCAATCCCGGCGCGATCGTCGCCGATGTGCCCGGCGACTTCGACCTCGTAGTCGATGTGCGCGCACGCCAGGAGGGGGAGCGTCTGACCGCCGACATCGATCGCCTGACCGCGAACGGACGCCTGCGCGGACAGCCGTTGGAGCTGGACGCCCGGGCCCGGTATCTGGGCGATCACGTGCAGGTCGAGCGCTTCCGTCTGGTGTCCGGGGCCACGACGGCGGACATCAGCGGCCGCTTCGGCTGGACCCCCGAGGCCGCCCTCGACGGGCGCTGGTCGATCGACTCCAGCGATCTGTCCACCGCCTGGCCGACGCTGGCGGGCCGTCTCGAGAGCAGCGGCCGGGTCACCGGCCGCGTGCAGGCGCCCAGCGTCGAGGCCACGCTCGATGCCGACGATATCGTCTTCGGCGAGAATCGGGTGGCCCGGGCCGCGCTGGACGCGCGCGTGGACTGGTCCGGCCGCAGTGCCTCCGAGGTGGCACTGGAGGTCACCGGGGTCGATGCGGGCGGCCAGGCCATCGACCGGGTCGCACTCACCCTGGACGGGACGCCCGCCGAGCACGCGCTCACCGCCGAGCTCGACAGCGATATCGCCCGTGCCGACATCGGCCTCGACGCCAGCCTGGACAAGGCGAGCATGAACTGGCGCTATACCCTGCAGCGGTTGCAGGCCGCCTACGGCGAGCTGGCGCCGTGGACGTTGGCGGGGCCGGCCTCCGGGCGCGTATCCGCCGCTGCCCAGTCGATCGAGGACGCCTGTCTGACCTCGGGCGAGGCGCGGCTGTGCCTGAGCGGGGCCAACGACGGCCAGGGCAGCCGCGCGCAGATCGAGCTCGCCGATCTTGCCTATGCGTACGCCCGGCCCTTTTTCCCGGAAGGGCTGGACGTGGACGGCGCGCTCTCGGGCCGCATCGAGGCCGCGCTGCCGGCCGGCGCCGAGCCCGACATCGACGCCCGGCTGACCACCAGCGGCGGCGCCGTGCGCATGACCCAGCCCGACGACAGCGTGGTCGAGGTGATCGACCTGGCACCGGGCACGGTCGACCTGCGCCTGGACAACGGCGCGCTCGACGCCGCCGTCGACCTGCCGCTGGTCGACCGCGGCGGCCTGAGTGCGGATATCGGCGTCGAGCCCGGTTCGGCGCCGCTGACCGAGCGCGCGCTGGCCGGGTGGGTGAAACTGGATATCCCCGATCTGGGCGTCATCGCCCGGCTGTCACCGGAGGTGGACGAGTTCGCGGGCGGCATCGCGGGCGATCTCGGCATCGACGGCAGCATCGCCCGGCCCGATGTCCGCGGCGATCTGGCGCTGGAGGCATCGCGCATCGTGCTGGTCTCGCCCGGGCTCACGCTCACCGGCGTGCGCCTGGCCGCCACCGGCCGCGGCGACGTCATCGACATCGACGCGGCCGCCGAGTCCGGCGGCGGCACGCTGAACGCCGACGGCGCGATCGCACTCAACGACGACGGCCAGGACGTGAACCTGTCGATCCGCGGGGATCGGTTCCAGGTGGTCAACATCCCCGACGCCACCGCCTACGCCAGCCCGGACCTCGACATCGAGGTCACGCCGGAGCGCGTCGACGTCAGCGGCCGCGTGACCGTGCCGGAAGCCTCGATCACCCCGCGCGACCTGCCGGAGTCCGGGGTGACCACGGTCTCCGGCGACCAGGTCATCGTCACCGACGAAGCCGCCGGCGACAGCGCGGTCGCCCGCGCCGTGCACGCCGATGTCGAGGTCGTGCTCGGCGATGCGGTGCGCATCGACGGCTTCGGACTCACGGCCAACCTCGAGGGCGGCCTGCGGGTGGTGCAGCAGCCGGGCGACGCCACCACCGGTACCGGCGAGATCCGCATCGTCGACGGCGCCTATCGGGCCTACGGCCAGAATCTGGATATTCAGGAGGGCCGCATTCTGTTCGCCGGCGGGCCGGTGAGTCAGCCCGGACTGGATATCCGCGCGGCCCGCTATCCCGCGGAGGACATCACCGTGGGCGTGGAGGTCCGCGGCAGCATCGCCGATCCGCGCCTGACGCTGTTCTCGGAGCCCGGCATGGGCCAGTCCGAGCAGCTGTCCTGGCTGCTGCTCGGACGGCCGCTGGACGGCGCCTCGGGTCAGCAATCGAGCCTGGTGGCGCGCGCCGCGCTGGCACTCGGCATGGATCGCGGCAACAACGTGCTCAAGGGCGTGGGCGACCGGCTCGGCGTGGACGAGATCGGCATCGGCAGCGGCGCGGGTCAGAGTAATGATCAGGCCGCCTTCACGGTCGGCAAGTATCTCTCGCCCAAACTCTATGTCAGCTACGGCATCGGGCTGTTCCAGCCGGTGTCGACGGTATCGCTGCGCTACACCCTGAGCTCGCGCTGGCGGCTGGAGACCCAGTCGAGCAGCATCGCCTCGGGCGGCGACCTGATCTATTCGTTCGACCGCTGAAGGTCGGCTCGTGGCGACGGTGGCCCGGATCGGCGCGTCGGGTCGGCGGGGTACGCGCACGCCCGAGCGCGATCGATGGCACCGGCGATCCGCCTCTGCGCAACCGGGGCTCTACGCATGAACGACGTCCAGGCCTTGCGTGAGGCCCGCGTCCTCGCCCGGCGGCTGGGTCGGTGAACGCGGTTCAGCCGCGTGAAGGTGGCGGTGTCCGCCGGCCGCGCAGGCGATACACCGCGTAGCCGATCAACGCCGCGGCGAGGACCACGACCACCAGGATCTGTTCCACGTCCTGGATATGGGCCAGCGCCTTCTGCACGGCATCGGCGAGATAGACGCCGATGGTGGTGATGGTGCCGACCCAGAGCAGGGTGCCGAGGCCGGCGAGCATGAAGAAGCGCCACGGCGAGACGCCCAGCGAGCCGAGCACGAACGGGGTGACGTAGCGCAGCCCGTAGAGAAAGCGAAAGCCGATCATCACCGGCGCGCCGTAGCGATCGAGCAGTCCTTCCACCCGAGCGGTCTTGGCGCGCCAGCCGGGCCGCCGGTCGAGGGCCGGCCGGCCCATGCGGCGGCCGATATGAAAGAAGAGGTTGTCGCCGATCACGGTGCCCGCGATCGCGGCCACGGCCACGCCCTCGACCGTGAGCATGTCGCGCAGGGCGGCGAAGACGCCGACGAGAATCGAGGTCTCGCCCTCGAAGAAGCAGCCGATCGCCACGGCGACATAGCCGTACTGGCCGATCAGATGGTGCAGGGTTTCGGTCATGGCCGGTTCAGCCGCACAGCCGCTCGGAGAGCCAGCGGCCGATGGTCGCGATCTGGGGCAGGCAGACCTGGTGCTGCATCGGGTATTCGTGCCAGGCCACGTCGTAGCCGGCGTCGGTCAGCGCATCGCGACTGTCGCGCCCGAGCGCGATCGGCACCACCGGATCCTCGGTGCCGTGGGCCATCAGGATCGGCGTGTCGCGGTTGGCCGGCGTGGCCTCGGCGGCCAGCGTGTCCGCCAGCGGCAGATACGTCGACAGCCCCATGATGCCGGCCAGGCGCTCGCCGTGACGCACGCCCGTGTGCAGCGCGATGGCCCCGCCCTGGGAGAAACCGGCGATGACGATGCGCTGGGCCGGAATCCGGCGCTCGATCTCGGCGGCGATCAGCGCCTCGATCTCGGCAGCGCTGGCGTGGATGCCCTCGGCGTCCTGCTTGTCGGCGATCGCCATGCCCTTGATGTCGTACCAGGCGCGCATCGGCATGCCGTTGTTGACCGTCACCGGTCGCGTCGGTGCATTGGGAAACACGAAGCGGATGCCGTGATCCGCCGGCAGACCCAGTTCGTCGACCACGGGGACGAAGTCGTTGCCGTCGGCGCCCAGGCCGTGCAGCCAGATGACGCTGGCGCGGGCATCCGTGTCGGGGGCGATCTCGATACAGTCGAGCATGATGGAGCCGGTGTCGAAGTGAGCCAGACGCGGGATTCTGGCCAGCGGCACTCACGCATGCAAGGAAATTTTGGTTGCGCATAAGGCCGGGCTATGCGATAGACTCCGGTATCCACGCCTTATACAACAATGTTCAGCGCCTCGCGGCGCGACAGCAATCAGCGAGGAGACGATCTACATGAAATCTCGTGCAGCCATCGCCTGGGAAGCAGGCAAACCCCTCTCGGTCGAGGAAATCGACGTCGAGGGCCCGAAAAAGGGCGAAGCGCTCGTTCGCATCGTCGCCACCGGCGTGTGTCACACCGACGCCTTCACCCTCTCGGGTGCCGATCCGGAGGGTTTCTTTCCCCGCATTCTCGGGCACGAGGGTGGCGGCATCGTCGAGGAAGTCGGCGAGGGCGTGACCTCGATCAAGCCGGGCGACCACGTCATTCCGCTGTATACCGCCGAGTGCGGCGAGTGCAAGTTCTGCAAGTCCGGCAAGACCAACCTCTGCGGGGCGGTGCGCGAGACCCAGGGTCAGGGCCTGATGCCCGACGGCACCACCCGCTTCAAGAAGGACGGCAAGGATCTCTACCATTACATGGGTACGTCGACCTTCTCCGAATACACGGTCGTGCCCGAGGTCTCGCTGGCCAAGATCAGCCCGGATGCGCCGCTGGACAAGGTCTGTCTGTTGGGCTGCGGCGTGACCACGGGCATCGGCGCGGTGTTCAACACCGCCGAGGTCGAGGAAGGCTCGACGGTGGCCGTGTTCGGCCTCGGCGCCATCGGCCTGTCGGTGATCCAGGGTGCGCGCATGGCCAACTGCTCGCGCATCATCGCCATCGACATCAATCCGTCCAAGTTCGAGTTCGCCAAGCAGCTCGGCGCCACCGAGTGCGTGAATCCGAAGGACTACGACGACCCGATCCAGCAGGTCATCGTCGAACTGACCGGCGGCGGCGTCGACTACTCCTTCGAGTGCATCGGCAACGTCAACATCATGCGCAGCGCGCTCGAGTGCTGCCACAAGGGGTGGGGCGAATCGACCATCATCGGCGTGGCCGGCGCGGGCGAGGAGATCTCGACCCGGCCGTTCCAGCTGGTCACCGGCCGCGTGTGGCGCGGTTCCGCCTTCGGCGGCGTCAAGGGCCGCACGCAGCTGCCGGACTATGTCGGCCGCTACATGGCCGGCGACATCAACATCGACGACTTCGTCACCCACGATCTGAAGTTCGAGCAGATCAACGAAGCGTTCGACCTGCTCCACGAAGGCAAGGCGATTCGTTCGGTCCTGCACTTCTGATCGAGCGCAGCCGAACCGGCCATACGCCGCGGCGCCGTATCGGTGCCGCGGCGTTTTGCGCTCCACCATCCGAGAGATCCGATCATGGAAAAGATTGACGAGCACAAGGCGTTCGGCGGCTGGCAGCGCCGCTACACGCATGCCTCCAAGGTCTGCAACTGCGACATGACGTTCGCGCTCTACGTGCCGCCGCAGGCGGACACCCAGCGCGTGCCGGTCGTCTACTGGCTGTCGGGCCTGACCTGCACCGACGAGAACTTCGTCAACAAGGCCGGGGCCCAGCGCGTGGCCGCCGAGCTCGGCGTGGCCGTCGTGGCGCCGGACACCAGCCCCCGGGGCGACGACGTCGCCGACGAGGACGTATTCGATATGGGCAAGGGCGCGGGCTTCTACGTCAACGCCACCCAGGCGCCGTGGGCGTCGCACTACCAGATGTACGACTACGTGGTCAGCGAACTGCCGGCGCTGCTGGCCGACGAGTTCAACACCACGCTCGACCTGTCCCGCGAGGCCATCTTCGGGCACTCCATGGGCGGCCACGGGGCGCTGGTCATCGGCCTGCGCAACATCGACCGGTTCGCGGCGATCTCGGCGTTCTCCCCGATCTGCGCGCCCACCGAGGTGCCGTGGGGCCACAAGGCCTTTCCGAAGTATCTCGGCGACGACCGCCAGGCGTGGCTGGCCTACGATGCCACCCATCTGCTGTCGAACGCCGACAACGCCGAGGCGCTGCCGCCGATCCGGGTGGAGCAGGGTCTGGCGGACAACTTCCTCGACGAGCAGCTGCACCCGCATCGGCTCGAGGAGGCCGCGAAGCAGGTCGGCGCCGACGTCGAGGTCAACCGGCGCGAAGGCTACGATCACAGCTATTTCTTCATCGCCAGCTTCATGGAGGACCACCTGCGCTTTCTCGGCCGCCATCTCGGCGTCTAGGCGCGACGGTCACGGCGGCGCCGCACTGCTAGACTGAGCGCCTCACTCCGCTGTCCCGACGACGATGAAGGCGAGCTCCATCGCACTGGCGCTGACCGTGTTCGCGACCGCCCTTCTGGCCGGCTGTGGCCAGAAGGGTCCGCTCTATCTGCCCGGCGAGGCGCCGGAATCCCAGACCGACGGCGCCTTCGGTCTGGACGACGAAGACGAGTCGGAAGCCGCGACCGGGAACGCCGCCGGCCGCTCCGGCGACGCGTCGTCGAACGACGGCGTGTCGATGCCCGACGACGCCTCCTAGCCATGGATCATTTCGTCTACCGCGGCGGCGTGCTGCACGCCGAGGACGTGCCGCTGCCCGATATCGCGGCGCGCTTCGGCACGCCGTGCTATGTCTACAGCGCAGCCACGATCACGCGCCATTACCGGGTCTTCGAGGCGGCCCTGGCCGACGTCGACCACGAGATCTGCTTCGCCGTGAAGGCCAACGGCAATCTCGGCGTGCTCGGCCTGCTGGCGGATCTGGGCAGCGGCTTCGATATCGTCTCGGTGGGCGAGCTCGAACGCGTGATCACGGCCGGCGGCGATCCGTCGCGGGTGGTGTTTTCCGGCGTGGGCAAGCGCGTCGACGAGATCGAGCGCGCGCTCGAGGTCGGCATCGCCTGCTTCAACGTCGAGTCGGAGGCCGAGCTGGTGCGCATCGACGCGGTCGCGCAGCGTCTGGGGGTGCGGGCGCCGATCTCGCTGCGCGTGAATCCGGACGTCGACGCGGGCACGCACCCCTACATCGCCACCGGGCTCAAGGAGAACAAGTTCGGGGTGGACATCGGCCGGGCGGAGACCCTGTATGCGCGGGCCGCGGACATGCCCGGGCTGGCCGTCCGCGGGGTCGACTGCCACATCGGCTCCCAACTGACGCGGCTGGCGCCGTTTCGCGATGCCATCGATCGTGTGCTGGCGCTGATCGACCGGCTCGCCGCGCGCGGCATCGCCGTCGACCACCTCGATGTCGGCGGTGGGCTCGGCATCCGCTATCGCGACGAGACCCCGCCCTCGCCGGCCGAGTACGCGGCCGCGCTGAGCGAGCGCGTGGCCGGACGCGATCTCAAGCTGGTCTGCGAGCCCGGACGGGTGCTGGTCGGCAATGCGGGCATCCTGCTCACGCGGGTCGAGCTGCTCAAGCCGGGCGCCGAGCCCGAGGATCGGCATTTCGCGATCGTGGACGCGGCCATGAATGACCTGCTGCGTCCCGCGCTCTACGACGGCTGGCACGCGATCGTGCCGGTCGCCGAAGCCGGCGCGGTCGCCCCGCGCCCCTGGGAGATCGTCGGCCCCATCTGCGAGACGGGCGATTTTCTCGGCCACGATCGCGAACTCGCGCTGGCCGAGGGCGATCTGCTGGCCGTGCGCAGTGCCGGCGCCTACGGCTTTGCCATGGCGTCCACCTACAACGCCCGCCCGCGACCGCCGGAAGTGCTGGTCGACGGCGCGGCGGCGCACGAGGTGCGCGCCCGCGAGACCGTGGCCGATCTGATGCGCGGCGAGCGGCGACTGCCGATCGCCTGAGACCGCTGCGGCCGCGCGAATGCTCTGCCGGGCGGGCCGACGCGTCAGGTGACGGCTAGCCGAAGAGCGCGCACGCGTATCGCGGAATCGCCGCGGCCGGCGGCGATGCCCGGTCCGAGCGAGGCCGCAGAGGTGCCGGTGCTGCTGGTCCTGACGACGGGAACAGCGGGCCTCCCCGGTGATTCGGGTGTCCGGCCGAGCGCCCGCGGCGAGTGGCAAGCATCGGACGACGACGACCGCATTGCGCTGTTCCGGCGTCCGGGCCGAGAACGACCGGCGACGACCGCGTTAAGCTGGTGCCTCCATGTTTCCCCGCCGGCCGGTTCGCCTGTCGGCGCATCGACCTTCGTGACTGCCATGCCCCAAGACACCGCGCCCGCCGGCGGGCCGCTGATTCTCATCGACGGCTCGTCGTGGCTGTATCGCGCCTATCACGTGCTGCCGCCGCTGACCAACGCCGACGGCGAGCCCACGGGCGCGATCTACGGCATGACCAACATGCTGCGCAAGTTCCTGCGCGAATACGAATCGGACCGCATCGTGGTGGTCTTCGATCCCCGCGGGCCCACGTTCCGCAACGAGCTGTTCGCCGACTACAAGGCCAACCGCCCGCCGGTGCCCGAGGAGCTCTCGGCGCAGTTCGCCGGCATCCGCGAGGTCGTGGTCGCCCTCGGTCTGCCCCTGTTGCAGATCGACGGCGTCGAGGCCGACGACGTCATCGGCACGCTCGCGGCACGCGATACCGGCGAGGTGCTGATCGTGACCGGCGACAAGGACATGGCCCAGCTCGTCGACGAGCGCGTGCACCTGCTCGACACGATGCAGGACAAGCGCACCGACGTCGCCCGCGTGCACGAGAAGTTCGGCGTGGGCCCGGCGCTGATCACCGACTATCTCGCCCTCGTCGGCGACAGTTCCGACAATATTCCCGGCGTGCCCAAGGTCGGGCCCAAGACCGCGGCCAAGTGGCTGGATCAGTACGGTTCGCTGGAAGGCGTGATCGCGCACGCGGACGCCATCGGCGGCAAGGTCGCCGACAATCTGCGTGCCGCCCTGGACGATCTGCCGCTGTACAAGGATCTGGCCACGATCCGCTGCGATCTGGACCTCGGCGCGGCCGGTACGGCGCTCACCCGCGGCGCGGCCGATCGCGAACGGCTCGCCGAGCTCTATCGCGGCTACGCCTTTCACAAGTTCCTCGAGGACATGGAGGCCGCGCCGGCGTCTCCCGGCACGCCCGAGGCGCCGGCCGAAACGCACTATCACACCGTGCTCGATGTCGACGCGCTCGAGGCGATGATGGCCAGGCTGGAGGCCGCCGACCTGATCTGCGTGGACACCGAGACCGATTCGCTCTCGGCGATGGCCTCGAATCTGGTTGGTCTGTCCTTCGCCGTCGAGCCGGGCGAGGCCTGGTATGTGCCGGTGGCCCACGACTACATGGGCGCACCGGAGCAGCTCGATCGGCAGACCGTCATCGACCGGGTGCGCGCCGTGCTGGAGGACCCCGCCGTTTCCAAGCTCGGCCAGCACATCAAGTACGACGTCAACGTCCTGCGCCGCCACGGCGTAGACATGGCCGGGCTGGATCACGACACGATGCTGGAGTCCTATGTGCTCAACAGCACGGCCACGCGTCACGACATGGACTCGCTGGCCCAGCGCTACCTCCAGCGCAGCACCACCAAGTTCGAGGACGTCGCCGGCAAGGGCGCCAAGCAGATCACCTTCAACCAGGTGGCGCTGGACGTCGCCACGCCCTACGCCGCGGAGGACGCCGACATCACGCTGCAGCTGCATCGGCGGCTCTACGGCGAGCTGGGCGAAAGCCAGCGACTCAAGGCGCTCTACGAGGACATCGAGATGCCGCTGATGCCCGTGCTCGCCCGCGTCGAGGCCAACGGCGTGCTCGTCGACCGCGATCTGCTGGGCCGGGTCAGCCGGGAAATGGCCGAGCGGATGCAGGCGGTCCAGACGGCCGCCTTCGAGGCCGCGGGCGGCGAGTTCAATCTGGGCTCGCCGGCCCAGCTCAAGGAGATCCTGTTCGACCGGCTCGAACTGCCCGTGATCCGCAAGACGCCCAAGGGCGCGCCGTCGACCGCCGAGGACGTGCTGCGCGAGCTCGCCGACCGGCACACACTGCCGGCGATGATCGTCGACTGGCGCGAGCTGTCGAAGCTGCGCTCGACCTACGCCGACAAGCTGCCGACCCAGATCAATCCGGACACCGGGCGCATCCACACCTCCTATCACCAGGCGGTGGCCGCCACCGGCCGGCTGTCGTCGTCCGATCCCAACCTGCAGAACATCCCCATCCGCACCGAGGCCGGCCGGCGCATCCGCGAGGCGTTCATCGCGCCCCCGGGCCACAAGATCCTGGCCGTGGACTATTCCCAGATCGAACTGCGGATCATGGCGCATCTGTCGGGCGATCCCGGGCTGCTGGCCGCCTTCAACGAGGAGCGCGACATCCACGCCGCGACCGCCGCCGAGGTCTTCGACACGTCGCCGGCCGAGGTGAGCGCCGACCAGCGGCGCGCCGCCAAGGCGATCAACTTCGGGCTGATGTACGGCATGTCGGCCTACGGTCTCGCCAAGCAGCTCGAGACCTCGCGCGAGAACGCGGGCGCCTACATCGAGCGCTTTTTCGAGCGCTTCGCCGGCGTGCGTCGTTACATGGACGCGACGCGCGAACGCGCGCGGGCCGACGGCTACGTCGAAACGCTCTACGGTCGCCGGCTGTACCTGCCGGAGATCAACTCACGCAACGGCGCGCGCCGTCAGGGGGCGGAGCGTGCGGCGATCAACGCGCCGCTGCAGGGCACGGCGGCGGATCTGATCAAGAAGGCGATGATCGATGTCGACGCGTGGTTGCGAAGCTCTGGTGAACCGGCGCGCATGATCATGCAGGTCCACGACGAGCTGGTCTTCGAGGTGCCGGACGCTGAGGCCGAACGGCTGGCCGACGAGATCGCGGCCCGCATGCGCGGCGTGGCCGCGCTGGATGTGCCGCTGCTGGCGGAGGCCGGTATCGCCGACAACTGGCAGAAAGCCCACTGAGTCGTCGAAATAGCAGCCAGGTGACTGTTCTCGCTGGGATAAAAAAATTTCGAAAATTTTCGGAACTCGGTGCATCCGTGCCGGTCTGATATTTCGTAAGCGCGATGCTTGCCCGCTTTTCTCCCTGAGCGGTAACCCAATCCGGTTCTCCCCCAAGACCGGAGTGCTTGCCCCGACGGTATTCCCCCTGCCGTCGGGGTTTCTTTTTGCGCGTCGTCCCGGTCCCGAAATTTTCACGGGCCCGCGGGAACTCGGCCGCAGCGGCCCTGTCTGAATCCATGCAGGCGCAATGCCTGCCCGCTTTTCTCCCTGAGCGGTAACCCCCAATCCGGTTCTTCCCCCGGAACCGGATCATTGGCCCCGACGGTTTCCCCCATCGTCGGGGCTTCTTTTTTGCGCGCCACACAACCACCGGTGTGCCCGGTGCAAACGGTGCGTGGCGTCCGGTTTGAATCTCTACCCGGCCGCGAAAAAGTTTCACCTCCGGCTGGAACTCTTCGCGACGGTGCCGGTCTCATGTCTTGCAAGCGCAAGGCTTGCCCGCTTTTCTCCCTGAGCGGTAACCCCGAATCCGGTCTCCCCAGACCGGATGAATCGCCCCGACGGTATTCCCCCTGCCGTCGGGGCTTTTTTATCCCTGAGCAATCAGCGATCTCGGCTATTTATGACACAGAAAAACCGGCGCGTCGACTCGACGGCGCCGGTTTCCCGACCAATGGTCGTCAGCAGTCGATGAGCGCGCTCATCGCGGCGGAGAAACACCGGTCGAATCAACGAGTTGGTCGCGCAGGCTCAGCAACATGAGCTCATGGAACAGCGATTTGATCGCCTGGGAGCGGTGTTCGCGGGCGTCCCAGGCCATGCGCAGGGTGCCCGACTCGGCGTCGAGAATCTCGAGCCGCGGCGAGCCTTCACGATCGAGCCATGCCTTGATGTCGTACGCCATTGTGATCGCCCTCTGGTGGATGGCGATTCGAGAATACATAGGAATGATTCTCATTTACAAGTCGTCGACGTCCGGCGGATACGCCAGCGCCGCAATCGTCTCGCGCGCCTCGTCGATGCCGAAACGCTTGCTGGCCGAGAACAGCTGCGCGCTGGCACCGTCGACCCTGCGCCCCACGCCCCGCAGCGCCTCGATCTGCTGGCTCCGGGGCAGCTTATCCGCCTTGGTCAGCACCAGGTGAAAGGCCAGCCCGTAGGCGCCGCCCCATTCGAGCAGCTGGCGATCGAAATCGGTCAGCGGCCGGCGCGCGTCCATGATGAGCACCACGCCGGCCAGCGGCTCGCGCTGACCGAGGTAGTGCTCGATGAGCGCCTGCCAGGCGGCCTTGGTCTTCGGCGGCACCCGGGCATAGCCGTAGCCGGGCAGATCGGCGAAGCACAGGGCCTCGCCCACGAAGAAGTTGATCGCCTGAGTGCGCCCCGGCGTCTTGCTCGTGCGCGCCAGGCCCGTGCGCCCGCAGATGGCGTTCAGTGCGCTCGACTTGCCGGCGTTGGAGCGCCCGGCGAATGCGATTTCCGGGCCCGCGGGCGCCGGAAAGGCGCGGGGCGTGGGCGCGGAGCACACGAATCGCATGTGATTGAAGTCGTTGATGTGGAGCGCACTCATGAACACGGCATCCGGTTGTGGCGTGGTGGCGTGGGGCGTCGCGCCCGGTCGGGACTGCGGCCGTGGCACCGGGTGGTATACAATAAATCCGTTTTCCACTGACGGTTGCAATCCGGTGGTCGCCGGCGCGCCGTCATTGTGCTGCCGATCCGTATCGGGGACGAATAGGACATGACCAAGCGCTTCTTTGTGTTGTTCGGGCTGATGTTGTGTGCGGGTGCCGCCGGTGCCGCGCCGCTGGTTGACGGCGATGCCGAGGCCGGCAAGGAAAAATCCGCGTCCTGTGCAGCCTGCCATGGTCCGCAGGGCAACATGGAATCGGAGCAGTTTCCAAAGCTCGCGGGCCAGGGCGCACCCTATATCTACGAGCAGCTCAAGCTCTTCAAGTCCGGCGATCGACAGAATGCGGTGATGGCCGGCCAAGTTGCGGGTCTGAGCGAGCAGGACATGCGAGACCTCGCGGCCTATTTCGCCGACCAGCAGACCCGCCCGGGGGCCGCGAGCGAGAAGATCGCCCCGGCGGGCGCCAAGCTCTACCATGGCGGCGACACCGAAGAGGGCATTCCCGCCTGCGCCGGCTGCCACGGGCCGGCCGCGCTCGGCAATGCGGCCGCGAAGTATCCGCGGCTGTCGGGTCAGAATCCGCAGTACATCGCAGCCCAGCTCAAGGCCTACCGCGACGGCGAGCGCACCGGCTATGCCAAGGCCGAGATCATGAACGCCGTCGCCGAGGAACTCAGCGATGACGACATCCAGGCGCTGGCGTCCTACGTCGCCGGCATCGCCCCCGCCCAGGAAGGGTTCACCAACGACAAGGGCGCGTTGATGCAGCAGGTCGCCGGACCGGCCGCCGCGGCCGGTGGTGGCTCGAGTTCGGGCGGCGGGTCATCCGATTCCGAGGACGCCTCGAGCGATGACGACGGCGAATCGGAGTCCTCCGGCAGCGATGAGGGCGACAGTGCCGACTCGGAGCAGGCCGGCGGCAGCGACGATGACGGCTCCGATTCCGAGTCTGCAGACGAGAACGGGAACGACGCGGATGAGGACGCCTCCGCCGACTCGGGCAGCGGCGACGAGGATAGCGGCGACGGCCAGGCCGACGACGCGAACGACGGCGAATCGCAGGCCGGTGAATAATCATGCGCGGTCTGGACCATCATCGCATCGCGGCCTTCGTTGTCGGCCTGCTGATGTGCGCGCTTTCGACCAGTAGCTTCGCGCAGGGTCTGGTCTCGCGTTATGTCGAGGGCGAGCACTACCAGGCGATCGAGGCGCCCGTGGCGACGCCGGACGATGACCGGATCCACGTCGTCGAGTTCTTTCTCTACAGTTGCCCGCACTGCTATCACCTTGAGCCCGAGGTCGAGGCTTGGCGTGAGCAGCTCGGCGACGACGTCGCCTTCTCGCGCGTGCCGGTGCTCTTCGGCAACGGCGGTCAGAAGTACGCCCGGCTCTACTACGCCGCACAGCGCCTCGGCGTGCTCGACGAGGTGCACGCGGACATCTTCCGCGCCATTCACGAACAGGGTCGACGCCTGTTGTCGCAGTCGGACATGCGCGCATTCATGGTGGACCACGGCGTCGACGGTAAGCGTTTCGATGCGGCCTTCGACAGCGATGCCGTTCGCGAGAAGGTGGCGGCGGCCGGCGAGATGATGCGTGCGTTCAACGTCACCGCGACCCCGAGCCTGGGTGTCGCCGGGCAGTATTGGATCAGCGGCCGCAGCGCGGGTAGCAACGAGGCCATGTTCGATGTGGCCGACTACCTCATTCGACGGCAGCGCGAGGAATAGACCGGGCGCGCCGACAGTTCTCGCTCAGTCGGCTTCGGTGTCCAGCACGATCCGCCAGCGGCCGTCGTCGTTGCGCTGCCAGTACTGGGTCTTGCGGTCCTTGGAGCGGTAGTTGTTGCTTCGATAGGCCTGGTCGAAGGTGACCTTCACCATCTCTTGCTCGCCGGGATAGCGGAAGATGCTGAGCTGGTCGATATCGACCGATATCTTCTCCTTCCGAGCGTTCACTTTTTTCTTGTAGGCCGCGTAGGCGGCTTTGTCGCGACCTTCGTCGCTGACGAAATCGGCATCGTAGTAGGCCAGATGCGCCGAGGTGTCGATCGCCTCCCAACTGTGGCGCCAGTCCTCGATCGCCGCTCGCACTTCGGTGCGGATGGTTTCGGCCTCGGCGGGCGACACCCAGTCGACGCCCTGGGTCATGATCACCGGCGTGGCGCCCACGTCGACGCGCTCGCGCAGGCGCTCGAAGTCGTCGTTGGCGATCACCACGCAGCCCTCACTGGCCTGCGGCGAGCGGGCATAGGTGGCGCGCGGCACGCCGTGAAGCCAGATTCCGTGCCCGGTGCGGCCACGGGTGCGATCCAGCGCATTCGGGTAATTCACCGGCAGTGCGCCGATGCCGTAGAGTTCCGGCAGCTGGTTGTCGTTGAGATAGCGGGTGACGTGATAGACCCCGACCGGGGTGCGCATGTCGCCCTCGGCCTCCTTGCCCGCGCCGCTGCTGCCGATCGTGGCGTAGAAATCCGCCATCAACCGGGGCGCGCCGTCATCGTTGGCGAACAGATAGACGCGGTTGTGGTCGAGGTCGGCGACGATGGCGTGCTCGTGCTCCGGTGCGAGCTGGACGATCGCGTTCGGTACTCGGCCGTCGGTCGCGGTGTTGCTGCGATGATTCCAGCGCGACTCGGCCTCGGCGAGCAAGGCGTCGCGCCGCTTGGCCACGTCCTCGCCGATCAGCGGATCGATACTGCGCCCGGCGCGCGCGACCATCAGTTCGCCGTAGACGAGCTGGGCTAAACGAAAGTTCGGCCGCTCGTCGATCAGATCGGAGAGATCGTCGATCGCGCGGTTGTAGTCGCCCTGGCGCGCGAGTGCGATCACCGTCATCAGCCGTGTCTCGGCCTCCGAGTGCAGCGGGGGGCGAGAGGTCGCCGGTGGTTCGCTGTCGGCCGTCGCGGACGGCGCCCCGAGGGTGCCGCCGAGCAGGCCCAGGGCGAGTGCGATCAGGCGTGGCGCGGCTGGTGTCATCGTCCCTCGTCGACCGTGGTCTCCCGCAGAATGCGCCAGCCGCCGTCGGTGCGCGTCAGCAGCAGGCGCTTGCGGGTCCGGTCACTGTAGCGCGGTGATTCATAGCGCTGGGTGAAACTCACCCGTACCCGATCCTCGGCGATCCGTTCGATCTGCGGGGCGTCGATATGGATGTGGATATCGTCCGGCCGGGCGAGACGCGCCTTGCGTACCGACAGCCACTGCGCACGGCCGAGGTCGTCGCCGGGATCGAAATCCTCGGCATAGAAATCGGTGTAGGCCGCGAAATCCTGGTTCGACCAGGCGATCGCCCAGGCGCGCACGCTCTGAAGGATGCTGCGATCGTCGCCCGCCGGCGGCGGCTCGCCCGGTGCGGGCGTGTCGCCCGTCACCGGCCGGCGCACGGGCGCCGGCGTCTCGGTCTGCCCCGGGGCGACCGACTCCTGCGCGTAGTAGAAGCGATCGAGCAGGGTCAGCGGGGTCTTGGCGTCGACCGCGTCGGAATCCAGCGCGTTGCGGTAGGCCAGTTCCGCGAGCGCGGTGTAGACATCGCCGAGGTTGCGATGTGCGGTCGCATAGGCGGGCTGCGTGGCCAGCGCCTTCTCCAGCCAGTCGCGGGCGGCCTCGAGCTCGCCGCGCTCGGCGTGCAGGACCGCGAGGTTGTTCGCGGGCTCCGGCCGCAGCGGATAGTCCGTCGCCAGCTCCTCGTAGGCATCGATCGCAGCTTGGATGTCGCCGCGACCGGCCAGCGCCCGGGCGTGCAGGAAGCGGGCGTCGCGATCGCCCGGGTGGGCCTCCAGATAATCCGCGGCCTGGCTCGCGGCCGCCTCGAAATGGCCGGCGTCGATTTCCGAGTGCAGATCGTCCAGCGTGACCGTCGCCGCGATCGCCAACGACGGCAGCACGATCAGTGCGCCGAGACGGCGGGCGCAGCGACGCGCGGCGGATCGTCGCGTCACGGGTGGTTCATCCTCTGTGCCCCTCAGTACATCGCCGAAGCCGGGTCCCGACGATCGCATCTCACAAATGACCGAAAATTATACAAAATCGGTGGCGGTACCCGGGTCGTCCGACAGCAACGCTGGTGGGAGGCCCGCCCGGCAGGGTATTTTAGAATGCTCATTTTTCGCCGAACGCGCAGGCCGGGCCCGTACGAGCCGCCGTGGCCGACTGCAATCTGGAGATCGACATGCTGATACCGGTCCTGCTCGCCGGTGGCACCGGGACGCGTCTGTGGCCGCTTTCGCGCCAGAGCCGTCCCAAGCAGTTTCTGGCGCTCACGGGCGACGCCACCCTGCTCGAACAATCGCTTGCACGGGTGCGCCGGTTGCCGGATCTGGGCGAGCCGCTGCTGATCGGCAGCGCCGAACACCGCTTCGTCATGGCCGAGCAGATGCGCGCCGCCGAGATGCCGGGACGCGTGCTGCTGGAGCCGGCGGCACGCAACACCGCGCCGGCGGTCGCGGCCGCCGCGCTGGAGGCGCGCGCGCGCCACGGCGGCGCGGCCGAGCTGCTGGTCATGCCCACCGACCACGCCATCGGCGACAACGATGTGTTCGCCCGCGCCGTGGCGCAGGCGCGGGCGGGCGCGGCCGCCGGGCGGCTGACGCTGTTCGGCGTGACCCCAGACCGGCCCGAGACCGGCTACGGCTACATCCAGGCGGGCGAGACGCTGGCCGAGGGCACGCGCGCCGTGCAGCGTTTCGTAGAAAAGCCCGACGCCGAGCGTGCCGCGGCATATCTGGCGGCGGGCGACTACTTCTGGAACAGCGGCATGTTCCTGTTCACCGCCGACGACTATCTCGACGCGCTGGCCGAATACGCCCCCGAGATCCACGCCGCCGCCAGCCGCGCCCACGCCGAGGCCGAGGCCGACATCGACTTCCTGCGTCTGGATGCCGAGGCGTTCGCCGCCTGCCCGAGCGATTCCATCGACTACGCCGTCATGGAAAAGACCGAGCGTGCGGTCATGGTCGCGCTCGACGCCGGCTGGAACGATCTCGGCAGCTGGTCCGCCGTGGGCCGCGCGGTCGGCGCCGATGCGGCCGGCAACAGCCGCCGCGGCGACGTCTGGCTCGAGGACGCCGAGAACTGCGTCGTTCACAGCGACGGCCGCCTGGTGGCCGCGCTCGGCCTGCGCGACACCCTGGTCGTGGAGACCGCCGAAGCGGTGCTCGTGGCCGACCGCGGCCGCGAACAGGAGATCAAGGGGCTGGTCGAGTCGCTGCGCGCGGCCGGCCGTGCCGAAGCCACGGAATACCGCAAGGCCTATCGGCCCTGGGGCAGCTACGAACAGATCGCCGCCGGGGCGCGTTTCCAGGTCAAGCACATCCGCGTCACCCCGGGCGGCCGGCTGTCGCTGCAGAAGCATCACCATCGGGCCGAGCACTGGGTCGTCGTCCACGGCACCGCCCGGGTGACCTGTGACGGTCGCGAGAGCCTGCTCACCGAGAACCAGTCCACCTACATACCGCTCGGCGCCGTCCATCGGCTGGAAAACCCCGGCAAGGTCGATCTGGACCTCATCGAGGTCCAGTCCGGAAGCTATCTCGGCGAGGACGACATCGTGCGCTTCGACGACGTCTACGGCCGCGCCGATGCCGCGCCCGAGCCCGCCGCGAGCGACGGCAAGGAGTCTTCCTGATGGGTCAGTACTATCCGTTCTTCAAGGCCTACGACGTTCGCGCCCGGGTGCCGGACGAGCTCGACGCCGATCTCGCCCGCCGCATCGGCCGGGCGTACGCGGCCGAAATCGGCGCGCGGACCGTGGTCGTCGGCCGCGACATGCGCCTGTCCAGCGCCGAACTGGCCGATGCCCTGATCGAGGGCCTGACCGCCGGCGGCGCCGATGTCCTCGACATCGGCCTCTGCGGCACCGAGGAGGTCTACTACGTCACCTTCAGCCAGGCCACGGACGGCGGCATCATGGTCACCGCCAGCCACAACCCGAAGGATTACAACGGCCTGAAGTTCGTGCGCGAGGGCGCGCGGCCGATCTCCAGCGATACCGGCCTGTTCGATATCGAGAAACGCACCCACGACAACGACTTCCCGACCCCGGCGCGCACCGGCGAGCGCCGCGCGCTGGATCATCGGCCGGGCTACATCGACTTCCTGCTCGGCCAGATCCGCCCCGAGAATCTCAGGCCGCTGCGCATTGTGGCCAACCCGGGCAACGGCTGCGCCGGGCTGATCGTCGATCCGCTGTCCGAGCGGCTGCCGCTGGAGATCGTGCGCCTGCACTTCGAGCCGGACGGCGAGCTGCCCAACGGCATTCCCAACCCGCTGCTGCCCGAGAACCGCGAGGCCACGGCCGCCGCGGTGCGCGAACACGGCGCCGATTTCGGCGTCGCCTGGGACGGCGACTTCGACCGCTGTTTCTTCTTCGACGAAAACGGCGAGTTCATCGAGGGCTACTACATCGTCGGCCTGATCGCGCAGATGCTGCTGGCCATGAACCCCGGCGAGGCCATCGTCCACGACCCGCGCCTGACCTGGAACACCCTCGCCCAGGTGCGCGAGAACGGCGGCACGCCGGTCCAGTCCAAGTCCGGCCACTCGTTCATGAAACAGGTCATGCGCGAGGCCGACGCCCTCTACGGCGGCGAGATGAGCGCGCACCACTACTTCCGCGACTTCTCCTACGCCGACAACGGCCACATCCCGTGGCTGGTGATGGCGCAGCTGATCTCGGAGTCGGGCAAGCCGTTGTCCACGCTGGTCGCCGAGCGCATCGCGGCCTACCCGGCCTCGGGCGAGATCAACCGCGAGATCGGCGATCCCGACGCCGCCCTGGCCGATCTGGAGCGCCACTACGGCGCGGCCGCCCAGTCGATCGAGCACGTCGACGGCCTGTCCATGGACTTCGGCGAATGGCGCTTCAACGTGCGCAGGTCCAACACCGAGCCGGTGGTCCGCCTCAACGTCGAGACCCGCGGCGACATCGAACTCATGCGCGCGAAGACCGACGAGCTGCTCGCCCGTCTGGCAGCCGGCTGATCGCCATGCAGGATCGTTCGGGGATGGCGCTGCGCGTCGAGGCCGACCGCCTGTACCTGCTGGACCAGTCGCGGCTGCCGCAGGAGCAGCGCTGGCTGGCGATCGACGACGTCGATGCGCTGGTCGAGGCCATCCACGCGCTGCGCACCCGCGGCGCGCCGATGATCGCGATCGCGGCGGCGCTGCTGGTGGCCGTGCGGGCCGAGCGCGGCGACGATCGCGACGCCGTTGCTGCGGCCGTCGCCCGGCTGCGTCGCGCCCGGCCGACCGCGGTCAACCTGATGCACGCCATGGACGCGCTGACCGACGCACTCGCCGCGCCGGACTGGCGCGCGGCCGTGATCGCGAGCGCCGAGGCGCTGCACGACGGCGACCGCGCGCTCTGCGACGCCCTGGCCGCCCACGGCGCGGCCCTGATCGGCCCCGGGGAGCGCATTCTCACCCACTGCAACACCGGCGGTCTGGCCACCGCCGGCATCGGCACCGCCCTGGGCGTCATCCGGCGCGCGCACGAACAGGACAAGGGCGTTTCGGTATGGGTCGACGAGACCCGGCCGCTGCTGCAGGGCGCGCGCCTGACGGCCTGGGAGCTCGGTGAGCTGGGCGTGCCGTACCGCCTGATCACCGACAGCATGGCCGCCGGGCTGATGGCCGCCGGGCGCGTGGACCGGGTGATCGTCGGCGCCGATCGGATCGCCGCGAACGGTGATGTCGCCAACAAGATCGGCACCTACGGCCTGGCGGTGCTCGCCCGCCACCACGGCGTGCCGTTCGCGGTCGCCGCGCCGCACACCACGCTGGATCCGGCCTGCGCGACCGGTGCCGCGATCCCGATCGAACAGCGCGCCGCCGCCGAGGTGCGCGGCGTGACGGGCGCCGCCGGTGAACTGTGCTGGGCGCCCGCCGACGCGCCGGTCGACAACCCGGCCTTCGACGTCACCCCGGCGGCGCTGGTCGACCACTGGGTGCTGGATACGGGCGTATTCGATGCGGCGGCCGTCGCCGCCGGCGCCCTGACCCACGGCGGGGCGGGCCTGCCGGCCACTGCGCCGGCCTGAGCGCCGCGGAGACCGGTGCTCCGATCGACCCGCGGCGGCGACGGATCAGCGCGGGCCCGCGCCTGCGAACGATCGCGGCCCGGATGACGCGAATGCCGGGCCGCGGTGCTGCGTCGTGCGCGCGTCGGCGGGCCGTCGCGGCGTGATCGGACCGGTTTCCGGCGGCCATTGAATGCGGTTCGAGTTCGAGTCCACGCCCGGTAAGGTCCCGCCGCCGTGTCGTGGGCCGACCACTAGGGTGATCTTCGACGACGATGTGCGTCGGGGCGTACCGGGGCAAGGTCGCCTCGCCGCCCGGATGTGTGTCGCGATGGCGATCAGACCGGAACTGCGCGGGTCCGTGCGGTCGCTGCACTCGGCTGCAGCTCGAACGGTGTGTCGTCCGCTCGACTCGGTGATCGCTGCGGTCCAGGGGCTGTTGATGTCTCGTAGGAGTCCGCGCCCAGCGCTTTTGTCCCGCCATACGAGGCGTAGTGCGGCGCCGTGCAGTCACGCTGCACCAGCGTGCTGAAACGCCGGATTACCGCATCTTGTGAATGTCATGGGCGCCTGTCCCGAAGGATTGGGCCACCCATTGAACAAGGGTGCGCGCTCGGCGGCGTTGCAAGCCTGGGCCGTGGCACGCCCAGAGCCGGCGGCCCGGGCCTTGTCGGACACGATGTGCAGTCTCCAACGCGGCGCGTACGAAACGTCAACAGGCCTTGGCGCGCGACGGCCATCCGGCAGGCCACCGGCCGCAGGGCGGCGGTGCCCCGGCGCGGCGGCGTCTCAGAGCAGTTCGATGGCGTCGAAACCGGGCACCCAGGGGTGGGTTTCCCGGCGTTCGGCCCGTTCCGCGGCAGCGTCGTCGCGGGCGATCCAGCAGGTCTGCCAGCCGGCGGCCGCGGCGGCGTCCAGCGCATCGCCGCGGCTGGACAGGAACAGCAGGGCGGCCGGCCGTTCGCCCAGCGCCTCGGCGATCGCCCGGTAGCTGGCCTGGCGCGTGGTCCCGCCCATGCGGGTGTCGAAGTGGCCGCCGAACAGGTCGCCGAGATCGCCGCGGTCGCTGCAGGCGAGCATCAGCCGCTGCACCGGGGCCGGCACCGCGGCATAGACGAACAGCGCCCGGTGATCGTCGGCCCAGGCCTGGAGCCCCGCCGCGGCGTCGGCGTGGATGCGGGCGGCGATGTCGGGGTCGGCCACGCGATCCGAGCCGACGGGCGGGGCGTCCGGGTCGGCGGCCGGCAGCTGCGCGGCGAGCTCGGCCAGCACGCGCTCGACGTCGGCCTCGGGTTCGCCGGCCTGTTCGCGCAGGGCGTCGAGACAGGCCAGGACCGCCGGATCGTCCGGATGCGCCCGGACGTAGCGGGGCAGGTCGTCGGCGGCGGTGGTGGCGTCGACCGTGGTACCGACGAGATCGGTGACGATGGCCACCACGTCGGGACTGGTGTTCTCCGGGTTCATCGGCGCGTTCCGGGCGGGTTAATGGGGCTTCAGGCGCGGGCGCTGGGGCGCTCGGACACGGCCGCGTGCCAGCGCGCGAGGTTCGGCCGCTCGTCGCCGATGCGCAGCTTGATCACCCGCGCGAAGTCCACGGCGCAGACGGCGGTGATATCGGCCACGGTGAAGGCCTCGCCGGCGACATGGCTGTGCTCGGCGAGGTGGCGGTCCATGAAGTCGAACATGGCCGTGGCGCGCTCGAAGCTGATCTCGCCGAACTCGGCCGAGCAGCGTTCGCGGTCCTTGAAATGGCCGGTGATGTTGCGGAATGCCATGGCGACCGGGAACAGCAGGTTAAGCTCCATGCGCCGGTTCCACATCTCGACCACGGCCCGGTCGCGGGCGTCGCGGCCGAGCAGCGGCGGTTCGGGGTGGAGTTCCTCGAAATAGCGACTGATCGCCATGGAATCGCCGAGGCACAGGCCGTCGTCCAGCTCCAGCGTGGGCACCGTTCCCATGGGATTGCGGCGCCGGTAGTCGTCGCCGAGGTTGTCGCCGGCGGCGAGATCGAGCTGCACCACCTCGATACTGTCGAGGTCGATGCCCTTTTCGGCCATGAACATGCGCGCCCGGCGCGGATTCGGGGCCTGCTGGGTGTCGTAGAGCTTCATGTCGGGTCTCCTGGTGGGTGGGTCGTCGCCGCGTTCAGGCCGCGGCGCGGATTTCGCGTTCGCACTGCGCGGCGAGCACGTTGACCGCCTGCCCGAAGCCGGCGAAGCGTTCGTCCTGCGTCTTGCCCTCCACGTAGCGCTTGTAGATCTGCTGGAGGATGGCCGCCAGCCGGAACAGGCCGAACACGCGGTAGAAGGGCCAGTCGTCGATGGCGAAGCCGGTCTTCTCGCGATAGCGGGCGAGCATCTCGTCGCGGGTGAGCATGCCGGGCAGCTGGGTCGGGCCCATGCGGATGTCGATCAGCGGCTGCGGATCGTCGGCCTGCACCCAGTAGGCCATGGAGCAGCCGAAGTCCATCACCGGGTCGCCGACGGTGGCCATCTCCCAGTCGAGCACGCCCACGATCCGGGTCAGGTCCGCGTCGAAGACCACGTTGTCGAGCTTGTAGTCGTTGTGGATGATCGCGCGCCGCTGTACGTCGGGCATGCGCGCGTCGAGCCAGTCCATGATCGTCTCGCAGTCGGCCACGTCGTCGGTGCGGGCGTTGCGATAGCGCTTGTTCCAGCCGCCGATCTGGCGCTCGATGTAGCCCTCGGGGCGGCCGAAGTCGGCCATGCCGGCGGCATCCACGTCGGTGGTGTGCAGCGCGGCCTGCACGTCGAGCAGCTGCTCGCACAGGCGCGCGGCTCCGGCTTTCGAGAGTTCGACGTCGGCGGGCAGGTCGCGGCGCAGGATCACGCCCCGCAGCCGCGCCATGATGTAGAACTCGGCGCCGATCACGGATTCGTCGGTGCAGTGCAGGATCGGCCGCGGCGCCGGGTCGAAGACCGCGTGCAGGCGGCTGAGCACGCCGTATTCCCGCCCCATGTCGTGGGCGGAGGCCACGTTGCTGCCGAACGGCGGCCGGCGCAGCACGTACTCGGCGCCGTCGACGACCAGCAGATAGGTCAGGTTCGAGGCGCCGCCCGGGAACTGGCGCACCTCGATGTCGCCGGCGGCCGGGACGAGTTCGGGCGCGTGCTCGCGGCAGTAGGCGGTCAGCGCGGCGGCGTCGAGCGCTTCGCCTTCGCGGACGTCGGTCGCGGAGTCGATATCGGTCATGGTTGCGAGCCTCTCATGGTTCGGCGGTCAGGTGGGCCTCGGCGGCGGCGATCACCATCGCCGCGTAGGCGTCGACGTCCAGACCGCGGTCGCTGTGCTTGCGGCGCTTGAGATACCAGTCCTGCAGCATGGCCTTGATCAGCCCGGCCGCGGGTTCGGGCGCCAGCGCGCGATAGTGGCCGGCCGCCTGGCCGGCGCGGATGATGTCGGCGAGCACGGTCTCGGAGGCGCGCTCCATGGCCATCGCCTCGCGGCGGCGCGGCGCGGCCAGATGGTGGGCCTCCATGTAGAGAAAGAAAAACCAGTCGCGCAGCGCCTCGGTCACGTAGATATGGGCGTGCACCGCCGCCGCCAGCCGCTCGCGGGGGCCGGCGACCTCGGCCAGGGTGTCGTCGAGCACGCGGTGCAGCGTACGCCCGATCTGGCGCTGGACGATCTGGGCGAGCTCGTCCTTGCTGCGGATGTAGGCGTAGAGCCCGCCCAGCGACAGGCCGCTGGCGGTGGCCAGCTCGCGCAGCGTCATGCCCGCGAAGCCGCTGCGATTGGCCAGGCGCAGCATGGCGCCGACGATACGGGCGAGATTGTCGGCCGCCACCGCGGGTTTGCGCACGCTGATCGAGTGCTCGCCGTCGGCCACGATCTGTGCGCACAGCGCGGTCGTGGTCAGTTCGTGGCGCTGCGCGAAGCGGCGCAGCGAGGGCACGGGCTCGGACGCGGCGTCGGCAGTCATGGTCAGCGAAACGTGACCAGCGCGGGATCGCCCGCGGCGTGCTGGGCGGATATGTCGTTGAAACCGGTCAGTCGCCAGCCGGCGCGGGTCGAACGCAGGCTGCTGACGGCGCCGTTGTGGACCGACCAGTTGAGCTCGAGCGTGCGCGCGGGGCCGGCGTCGGTCGCCGCGGCCACGGCCACCGCGATCGGGCCCCCGGAGGTGAATACGGCGACGCGGGCGTCCCGCGGCTGCTCGCGGTGGAGCCGATCCAGGGCGGCCTGCACCCGGGCCCGGAATGCGTCCCAGCGCTCGCCCACCGCCTCGGCCCGCGGCGCGTCGGCGATCCAGGCGCGGGTCACGGCCTCGAAGGTCTTCTGGAACAGCCGCCTATCGCGGGTGATCTCCTCGCGCCGGGCGGCGAGCCCGGCATCGGCCTCGAGCACGCCGGGCAGATAGGCCGTGAACAGCGCTTCGGCGTCGTACTCCGCGAACCCGGTATCGGTCGTCAGGGTCTGCGCGGGGTCCCAGTGGACCAAGGCCAGCTCGGCGGTGTGGCGTTGACGCTGCATGCCGCCCGTCAGCGCGGCGTCGACGTGCAGGCCGCGTTCGGCCAGCTGTCGGCCGACCAAGCGCGCCTGGCGTTGTCCGGTCTCCGACAGCCGGTCGTAGTCGTCGGTGCCGAAGCGGGCCTGGCCGTGGCGGATGAGCAGCAACTCGGACATCGGGCGACTATAGGCAGGCCGCCGGTCGCGGTCAACGAAAAACGGACGTTCGTTCGATGGACTGGCTTCGCCGTGAGGTCATACCGAACGGGCGATGACGGCGAGTCGGTCGAGCGCGGCTCGGACGCCGCCGTGTTGCACGACGGCACCGACAGTGGCCGCGGCTTCAGACGGAGTCGGGCTGGCGGTACCCGGCGTTTCAGTTCGTTCAAACGTCCGGTGGGCGTGTCACCGGTACGGGCCGCGAGTCGGCCGGGCGCGTGCTCGGCCGCGGCATTTCGGAATCGTACCGCGCGGCGGTCGCCGCTTCGGGTCCTTGGCCCCGTGATCGCCTCGTCAAACCTGCGACTTCGGCGTCGGCTCATGCCGGCCTGGGACGGTGCCCGTGGGTACGGGCGACCGCCCCCGACGGCGCCCGCGCGGCACGCCTCGATGGGCGCTCACAAAGACACTGACAGTGGCGGAGTCGGCACGTCCCGTGGCAGGTTCACGATGCCGTCGGCCGCATCCATGGGCCGAGTCCGCACTCGCGCGGCCCGGCCGATTGACGGCCGTGGCCGAGCGGCGGCTGGGCGTTGCGTCGCTGCATGACGCCGGCGTGTCCGGTGCGGAGACGAGCGGAAAGCACTTTACCGCGCCGGGAGCGAATATCGGCACGGGTTCGGTCGTGACGGCTCGCGGTATCGGCTGATACCGGGGCTGTGACGGGTCGCGGCGGTGTCGATGCCCTGCGTGCGTGAGCTTGCCCGGTATGACGTCCTCACCCCGCATCAGGCCGATGTTGCGATCGGCGTGCCTCGAGCGGCTGCGTTCGCCTCGCGTGCCGGCAAGACCGCGGCCCGTGGCGGCGCCGTGCCCGTTCGCTCGAACCGTACGCGGCGAGACACCGGGCAGCGACCCGTGGCGGCGCCCGGCGTGACCGTCATCGACGTCGCTAGGCCGGCCGCCGTGGGTGCCGCGGCTTCTCGCTTCGGGTCGCGCCTCGGATGAGGCGTGCGCTCACGTGCCGTCTTCTTCGCCGGCGCCGGCTGGCGGGCCGAAGTCGGGCGGCCGGGCGGCGGTGTCGATGTCGAAATAGGCCACCATCACGGCGTGGAGCCGGGGATGCGCCGCGGCGAGTGCATCGCCGCGCTGGAAGAAGGCCTCGACGGCGACGGCGAAGAACTCGGTGGGGTTTTCGGCGCCGTAGACGTCGATCACCGGCGAGCCCTCGGCGCGCAGCCGTTCGAAGGCGTCGCCGAAGGCGCCCGACCAGCCGGCGAAGTCGTGCATCGGCGGCGCGCCCTCCGCTTCGGGGGCGGCGAAGTCCAGCAGGTGCGCGAACTCGTGCAGCACCACGTTGTGATCGGCGCCGGCCAGGGCCTCCACGATGTCGCGCCACGACAGGATCACGCGGCCGCCGGCCCAGGCCTCGCCGGAGGCGAGCATGGGCAGATCGTCCACCAGGCCGTGCTCGTCCGGGTCGTCCTGCGGGATGTAGAAGGCGTCCGGATAGACGAGAATCTCCCGCGGCAGGACGAAGTCGCCGGGCTCGGCGCCCAGACAGAGCAGGCTCGCCTGGCCGGCGATCACCCGTTCCATTCCGCGGGTCACGGTGAGGCCGTTGCAGCCGATGAACGACACCTCGGCCAGCAGGCGCGCGCTGTGCTCGAGCAGCCGCTCGCGCTGATCCGCATCCAGCAGGTCGCGCCACGGCAGCGCCGCGACGAGGGCGTCGCGCTCCCGCGAATCCAGATCCGCCGGCGCCCGCCAGCGGCGCCGCAGGTGCGGATAGGCCATAATCAGCGCAGCAATCGCCAGCGCCCCGGCGATGACCAGTATCGCGCCGCCCGCGTTCATGCCGGTGGCCGGGGACTAGGATGGCGGAGGGCGTCACGCACGGGCGGGTCGGGCTGGATCATGTCGTTGCTGTCGATCGTACAGAGCATTTTCGGAACCGTGACGTCCTTCGTCATCTGGTCGGGGCTCGTGTATCTGTTCTACGTGCTGCGCAACCGCAGCCTGGAGCACAAACTGCGGCAGCTCATCCGGCCTTCGCGCAGCGACCCCGACGAGGATCGCGTGCACGTCATCTGCGCCAACGGCACCGATGTGCGCGTGACCGTGCGGGACGTGCGCCTGATCACCACCGACGACAACCACATCAGCCTGACCTATCTCGGCGACACCGGCGACGTGATATCGCCGCGCCGGCCCAACGACATCATCGCGCGTCGCCGCAACGGCGTGACCATGAGCGAGGAGAAGGCCGGCCTGATCGAGCGCAACTTCGTCGAGCTGCCGGCCCAGACCGCCGGGCTCTGGGCGCTGACCGCGGCCCAGGTGGGTCAGGCGGATTCGCGCTTCGCCCAGTGTCTGCTCGTCATCGACTATCCGACCCTGCTCAACACCCGCAAGCTGATGGTGGTCACCGCGACCGACGACATCGTCGCGGCGCTCAACGACGATTTCCGCACCTATCTCGCCGAGCGCGATCTCGGTTAGAGCCTGTTGACGTGCCGTAAGCACGCCGCGTTGGAGGCCGCAAACCGTGGCTGGCAAGGCGCGGGCCGCCGGCTCTGGGCGTGCCACGCCCCCGGCCTGCAACGCCGCCGGACGCCCATCGTTATCGAATGGGCGGCCCAACCCAACCCTTCGGGACAAGCGCCTATGGAATTAACAAGAGGCCGCAATCCAGCGTTGCAGCACGTGGGTGCAGCGTGACTGCACGGCGCGCACTACGCCTCGTCTCGTCGAAAAACTGCGCTTGGCGCGGACGCGGACGAAACCTCAACAAACTCTAGGACGGCTCGTTGGCCACGCCGTGGGGCACGTGGCCGGCGGCGACCCGGCCCGCGGCCCGGCCGATGTGGCTGGCCTGGTCGTCGAAGAAGATGTCGGCGCCGAAGGCCTCCAGGAAGCGTTCCTTGCTCATGCCGCCGAGAAACAGCGCCTCGTCGATGCGGATGTGCCAGGCCCGCAGCGTGCGGATCACGCGCTCGTGCGCGGGGGCGCTGCGCGAGGTCACCAGCGCGGTGCGGATGGGGCAGTCGGCCGGATCGAACTCGCCCTGAATCCGGGTGAGCGCTTCCAGGAACGCCTTGAACGGCCCGCCGGGCAGCGGCTCGTCGGCGGCGCTGGCCTCGCTGGCCGTGAACGCCGCCAGCCCCTGCTCCTTGAAGATGCGTTCGGCGTCGTCCGAGAACAGCACCGCATCCCCGTCGAAGGCGATCCGGAGCGCGCCCTCGCCCCGGTCGAGCGACTGGCCCGGACCAATGGTCGCCGCGGCGCAGCCGGCATTCAGCGCCGCGCGCACGTCGTCCGGATCTGCGGACAGGAACAGATCGGCCCCGAAGGCGCCCACGTAGCGGTACGGCGAACTGCCGCTGGTGAACGCCGCTCGTGTGATCGGCAGGGCGTGGTGGGCGATGGAGTTGAACACCCGCAGGCCCGTATCGGCACTGTTGCGCGACAGCAGGATCACCTCCACGCGCTCGTGCTCGGCGTCGTTGAGCGCGAGCAGCTTGCGCACCAGGTCGAAGGCCACCCCCGGCGCGAGCACGTCCTCCTCGTGCGCCATCTGGTAGTCGCAGTAGGCCTCGCGGCCGTGCTCCTCGAACACGCGATGGCTGTCCTCGAGGTCGAACAGCGCCCGCGACGAGATCCCGATGACGAGTTTCTGCTTGGGCTGATTCACGACCGCCAGTGTAGCGTCGCCGGGACGCCGCGCCTACGGGCGGACCGGGTCCGGGCCCCGGCCCGCGAGTTCATGTCTGCCCTATGTATGTGCATGATTTGTGCGACATATTCGTGCACCAATTTTTCGGGAATCTTTGATTCAGCGGCGTGGCGCGCGTGTGAAGAATGGGTTACAGTCCCCTGAACCGGATCGTGTTTGGGGCACGGTTTGGGGGGTTTATCACAGGGAGAAAATCATGAGCACGACACCGAAGCGCACCACGCGTGTGGGCGCAGCCGTCCGCGGCGTACTGGGCACGACCATCGCCGTACCGCTGTTGTTCTCGGCCATGCCGGCCGCGGCGCAGAGCCAGCAGCAGCAGATGCAGGAACTGCGTCAGCAGATCCAGGAGTTGCAGGGCCGTTTCAACGATCTGCAGGCCCAGCAGCAGCGCACCGAACAGCGTGCGGAACAGGCCGAACAGGCCGCCGCGGAGACGTCCGCCTCCGATGACGACGCATCCGGCTTCAAGGTGGGCAACACCACCATCGAGCTGACCGGTTACATCAAGGCCGACGCCGTGTACGGCTTCGAGGACGACTACGGCGCCTCGCTCGGCCCGTCCGATGCGATCGGCACCCGCCTCGCCGAAGGCACCGACAGCCCGGGCGACGAGACCCTCGGTGCCACCGTCAAGCAGACGCGGCTCAAGCTGGCCACGACCACGCCCACGGCCCTTGGCGACCTCGGCGGCTATATCGAGATGGACTTCTACGGCCGCGGCGACTTCGGCTTCGACACCGGCCCGCAGCCGCGCGTGCGCCGCGCCTATTTGACGCTGGGCAACTGGCTGATCGGCCGCGACTGGTCCACCTTCTCGGACTTCAACTACGGCACGATGCTCAACTTCTACGGCCCGCAGGCCCAGCTGTTCGAGCGTCAGGCCCAGGTGCGCTACACCTTCGATCTTTCCGAGGACAGCTCGCTGGACGTCGCCCTCGAGGCGCCGCAGGGCCAGGGCTTCTTCGGTCCGGACGATAACAACGTCGCGAACGTCGGTTTCGGGTCCACCGCGGACAGCAACGCGATCGATGATACCGATCAGCCGCTGCCGGACTTCACGTTCCGCTACAAGGCGGCGCCCACTGACAGCTTCAGCTTCCAGTTCGCGGGCGTGGCCCGGAAGCTGCAGGGCGATGTGCTTAGTGAAACGGTAGACGCGGATGGTAATACCGTTGCGTCATACGGTTTCGATTCCGGTGAGGAGAGCACATTCGCATGGGGTTTGGATGCCGGTGCGAGCTGGAGTCTGCCGACCGGCACGACGCTCATGGCGACCGTCTCCGGCGGTGAAGGCATCGCCAAGTACATCTATGCCCCCGCCGGCGCCCCGGACGGCTACGTGACCAGCGACGGCGATCTAGAGCCGATCAGGCAGTGGGGCTTCATCGGCACGATCTCGCAGGATCTGGCCGAGAAGTGGACCACCAATCTGGTCTACGGTCAGGCCTACTCCGAGGATCCGGACGACGCCGCCTTCGATACCGGGGATCTCCACGACGAGTCGTCCTCGCTGGCGGTCAACCTGCTGTACACGCCGGTGGATCCGTTCACCGTCGGTATCGAGTACAACCACGTGGACTACGAGCAGCAGAACGGCCTCGACGCCGACGCCGATACGGTGCAGGCCTCGGCGATCTACAACTTCTAGATCGCAGTCGTCTGTCGCGGCGCGACCGCGTCACGAAAA
>NZ_AYKF01000109.1 GCF_003732545.1 Salinisphaera orenii subsp. halophila YIM 95161 | reverse complement strand
TAAGTAATTGGTTGTTACTAAAGAGATTATACCGGCTTCGCCGTTCTGTTTGGTGCAATATCCGGGCTAGCAGGCTCGAGAGCATCGAAGTCGCCGCGACGATCGGCGACCGCTGCATCCGGCGGGCTCGCATGCAGTGTTGATCGGCCCTATTCGGCCGCCGCGGTCTCAGGCGGCGTGATACGCCGTCGCGCCAGCTCGGATTCGAAGCGCGCAGCCACGCTGTCCAGACAGTCCGCACCGGTGAGGGCCAGCGCGACATGCCCGTTTTCGTTGGCGATCAGCGCCGTATTGTAGATATAGCTCGGCATCTCGCTGCCGCAATTGCCGATACGGCGGGCGGTGAGCGTCAGCCGGTAGCGGGCCTGCGCGGCGAGCCGCGCGTAGTCGCGGCTGCGCTCGAGTGCCTCGGGGTCGTAGCGCAACAGCGACCAGCCGCGCTGCGACAGGCTGCGCCGCAGCCGGTCACCGAGCATGCCGCCCGTGTCCGGCACCGCGATCACGGTGTCGCCCGCGCCCGGCCCCGTATCCGTCCGGACACCGGCGTTGCCGGTACAGGCGGCCAGCAGCGGCCCGACGAGCAGAAGAAGGACGGCGGCGTGCGCTTTCATGAACGCGGGGTGTGGTCGGACATGAGCCAAGGATAACCGCTCGGCCGCGGGTCGGGCACGCGCGCCCGGTCAATGCGAGCAGAGCCCCGGCTACGTGGACTGCGACGAAAGGCCCGCCCGCCCGCGCATCGGCTTCGCCGCGGCACCCGGCCCCCGGCTGCACGTGCCGGTTTGACTGCGGCCCGTGCGGGCTCCAGCGCGAACGGTCGTACCAGCGTCGGCCGGGCACGCTAGTGCTGGGAGGCGGGTGCGAGTCGGGCGATGCCGGTACGCAGATCCTCGACGATCACGTAGAAGCAGGGCACCAGGGCCAGCGTGATACCGGTGGCGAACAGAATGCCGAAGCCCAGCGAGATCGCCATCGGGATCATGAAGCGCGCCTGCAGCGACGTCTCGAAGATCATCGGCGCGAGGCCGCCGAAGGTGGTCAGCGTGGTGAGCAGGATCGGGCGGAATCGGCGCACCGCGGCCAGGCGCACGGCGTCGATCGCGTTCTCGCCCGCATTGCGCAATGTGTTGGCGTAGTGGATGAGCACCAGCGAATCGTTGACCACGACGCCCGCCAGGGCGACGACGCCCATCAGGCTGATCACCGACAGCGAATAGCCCATGATCTCGTGACCGATGATGGCGCCGACCACCGCGAACGGGATCGCGATCATCACGATCACGGGCTGGATGTAGCTGGCGAACGGGATCGCCAGCAGCATGTAGATGGCGGCCATCGACAGGATGAAGCCGATGAACAGCGAGCGCATCGAGTCGGCCGTGTCCTCCTGACGCCCGGAGTAGCCATAGGTCAGGCCCGGATAGTCGGCCGCGAGTTCGGGCAGGGTCTCGGCGTTGAGCGCCTGGGTGATGCGGCTGGTCGCATCGAAGGGCGTGACGTTGGCCGTGACCTCGATGCTGCGGCGACCGTTGTGGCGGGTGATCTCCGTGTAGGCGCGGCTGTAGTCGATGTCGGCGATCTGATGCAGTGGCACTCGCGTGCCTTCCGGGGTGCGGATGAGCAGATTGCGGATCGCCGCGGTGCTGTCCCGTTCGGCCTCGGGCAGCGTGACCATCACCTTGACCTCGTTGCGCCCGCGCAGCTGCCGCAGGGCTTCGTCGCCGTAGAAGGCCGCCCGGACCTGGGCGCCGACGTCGGCATTGCTCAGTCCGAGGCTGCGACCGGCGTCGTTGAGAGTGAATTCGATCTGGTTCTTGCCCTGGGCGACGCCGCTGTCGATGTCGGTGGTGCCCGCGAATTCGCCGATGCGCGCCGCGAGCGCCTCCGCGGCGCGATCGAGCGTGTCCGTGTCGCGGTGTGACAGCTCCACGGTGATCGCCTTGCCCGCGCCGGGGCCGCCGGCGTCGGACTGGAACTGAGAAGACTGCAGGTCGGCGATCTCGCCGAGTTCGTCGCGCCATTCGCGAATGAAAGCGGCGGTGGTGATCGGGCGCACGTCGGCGGCGGTGAGATAGACCCGCGTCTCGATGCTGTTCTCCTCGATGGTGGCGAACACGCCGGTGGCGAGATCGTCGCCGCCGTTGGCCGCGATCACGCGCTCGGCGGCCTCGCCCAGCCGGTCGCGGGTGGCCTGCATGCGGTCCATCGGCGTGCCATAGGGCAGCGTGAGGGTGGCCTGAGCCCGATCGGATTCCACCTTGGGCATGAGCGTGAAGCCCATCTGGCCGCTGCCCGCCCAGGCGAGAACCACCAGCAGCACCGCCACGCCGATCGCGGCCGTCAGGTAGCGATGGACCACGAGCCGTGTCGCCAGCGGCGCGTAGTAGCGTGATACCAGCGTCGAGAAGCCGTTGGAGAAGGCCTGCTGATAGCGATGGATGGCCGCCGAGACGCGATTGCCGCGCCGGTTGCGCCCGTGTGCGAGATGCGCGGGCATGATGAACAGCGCCTCCACCCACGACACCAGGAACACGGTGATCACCACCAGCGGGATCACGCCGAACAGCTTGCCGAGAAAGCCGGGTACCAGCAGCAGCGGCAGGAAGGCCGCGATGTTGGTGAGAATCGAGAACGAGATCGGCAGGGCCACGTCGCGGGCGCCGCCGATCGCCGCCTCCATGAAGCTCGCCCCGCGCTCGCGGCGCTCGTAGATGTTCTCGCCGGCCACGATGGCGTCGTCGACCACGATGCCCAGCGCGATGATGAAGGCGAACATCGAGATCATGTTGATGGTCACGCCCATCAGCGGCAGGAACAGGAAAGCGCCGAGAAAGGCGGTGGGAATGCCCATCGTCACCCAGAACGCCAGGCGCATGTCCAGGAACAGGCTGAGCACGATCAGCACCAGTGCCAGGCCCATGAAGGCGTTCTTGAGCAGCAGGTCGAGGCGTTGCTGATAGACCTCGGAGCTGTCGCCGCTGATGGTGTATTGGATCGACGGCGGCAGATCGGACTCCATCTCGGTAAGCGCCGCGCGGGTGGCTTCCGAGACCTGGATCGGGGTCTGGCTGCCCACGCGATAGACCGCGATGCCGATGGAGTGCGCGCCGTCGTAGGTGGCTTCGGTCTTGCTGTCCTCGAAGCCCTCGCTGACGCTGGCGATATCGCCCAGATGAATGACGCTGCCGGAATCGGTGGTCACGATCGGGATGCGCGCGAACTCGCGAGCCTGGTCGCGCCGACCCTTGAGACGCAGCAGGATTTCGCCGGCGTCGGTGTCGGCGCTGCCGCCGGCCACGTCCACGGCCGAGGCCGCGATGCGCTCGGAGACGTCGCCCAGCGTCAGGCCGTAGCTGCGCAGCTGTTGCTGGGAGATCTCGACTCGCACCACATAGTCGCGCGCGCCTTCGAGCTCGGCCTGGGTGATGTCGGGGGACTGCAGCAGCCGGTCGCGCACCTCCTCGGCGTAGGCGCGCAGGGCAGCTTCGTCGACGTCGCCGTAGAGCTGCACGTCGAGCACGTCGCGCTGGTGGTCCGACAGCGAGATCACCGGCCGCTCGGCGTCGGCCGGAAAGGTCGTGACCTGGTTGACCGCCTGCTGCACGTCCTGGAACACGGCCTGGCCGTCGGCGGACTCGGACAGCTCGAGGGTGACCGAGCCGCTGCCCTCGGCGGCAGTGGCGGTCATGTCCTCGATGCCGGTGATATCGCGCACCTTCTCCTCGATGGCGAGCACGATGTTCTGTTCGACCTGTTCCGGGGTCGCGCCCGGGTAGGCGACGGTCACGCTGACCTGATCGAGGCTGAACTCTGGAAAGACCTCCTGCTTGATCAGCGTCGTCATCAGCAGACCACCGGCCAGCAGCGCGAACATCAGCAGGTTCGGCGTCACCCGGTTGGCCACCATCCAGGCCATCGGGCCGCGGCGGGGCGTGTTGTCGCTCGGCTCGCTCATGAGCGGGGCGCGTCGCCGGCATCAGGGTCCGGCCGATCGATCGGCAGCCGCGTCGACAGCCGCAGGTCGAGGCCGTCGCGGTCACGGACATCGTCGCCGGCCGCGGTTTCGTCTTCATCCTCGCGCACCGCCGCGGCCGGATTCTCGGTCGGGTCATGGGGGGCGTCGTCCTGGACGCGCACGGGCATGCCCTGGATCGGTGCGGTCAGATCGCTGGTGACCACCGCGTCGCCGGGGTCCAGGCCGGAAGCCACGATCGCCTCGATGGCGTCGCGGTAGACCACGTCGACCGTGCGGATATCGAGTTCGGCATCGGCCGTCATCACCCAGACCTGGTCGTTTTCGTGCAGGAAGCCGGAGTCGATCGCGACGCTGTCGGCCGGGATGTCCGCCTCGATGCCGGCGGTGACGTAGGCGCCGATGAGCAGCTGCGGGCCGCTGTCGGGCGCGTTCGCGCCCAGCGGGTCGGGCACGCGCAGCAGCACGCGTGCCATGCGGCCCGCGGTCTCGAGCGCCGGCTGGATGCGCAGCACCTCGGCGGCAATCGACACGTCCGGGCCCCAGGCCTCCGGATAGCGCACACGTGCCGGCGAGCCGCTGCGTTGCGGGCCGGCGTCATGGATCCAGCGCAGCTGGTCGACCGGTACCGATACGTCGACCCAGTAGACGTCGGTGGCGGCCAGTGTGGCGAGACTGTCGCTGGTGGCCACGACATCGCCGACGGAGGCGCTGCGCTCGCTGACGATGCCGTCGAAGGGCGCGCGCACGGCCGTGCGGTCGAGGTCGAGCTGGGCCTGCTCGACGGCGGTGCGGGCGGCCTCTACCTCGGCGCGGGCCTGCTCGAGCTGCGGACCGCGCAGGGCGAGATCGCGTTCGTCGTCGCTGACCTCGGTGCCGACCAGCGCGAGCTCGCGCTCGGCCACGGCCTGCTGGCCCTGTTCGACGCGCAGCGCGGCGCGGGCGTTGGCCAGATCGGTCTGGGCGCTATTAAGTGCCAGGCGGTAGTCGGTGTCGTCGATGCGGGCGAGCACGTCGCCCTGCTCGAAACGCGTGCCGGGCGCGAGCCGGTCCTCGAGTGCCACCACCTGGCCGGACACCCGCGGGCGCAACGTGGTGGAATCGGCGGCCTCGACGGTGCCGTTGGCGTCGAGCGTGATCGTGGGGGATGCCGCCTCGGCCGGGGTGACGGTCACCAGACGGGCCTGGCGCTCGGTCGGTTCGGCGCGCGGCGCGGTCGGCCGACTCTCCAGGACCATCAGCGCCACCACGACGCCGGCACCGAGCACGGCCAGTGGCAGAATCACCTTGAGTGCGCGGCCGATGCGCGCGCGGTTCGAGTGGGACGCGTTCATGGTTGGGGCTCGTTGTCGGCGGCGGGTACGGCCAGCGGTTCGGTGTCGCGCCCGGCGATGGATGCCTCGCCCACGCCGCCGGCCAGCGCGCGGTAGAGGTTGATGCGGTAGTCCAGCAGCTGCCGCCGTGCGCTGAGATATTCCACCTGCAGATCCTGTCGGGTGAGCAGGGCGTCGAGCACGTCGAGATAATCGGCGGCGCCGCGCAGATAGCGCAGGCGCAGGTTGTCGACGGTCTCGGCCGAGAGCCGCAGCTGTTCGTCGAGATGTTCGATATAGCGTCGCTGGCGATATTCGTTGGTCAGTGCGTCTTCGACCTCGGCGAGTGCTTCGAGCAGGCTCTGCTGATAGCCGGCGAGCGTTTCCTCGAGCACGGCTTCGCTGCGGTCGACCTCGGCGGCAAGCGCGCCGCCGTCGAACACCGGCTGGGTCAGGCTGGCGGCCAGCTGGGTCACCCAGTTGGAGAACAGGCTGGCGCCGTCGGTGCTCGTGGACAGGCTCGCCGACAGCGACAGCTGCGGGTAGCGTTCGGCCACGGCGACCGCGACCCGCCGGTCGGCCGCGGCCACGGTATAGAACTGCTCGCGCACGTCGGGCCGGCGCATGAGCAGATCCGCGGGCACGCCGGTGTCCGGCAGCGCCGGCAGTTCGACCAGGTCGCGCCCGTCCGGCGGCTCGAACTCGCCCGGGGCCACGCCCACGAGTACGGCCAGCGCGTGGCGCACGACCTTGGCGCTGGCGCGGGCCTGCTCGAGCTGGCCACGTACGGATTCGACCGCCTGGCGCTGGCGCAGTACGTCGGCCGCTTCGGCCTGGCCCTGCTTGAACGCGAAGGTGGTCAGGTCGAGCACGTTCTGGTTGGTCTCGATCTGGCTTTCCAGCAGCGCGATGCGCTCGCGCAGCTCCTGATACTGATACCAGCTGCTGGCCAGGTCGCCGGCGACCGAGATCGCGGCCGCCTGGAGGGCCGCGTCCGCGGCGCGGGTGTCGAACGCCGCCGCTTCGCGGCTGTTGCGCAGCCGCCCCCAGAGATCGAGCTCGTAGCTGGCGGAGAACTGCAGCGATCGGGTATCGCTCCAGTTGGATCGGTCCTGAACGAGATCGAAATCGTCGCCGGCGACGCTCGTGCTCACGCTGTCGCCGCTCGACCGGCGTGTCGCACTCTGTTCGGCGCTGGCGTCGACGCTCGGGAACAGCGCCGCGCCTTCGGCGGCGAGCGTCGCCCGCGCCTGTTCGACGCGGGCATAGGCCGAGCGCAGGGTGAAATTGTTGGACAGGGCGCGGTCGACCAGACGGTCGAGCGCGGGGTCGTCGAAGGTCTGCCACCAGTCGGCGCGCATCGGGATGTCGCCGTCGCGGGCGAAGCGTTCGGGCATCTCGAAGGCCGGGCGCGCGAGTTCGTCGACCGGCGTGATCGCACAGCCGGCGATCAGCAGCGCGAGTGCGCATGCCGTCAGCCCGCGGGCGCGCAGCACGCACCGCGGCGGGCAAAGCCATGCAAGAGCGCCGGCGCGAGTGCGCCGGCGCGATGGGGCGGACAGTTCGGTCATGTCCTACTGGTCGTCGGTCTTCTTGTCGTCATGGCGTTCGTGGGCACGCTCCATGGCGTCGTTCCACTCGTCGCGCGAGACGCTGCCGTCGTCGTCGCTGTCCATGCGCTCGAGCATCTTCTCGGCGTGTTTGCCCTTGCGGTCGCCGTGGCCGTCCTTGCGGTGTTCGCCCTTGTCCTTATCTTCGGATTTGTCATGGTGCGGCTTGTCGCCGTCATGATGCTTGCCGGATTTGTGGTGCTTGCCACCGTGGTGCGGCTGTGCCTCGTCGGCATCGAGCGTGCCGTCGTCGTTGTCGTCCATGCGCTCGAACATGCGTTCGGCGCGCTGCTCGGCCTTGGCCATGAACTCGTCGCGATCGATCTTGCCGTCGTCGTTGCTGTCGGCGGATTGGAAACGGAGCTTGGCCATCGCCTCGTGCATGTTCGACAGCTCCTCCTGGCTGAGCTGGCCGTTGTCATTGGCGTCCAGCGCGTCGAACATCTTGCCGGGGTCGCGGTCGCCGTGGGCGTGCGCCATGGAGGTGCCGAGCAGGCCGGCGGTGATTGCGGTGAGCAGGACACGGTTTTTCATGGGTCTCTCCTTCGGGGTTGGCTGTGCGCGGCCGGTGGCCGCCTGGCACGTGTCCTATTAAGGGGGCGAAATGTCAGCCAAGTCTGTCCGTGGCCGACGAAATTGTCGCAGAGTGTGTCAGCGGCCCGATCTGCCGGACATCGATACACGATCGGCCGGGCAACGGATGTCGTGCGCGGTATATTGACGCCACATTCGCCGTCCCCCATGCGCCGATGGCCGAACAGCCGCATATTCTCGTCGTCGACGATCATCGCGACATCCGCGATTCGCTGACCCGGTATCTCAGGGATCACGGTTTTCGTCTGTCGGCCGCCGCCGACGCCGCCAACGCCCGTCGGGTGGTGCGCGAAGCGGCCCTGGATCTGATCGTGCTCGACATCATGATGCCGGGCGAGGACGGTCTGAGCCTGTGCCGCTGGCTGCGCGAGACCACCGAGATCCCGGTGATCCTGCTCACCGCGGTGGCCGATGAGACCGACCGCATCATCGGTCTGGAAGTGGGGGCGGACGACTACGTCACCAAACCGTTCTCGCCGCGCGAACTGCTGGCCCGCATCCGGGCGGTGCTGCGGCGCGCGACCGCGCTGCCCGCCCAGCGCAACCAGCCGGAAGAGGCCAGCGTGCGCTTTGATCGCTGGCTTTTCCACGTCGCCCAGCAGGAGCTGGTCGACGACAGCGGTCTGGCGGTCGCCCTGTCGACGGGCGAGTACCGGCTGCTGCTGGCGTTCGTGCGCCACCCGAACCGCGTGCTCTCGCGCGAGCAGCTGCTGGATCTGACCCAGGGCCGCGACGCCGAGGTCTTCGATCGCAGCGTCGACAATCAGGTCAGCCGGCTGCGCCGCAAGATCGAACGCGACCCGGCGAGCCCTCGGCTGATCAAGACGGTCTGGGGCGGGGGCTATCGCTTTGTCGCCGATCCGGCCACGGAGGCCGACTGATGCGCGTGGTGCCGGCCAGCCTGTCCGGGCGCATCGTCGCGCTCACGCTGCTGGCGCTGGTGGTCTCCCAGCTGGTGAGTTTCTTCATCTTCATGCACGAGCGCGATCGTTTTCTCGAGCGCGTGGTGCTGTCGAACATGGGCGAGAGCGTGGCCAGTGCCATGCGCACGCTCGATTTCGTGCCGCCCGTGCATCGCGCCGACGTGGTCAAGGCCTTGTCGACGCGCGACCTGCGCTATCGCCTGGCGGACTCGCCCGGCCGCCTGTTCGAGCAGCACAGCCCGGAAGCGCGCGGCATGGCACGCGATCTCGCCCGCGGGATGGAAGTGGACGTCGCCCGGCTGCGGGTTGCGATCGGGCCGGGGCTGGCGCATGGCCCGAATCGCCAGGCGGGCGACGCGCTGCGTCTGGCCGTGCGTCTCGACGAGGGCCAGTGGCTCCGCGCGCGCCAGCGGTTGTTCGACCCGACCCGGCGCTGGGCGCAGTCGTCGCTGACCACGCTGCTGGTCAGTGCGCTGCTGATGGTGATGATCGTGGTCGTGACCAGCCGCCGCATGACGCGCCCGCTGCGCGAGCTCGCACGCGCGGCCGAGCGTTTCGGCCGCGGCGAGGACGTGGACCCGCTGCCCGAACGGGGCCCGGAGGAGATCCGGCGCTCGATCACCGCATTCAACCGCATGCGCGAGCGCCTGACCCGCTTCATGGCCGAGCGCACGCGTATGGTCGCGGCCATCGCCCACGATCTGCGTACGCCCATCACCGCGCTGCGCCTGCGCCTGGAGTTTCTGCCCGACGACGACAACACCCGTTCGATGGCGCGCACGCTCGAGGACATGGCCGGCATGAGCGAGGCCGCGCTGACCTTCATGCGCGAGGAGACCGCCGCCGAGGCCACGCGCAACGTGGATCTGTCGGCCCTGGTCGATGCCCTGTGCGAGGACTACCGCGCCAGCGGCGCCGCGGTGGTCTTCGAGCCCGAGGGGCGCGTCGCGCTGGTGTGCCGCCCGGTGGCGATCCGGCGCGCGCTGCGCAACATCATCGACAACGCGCTGGCCTACGGCGAGCGCGCCACGCTCACGCTCAGCGACGGCGCCGAGTCGGTCGTGCTCGAAATCGCCGATACCGGCCCGGGCATCGACGACGCCGACATGCAGCGGGTGTTCGACCCGTTCGTGCGGCTGGAGGCCTCACGCAGCCGCGAAACCGGCGGCACCGGCCTGGGATTGTCGATCGCGCGCTCGGTGGTTCAGGGGCACGGCGGCGAGATCGGGCTGGTCAACGCCGAGGGCGGCGGGCTGATCGTGCGCATTCGTCTGCCGCGGGATCGAACGCGGTAAGTGTATAGTGCAAACAAATATCGAAGAGCGGATAATTCCGTAACCCTCCGTCAGTCCGATATGCCATGCACGCCCGTATTCCTCACCCCTGGAACCCGCGCGGCCTGATCGCGGCCTATGCGATCGCGGCATTGCTGGTGCTGTCCTACAGCGTGCCGGCGACGCGGGCGCTATGGGACGGCCTCGATGCCTGGATCGCGCTCGATCTGAACGCGCTGGTGCGCACCAGCCATGCCGAACAGCTGTTCTGGGCGAGCGCCAATCTGCGCGTGTTCGACTATGTGGCCGCGCTGGTGCTGTTCGGGGTGCTGGGCATCTATGTGGTGGCCGGGCGCAACGCCCCGCGCGCCGAGCGTGTCGCGCGCACGGCGCTGATCGTCGTGACGCTGGTGGTGCTGGTCGGGCTGACGCGCGAGTGGCTTTTCACTGACGTTCGCCGGGCGAGCCCGTCGCTGGTGCTGCAGCCGTTCACCCGCCTGTCCGCGCAGGTGGGCTTTCACGTCAAGGATCATTCGGCCCGGAGTTTTCCCGGTGATCACGCCACCGTGGTGGCGACCTTCACTTTTCTGGTGTGGTGTCTCGCAGGGCGGCGCTATGGCCTGGTGTCGCTCGTGCTGGCGACGTGCTGCGTGCTGCCGCGGCTGGTCGCCGGCGCGCACTGGTTCAGCGACGTGCTCATCGGCGGCGTGGTCACCGCGCTGCTCACGGTGCCGCTCGTGGTGTTCACGCCGGTCCACCGCCTCGCCGTGGCCGCGTTGCTGCGACTCCACGCCGCGGGCGCGGCGATGCGCGGGCGTGTGAGCGAAGACCGGCGCCACCCGCGCTGAACGCGGCGCGTATCGTCGCCGGCGTGCGGTAAGCCTTGATTCGCCGGCCCGTCGAGGCCATCAACAGGGCAGTACACGCGATCCCGATCGCGTGCCTCGAATCACAGCCGGCGCGCAGGCATGCGCCGGACGCTAAGGAACAGTCACCATGACCCAGGCGATACGTTTTCACGAGACCGGCGGCCCCGAGGTTCTGCGCTACGAGGACGTCGAGGTCGGCGAACCGGGCGCCGGCGAGGTGCGCGTCCAGGTCGAGGCGATCGGGCTCAACCGCGCCGAGGCGATGTTTCGTTCCGGCGCCTATCTGGAGGATCCGAAGCTGCCCGCCGGCATCGGCTACGAAGGCGCGGGCATCGTCGAGGCCGTGGGCGCGGACGTGACCGGCGTCGCCGCGGGCGATGCGGTCTCGGTGATTCCGGCGTTCTCGATGAACGACTACAGCTTCTATGCCGAGCGCGCGATCGTGCCGGCCCATGCCGTGACTCCGCGCCCGCGGGGCCTGGATGCGGTGCAGGCCTCGGCCGTCTGGATGCCGTTTCTCACCGCCTACGGCGCGCTCATCGAGATCGGCGAACTCGCGGCGGGCGATGCCGTGATCATCCCGGCGGCCTCCAGCAGCGTGGGCCTGGCGGCGATCGAGATCGCCAACCGCGTCGGGGCGATCTCGATCGCGGCGACCCGCACGTCGGCCAAGGTCGACGAACTCAAGAAGGCTGGGGCGGCCCACGTGATCGCCACCGAGGAACAGGACCTGGCCGCGGAAGTCATGCGCATCACCGACAACGCCGGCGCGCGGGTCGTGTTCGATCCCGTCGCCGGCTCCGGCGTGGAGACGCTGGTGGACGCGATGGCGCCCGCCGGCATCCTGTTCGTCTACGGCGCGCTGTCGGGCGAGCCGACGCCGTTCCCGCTGATCAAGGGTCTCAACAAGGCCCTGACCATGCGCGGCTATACGCTCTTCGAGGTGATCGGCGATCCCGAACGCTTCGCGCGCGGAAAGCGCTTCGTCACCGACGGTCTCGAAGCCGGCGATTTTACCGCCACGGTGTCGCGTACCTTCGGCTTTGCCGAGATGGTCGAAGCGCACCGCTACATGGAATCGAACCAGCAGTTCGGCAAAATCGTGGTGACCGTGCCGTAGGCTCGTCGGCCATACCGGCGGCCGCGCCGGTGCTAGTGGCGCGATTCGACCGGTCAGCCTCGTGCCGTTGCGGTACGGGGCCCGCTTGCAACGGCGTGCGAACGGCCGCATCGACAACAGTTGGATCACCGACAGGATGTGACGATGAAGATACTGATGGTACTGACCTCGCACGACGCGCTCGGCGACACGGGCAAGCCGACCGGCTTCTGGCTCGAGGAATTCGCCGCGCCCTACTATGTGTTTCGCGACGGCGGCGCCGAAGTGGTGCTGGCCTCGCCGGCCGGCGGCGCGCCGCCGGTGGACCCGGCTAGCGATGGCGAGGAGGCCCAGACCGAGGCCACCCGCCGTTTCAAGCAGGACAACGATGCTCAGCAGGCGCTGGCCTCGACCCACAGGCTGGCCGACGTCGCCAACGATCGCTACGACGCGGTGTTCTATCCCGGCGGCCACGGCCCGCTGTGGGATCTCGCCGAAGACGCGGATTCGATCGGCCTGATCGAGCGCAGCTATGCCGACGGCACCCCGCTGGGCCTGGTCTGTCACGCGCCGGGCGTGCTGCGCCGGGCGAAAAACGACAAGGGCGGGCCGCTGGTCAACGGTCTCAAGGTGACCGGCTTCACCAACAGCGAGGAAGAAGCCGTGGGCCTGACCGAGGTGGTGCCGTTTCTGGTCGAGGACATGCTCAAGGACAACGGCGCCAACTACTCGCGCGGCGACGACTGGGCCTCGCACGTGGTCGTCGCCGGCAATCTGGTGACCGGGCAGAATCCGGACTCGTCGGCTGCCGCGGCGCGCACGCTCATCAATCAGCTGCAGCCGAAGTAGCGGCCGGCGCGCGGGTGCGCTCCCCGGCGCTCGAAAACCGCTGACACCGGGCGTGGCCGGCTATACTCGCGGCCATGCCCGGCGCTGTCTCCAACGCGATTCGTGCGGCCCGTGCGGCCGATCTCGACGCCGTGGCCGCGCTCGAGGCGGCCTGCTTCACCTGCGATGCCCAGAGCCGGCGCAGCCTGCGTCATCTGCTCACCCGTGCCCACGCGGATTTTCTGGTGTGCGTGCTGGATGAGGCGATCGTGGCCGATGTGGTGGTGCTCTATCGGCGCGCCAGCCGCGTGGCACGGCTGTATTCGATCGCGGTGAGCGATGCGGCCCGCGGGCGCGGCATCGCCGCTGCGCTGCTCGCGGCAGCCGAGGCGCGTGCGCTCGTGCAGGGCTGCACTCTGATGCGGGCCGAGGCACGTGCGTCGAATCACGCCTCGCGGGCATTGTTCGCGCATGCGGGTTATCGCGAAACGACACCGCTTTGCGATTACTATCGAGGCCCCGGCGCGCGGCGCGAGGATGGCGTGCGCCTCGAGAAGATCCTGTCTCCCCCAAGCGAGTAGAACGAACCGATGGCCGAGCCGATCGTGGTGGTGGAGTCGCGGCGCGACTGGAAGGGCGCCGCGCCGGCGGTGCGGCTGGTCATCGCCGACGAGTATCTCAGCGATCCGGCCTTCGCCGAGGCCGAGCTGCACGTGATCAACCTGTGCCGGAGCATGCGCTACCAGAGCCTGGGCTATTACTGCTCGCTGCTGGCCGAGGCGCGCGGGCACCGTGTGCTCGCCTCGGTGGCCACGCTGCAGGATCTGTCGCGCAAGATTCTCTACGGCAGCGAGATCCCGGCGCTGGCCCAATATCTGGACGCGCTGGACGATGCCGAGCGCGCCGCCTTGCCCGCGCACTTCAACGTCTGTCTCGGCCAGTGCGAGAATCCGGTGCTGGCGCCGCTCGCGCGCCGGCTGTTCGAACAGTTCGCGGTGCCGCTGCTGCACGTGGATCTGCGCCGTCGCAAGGAGCGGGTGAGCGTGGCCGGGCTGCGCACGCTGTCGATCCGCGCGCTGGAGGCCGGCGAGGCCGATTGTCTGGCCCGCGCGCTGGATGCGCACGTCGCCAAAGGCTGGCGTTCCGCCCGCAAGCGCCGGGCGGCGCGCTTCGACGTCGCCATGCTCGTCGACGCCGACGATCCGCAGCCGCCGTCGAATGCGGCGGCGCTGGCGCAGTTCGTGGCGGCCGGGCGCCGCCTGGGGCTGGAGGTCGAACGGATCTCGCGGCGCGATTTCGGCCGCCTGGCGGAGTTCGACGCGCTGTTCATCCGCGAGACCACGCGCCTGGCCCATCACACCTACGCGTTCTCGCGCCGCGCCGAGCGCGAAGGGCTGGTGGTGATCGACGACCCCACCTCGATTCTGCGCTGTACCAACAAGGTGTATCTGGCCGAACTGCTCAGCCGCTATCGGGTGGCCGCGCCCAGGGCCTGCATCTTCGGCGAGCGCGAGGTCGAGCGTCTGCCGGGGCTGCTGGGTTTTCCGATGGTGCTCAAGGCGCCCGAGGGCGCGTTCTCCAAGGGCGTGTTCAAGGCCGCCGATCGTGCCGAACTCGATGAGATCGCCGCGCGCCTGCTGGACGATTCCGAGCTCGCGCTGGCCCAGGAATTCATGCCCACCGAGTTCGATTGGCGCGTGGGGGTGCTCGCCGGCAAGCCGCTCTACGTATGCCAGTACGCCATGCCCGGCGGCCACTGGCAGATCGTCAAGCACGGCGACGACGGTCAGTACAGCGAGGGCGATTCGTTCACGCTGGCGGTCGAGGAGGCGCCGGCCGAGGTGGTCGAAACCGCGGTGCGCGCGGCGAATTTGATCGGTGACGGCCTGTACGGCGTCGATCTCAAGCAGACTGCGGCCGGCATCCGCGTGATCGAGATCAACGACAACCCGAGCATTGATGCCGGGGTGGAGGACGCGGTGCTCGGCGACGCGCTCTACGATCGCATCATGGGCGAATTCCTGAGGCGGCTGGAGCAGCGTACGCGGGCGCGTCCGGCGGCCCGTCGGTAGGCGAAGGTCGGGGGCGTCGAGGGAGCCGGTTTTGTTATCATTCCCGTTTGTTTCGACGCGTGCGGCGTGCTGACGCGGCCGCGATCCACATTTCCAAGGGCGAGCTATGACTGAGCGTATCGAAAAGGCGGGCCTGCAGATCGGCAAGCCGCTACACGACCTGATCGAGAAGGCACTGCCGGGCACCGGGGTCGAGCCGGATGCGTTCTGGCAGACGCTGGCCGATCTGGTCGCGGAGTTCGGCCCCCGCAACGCCGGCCTGATCAAGCATCGCCGGGATGTCCAGGAAACGCTGGACAAGTGGCACCGCGAACACCGCGGCGACGCCTTCGACTTCGGCGAATACAAGCAGTTGCTCGAGGAGCTGGAATATCTGGTGCCCGAGGGCGAGGACTTCCAGGTCTCGACCGAGAACGTCGATCCCGAGATCGCGACCGTGCCGGGGCCGCAGCTGGTGGTGCCGATCACCAACGCGCGTTTCTCGCTCAATGCGGCCAACGCCCGTTGGGGCAGCCTGTACGACGCCCTCTACGGCGCCGACATCATTCCCGAGAGCGACGGCGCCGAAAAGGGCACGAGCTACAACCCCAAGCGCGGCGCCAAGGTCATGGCCTGGGCGGCCGACTTCCTCGACGAGGCGTTTCCGCTGGCCGAGGGCTCGCATGCCGATGCGACCGCCTACCGCATCGACAACGGCAAGCTGGCCGTGGACGTCGGCGACAGCCACACCACGCTCCGGGACGGCAAGCAGTTCGCCGGCTATCAGGGTGAGGCGTCCGCGCCCGACGCCGTGTTGCTGGTCAACAACGGACTGCACGCCGAAATCCAGATCGACGCCGAGCATCCGATCGGCAAGGATCACGCCGCCGGCGTCAAGGACGTCCTCATGGAAGCGGCGGTCACCGCTATCCAGGACTGTGAGGACTCGGTCGCGGCGGTGGACGCCGAGGACAAGGCGCTGGTCTATGCCAACTGGTGCGGCCTGATGAAGGGCGATCTCCAGGAGACGGTCGACAAGGGCGGCAAGACGATCACCCGAAAGCTCAACGCCGACCGCGAATACACGGGCGCCGACGGTTCGGCCCTGACCCTGCCGGGGCGCAGCCTGATGCTGGTGCGCAACGTCGGCCACCTGATGACCACGCCGGCGGTGCTGGACGGCGAGGGCAACGAGATTCCGGAAGGCATCCTCGATGCGCTCGCCACCGGCACGATCGCCCTGCACGACCTCAAGCGCAACGGCCCGCACACCAATAGCCGTGCCGGCAGCGTCTACATCGTCAAGCCCAAGATGCACGGCCCGGCCGAGGTCAACTTCACGGTCGAGCTGTTCGCGGCCGTGGAGAAGGCCGTCGGTCTGAGCCCGAACACGCTCAAGGTCGGCATCATGGACGAGGAGCGCCGCACGACGGTCAACCTCAAGGAATGCATCCGTGCGGCGCGCGAGCGTACGATCTTCATCAACACGGGCTTTCTCGACCGCACCGGCGACGAGATCCACACCTCGATGGAGGCCGGCCCGATGCTGCCCAAGGGCGAGATGAAATCCCAGCCCTGGCTCAAGGCCTACGAGGACAACAACGTCGATACCGGGCTGGCCGTTGGCCTGCGCGGCAAGGCGCAGATCGGCAAGGGCATGTGGCCCGCGCCGGACAACATGGCCGACATGATGGAGGCCAAGATCGGCCACCCGAAGGCGGGCGCCAACTGCGCCTGGGTGCCGTCGCCGACCGCGGCCACGCTCCACGCCATCCACTACCATCGCTGCAACGTGCTCGAGCGTCAGGCCGAGCTGGAATCCCGTCGCGAGAACTATCTCGACGATCTGCTCACGATTCCGCTGCTCGACCGCGAGCTGTCGGCCGACGAGATCCAGAAGGAACTCGACAACAACTGTCAGGGCATCCTGGGTTATGTCGTGCGCTGGGTCGATCAGGGCGTGGGCTGCTCGAAGGTGCCCGACATCACCGACACCCAGCTCATGGAAGACCGCGCGACCTGCCGGATCGCCTCCCAGATCGTGGCCAATTGGCTGCATCACGGCGTCACCAGCGAACAGCAGGTGCGCGAGACGCTCGAACGCATGGCCGCCGTGGTGGATCGCCAGAACGAGGGGGATCCGAGCTACCACAACATGGCGCCGGACTTCGACGATTCGGTGGCCTTCCAGGCCGCGAGCGATCTGATCTTCAAGGGCGTCGAGCAGCCCTCCGGCTACACGGAGCCGGTGTTGCACGCGCGGCGCCTGGAGCTCAAGGCCAAGCGCGCCGGCTGATCGCCTCGGCGGTCGTCCACAAAAAAGCCCGGCTTCGGCCGTAATGCCGTTCACTTAAGCGGCGCGGCTTGCCGATTGAGCGGATATCGGGTCTTCGACATCTTCACCGC
>NZ_AYKF01000108.1 GCF_003732545.1 Salinisphaera orenii subsp. halophila YIM 95161 | reverse complement strand
CCCCCCGGGGGCGGGCCGCCGCCGGCGGGATCGGGACCGCGCGCCGACATGGACGCGCAGGCCATCGCTTGGCCGCCGTCGGTGTGGCGACGGCCGTCACGCTGCGAGCGCGCCGAGCGACGGCACTGCGGTTTTCAGCCATCGCCTCGCCCGCCTGCCCGAGCCCTGACCGGCACGAATCCGCCGCTCCCTGCGAAGCCGATCACAGCCCGCCTGCCTTCGGAGCGATACCGACACACGTCATCCCGCCGGCCACACGAGCCGTGATCGACCCCGCCGGCAGCGCGCCTCGTCGTCAGCCGCCGTCGGCCTCCGCGATCGCCGCGTCGAGCAGCGCCGCGCAGTCGTCGTCGAGCTTGTGGGTGATCAGATCGTCCGCACGGGTGCGGCCGCGGTTGATCGCCAGAATCGGCAGGCCGCGGGCCGCGGCCTCGCGCACGAAGCGATAGCCGGACCAGACCATGAGCGAGGAGCCGGCCACGAGCACGGCGTCCGAGCGCGCGAGCGCGTTCCAGGCCCGGGTCACCCGTTTTTTGGGCACCGCGCCGCCGAAGAAGACGACGTCGGGCTTGAGAATGCCGCGGCACGCCGGACAGGCCGGCACCCGGAACGCGTCGTAATCGACGTCGCCCAGTTCGATGTCACCGTCCGGCCGGATGACGCCGGCATCATGCAGCCAGTCCCGGTTGGCTTCGATCAACATCTCCTGAACGCGGTGGCGCGACAGCCGGCTGTCGCAGTCCAGGCAGACCACGCGATCGAGACGGCCGTGCAGATCGATCACCGCGCGGCTGCCGGCCGCCTGGTGCAGGCCGTCCACGTTCTGCGTGACCAGCAGGCGCACGCGCCCCGCCCGTCCCAACCGCGCCAGCGCCCGGTGTGCGGCGTTGGGGCGGGCGCGGGCGACCGGCGGCCAGCCCGCCATGCTGCGGGCCCAGTAGCGCCGCCGCTTGGCCAGATGCGTGATGAACGCCTGATGCTGGATCGGCGCCGCCCCCTTCCAGCCGCCGTCGCGATCGCGATAGTCCGGGATACCCGAGGCCGTGCTGATACCCGCACCGGTGAGCACGAACAGCCGCCGATGCGCGGCGATGAAATCGCGCAGCCGGGCGATGTGATCGGCACGCGCGGGCGAGTCCCCGGCGATCTCCCGCGGCAGCGTCATGCCGCGGCCGGCGCGCTCACGCCCAGGGCCGCGAGATCGGCCTCGAGCGCAGTCGCGTCGTGGAAGACCAGCGCCTGCCAACCCGCCGCGCGGGCGCCCTCGACGTTGATCCGGCGGTCGTCGATGAGCAGGCATGCGCCCGGCGCCGCGCCCAGTGCGGCGGCCACCGCGGCGAAGCCCCGGGGATCGGGCTTGGCGTAGCCGACCTCCTGCGACGCGAAGGCGCGATCGAGGTGCGCGAAAAAACCGAACTCACGCGCGATACAACGCCAGTGAACGGCGTTGGTGTTGCTGTAGCAGGCCAGGCGATGGCAACGGCCCAGCCGGGCCACGAGCGCCGCAGTGTCGGTCTTTTCGCCGCGGAGCATGCGTTCGAGCGCCGCGGTCAGCGTGTCGAAGTCCAGCGGCGTCGTCAGTTCGCGGTTGAGCGCGGCGTGGAAGGCGCGCGCGTTGAGTTCGCCCACCTGAAAGCGTTCGGCGAGCGAGAACGGGCGCGCCTTGAAACGCTCGCGCAGCAGCGGCGCGAGCCGCTCGACGGCCGTGTCGCTGCGCGCGGCAAGGTCGGTCAGCGTATCCGCCGGCGGCGCCACGTCCACCAGCACGCCGCCGAGATCGAATACCAGCCAGTCGATGGAATCGGTCATTGCGCGGGACTCTACGTCGACGGCGGTGGTCGGGATGCGTTCGCCATGCCCGGCCAAGGCAGACCGACCGGAGCGGCGGCGATCAACGGATCGCATGCCGCCGACCCGGCCCGTGATCCGGCGGCCACGGCTACGCATCCCAGCGTATCGCGCCCGGCCGGCGACATGCGGCGGGCCCGAGGCTCAGCTGTCGGCGTCGAGCAAGGAGTTGACCTTCTCGATGTAACCGCGCATGGCGGTATCGGCCTTGGTCCCGGCGAGCTTGGCCCAGGCGTCGTACTTGGCGCGGCCCTTGAGATCGGTGAACCCCGGACGCTTGCCTTCCACGTCGCCGACCGTGGCCTGCTTGTAGTGCGCGTAGAGGGCGAGTAGATCGTCGTTGCTCGGGCGCGACGACAGCTTCTGCACGTCTTCCTGCGCCTGCTCGAAATCGGCCTTCAGGTCCGCCATGGGTGCTCCGGGGCAGTGAGTAACCGCTCCAGTTTAAGCCGCGGCCCGCACCCATGTCATGAAACGGTGGGCGGGCACCTCGCCGGCGGCAGCCACCGACTGCGTCTCGACCAGCCGCCAGGCCGACCAGTCGACCGCGGGAAAGTGCGTGTCACCGGCGTAGTGGCCGTCGATGCGCGTCACCAGCAGACGATGGGCCCGCGCCAGCGCGAGCGCGTAGACCTGGGCGCCGCCGATGACCATCAGCTCCGCGGCGCCGTCCGCGCGGGCCGCGGCGATCGCTTCGTCCAGATCGGCCACGCGTTCGCAGCCGGGCGCGGCGAACCCGGGATCCCGGGTGAGCACGAGATTGCGCCGCTGGGGCAGCGCCCGGCCGATGGAGTCAAACGTGCGCCGGCCCATCAGGATCGGCTTGCCGCGCGTTTGCGCCTTGAACCAGCGCAGATCGTCGGGGATATGCCAGGGCATGCCCCCCTCGGCGCCGATCACGCCGGCGGTGTCCATGGCCACGATCAGAGTGAGTTCGGGGGCGGCGGCTTCGGAGGATGACATGCGTTCGGGGTCTGCAGGCGGCCGGCTATTGTCGAAGGCCGGCCGGTTCGCGTCCAGTCCGTGCGCGACATGCGCGCCCCAGTGTCGGCTCCCCGCGCCGCCCGATGATTCCGTGCGCCGGTTAGACCGCCACCGGCGCGCGGATCGCGGCGTGGCTTTCGTAGTTCACCAAGCGGATGTCGTCGAAGGTGAAGGCGAACAGGTCGTCCACCGCCGGGTTGAGCCAGAGCGAGGGCGCGGCCAGCGGCTCGCGCGCGAGCTGGGTGTCGGCCTGTTCCAGGTGATTCAGATACAGATGGGCATCGCCCAGCGTGTGCACGAAATCGCCCACCTCGAGGTCGCAGACCTGCGCGACCATGTGCGTGAGCAGCGCATAGGAGGCGATGTTGAACGGCACCCCGAGAAAGATATCCGCACTGCGCTGGTAGAGCTGGCAGGACAGGCGACCGTCCGCCACGTAGAACTGGAACAGCAGATGGCAGGGCGGCAGCGCCATGTCGTCGACCTGGGCCGGATTCCAGGCGGTGACCACGTGCCGGCGCGAGTCGGGATTGAGCCTGATCGAGTCGATCACCCGCGCGAGCTGGTCCACGCTGGCGCCGTCGGGCGCCGGCCAGCTGCGCCACTGATAGCCGTAGACCGGCCCGAGATCGCCGTTGGCGTCGGCCCACTCGTCCCAGATCGACACGCGGTTGTCCTTGAGATACCCGATGTTGGTGTCGCCGGCGATGAACCACAGCAGCTCGTGAATGATCGAGCGCAGGTGCAGCTTCTTGGTCGTGAGCGCCGGAAATCCGCGCCGCAGGTCGAAGCGCATCTGCCGGCCGAACACCGAGACCGTGCCGGTACCGGTGCGATCGGCCTTGCGGGTGCCGTGATCGCGCACCTCGCGCATCAGCTCCAGATACGGCTGCTCCAGCGCACTCATGCCGCGGCCCGCCCGCGGCGATAGGCCAGGCCCAGCAGGAGCACGCCGCCCACGATCATCGGCACACACAGGATCTGACCCATCGTCATCCAGTCGAAGGCCACGAAGCCGAGGAAATCATCCGGTTTGCGGAAGAACTCGGCGAAGAAACGCAGACAGCCGTAGCCCAGCAGGAACAGCCCGGAGACGGCCATGCGCGGCCGCGGACGGCGGGCGAACAGCCAGAGCACGGCGAACAACAGCAGCCCCTCGAGCCCGGCTTCGTAGAGCTCCGAGGGATGGCGCGGGGCCATGTCCACATGCGGGTAGACCATCGCCCAGGGCACATCGGTCACGCGCCCGATCAGCTCGCCGTTGATGAAGTTGGCGATACGGCCGAAGAACAGCCCCACCGGCACGATCGGCGCGACGAAGTCGGTGATGTCGAAGAAACCGCGTCGGGTATGCCGCGCGAACCAGGCCGCGGCCGCGAACACCCCCAGCATGCCGCCGTGGAAGGACATTCCGCCCTGCCAGATGTAGAACAGCTGCAGCGGATTGTCGAGCAGCAGGCCGGGCTGATAGAAGAGCATATAGCCCACGCGCCCACCGATGACGACGCCGAGCACGACATAGAACAGCAGATCGCCGACCTCCTCGCGCGACCAGTGCACATGCGCCTGCGTCGTGCGCACGATGCCCAGGCCCCAGCCGAGCAGAAAGCTCAGCAGGTACATCAGGCCATACCAGTGCACGTCCAGCGGTCCCAGCGAGACCGCCACCGGATCGATGGAGGGGTGTACGAACATGGCTGCGGAGTTTAGCAGCCGTCGCCGGCCATCGGGCATGTGCCGCGACACGCCCGGGCCATCCGCGCCGGCCGGGCGTCAGCGCACCCAGGCGAATACGCGGACATCGCGCGGCCCGCTCGCGCCGGGATGATTCGGACGTTCCGACCAGCGCCTCAGCACGCCCTCCTCGCGCATGCCGAGTTTCTCCAGCACGCGCGCCGAAGCGCGGTTGTCGACGTCACAGGTGGCCCAGAAGCGGGCGACGTCGTCGATATCGCGGGCGGCATCGAACACCGCGGCCATGGCCTCGGTGGCCAGCCCCCGGCCCCAGGCGTCGTGGGCGAGGACATAACCGAACTGGGCGCCGTGGGCGTCGAACTGACATCCGACCGTACCGACGAGCGCATCCGAGGCGCGATCGATCAGCACCCAGCAGAAATCGTCGCCGGATTCCCAGCCCCAGTGCACGTCGTCGATGAAGCCGCGGCTGTCATCGAGATCGAGGTGGGTGGCCCAGTCCAGAAAACGGGTGACCCGCGCATCGCCGGCGTAGTCGAACACCGCAGGGGCGTCGGCGGCGACCGGCGGGCGCAGGTGCAGCCGTGCGGTATCCAGCGTGCGTGGCATGACGATCATGCAGCCACCCGGACACCGCACGACATGGGGCGGTCGGCTACACCATGTCCTGGCCGAATTCGTGCTTGTAGCGCTCCTTGAACGAATCCAGCGTGAAGTGGTGGTTCTGCGTGCCGGGACGCTCGATCTTGATGGTGCCGGCCAATGAGGCGACACGACCGATGGTCTCCCAGTCCATGCCCTGCTGCAGGCCGTAGATCAGCCCGGCGCGGTAGGCGTCGCCGCAGCCGGTCGGGTCCGCCAGCGCGGTGGCCTGGGCCGCCGGCACCTCGATCTTGCGACCGCCGGTGTAGATCAGCGAGCCCTCGCCGCCGCGGGTCACGATCAGCGCCTTGAGCCGCTCGGCCATCTGCTCGTGCGTCAGGCCGGTGCGGTCGGTGATGAGGCTGGCCTCGTAGTCGTTGACCGTGAGATAGCTGGCCTGATCGATGAAGCGGTTCAACTCGTCGCCGTTGAACATCGGCAGGCCCTGGCCCGGGTCGAAGATGAAGTCGATGCCGGCCTCGGCGAACTGCTCCGCGTGGGCGACCATGCCGTCCTTGCCGTCGGGCGAGACGATACCCAGATCGATGCCCGCGTTCGCGGGTACGGTCTGTTCGTGGGCGTGGTTCATCGCGCCCGGATGGAAGGCCGTGATCTGGTTGTCGTCCAGATCGGTGGTGATGTAGGCCTGCGCGGTGTAGGCGTCGTCGATCTGCTTGAGCCGATCGCGGCTGATGCCGTGCTTGTCCATCCAGGCCGCGTAATCGTCGAAATCCTTGCCGACGGTGCCCATCGGCTCGCCGTCGCCGCCGAGCAGCTTGAGCGAGTAGGCGATGTTGCCGGCGCAGCCGCCGAACTCGCGGCGCATTTCCGGGACCAGGAACGACACGTTGAGCATGTGCACCCGGTCGGGCAGGATCTCGTTCTTGAAGTGCCCGGTGTAGACCATGATGGTGTCGTAGGCAAAAGAACCGCAGATCAGAGCAGACATAAACCTTCCTTGATCAAATGAAATTCTCGGCCGCGGCGAAACGCGCGCGCGGGCCCGTCATGCGGCGGCCGAGGAACCCGCATCGTACGCGAGATCGAGCCGCTTCGCCGCCGCGACCTCGTCGAAACGGCGCGCGGGCAGGCTCGTCGGCGCCTGACGCAGCGTCTCCGGATCGGCGCGGGCCTCCTCGCGGATCGCGACCATGGCCTCGACGAAGGCATCCAGCGTCTCGCGCGATTCGGTCTCCGTCGGCTCGATGAGAAAGCACTCCGGCACGAGCAGCGGGAAATAGATCGTCGGCGCGTGGAAACCGTAGTCGAGCAGCCGCTTGGCGAAATCCGCGGCCGTCACCCCGAACTGCGACTTCTCGCGCTTGAGCGTGACGATGAACTCGTGGCTGGCCCGCCGATCGGGAAAGGCCACCTCGAAACCGGCGTCCTTGAGCCGCGCCATCAGATAGTTGGAGTTGAGCGTGGCGTACTCGGCGACCCGCGTCATGCCGTCGCGGCCGAGCAGACGGGCGTAGATATAGGCGCGCATCAGCACGCCAGTGTTGCCCATGAACGCCGACAGGCGACCGATGGTGTGCGGCAGATCGGCCTCCGTCATCCAGTAGTAGCGCGTCGCCGCGCCGTCGCCGCGCCGGCCGATCGTCGGAATCGGCATGAACTTGCGCAGGTGGCTGCCCACGCCGAGCGCGCCGGAGCCCGGTCCGCCGCCGCCGTGCGGGGTCGAGAAGGTCTTGTGCAGGTTCATGTGGATGACGTCGAAGCCCATGTCGCCCGGGCGGATCTTGCCGAGAATGGCGTTCAGATTGGCGCCGTCGTAGTAGAGCAGCCCGCCCGCGCCGTGGACGATGTCGGCGATTTCGAGGATGTCCTGCTCGAACACGCCCAGCGTCGACGGGTTCGTGAGCATGATCCCGGCGGTCCGCTCGCTGACCTTCTCGCGCAGGGCGGCGATGTCCACATCGCCGTCGGCGTCGGTGGGCAGCTCGATGACGCGGCAGCCGCACATGGTGGCGGTCGCCGGATTGGTGCCGTGGGCGGCGTCGGGCACCAGGATCTCGTCGCGGTGATGATCGCCGCGATGGTCGTGGTAGGCCTTGATCATCGCCACGCCGGTGAACTCGCCCTGGGCGCCGGCCATCGGCGTGAGCGAACACTTGTCCATGCCGGTGACCTCGGTGAGGATCTCCTGGAGCTCGTAGAGACAGCGCATCTGACCCTGGCCATGGCTGGCCGGCGCCAGCGGATGCCGATCGAGGAAACCGGGCAGCGAGGCCAGCGTGTTACAGGCCCGCGGATTGTGCTTCATCGTGCACGAGCCCAGCGGGTAGAAGTGCGTGTCGATGGAGAAGTTGAGCTGCGACAGCCGGGTGTAGTGGCGTACCACGTCCATCTCGGAGACTTCCGGCAGCCCGATGTCGGAGTCGCGGGCCAGCGCAGCCGGGATGTCGTCCACCGCCGGCGCCTGCCGCGGCGCCTGGGCGTGGGCGCGGCGGCCCGGCTGACCGCGTTCGAAGATCAGTTGCTCGGTCATGCGTTACCTCGCTGCGGCGACGCATCGCGCGCCGCCGCTGGAAAAACAGGAATCGGCGGCGACGGCTAGCCCGCGAGCGCGGCCAGCGCGGCCGCGTAGTCGGGCTCGTCGGAGATCTCGCCGACCAGCTCGCTGTGGAGCACGCGATCGTCGGCATCGGCCACGACCACCGCACGCGCGCACAGGCCGGCCATCGGCCCGTCGGCCATGAGCACGCCGTAGTCCTCGGCGAACGACTTGTCGCGCATCATCGACAGCGTCACGCCGTTGGCCAGCCCCTCGGCGCTGCAGAAGCGCGAATGCGCGAACGGCAGATCCGCCGAGACCTGCAGCAACGCGACGTTGTCGAGCGCCTCGACGTCGGCGTTGAAGCGCTTGACCGAGAGCGCACAGGTGGGCGTGTCCAGGCTCGGAAAGATGTTCAAGATCTTGCGCTGGCCGGCGAAATCGGCGAGATGACGATCGCCGAGATCGGTGCCGGTCAGGGTGAAGTCGGGCAGCCGGTCGCCGGGCGCCGGCAGCGCGCCCGCGACGCTGGCCGGCGTGCCGCGCAGCGTGATGCTCTGGGTCATGGCAGGTCCTCGTATGGTTGGATTCGGTCGCCGCGGGCCGGTTCAGGCCGGCGCGGCATGGGTTTCGAGCACGGCCGCCAGGGCCTCGGCGTAAGCGTCGAGATCACCGGCGGTCTTGGTCTCGGTGGCGCAGACCAGCACGGTATCGTTCAGGCCGTCGTAGTGGTCGGCGAGCGCGAGGCCGCCGAAGACGCCCCGCTCGGCGAGCGCTTCCAGCGCGGCGTCCGCGGCCATCGGCAGGCGCAGCACCGTCTCGTGGAAATACGGGCCGTCGAAGACGCGGCTCACGCCGTCGATGGCGGTCAGCCGTTTGACCAGCGCGCGCGTGTTGGCGGCACAGGTCGCCGCGGTACGCCGCAGCCCCTCGGGGCCGAGCAGGCTCATGTGGATGGTGGCCGCGGTGACCAGCAGGCCCTGGTTGGTGCAGATGTTGGAAGTCGCCTTGGAGCGACGGATATGCTGCTCGCGCGGCTGCAGCGTGAGCACGTAGCCGTCGCAGCCGTCGGCGTCCAGGGCGCGGCCGACCACGCGGCCCGGCATCTGGCGGACATGCTTCTTGCGGCAGCACAGCAGCCCGAAGTACGGCCCGCCGCCGGCCAGCGGCGCGCCGAGCGGCTGGCCCTCACCGACGACGATGTCGGCCCCGTCGCCGCCGCCCCAGCGCCCCGGCGCCTTGAGCAGCGCCAGCGACAGCGGATTGACCACGCCGATGGCGAGCGCGCCGTTGTCATGCGCCCAGTCGGTGAGCGCATCGACGTCCTCGAGCGCGCCGAAAAAATTGGGCTGCGGGATGACCAGCGCGGTCACGTCCTCGCCGGCCCAGCGGTCGAGCGCGGCCCGGTCGACCGTGCCGTGCTCGGCGTCGAAGTCCACGACCTCGAAGTCGATCGCCTGATTCGCGCAGATGTTGCGCGCGACCTGGCGGTAGAACGGGTGCACCGACTTCGGCAGCAGCACGCGCCGCGACTTCGACTTGCGGTTGGCCCGCACGGCCATGAGCACGGCCTCGGCCAGCGCCGAGGCGCCGTCATAGAGCGAGGCGTTGGACACGTCCATGCCGGTCAGCCCGCACATCATCGTCTGATATTCGTAGACGACCTGCAGCGTGCCCTGGCTGGCCTCCGGCTGATACGGCGTGTAGGCGCTGTAGAACTCGCCGCGGGTGGTGATCTCCCAGACGGCGGCCGGGATGTGGTGCTCGTAGGCGCCGGCGCCGATGAAGCACAGACCGCCCTCGTCCTGGCCGGCGCGCTCGCGCATCAGGCGGGTGATCTCCTGTTCGCTCGCGCCCTCCGGGATCGCGTCCAGGCTGACGTTGCGCAGCCTCGGGTCGATCTCGTCGAACAGGTCATCGATGGTCTCGGCGCCGATGACCGCCAGCATGTCGTGGACGTCGGCTTCGGTGTGCGGGATGAACGGCATGGAACCTCGCGGTTGGGAAAAAGGCGGACGGCGGCGGACGGCCGGCTCAGTCCTCCTCGTCCTCGACGATGCCCTCGTACGTGTCGGCGTCGAGCAGCGTGTCGAGCGCATCGGCGTCGTCGACCTGCATCTTGAACAGCCAGCCCTCGCCGAACGGGTCCTCGTTGACCAGCTCCGGCGCGTCCTCGAGCTGTTCGTTGACCTCGGCGACCTCGCCGGCCACGGGCGCGTAGATGTCGGAGGCGGCCTTGACCGATTCCACCACGGCCACCGCGTCGCCGGCGCCGACCTTCTTGCCGGCCTCCGGCAGCTCCACGAACACCAGATCGCCGAGCGAAGCCTGGGCGTGGTCGGTGATGCCGACCGTGATCGTGCCGTCGCCGTCGTTGCCGATCCACTCGTGGGTCTTGGTATAGGACAGTTCCTTCGGTACGTCGCTCATCGGATTCCCCTTGCGGTTTGTTTGCCTGCAGCCTGGATGCGGAAAAGGATGCGGCCGGATGCCTCCCGGCCGGTCGTCGTCGATCTACGCGTCGTCGATGCGGGACTTGCCGTTGCGCACGAACGGCGGCGTGACGAGGCGCGCGGGCAGCCACTTGTCGCGGATCGCCACCTCGACGCCGTCGTCCCAGTCGCTCGGAATCCGGGCGAGCCCGATCGAGCGCGACAGCGTCGGCGCATAGCTGCCGCTGGTGACCTCGCCGGCGGCATCCGCCGCGGCGACGTTCGAGCCCGCCGCGCGCACCTTCGCGCCGTGGCGCATCACGCCCCGGCCTTCCAGCACCAGCCCAACGCGCTGCATGGTCACGCCCGCCGCGCGGGCATGTTCCAGCGCCTCGCGGCCCACGAATTCGCGCTCGGCGGGCTCGAAGGCCACGGTCCAGGCCAGGCCGGATTCCAGCGGCGTGGTGTCCTCATCCATGTCCTGGCCGTAGAGATTGAGCCCGGCCTCCAGGCGCAGCGTGTCGCGCGCGCCCAGCCCCACCGGCGCCACGCCGGTGCTCTTCAGGGCGCGCCAGAACGCCGCCGCATCGCCGGCCGGCATCACGATCTCGAAGCCGTCCTCGCCGGTGTAGCCGGTGCGGCCGACGGAGACGTCGCCCTCGGTGGTCGCACTGAACGGCTTGAGCCGGAAGGCGGCCTCGGCCAGGCCCGTGTCCAGCACCTTGGTGGTCAGCTCGCGGGCCCGCGGGCCCTGCACGGCGACGATCGCGAGGTCGCTGCGGTGCTCGACCGCCACGCGATAGGTGCCGATCTGACCGTGCAGCCAGGCCAGATCCTTGTTCGTGGTGGCGGCGTTGAGCACCGCGCGGTAATGGCCCTCGGCCAGGTGATAGACGATCAGGTCGTCGATCACGCCGCCGCGGGTATTGAGCATGCAGGTGTAGAGGGCGCGGCCGACCTCGTCGATCCGGGCCACGTCGTTGGCCATCACCCGGCGCAGGAATTCGCGCGCGTCGTCGCCGGTGATGTCGGCGACCGCCATGTGCGAGACATCGAACATGCCGGCGTTGTCGCGCACCGCCTTGTGTTCGGCGATCTGCGAGCCGTAGTCGATCGGCATGTCCCAGCCGGCGAAATCGACGAGCCGGGCGTCGAGCGCCACGTGTTCGTCGTGGAGCGGCGTACGATCTGCCATGCGGGCCTCTTCGGTTGGTTGGACCACGGTGCGGCCTGACTTTCGTCCTGCCGCCCCTCTGTCCTTTCACCTGAGAGATTGGCCCCGTCGGTGAGCCCCCGCTCGGGGACTGCTCTCCAGAGTCGATCGTGTCCGGATAGCCGGACGGGCGCGCGGTCCTTCTGCCTGAGCGTTTCCGGGCGGGAATTGCGCCTTCGGCGACGGGCCGGACCCGTTCTCTCCCACGCGCTTGGCGATCGAAGCCCGACTATACCGGGGCCGGCGCCCCAATCCAAGCGCGGCCGGCGTGGCGTTCAGCGCAGCAGCCGCGGACCGTCGCCGGACAGGCCCACCGCGTGATGGATCATCAGCTGGCGGATCGGCGCCAGATTGGAGGCCACGCCCACGGCCATCTCGCGCAGCCGGCGGACCAGCGGATTCGGGCTGCCATAGACGCGCTTGAGGGCGTCGGTCGCGCCCATCATCATCAGGTTCTCGGCCATCCGCGCGCGCTGATAGCGGCGCAGATAGCGCGTGTCGCCGGCGTCCCGGCCGGCCGCGCGTCCGGCCTCCAGTGCGGCCACCAGTTCGGCCACGTCCAGCAGGCCGAGATTGACCCCCTGCCCCGCCATCGGGTGCAGCACGTGCGCGGCGTCGCCAGCCAGGGCAACGCGATGATCGCAGTAGCGCTCGGCGTGCAGCAGCTTCAGCGGAAACGCGGCACGGCTGTCCATGCGCTCGATCTCGCCGAGCACGCCGCCGCTGGCCTCGGTCAGCCGCGCGCAGAAGGCGTCGTGGTCGAGTTCGGCCAGCTCCGCGGCCAGCGCGTCGTCGGCGTGCCAGGCCAGCGAACAGCGCCCGTCGGCCAGCGGCAGAAACGCGACCGGGCCAGTCTCGGTGAAGCGCTGCCAGGCGATGTGGCGATGGTGGCGGGCCGGCGTGACCGCGCCCACCGTGCAGCGCTGACCGTAGCCCCAGCCCGTCGTCGGGATGCCCGCGGCCGCACGCACCGGCGAATTCGCGCCCTCCGCGCCGACCACCAGCGCGGCGGTGAGCTCGCGGCCATCGTCAAGCGCGAGCCGGGCGCAGTCGGCGTCGCGGGAAAGACCCGCCATGCGCGCCGGACAGAACAGCTCGACGCGGTCGAGGGCGCGCCAGGCCGCGTCCACCACCAGCGCGTTCTCCACGATATGGCCCAGCTCGGGCAGCCCCACCGCGGTGTGCTCCAGAAACAGCTCCGGCCCGCCGCCGGCGTCCCAGACCTTCATCCCGGTGAACGCGCAGCAGCGCCGCGCCTCGACGTGCGCCCACAGGCCGAGATTGTCGAGCACCCGCCGCGGCCCCGGCGCGATCGCCGACAGCCGCAGGTCGTAGTCCGAGGCGTCGTCGAAGGGCGCCGGCCGCTCGGCCTCCACCAGGGCCACCGAGAAATCCGCCCGCGACAGCGCCACCGCGAGCACTGCGCCGACCATGCCGCCGCCGACCACGGCCACGTCGAAGCGCGGCGCACTCATGGCCGCGCCCCGGCCGGCACCAGTGCCAGCCCCATGCTGCGCCGGGCCATGTCGTCGCGCAGGCCCGGCGCCAGCGAGAGCCCGAACAGCCCGGCCGCGCGGGCCGCGCCCAGCCCCGGCACCCGGTTGGAGAACACCCGGACGATGGCGTCGGTGAAGTTGGCCACGCGATGCTGATCGGGCCGCCGGGCCTCGGCCCAGGCGGCCAGCAGGTCGGCGTCGCCCGGGTCGAAGTCGGGATCGGCGGCGCGGCGCTCGCGCAGCATGGCCGCGAACACCAGCGCATCGCGGATCGCGAGGTTGAAGCCCTGCGCGGCGGCCGGATGCAGCGCGTGGCCGGCGTTGCCGATGAGCAGCGCCCGCGTGGCCCGGGCGCGATCGGCCAGCACCCGGGCCAGCGGATACGAGCCGCGCGGGCCGGCGAGCGCGAGCCGGCCCAGACGCTGGCCGAAGGCGGCCTGCAGGGCGGCGGTGAAATCGGCCTCGTCCGCGGCGACCCGGCGTTCGGCGGTCTCGCTCGGCAGCGTCCACACCGCAGCACAGCTCGTCGGCGTCCGCGGCAGCAGCGCCACCGGCCCGTCCGGGGTGAAGCGCTCGAAGGCGCAGCCGCCGTGGGCGCGTTCGGGCTCGATCACCGTGACCAGCGCGCGCTGGGCGTAGTCGTCCACGCGGGCGCCGATGCCCAGCGCCTGACGCACCGACGAGCGCGCGCCGTCGGCGCCGATGACCAGCCGGGTCGAGCGGGTTTCCATGGCGCCGTCGTCCCGGGCGATGTCGATCTCGACGGCCCCGTCAGCCTGGCGCAACGCCTCGAAGCGCGCCGGCGCGATGATCTCGACCCCCGCCAGACCCGCGAGCCGCTCGCGCAGCGCGGCGATCAGTGCGGTGTTGGGCAGCACATAGCCCAGCGCCGGCAGGTCGTAGTCGGCGGCATCCACGCGCACCCGGCCGAACGCGCCCTGCTGGGAGACGTGCAGGCGTTCGATGGGCGCGGCGTCCGCGCTCATCGCCGACCACAGGCCGAGCTGCTCGAACAGCGCCCGCGTGCCCCAGGCAATGGCCGTGGTCCGTGCCCGCATATTGTCGACCTTGGGCTCATCCGTGGGCTCGTCCGCAGGCGTGTCGAAGCGCACCGCCTCGACCAGCGCGATCGACAGCCCGGTGTCGGCCAGCGCACAGGCCAGGCTGGCGCCGGCCAGGCCGCCGCCGATCACCGTGATGTCGTGGTCCGCGCTCACGCCGGTCCGCGCCGGTCGCCCGTAGCGGCCATCAGCGCCTCGATGGCATCGGCGTCCTTGGGCACGTCAGCGGTCAGCACCTCGCAGCCGTCTTCGGTGATCACGATGTCGTCCTCGATGCGGATGCCGGTGCCGTGGAAGCGCGCCGGCGCCTGTTCGCTGCCGGGCGGCACGTAGAGGCCGGGCTCCACGGTCAGCGCCATGCCCGACTCGAGCAGCCGCCATTCGCCGTCGATCTTGTAGTCGCCGACGTCGTGCACGTCCATGCCGAGCCAGTGGCTGGTGCCGTGCATGAAGAACGCCCGGTAGCGCTCGTCGTCCTTGATCGCATCGCGGCTGCCCTCGAGCAGGCCGAGCTCGATCAGACCGTCGACGAGCACCTCCAGCGCCGCCGCGTGCGGGGCATTGGCGGGCACGCCGGGCCGAGCCGCGGCGATCGCCGCGCCGTTGGCGGCCAGCACGACCTCGTAGAGCGCGCGCTGGGCCTCGGAGAAACGACCGTTGGCCGGAAAGGTCCGCGTGATGTCGCCGGCGTAGCCGCGATACTCCGCGCCGGCGTCGATCAGCACCAGAGCGCCGTCGGCGATGGCGTCGGCGTTCTCGATGTAGTGCAGCACGCAGGCGTTGGCGCCGCTGCCGACGATGCTCGGATAGGCCCAGGTCATGCCGTCGAGCTCGAACTCGTAGTGCAGCACGGCGGCGAGCTGGTATTCCCGCACCCCGGGCGCAACCGCCTGCATGGCGGCGACGTGGGCCCGGGCCGAGGTGCGCGCGGCCTCGCGCATGAGCGCGATCTCGGCCTCGGACTTGCGCAGGCGCATCTCGTGCAGCACCCGGTCCAGGGCCACGATCTGCGCCGGCGGTCGGCCGCGCCGGCCCTGGCTCTTGAGCCGTTCCACGCCCTCGAGCACGCGCCGCTCGAACGACGGGTGCGTGCCCAGCGACAGATACAGCCGCTCGCGGCCGTCGAGCAGCCGGCCGAGCCAGGCGTCGAATTCGCCGACCGCGATCGCCCGGTCGGCGCCGTAGTCCGCCACGGCGCCGTCGAGGCCGGCGCGTTTGCCGACCCAGATCTCGGCGTCCGGATCGCGCTCGCGGCAGAACAGCAGGTACTCGCCCTCGGCGAAGCCCGGCGCGATCACGGCGATCGCCTCCGGCTCCGGAAAGCCGGTGACGTAGCGGAAGTCGCTGTCGGGACGATAGGGATAGTCGACGTCGTTGTTGCGCTTGCGCTCCGGGGTCGCGGCCAGGATCGCGATGCCGTCGGCGCCGATCACCTCGGCCAGCGCCCGGCGCCGGCGGGCGGGCTCGTCCGGCGGGTCGGCGTGCTGCAGGTGGGTCTGATCCCTCATGCGGGCGCTCCCGCAGCGACGGTCGGCGACGTCAACGATGATCGATCGGGCATGAAAATGGGCACGGTCCGTCCTTGGGCTGCTCGGCTGCGGGCGGCGCCGCGACGACGCGCGGCCGCCGGGGCACACCCCGGCACTAGTGCAGAGACTCGCGTTCGGTCGGGCCCTCGCGCGGCGGCTGCAGCTCGAGAAAGACCATCTGCACGCCGACGCGCACGTACTCCACGAGCTCGGCGTAGTCGGCCTCGGCGGATTCGACGTCGCTGTCCTCGGCGGTCAGCCCGGCCCGCGAGAGCTGGGTGAGATCGCGCACGACCTCCCGGACCTCGGCGGAAAGCTGCTCGGGGTCGAACGTGCCGTCGTGGCTCAGGCCGTAGAGATAGCCCGCACACCAGCGCGCCAGCGCCTGCACGCGCCGCTCGAGGGCGACGTCGTCGTCGGGCAGCAGCGGCTTGAAGCTCAGATCCGGGTCGAACAGCCCCTCCAGCGTCATCTCCCGCAGCGCGCCCAGGGCGGTATCGAGCATCTCGGACTGCTCCACGTCGTCCACGGCGCGCGGCGGACTGGCCTTGTTGTCCACGCAGAGCATGCCCGTGAGGGTGCCGTGCACCTCACCGGGGGTCTGCACGGACCGGGCCTCGGTCAGGCCGTGCTGGAGGGCATCGAAGATATCGGTCTGGCTCATGGCGCGCCTCTTTTACGGAACCGCATGATAGCAAAGCCGCGGTGCCTCAGCCCGGCCCCAGCAGCACCAGCCAGACCGCGTTGTAACCGGCATGCAGGCCGATCGGGGCGGCCAGCGTGCGGCCGTGGCGTTCGTAGAAATAGCCGAACACCAGCGCCGGCACGCACGTCGCCGCCGCCCAGCCGACGGGGTGGCGGGCGAGATGAAACAGGGCGAAGGCCGCGGCCGTGAGCGCGTTGGCCCACGTCAGCGGGCCGAGGCGGGCCGATGATCGCGCCGCCAGTGCGTCCTGAACGCCGGCGCGAAAGACGATCTCCTCGAGCAGCGGTGCGAGCACGACGACCAGCAGCGCGGTCGTCGGCGCCGGCCAGCGCAGCGCGAGGCCGCCGGGCCCGAGCGCCGCCGCCAGCGCGAGCACCGGCACCGCGGCGGCCAGCGCGGCGAGATAGGCCGGGTCGGTCGCCAGCCGCTTCAGCGTGTCCCCGTGCCGGCCCGCGACGACCGCCGGCGGACCAGCACCCAGGCGCTCAATCCGAGCAGCAGCGCCCAGACCGGGTCGAAGCGCGTGTCCGTCCCCAGCGTGCAGCCGCCACCGCTGCTGCCGCCGTCGTCATCGTCGGCGTCACCGCCGGTGTCGGCGGTCTCGGATTCGACCGTGTCGGCGGCGACTGACTCGTCGGCGCTGCCCAGGATCGCGGCCGTGTCGAAGTCCGGACAGCGCGCGCCGTTGATCAGCGTCCAGCCCATGGCCTCGAGCGCGCAGGTGGCCAGGCCGAGGCCGTTGCGGCCCTCGGCGCGAGCGCTGAGGACCGGCTCCATGAGCTGATCGGGCGCCAGCGCATCCGCCCAGTGGGCGATCGAGCTGCCGGCCACCACCGGCGAGGGCGCATGCAGCCGCACGTAGCCCTGGTTGAGCCCGGAGTCGAGAAACGCGGCGCCGTTGGCCGTGTCGTCATCCGCCCAGACCAGATCCGGGCCGTTGTCGAGCGAATCCGCACGCTCGGCGTCACTCATCTGCGGCCAGCGCGGCTGACCCGCCACGGACAGGTCCTTGACGAAGCGGGTGTAGATGTCGGGCAGCCGCCGGCCGTCGGCCACGCGCGGGAACTGGCCCGCGTCGCCGCTGCGCCCGTCGGTCAGCGCCACCAGGGGGGTTCTACCCCGTTTCCGCGGACGGTTGAGAAAAGGTTAACGGATATTTTCGATCTTTGGCAGCCATGC
>NZ_AYKF01000107.1 GCF_003732545.1 Salinisphaera orenii subsp. halophila YIM 95161 | reverse complement strand
CGGCCGAATGTCGCAACCTGCTCGCCCATGCCGGCTATAGATGACTTACCAAATACGCAAAATGCTCTAGCTCGGCGCCTGTCGGGCCCGGCTGCGGCCGGGCCCGGGCGGCACCGGCCGTCAGTCGCGATACCAGAGCACGAGGCACAGGGCACAGACCGCCAGCGCGCCAAGCGAGCCGTACAGCCAGATGGTGAGCATCGGATTGACCCACATGATTCAGCCCTCCCGGGTTTTGAGGTGACCGCGTGTGACGAAGCCGACGGCGAGCATCACGGCGAGACCGACGAGCACACCCACCGAGCCTGCGGCCATGGTGCTCTTGATCGCGTCGGTCAACAGTATGAACAGATAGGCCGCGAGCCCGGCGACCAGCGAGCAGGACGCCGCGGCGCGGGTGGCCAGCGCCGGACAGAACAGGCTGGCCAGCAGCGGGCCGAGCGTGCCGGATGCCACGCCCGAGATCCCGATCCAGATGAACATCCCGATGGACTCCGGCGGGTTGAACACGATCAGCGATGCGATCACGCCGACCGCGATCACCGACCAGCGCGACAGCCAAAGCGCGGTGCGTTCGGCCTCTTCCCGGCTCTTGTCGATGTAGCCGCGCCGGACCAAAAACTTCAGATAGATGTCGTTGGCGACGATGGTCGACATGACGACGAAGATGCCATCGGTGGTCGACATGGCCGCGGCGATGATCACCAGCCCCAGAAACGCCGAGACGATGGGCGGGAACGCGATCGTCACGTACTCCAGCAGACTCTTGTCCAGGTTGTCCACGTCGACCGTGACCGCGGCATAGAGGCCGCCGAAGATGACGAGCAGAAAACACATGGCCGCGCCGATGTAGACCAGGATCATGCGGCGCATATCCTTCGGATTCTTCAACGCCAGCACCTTGTTGAACAGCTGCGGCTGGGCGGCGAAGGCAAACTGGATGATGAAGGCACCGATGATCGCCGGAATCGAGTAGAAAACGATCGAGTCCGGATTGGTCACCGCCACCAGATCCGGATCGCGTGCGGCCAGGGTGTTCGAGATCTCGGTCAGCGACGCGGTGAGCCCGCCGTCGAACATCCAGAACACCGAGACGAACACCAGCAGGCCCATGATCATCATCAAGAGCGCCTGGGCCGCGTCGGTGAAGATGTCCGCATAGGCGCCGCCGCCGAATACATAGGCGACCACGATTACCGCGATCGTCACGACGCCGACGTCGTAGGGCAGACCCAGCAACGTATTGAAGATCCAGGCACCGGCGGCGAACTGGGCCGCGATGTAGAAGATGTTGAACAGGCAGATGAGCGCGGCGCCGACGCGCACGAAATCGCTGTCATAGCGATCGCCCAGCCAGTCCGGCAGCGATAGAGACTTCTGTGAAATATTCATCGCCCGGGCGCGTTTGGCGATGACGATCAGCCCCAGCGGGGAGGCCGCGATCAGGGTCAGGAATATCCACAGCGACGAGAAGCCCCACTCGTAGGCCCAACCGGTGTAGCCCACGAAGGTCGAGGCACTGAAGAACGTCGAGGCGTAGGCGAGCCCCAGAACCCCCGGCCCGAGCGACGCACCGGCGATGGAGAAGTCGCTGATGGTCTCGGTGCGCTTCGAGCCGATGTAGCCCAGCACGGCGATGAGGGCGAGGAAGATGACCAGCCCCACCCACATCATCACTCTTGCGTCAGTCACGTCTGAATCCCCCTGGTTGCACGCCGGCTCTAGAGCCGACGGTCGGTCAGAAATCGGTAGCTGGTGCGGGCCGAGACCAGCGCCTCGCGCGTCAGCTCGGCGCGGATGGTCTCGGCGTCCCGGTCACCGGCAGCGGCCAGCACTTCGCCGGTGGGTGCGACGATGCGGCTCAGGCCGAGGCGCTCCCAGGTGCCGGCCTGTTCGCCCATGTCCAGCGAACCGCAGGCGTTGCAGGCAACCACGAACGCCTGGTTCTGGATCGCGGTGACCATGGGCAGCACACCCCAGTAATCGCGCTTGACGCCCTCCAGGCCAACGCCCCCCTTCGCGCCGCCACGCCAGGTCGACGAACAGAACACGATGATCTCAACGCCCCGGTCCGCCAGCGCGCGGAAGTACTCGGGAAACATGGCGTCGTAGCAGATGGCGATGCCGATGCGCCCGAGCGGGCTATCGATCACGTCGACGTGGTCGACCGGGGTGTAGTAGAGCTTTTCCAGCCCCGGCAGGTGCACCTTGCGGGTCACCCCCACGATGCCCGTGGGCCCGATCAGCGCCGCGCTGTTGTAGACCACGCCGACCTCCGCGCCGCGTTCGGCGAAACCGACCACCGCGTGGGTATCGGCGGCAGCCGCCGCCTCGACGATACGGGCGAGCTCCGGGCCGTCGCGGTCGATCGCGCCGTGCCGCCAATAGTGCTCGAACCCGGCCGGCTGATGCCGGAAGAAGCTGGTGACACCCATTTCCGGAAACACCACGAGGCGGCTGCCCCGCGCGCCCTCTTCAGCCAGGCGGGCGACAATGAAGTCGACGTTGGCCTCGCGCTGATCCATATCGCCCGGGGCGTGCTGGACGATCGAGGCGGCGAAATCGGTCTGCATTCGGCGGCGGATAGGCGGATGAATGAACGGCACGAAACTAGACCGCGCCGTGACGCCACGAAATACAAAAAATTCTTCACCGCATGCAATAATATTTACATATCGAACCGATCGACGGTGCCATGGCCGACGAAGCCCAGCTACTCGCCACCAACTGGAACGATCTCAAGTACTTCCTTGCGGTGGCACGGCAGGGCCGGCTGACACGGGCCGCACGCCTGCTGGAGACATCGCACGTCACCGTCGGCAACCGGCTTCGGGCTCTGGAGGGTGTGGTGGGCGCGCGCCTGTTCGTCCGCGGCGGCCGGGGTTTCGAACTGACCCGTGCCGGCGACCGCCTGTTCCGGCATGCCGAGGGCCTGGAGCGCAACCTGCGGCTGGGGCTGGAGACGCTGGGCCGGCCCGGCGGCGCCCGGCCGCGGGTGCGCATCGGGGTCACCGAGGGCCTGGGCGATCACTATCTCTCGAGTCGGATCGCGGCCTGGGTGCACGCCGGGGAAATCGAGATCGACTTCATCTCCCTGCCCAAGTCGACGACCGTGACCAGCCGCGAGGCCGATATCAGCATCACGCTCGAACAGCCGACCGGCGAATTCCTCATCCGGCGGCTGCTCACCGACTACACCCTCGGCATCTACGCCAGCCCGACCTACCTGGCGCGTCGCGGCCCCATCGTTCACCGCGGCCAGCTCAATGAACATCCCTGGATCGGCTACATCGAGAGCCTGATGTTCACCGACGAGCTCAAGTACCACTACGAGCTCGCGCCGAGCCTCGACTTCGTATTCCAGAGCACGACCATCGGCGCACAGCACGAAGCCGCCGCGGCCGGCGTCGGCCTGTCGATCCTGCCGGATTACATCGCCGCCCGTGATTCAAGGCTGGTGCGTGTCCTGGACGACATCCAGTTCGTGCGCCACTACTGGGTGTCGACCAACCGCGATCTGCATCGCTTCGAGGCCGTCAATCGCACGTGGCACTTCATACTCGACTGCTGCCGCAGAGACAGTGCGCTGCTGCGGCCGACACCGACCTGAAAAAGGCCCGATCGGATCTCATCCGACCGGGCCCGTTCACACACGGCACCGCGCGTTCAGCCGAGCAGTCGCCGGTACTCCTTGAGCATGCAGCGGTCCATGATCACGTCGATGCCGGCGTCGGCGGCCTTCGGGGCGGCCGCCTCGTGGATCACGCCCTCCTGAAGCCAGAGCGCGTGCACGCGACGCTCGATGCAGGCGTCGACGATCTGGGGCACATGTTCGGGCGCGCGGAAGACATCGACCATGTCGAGCATGCCGGTGACGTGGCGCAGGTCCGGAAAGGCGTTCTCGCCCAGGACCTGATCCTCGTTCGGGTTGACCGGCACGATCTGATAGCCCTCGCTCTGCATGGCCTCGGCCACGCTGTGGGAGGGCCGGTCGGCCTTCGACGACAGGCCGACCACGGCGATGCGACGCGCCCGCGCCAGCGTTTCACGAATGGCGGTGTCGGAATCGAGCATCGGCATGGCGTTATGCGCCCGTGCCGGCGTTCATCTGGTCGGGAATCCGCTCGCCGGCGGCCGCCAGCGTCTCGGTGATCGCCTGCCGGAGCGCCTGGTTCGTCCAGGTCATGTCCGACTCGGCCTGCAGATCCGCGTACTGCTGCAGCGTCGCGTCATCCACGTCGCGATAGACATAGAGCAGCATCAGCGGGACGCGTTGCTCGAGCTGGTCGCGAATGCCCTCGCGGGTGTTGCCGACCATCTGCTCCACGCGCGAGTCGCTGGCCTGCTGGGCCGGGTCGACCACGGCGTTGCGGCCGTTGATCATGCCCCGCAGCAGGGTGACGTTGAACTCGGTCTGCAGCGAGATGACCTCCATGTCATCGGCCAGCCCGTCGATGATGCGCAGACGCTGCTTGCGCGCTTCGGTCGCCGGCTGGTCGACGAAGGCGCGAAAGCCCTCGGCGAAGTCGTCGCTGCCGGCCGCGGACTCGAGCTCGATCATGCGCGTGGCCAGCGGCGCGGCCAGCTTGTCCGCGGCCGAAGCCAGCGCCGGTTTGCGATCGGCCTCGGCGGCGCGTTCACGCAGGCGCTCGGCCACGCCGGCCTGGAGCGTCTCGGGGGCATAGACGTCGTAGACCGCGTCGCGCAGGCGCTGGCGCTCGGCCTGGCTCACGCTGTCCGGCACGTTGTTCTCGAGCGACTCCACCACGGCCGGAGCGGCCTGGGCGAGCAGGTCCGGCACGTTGTAGGCCTCGATCACACGGTTGGAGGCCGCGGTCTGGGCCTGTTCACCGGTAGGCCCGGAGGCGCAGCCGGTCACGGTCAGGGCGGCAGCCAGGGCCATCATCAGATAGGATTTTGCAAGCGGTTTCACGTTCCACCTTCGCTTTGAACGACGCCGATACTGTACGCCAAACCGACCCTGTCGTGCCCACCCCGGGCGCCGTGCTCACCGTGGGGGCGCTCGGCCAGGCGTCGCTGCGGGCGCTGCTGGAGCGCCTCGGCATCGAGCTGATGAGCGTCGCCGACGGCGCGGCGATCCCGGGCAGCTTCTGGGGCGACGAGGAGGCGGGCCTGCTGGGCGACCGGCTCTACGTGCGCGCCGACACCCCCGTGCACTCGGCGCTCCACGAGGCGGGCCACTACGTGTGCATGGACGGCGATCGCCGCGCCGGGCTCGACACCAACGCCGGCGGCGACTACGACGAGGAGAATGCGGTCTGCTACTGGCAGATCCTGGCGGCCGACGCGCTGGCCGGCATGGACCGCCAGCGCATGTGCGCCGACATGGACGCCTGGGGCTACACCTTTCGCCTGGGCAGCGCCGCGGCGTGGTTCGCCGAGGACGCCGAAGACGCCCGCCTGTGGCTCATCGATGCCGGCGTGCTGGCGCCGGATGGCCGGACCCTCCGCTACACGCTGCGCAGCTAGAAGCCGAGGTCCGAGCGCGTGGGCGCGGCCGGAGCAACGCGCCTGAACCACCGGCCCCCAGCCTCGGTCTGCAGCCTCGCGCGTGCGGGCCGCTCGGCGGTCGACCGCGCCGCCAGCAAACTTGGATTGTCCGCGCGCCGCGCTACCGGTCGCTACTTGGCGCGGGCCTGGTCGGCCACCGCCTGTGCGGCCTGCTCGGCGGCCGCCGCATCGCCGAGATAGCCCGATTCAACCACATTGAGGTTGCCGTCGAGCCGATACCGCAGCGGGATGCCGGTGGGGATGTTGACCCCGGTGATCACATCGTCGGCGACGCCGTCGAGATATTTCACCAGCGCACGCAGACTGTTGCCGTGTGCGGTGACCAGCACCGTCTCACCGGCCTTGAGCCGCGGCGCGATCGCGTCGTGCCAGTAGGGCAGCACCCGATCCAGGGTCAGCGCCAGCGACTCGGTGCCGGGCAGTACGCGCGCATCCAGATGCGCATAGCGCGGATCGAAATGCGGATGGCCCGGATCATCGGCGGCCATCTCCGGCGGCGGCACGTCATAGCTGCGGCGCCAGACATGCACCTGCTCGTCGCCGTGGCGAGCGGCGGTCTCGGCCTTGTCCAGCCCCTGGAGCCCGCCGTAGTGGCGTTCGTTGAGGCGCCAGTGGCGCACGACGTCCACCCAGGGCTGCTCCATTTCCTCGAGTGCCAGCCAGAGCGTCTTGATCGCGCGCTGGAGCACCGACGTGAAGGCGATGTCGAAGCGCAGCCCTTCCGCGGCCAGCATCCGCCCGGCCGCACGGGCCTCGGCGCGACCGGTGTCGGTCAGATCCACGTCCACCCAGCCGGTGAAGCGGTTCTCGAGATTCCACTTGCTCTGGCCGTGGCGTAGCAGTACGAGCTGCCCGGACATCGTCTCTCCTTGTCCTGTGAATTGTGCCGCCGGCGCGGCCGGCCTCAGCTGTCGTTCGGCTCGGCCCAGCTGATCTGGATGTCCTTCTGGACACCCCACTCGCGGGCGGCCTGAACGTCCTTGCCCATGTAGATGTCGATCTTGTTGTTCCAGCGACTGGCCATCTTGTCACGCACGACATAGACCCCCGGCAGGCCTTCGATCTTGACCCGGGCGCCGTGGGTCAGCCCCTGATCGACGAGATCCCGCGAGACCGCGATGGCCCGCATGCCGGGCCGGAGCTCGTCGCCCCAAGCGGCCACCGCCGGCTTGTCTGCGGTCGTCTGCCAGGACACGGAATTGTACGCCGAAGCCGAGACGCTGAGTTCCTTCCATTCGACCGACTCCGCCTGGGCGGGCAGGGTGGCCGCGCACAACAGTGCGAGCACGCTGATCGTCACTGACTTGAAACGACGCATGATCGGTTTACCGCTCAAATAGGACTATAACCCTACACGACGAAGCTTAACGGCTCCTGTCCGAGACCACTTTCGTGACGAAATCCGCAATGTCGTCGAGCTGGTCTCCGGCAAGACGCAGCGGCGCCGCAAGGGGTGCGATCAGCCCCACATGGGTGGTTTCGGGGTAGATTTTCAATCGGGCCTCGCCGCCCCGATCATTGACCCGGGACGCCATGTTTCGGCTGTTTTCCGGCGCCACGGTTCGGTCGGCGCCGCCGTGCATGAGCAGCATCGGCGGCGCCTCGCCGGTGACGAAATGGATCGGCTGGGTGCGGGCCCAGGCGGCCCGGGGCGCGAAGATCGCCTGCAGCACCGGATCTTCGATCGGCAGGAAATCGTAGGGTCCGGCCATGCCGACCAGCCCGGCCAGATCGTCCGCCGACGCGCCGGCAGCCGCGAGATAGCGTCGGTCCGCGGCCAGCATCGCGGCGATGTGGGCGCCGGCGGAATGTCCGGCCACGAACAGATGATCCGGATCGCCGCCATAGTCGGCGGCGTGGTCGCGGGCCCAGGCCACGGCTCGGGCGCCGTCCTCGACGAAGGCGGGGAAGCGGGCCGGCGGGTAGAGCCGATAATCCGGCAGCACGGCGATGAACCCGCGCGAGGCCAGCGCCTGGCCGACGAAGCGATAGCCGTCCTTGTCGCCGCTCTGCCAGCTGCCGCCGTAGAAGAACACCACCACGGGTGCGCCGGTCGCCCGCGTGTCGGGCACATAGACATCCAGACGCTGGCGCGTGCCGTCGGCGTAGCCGATGTCGGCGTGGCGGTCGTAGCCCCAGCGTGGGGTGAGTGCGTTGGCCCAGAACTGGCCGGAACAGGCCGCCAGCAGGCCCGAGACGAGACTCACGATGAAGGCGCGGGCCATGGCCACACTAGGCGTGCCTGGCGCATGTCCGGCCGCGCGGGATGCGGGCGGCACACGCCGACGCCGCCCACTGCCGGCGGCCGCGTCCCGCCGGCCAGCGCGCCGGGCGGACCGCCGCCGGGTGACGCGATTCGTCGCCAGTCGCCACCGTCGCCGGCGCGTTCAGGTCATGGTGACGAACTCTTCCGCACTCGTCGGATGGATCGCCACGGTGTTGTCGAAATCAGCCTTGGTCGCGCCCATCTTCACGGCCACGGCGAAGCCCTGGAGCATCTCGTCGGCGCCGTCGCCGATGACGTGGGCGCCCACGACGCGCTCATCGCCACCCACGCAGACGAGCTTCATGTCACTGGGCACCTTGTGCTCGAGCACGCCGTGATAGAGCGCGACGTAGTGGCTGGTGTAGACCGTGACCGCCGCGTCGGCGTGCTCGGCGCGCGCCTCGGCCTCGGACAGGCCGACGCTGCCGATCGGCGGATGCGTGAACACCACCGTGGGGATGTTGTGATAATCCAGCCGCGAATCCGGCTTGCCGCCGAACAGCCGGTCGGCCAGGCGGCGGCCGGCCGCGATCGCCACCGGCGTGAGCTCGATCGCGCCGGTGACGTCGCCGAGCGCGTGCACGCCCGGCACGACGGTATCCTGCCAGGCATCGACCGGAACGGTGCCGTCGGCGTTGACCTCCAGGCCGATCCGCTCGAGGCCGATGGCATCGCTGTTGGCGCGCCGGCCGATCGCCCAGATCAGGCGATCGAAGGGCGCCGAGGTGTCGCCGTCCTCGAAGCGCACCGCCACGCCCTCACCGGCCTCGACGAGTTCGGCCGCCGAACGGTTCATCTGGACGTCGATCCCGGCCTCGCGCATCCGCTCGATGAGCGTCTCGCCGAGCAGCGCATCGAACTCCTTGAGCACGTGCTCGCGGCGCAGCAGCAGCGTCACCTCGCTGCCCAGACCGTTGAGTACCCCGGCGAGTTCGCAGGCGATATAGCCGCTGCCGACGATCGCCACCCGCCGGGGCCGTTCGGTCCAGCTGAAGAAACCGTCGGAATCCGTGCCGAGGGCAGCGCCCGGGATCTCGGGCCACTGCGGCTTGCCGCCCGTGGCGATGAGTACATGGTCTGCGCTCAACTCGCGTTCGCCGACGGCGATGCGGCGCTCGTCGACGAAGCGGGCCTCGCCTTCCACCACGGTCACGCCGGCCTTGTCGAGGTTGCCGCCATAGATGCGATTCAGCCGGCGGATGTAGGTCTCGCGGTTGGCGACCAGCCGCGCCCAGTCGTGCGTCGGCGGGGCGCCGGAGAAGCCGTAGTCGGCGGCGTGCGCAGCGCGTTCGGCAAAATCCGCGGCATGCCACATGACCTTCTTCGGCACGCAGCCGATGTTCACGCAGGTGCCGCCGAGCCGGCCGCGCTCGACGAGGGCGACGCGCCGGCCGTGGGCCGCGGCCCGGCGCGCGGTCGCCACGCCGCCGGAGCCGCCGCCGAGGACGACGAGATCGTAGTGTTCGCTCATGGCGTGTCCACAGAATATCGGTACCGGCATTGTAGAAGGCCCGGACGGGCGTGTCAGGGTCGGCAGCGCCGACCGCGCCGCCTCTTGGATTGGGCCCCGGCGGCCCGCATGATCGGGGCTATCGTGCGGCGCGCACGCCCATTTGCCAGGACACCGACCCCATGACCGACACCCGCGACAATCCCCTGCTGCGTCTGGTCGAGACCGACCAGCTGCCGGAATTCGACGCCATCGCCCCCGCGCACGCCGAGCCGGCCGTGGACGCGCTGATCGACGAGGCCCGCGCCGCGGTCGACCAGGCGATCGCGAAAGCGGCCGACGCCGCACCGACCTGGGCGAACCTGATCGCCCCGGTCGATGCCGCCCAGGACCGGCTGGGGCGGGCATTCTCGCCGGTGTCGCATCTGCACTCGGTCATTGATTCGCCGGCATGGCGCGAGGCCTACCAGGCCTGCCTGCCGAAACTGACCGCCTTCTCCTCCGAGATCGGCCAGAACGGCGACCTGTTCGAGGCCGTGCAGCGCCTGCGCGACTCGGCCGAGTACGCGCGCCTCGACGCGGCGCAGCAGCGCGTGATCGACGACATGCTGCGCGATTTCCGCCTGGCCGGCGTGGCCCTGGACGACGAGGCCAAGGCCCGCTATCGCGAGATCGCCCAACGCCGCAGCGAGCTGGCGACCACGTATCAGCAGCACCTGCTGGATGCGACCCAGGCCTGGCGTCGGCACATCACCGACGAAGCCGAACTGGCCGGCCTGCCCGACTCCGCCCGCGCCCTGCTCGCACAGAACGCCGCGGGCAAGGATCTCGACGGCTGGCTGGTGACGCTGGATGCACCGAGCTTCATCGCCGTGCTCTCGCACGCCGCCGATCGTGGACTGCGCGCCGAGGTCTACGAGGCCTTCTCGACCCGCGCCTCGGACGTGGGCCCGAACGGCGGCGAGTACGACAACAGCGCGCTGATGGACGAGATCCTGGCGCTGCGCCACGAGGCCGCGGGCCTGCTGGGCTTTGCCAACTACGCCGAACAGTCGCTGGCCACCAAGATGGCCGACAGCCCCGACCAGATCGAGCGCTTCCTGCTGGATCTCGCCGAGCGCACCCGCGACACCGCTCGCAGCGAGCTCGACGCCCTGCGCACGCTGGCCCGCGCCGACGGCATCGACACGCTTGAGGCCTGGGACGTGCCCTATTACGCCGAGCGTCTCAAGGAGCAGCGCTACGATTTCTCCGACGAGGATCTGCGCCCCTATTTCCCCGCGCCGGCGGTCGTCGACGGCCTGTTTCGGGTGGTCGAGCGGCTCTACGACGTGCGCATCCGTCCACGTCACGATGTGCGCACCTGGCACGACGACGTCACCGTCTACGAGATCCGTGACGCCGACGGCGCGCCGCGGGGCGTGTTCTATCTCGACCCCTACGCCCGCGAGGGCAAGCGCGGCGGGGCCTGGATGGACGGCTTCCAGAACCGGCGCGTGCACGCCGACGGCATCCAGCTGCCGGTGGCGTTTCTCACCTGCAACTTCTCGCCGCCGATCGGTGACGCCCCGGCGCTGCTCACCCACGACGAGGTCACCACGCTGTTCCACGAGTTCGGCCACGGCCTGCACCACATGCTCACGCGGGTGGACTACGCCCCCGTCGCCGGCATCGCCGGGGTGGAATGGGACGCGGTGGAACTGCCCAGCCAGTTCATGGAGAACTGGTGCTGGGCGCGCGAGTCGCTGGACCTGTTCGCGGCCCACCACGAGACCGGCGCGCCGCTGCCGGCGGAGCTGTTCGACAAGCTCGCCGCCTCGCGCACCCACATGGCCGGCTGGCAGATGCTGCGCCAGGTCGAGTTCTCGCTGTTCGACCTGCGCCTGCATCGCGACTACGACCCGGCCCGTGGCGCGCGGGTGCTGGAGACGCTCGACGCGGTGCGCGCCGAGGTCGCGGTGATGACGCCGCCGTCGTTCAACCGCTTCCCGCACAGCTTCATGCACATCTTCGCGGGCGGCTACGCCGCCGGCTACTACAGCTACAAATGGGCCGAAGTCCTCTCGGCCGACGCCTTCTCGGCGTTCGAGGAGACCACGCTGTTCGACACCACCACCGGGCGGCGTTTTCTCACCGAAGTGCTGGAGCGGGGCGCCACCCGGGACGCGATCGACAACTTCATCGCCTTCCGCGGCCGCGAGCCGTCGATCGACGCGCTGCTGCGCCACAGCGGCCTGGACGAACCGCGCGCCGCCTAGGTGTCCAGCGCTCCGGTATCGGACCCCTTGCCGAATGAATCGGCATCAGAGCCGGGCGCCGGTGCGCCCGGCTGCAGCGCATCCAGCAGGGGCAGCGGGCGGGCGTAGTGAAAGCCCTGGGCGTAGTCGATCTTCAGGGCGCGCACGACGTCCATGATGGCCGCGCTCTCCACACACTCGGCGATCGTCTGCTTGCCCATCAGATGGGCGATGCCGTTGATCGCCTCGACCATGGCCCGTACGGAGCGATCATCGCGCATGTCGCGTATGAAGCTGCCGTCGATCTTGATGTAGTCGACCGGCAGCACGCGCAGATAATGGAACGACGAGAGACCGACGCCGAAATCGTCGAGTGCGAAGCTGCACCCGAAACCGTGCAGTGCATCGATGAAGTGCTGAGCCTGGCTCAGATTCGAGATCACCGACGTTTCGGTGATCTCGAAGCACAGTTTCGTCGGATCGACGCCGGAGGCGCGAATCGACTCGATGGTGGTCTCTGCGCAGCCCGGATGGGCGAGTGAGGTGCCGGAGAGATTGATCGACACCCACGCGACGCCGTCCAGTAACGCGACGTTCGCCGCCAGGCACTCCAGCGTCTTGCGCAGCACGGCCAGGTCGAGCTCCCGGATCAACCCATAGCGCAGGGCCGCCTGCATGAAACGGTCCGGCTCGATCAGCTCGTCCTCCGCGCCACGCATGCGCACGAGCGTTTCGTAGCCACGCACGCTGTCATCGGCCACCGCGCAGATCGGCTGGGCGTACATCTCGATGCGGTCGTCCCTGAGCGCGCTGCGCAGACGGTTGGCCCAGTTCATGTCGATCCGCCGACGCCTGACCACGGCGTCATCCTCGGCATAGCGCTGCAGCGTGCCCGGGCCCACATCCTTGGCCGCGAAACACGCCGCGTCGGCCGACTGCAGCACGCTCGCCGTCTGACCGGTGGTCGCGTCGATCGCCACCGCGCCGATACAGGCCCCGACACGCAGACGATAGCCGTGCCACAGGAACTCCTGAGCATCGATCGCTTCAATCAGGCCGTTGGCAATTCGCTCGGCATCCTCGATCGAGCAGTGGTCGAGTAGCAGAGCGAACTCATCGCCGCCGAGCCGGCCGAGCAGGTCCTGCTGGCGGATCGTCTCCAGCATGCGGGACGTCAGCTGGCGCAGCAGTTCGTCGCCGGCGTGGTGGCCGTAGGTGTCGTTGACCACCTTGAAGTTGTCCAGATCGATATAGCACAGGGCATGCACTTCGCCGCGTTCGCGCGCATTGTCGACCGCGCGCCCGAGTAGACGTTCGAATTCGCGCCGATTGATCAGACCGGTCAGCGCATCGTGCGTGGCGTGGTAATAGACCTCCTCGCTGAGCCGCTTCTGCTCGGATATATCCTCGCAGGCGATGACAATGATCGGATTGTCATCGGCGTCCCGGGCCTGCCGGGCGTTGGCCCGGACCCACAGCATGCTGCCATCGGCGCACTCGAGCCGCGTCTCCCAGCGCTGGGGCTCGCCGGCATTGTCGCGACAGCGCTGCAGCTCGCTAGCGAGGGCGCGTGTATCCGTGTGCAGATCGGCAAATGGCCGCCCCACGACCGCCTCGTCGCCATAGCCCAACTGCCGAGCGCCGAAGCGATTGATCGAGATGATCCGATCGTGCCGGTCCAGGCTCAGATACATCAACGGATTGTCGTCGTAGAGTCCACGAAAGCGCGCCTCGGTGGCCCGCAGCGCCTGTTCCGTGGCCTTGATCGCGGTGATTTCCGACAGCGTAAGCACGACCCCATCGATACGATCGTCCACCGTGCGATACGGCAGCATCCGCCGGATGAACCAGCGGCCTTCGCCGGTCTGTTCCTCGCTCTCGACGGTCGTCAGCGTGTCCAGCACCCGGCGCACGTCCGCCGCCAGGTCCAACGGCGCACTGAGACGGTTCGAGATATCGTCCACCGGGCGTCCGATGTCGTTGTCGATCAGGTTGAAGAGCGCGGTCGCTGCCGGAGTGAAGCGTTTGATCCGGCCCTGCTTGTCCAGAAAGATCGTTGCGATATCGGTACTGCTCAGCAGATTGACGAGGTCGTTGTTGGCCAGCTCGACCTCTTCGACCTTCTGCTGCAACTCGGCATTGACCGTATTGAGCTCCTCGTTGAGCGACTGCAACTCCTCCTTCGAGGATTCCAGTTCCTCATTCGCGGACTGGAGCTCCTCGTTCATCGACAACGATTCTTCGTTGGCGGCCTTGAGCTCCTCGTTGGCCCCTTCCATCTCCTCCGTCGAGGCCTGCAATTCCTCCTGCGTCGAACGCAGTTCATGCTCCAGCTGTGCGACCAGCTCGGCATCGCCGCCGTCGTTCGAGACCCTGTCCGGCGCCTCCGTCGAAGGGGCCTTGTCCGCATCGCACATACTGATCAGCACATAGGGCTCGTCGAGGCCCGCCGGCGTGAACCGGCGCGCGACGATCCTGACCTCCCGGTATTGCTGATCGCGCAACATGCGCGCCTGATCCTCGACCCGCGCGGGCCCACCATCCAATACCGTCTTCACGGCAGCACGCAGCTTGTTGCGCAGTCCGCGCCGCGCCAGCGTCAGCAGGTGGGTGGTCGGCTCGCCCATGGGAAAATCGAGGAACTCGCCCACCGAGCCGTGCATGTATAGCGTTTCGAACCGGGCCGTGACCACAACACTGGCCGGTGCATAGTCGCTGAGCAGCAAGCGCTGTGTGGCCTCGACGATCCGCCGCTGCGGCCTCGTTTCCGGCTGTGCGGGCGCGTGGACCACGGGCGCACTACGCTCGGCGGGCGCCGGCGTGGTCAGATCGAACCCGCCCAGACCGCGGGTATCGCCCTCCATGCGTCGATAGAGCCGCCACTTGCGCGATATGACCGAGAAGAGATCGTAGTGCTTGCCGATGTATTCGGAATTGCCTAGGAAAAGCGCTCCCTGCGGCCGCAGGGCGTAATGAAACAGGCGAATGACGCGCTTCTGAATCTCCTGATCCAAATAGATCAGCAGGTTGCGACAGCAGATCAGGTCGATGCGCGAGAACGGCGGATCCGAAATCAGGTTCTGGACCGCAAAGACCGTGACCTCGCGAATGCTCTTGTCAATCCTGAAACCGTGGTCGATACGCGTGAACCATCGTTCCAGCCGCTCGGGTGACACGTCCTCCGCGATCGTTTCGGGAAAGACGCCGCTGCGGGCCTGTTCGAGTGCGCGGGCGTCGATATCGGTCGCGAACAGCTGCAGACGCTGCCGGCTGCCGGCCGCCTCGATCGCCTCGTACAGCACAATGGCTATCGAGTAGGCTTCTTCGCCCGTGGCGCAACCCGGCACCCACACCCGGATCGGATCAGGGCTATCCCGCTGACCCACCAGTGCGGGCAGCACCTGCGCTTCGAGCGCCTCGAAACCCGCCGGGTCGCGAAAGAAGCCGGTGACCCCGATCAGCAGGTCGGCGAACAGGCGATCCAGTTCCTGCGGATCCTCCGACAGCATCTTCAGATAGGCGTCCGATGTCGATACCTGGCACACGCCCATGCGCCGCTCGACCCGCCGCGAGAGCGTGCCGGCCTTGTAGTGACGGAAATCGTGGCCGTGGCGACGTCGCACCGTATCGAGAATCGCGTCCAGCGTTTCCGAGGGCGCATCCGCCACGTCGGAATCCGCCGACAGCGGCCCGCCGCCATCGATGTAGGCATGACGAACATAACGCCGCAACTCGGTCGGCATCTGCTCGACGGGCAATACATGGTCGGCCATGCCGGTATCGATCGCGCTGCGCGGCATGCTGTCGAACCGAGCCGTCTCCGGCGACTGCACGATGGTCAGTCCGCCATGGGCCTTGATCGCACGGATGCCTTCGCTGCCATCACTACCGCTGCCGGAAAGCACGATACCCACGGCTTTCGGCCCCTGATCGGCAGCCAGGGCGCGGAAGAAGCGATAGATGGTGGTCGGAATGCCGTGGCGTGCCGCCATGGGCATCGGTTGCAACCTGCCATCATGAATATCCAGATGCCGGTTCGGCGCGATGACGTAGACATGACCGGCCTGCACGGCAACCGGCGCGTCCACGACGCGCACCGGCATTAGGGTGACCTTGGCGAGCAGCTCCGACAACTGGCTGTGGTGATCCGGCGCCAGATGCGACACGACCACGAAGGCCATGCCGCTGTCTTCCCCCATCGCGGTGAAGAACGCCTGGAAGGCCTCTAGTCCGCCTGCGCTTCCTCCAAGGCCGACGATGGCCGCAGGCGGGGCGCGCTCGCGCTCATGCGTTCAGCGCTCGTCACCACCCTTCTCGGGCTCGGGATTGCTGTTCATCTTCGCCTCAATCCCCGCGACATGTACCGCCGCGCGTTCGCACTACCCCGGGATAACGCATCTGCAGCGCGGCCGCCGCGGATTACGCCCCCCCCCCTTTTTTTGAGCATTCGAGCCGCTCGGCCCAATCCCGCCGAATGTGCGCACGTATTGCCCTCGACGCGCCGGCGCGTGCCGCCGCCATCGTGGTAGTTGACACATGAGCACGATATTGCATCGATCATCGGCTTTTCAGGCTGGACTATGCAAGTAATGACGTCCAACCCCACGACGACACCGAACGGCCGGCCGCAATCCGTGTCGTTCTTGCCGACCGTGCCGGGGCCCGGACGCCTTGATACCGCAGTACGATCGGCACCGCCCACTGTCCAACCCGTCTGGCCGCGGCAGGCAAGACGTTTGGGTGGCGGATCGTCGCGGCCGAGCGTCACGGCGGCGATTACAATGGTGCCGGCAACCGGCTCGAACAGAACCCGATACATCGCGTGCGCCCGCGAGGAGGCACGGTCTCGAACCGCACTCCGCCCTGCCGCCCCCCGCACGGATCACGCACTGTCGTACGCAAGGAATCCCCGATGCAGATCGCGACCTGGAACGTCAATTCGCTCAACGTCCGCCAGGAGCACGTCCTCGCCTGGCTGGAGAACAATCCGGTCGACGTGCTCGCACTCCAGGAAACCAAGCTCACCGACGATCGGTTTCCGAGCGCGGCCTTCGCCGAGGCCGGCTATTACAGCGTGTTCACCGGCCAGAAGACCTACAACGGCGTGGCCCTGCTCTCGCGAGACGCACCTACGGATGTCGAATTCGCCCTGCCGGGGCTGGTCGACGAACACAAGCGCGTGATCGCGGCCACCGTCGCGGGCGTACGCGTGATCGGCGTCTACTGCCCCAACGGCGCGGCGCTGGATTCACCCAAGTTCGACTACAAGCTCGACTGGTTCGCTGCCCTGGCCGAATGGGTGGCGGCCGAAGCCGCGGTCCACGACCGGCTGGTGCTCACCGGCGATTTCAACGTCGCCCCGCGCCCCGAGGACACCCACGACCCCGACAAATGGGAAGGCCGCATCCTCTGCTCGCCGCCTGAGCGCGCGGCCCTGGAGAAACTGCTCGACACCGGTCTGACCGACTGCTGGCGCCTGTTCGAAGAGCGTGAGGGCCGGCACCGCTTCACCTGGTGGGATTACCGCAACGGCGGCTGGGCCCGCAACGCCGGCCTGCGCATCGACCACGTGCTGGCCTCGCCGGCACTGGCCTCGGCCTGTCGCGACTGTCGGGCGCATGTGGGCGAGCGCGGGCGCAAGCGTCCCTCCGACCATGTCCCCGTGGTCGCCGAATTCGAACTCTAGGCGCGCTCGAGGGCCGTCGCTCATCCGGCAAATGCTGCTCGCACGGACTGTCCCCGCTCCTGTCGGCCGCGGGCACTGCAGGCGCCGGGCGCCCCGGCGTGCCGCCGGAGCGCCGTCCAAGACGCAAAAGCTCATCGGAAGGGGATACGCACCGTCGGGACGACAGCAGGCGTGCGGGCCGCGCGCATCCGCAGGCGCGGCCGGCATGTAGACTGCGACGCCGCGGGCACCGGCGGCCACCGCATCACCGGGCGTCGGCACCACGAAGACCACACCGCCTGAGCGCCGCCGCGCGGTATCCGGGCTAAAGTTACACCGCTACAACCGCTGCCGGTCAGCGTTCCGCCCACCGGCTGAAGTCCGCATTTCGTTCTGGAGACCGAATGAAGTTCTCGGCCATTGCACTGGTCATGTTCGCCGCCTTTCAGTGGGGGCTCGCCGGCGGCCTCGGCAGCCTGCTCATCGACCGGGACTGGGACCCG
>NZ_AYKF01000106.1 GCF_003732545.1 Salinisphaera orenii subsp. halophila YIM 95161 | reverse complement strand
AAGTAATTGGTTGTTACTAAAGAGATTATACCGGCTTCGCCGTTCTGTTTGGTGCAATATCCGGGCTAGGCCCCGTACAGTAGCCGGATGGTCGTCGATGCTGAATACTCCCCTTAAGTGACTTATGAGTCAGAAGTCACGATTCACTGTTTATAGTATTTTTTTTGACGCTGCAAGCCATTAGTGAATCACTATTTCATTTTTCGGCTCAAATCAGAACGACGTCTTTATCGATGCCCGCGAGTTCTACACAAATAATTGACTTTAAATGACTATCGACATTTCCAAACATTATTGTCTGAATCCTGCAGGTTTCCACCGTATCGCCAGTACGAACTGGGGTGCACTGCACCATGCGCGCACTGCCATCTGTGCCCACGGCTTTTCGCGCAACGGTCGGGATTTCGATCGCCTGGCGGCCGCCCTCGCCGAACGCGACTACCGCGTCTACTGCCCGGACGCCGTCGGCCGGGGCGCCAGCGACTGGCTCACGCAGCGCAGCCACTACAACTACGACCAGTATGTGCGTGACAGCGCCACGCTGGTCAGCCACGCCACCGCATCGTACGCCGAGGCGTCGCAGACGCCGGCCCCGCCGCATCTGGACTGGATCGGCACTTCCATGGGCGGGATGGTCGGCATGATGCTGGCCGCGCGCCCGGGTACACCGATCCGCCGGCTGGTACTCAACGATATCGGTGCCTGCATCAGCGCGCAGTCGCTCAACCGCATCGGCGCCTATGTCTCCACGACCCCGACGTTCGCCACTCTGGCGGCTTACCAGGCCCATCTGGCCGAAATTCACGCCAGCTTCGGTCCGCTGGGCGACGCGGGGTGGCGTCATCTCGCCGAGCATTCGTATCGCCTCGAGAACGGGCGCTACCTGCCCCACTACGACCCGGCGATCGCCTCGGCCTTCGACGAGCCGATCGAAGAAGACGTCGAGACTTGGGATCTATGGACCGCCATCGAAGTGCCCACGCTGATCATCCGCGGCGAGCAGTCTGATCTGCTGTCAGCCGAAACGCTCGATCGCATGGTCGAGCTGCGCCCGGATACACAGGTCGTCGAAATCGCCGACGCAGGCCACGCCCCCGCGCTGATGCGCGAGCAGGAGCTCGAGCCTATCCTGGCGTTTCTGATGGATTCTGCGGCGGATTAGCGGCGTCTGTCGTGGCGCGCCTGTGCGCACGACGCCGGGCCCGCGCGCGCAGCTGGCCGACAATACCGCGCGGGAAGAAGTACACGCTCAGGACGAACAGCACGCCCAGCCACAGATACCAGCGCTCCGGATCCAGCATCGCGGCCAGCAGGGGCAACGGCGCGCTGGCATCGTGCGCCAGCGCCAGCAGGCTCTGCAGATAGGTTTCGGCGAGCACGAACAGCGTGGTGCCCACGATCGCACCGTAAAGCGTGCCCATGCCGCCGATCACCGTCATAAGCAGGATGTTGACCATCAGATCGAAGGACAGCACCGCGTCGGGACTGATATATCTCAACGAGACTGCCGCCAGCGCGCCGGCGAACGCGGCGATCATCGCCGAGATACAGACGTTGATAGTGCGAAACACCACCGTGCGATAGCCCAGCGCCTCGGCGCGGAACTCATTTTCGCGTATCGCCTGGCAGACCCGGCCGAACGGCGAGTTCATCATCCGCAGCAGGGCCAGAAAGACCCCGATCGCAGCGACGAACAGCACGTAGTAAACCAGCAGCGCACCGCTGGTACGCACGTCGAACACCGAGCCTGCGAGGTCGCCGGAACCCAGAAAGCCGACCAGGTCGAAGCCGGGCACTGGCGATTCGGTAAAGGTATAGCCCGGACCGAGCACGAACGGCACCTGGAAGGCGATGCCGTCCTCGCCGCCGGTAAAGGTATAGAGCTTAGAGACGAGCGTCATAAAGCCCACCGCGACCGCAAGCGTGACCAGCGCGAAGAACACCGCCCGCACGCGCAGCGAGAACAGTGCGATGACAAACGCCACCGCGAGTGCCGTCGTCAGCCCGGCCGTCATGCCCACCGCCATCGCGGTCCAGTTCGGGCCGATATCGCGCAGCGCGATGGCCATGGCATAGGCGCCGATGCCGTAAAACATGGCATGGGCAAAAGAGATGATGCGCGTATAGCCCAGCAGGATGTCGTAGCTGAGCACCAGCATCGTGAACAGGCAGATCGACGAATACGTGCGATAGGCCAGCGGCCCGGGAAACAGAAACGGCGCGAACGCGAGTGCGAGCACGATCACAACCACCAGTGTGCTGAGCACCGCGCTGCGCGGATAATCGCCGGAAAGCAGTCGGTGCATCATCGCGCTAGCGTCCTGTTGCATGAGTGGGCGACGTGAATAACTCGCGGCGTTTGCGCGCCGAGCCGGGCATAGCGAGTGGTCATATCGATGAATCGGCACGGCCGCCGGCGGCGCGAACCCGGGCCGGTAGACCGCGCTGAATGGGCATCGCGCAACACTAGACCTTCACCACCGGAATCAGCCCCTGGGGGCGCCACATCAGCACCAGGACCATGAGCACGATGCTGGAGAACTCCGAGAACGTCGGCGCCACGAAGCCCATGTAGTTGGTGAGCAGCCCCACCACCAGCGCGCTGTAGAAGCAGCCGGTGATCGAGCCCAGCCCGCCCATGATGATGACGATGATCACGTCGACCAGCAGATGCTCGCCCATCTCGATATGGATGAGCTCCTCGTAGAAACCCCAGAGCACGCCGCCGAAGGCACCGAGCGCGGTGCCCGCCGCGAACACCGCGATAAACAGCAGCTTGATGCGATAACCCAGCGCCTGGACCATCTCGCCGTTCTCCACGCCGGCGCGGATGAGCAGGCCCACGCGGGTGTACTGGATCACCGCGAGCATGCCCCAGTACACCGCCAGCCCCACGCCGACCGCGAAAAGGCGGTACTTCTCGAACGCCACGCCGCCGAAGACGAAGGCGCCGCGCAGCACGTCCGGGCGCGGCAGCGGGATTTCGTGCGCACCCCAGAACACCACGATCAGCTCGGCGATGATGATCGCGCCACCGACGGTCACCAGAATCTGGCGCAGGTGGTCGTCGTAGACCGGCTTGATGAACACGCGCTCGAACACCAGCCCGAGCAGCGCGGCGGCCGCCAGCGTGGCCAGCGCCGCCGGGATGATCAGCAGCGCCTGCGAGACCGCGGCCAGCGCCGGCCAGCCGGCGAGCATGAGGAACACGCTCGCGCCGATATAGGCGCCGACGGTAATGAACGCGCCGTGGGCAAGATTGAGCACACCCATGAGCCCGAAGATGAGCGTCATCCCCGACGACACCACGAACAGGATCAGTCCCATGGCCAGTCCCGCCACGGTCAGCGACACCCACACGTTCAGCGGCATGACGAACAGCGCGATCACCGCCACCAGCCCGAGCAGCAGATAGTGAGGCCTGGCCTCCAGCGCCGCGGCGATGCGGGTACGCCAACTCGGGCGCGCCGGACTGCCCTGGGTGGTTTCGCTCATGGCATCACTCCTAGGGCCTTTTGATCTTTCGTCCGCGTCCACGCCAAGCGCTGTTGTGCGGCAAGACGAGGCGTAGTGCGCGCCGTGCAGTCACTTGCCCACACGTGCTGCAACGCTGGATTGCCGCACCTCGTTAATTTCATGGGCCCTTGTCCCGAAGGGTTGGGCCGCGCATGCAATAACCATGGGCGCCCGCGGGCATTACGAGCCTGGGCCGCGGCACGCCCAGAGCCGTCGGCTCGCGCCTTGCCGGACACGATGTGCGGCCTCCAACGCGGCGCGCGCACGAAACAGCAACGGGCCCTAGACATGGGTTTCGAGACTCAGGCCGAGCAGCCGATTCTGTAGCGATGTGTCGTCGGCGAGCGCGGCCATCGTGCCGGCATGCACGATGCGGCCGTCGTCCATCACCGCGACATGGTCGCCGACCGCGCGCGCGAAGCTGAAGTTCTGCTCGACGAGCAGAACGGTCGTATCGGTCTGCTTGAGCTCGCGGATCGCCTGCACCAGATCCTTGACGATCGCCGGCGCGAGCCCCTTGCTGGGCTCATCGATGATCAGAAACGCGCGCGGCTCGATGATCGCCCGGGCGATCGCCAACATCTGCTTCTGCCCGCCGGACAGCAGCCCCGCCGGCGTTTGCCAGAATTTCTTCAATGCCGGAAACAGGCGGAATATCCAATCGAGGCGGGCCTCGTCGAAGCGGTTGCGGGCGGCCGCCAGGCGCATGTTCTCGGCCACCGTGAGCAGCGAGAAGATGCCCATGTTCTCCGGCACATAGCCCACGCCCAGGCACACGATGCGCGGCGTGCGCCAGTGGGTGATGTCCTGGCCGTCGAAGGTGATCGTGCCGCGCGAGGCCTGCCAGAGATTGATGATCGTGCGCAGCGTCGTGGTCTTGCCGGCGCCGTTGCGCCCCAGCAGCACGGTCAGTTCGCCGCGCGGCAGCGACAGATCCACACCCTGCAGAATGTGGTAATGGCCGATATGCGTATGCACGCCCGCCATCTCAAGCAGCGGCGCACTCATGTTGACGACTCCGTCGCGCGTTGGGTGTCATCCTCGGGGTCGACCACCTCGCCGAGATAGGCCTGCTGCACCAGCGGCGAGGCGATCACCTCGGCCGGCTCGCCGGAATCCAGCAGCCGCCCTTCGTGCAGCACAATGATGCGATCCGCGAGCGAGCGCACCACGTCCATCTTGTGTTCGACCAGCAGCACCACCTTGTCACGCTCGGCCCGGATGTCCTCGACCAGATCGAGGATCACGGGGACCTCGTCCACACTCATGCCGGCGGTCGGCTCGTCGAACATGAACACGCGCGGCTCGAGCGCGAGCAGCATCCCCACCTCCAGCTTGCGCTGGTCGCCGTGCGGCAGTGTTGCGGCCAGCCAGTCGGCGCGCTTGGCCAGCGACACCCGCGCAAGATAGTGGTCGACTTTGTCGGCGATCGCCGAGTAGCTGCTGGACAAACGATGCATGGCCAGCCCCGCGCCGGTGCGTGCGCTGGCCGCCAGCCACATGTTCTCGCGCACGCTGAGTTCGGGAAACAGGTTGGTGAGCTGGAACGCCCGGCCGATGCCCATCTGGGCGCGCCGCGGCGCCTTGGTGCGGGTGATGTCCTGGCCGTCGAAGATCAGCTCCCCGCCGGTCGGCGCGAGCTGGCCCGACAACAGATTGAAGAACGTGGTCTTGCCGGCGCCGTTCGGGCCGACGATGGCGGTGAGCGTGCCGATCTCGAAACCGCAGCTCACCGCATCCACGGCCGTATGGCCGCCGAAGCGGATGCTCAGTTCACGTGCTTCGAGCAGCGCATCGGGGGCACTCGCAGACGAATTCATGCGGTTCTCGTATGGCGGATCGGGCCGCGAACGGGCCACCGGCATGTCGCCAGCGCCCGCCCGCGCGGTGGGCGCAGCGCCTCAACCGTTGTTGATCGGGATGTCCATGTCTTCGGCCGGGATCACATCCACCAGCTCCGGTACACCCCATTCCACGCCGTCTTCCACCTTGATCCGGAAGTGATACATCGGCTGCATGGCCTGATGATCCTCGGCACGGATCGTGATCGGGCCCTTGGGCGAATCGAACTCCAGGCCCTCGAAGGCCTCGATCAGCGCTTCGGTGTCAGTGCTGCCGGCCTTCTCGATCGCGGCCACGATCGCCATCGCCTGCGACATGCCCTGGGCGGTGAAGAAATCCGGCGGGCCGTCGAAGCGTGCCTGGTGCTGTTCGACCAGCCAGTCGTTGACCTCGTTCTCCGGGCTTTCGTAGTAATAGTAGGTCGCGCCTTCCATGCCCGGGAACTGCTTGTAGGCCACCATCGCCGGCAGGATGTTGCCGCCGGTGGTCAGCTTGATGTCGAAACGCTCGGGCTGCAGATCCTGGATACGGCTCATGGGATTGCCCTTGCCGGCCCAGATATTGAAGATGTACTTCTCTTCGCAGTCGTCGCGATCCTTGAGCGAGTTGAACAGGCGCTGGGCCGCGGAGGTGAAGTCGGTCGTCTCGGCCGGCAGATACACCTCGTTCACGATCTCGGCGCCGCGGCTGCGCGCGGCCTTGGCATAGGCGGCCACGCCGTCGCGGCCGAAGGCGTAGTCCTGTGCCAGCGTGGAGATGCACACGCCCTCGTCGGCGACCGCGGCCGCGTTGGAGATCGCGTCCTGCGAGGAATTGCGCCCCACGCGCACGATATAGCGGTTGTAGTTTTCGCCGGTGATGGAGTCGGCCACGCCTTCGGGCATCAGGATCTTCTGGTACTGCGCGGCCACCGGCAGCATCGCCAGCGCTACGCCCGAGGACACATCGCCCACCGCGATCGTGGCGTTGTCAGAGGTATAGGCGTCCGCCAACAATGCCCGCGCGCGCGGCGCCTTGAGCTGGGTGTCCTTGGTGATCAGCTCGATCTTGCGGCCCAGGACTTCGTTGCTGCCGTCGGTCGCATACTCGAAGCCAAGCTCCAGGCCGTGTTGCAGCTGCTGGGTATAGGCTTCCAGCGCGCCGGTGAAGCCGGCGACATGCGCGATGGTGATCGGCTCCTCGGCGGCGTGAGCCTGCAGGCCGACGACCGCCAGCGCGGTGGCCAGCAGATTACGGGTCGTGTTCTTCATATCCCCTCCGGTATCGATCGCGTCGTTGTTGTTGTGTGGTCGTGCGGCGCCTTCGCCGCACACATGACGTTTGAGTCAGTAGTCATGTTTCAAATATAGACCGCTTGGTAAGCACCCGCAACCCGGCCCGGCGTGAGGCCTCGTTCGGACCTCCACTGCGCCTTTGCCACACCTCGAACGCGGCCGCGGCGGATCTCGCCTCTCCACGGCGACAGGCGGCAGGCCGGCCGCGCGGCAACCCGCGCGGGCTATGCGCGGACCATGCTCTGTACAGCCCGCTGGGCCGTCGCATGACCCGGCACCCGCGCTAGACTCGGGCCTCGCCGCAGCGGCTGCCATCGATACGGTTCGTCATGTTTTATCTCTATCACCACAACGATCTGGGTCGGCTGGCCGAGCTGCTCGGGGCCCTGCGCCTGGCGCGCCCGGCCTCGCCGCTGGCCACCGATACGCTGCTCGCGCCCAATCAGGGCATCGGCCGCTGGCTGGCGATCCAGCTCGCCGAAAGCGAGGGCATCGCCGCCAATCTGGACGTCGAGCTGCCCGGCGGCTGGATCTGGAAACTGCTGCGCGAGGTCGAGCCGGCCGCGCCGCGCGGCCAGCACTTCGAGGCGGACTGCCTGCCCTGGCATCTGTATGCCGCGCTGCCCGCGATGGCGCGCGAGATTCCGGCCGTCGCCGACTATCTCGGCGATCCGGTCGACGAAGTGCGCCGCTACCAGCTCGCGCGCCAGCTCGCCGACGTGTTCGACAAGTACCTCGTCTATCGCGCCGACATGCTCGCGCGCTGGGAGGCCGGCGACACGCCCGCCACGAATCCGGGTCGCTGGCAGGCGCAGGTCTGGCGCTGGCTCACCCAGCCGCAGCGCCTGGGGCGTACCCATCGCGCACGCGTGCTCACCGACTTCATCCAGCGCCTGTCGTACGACACCGCCCTGCAGGCGCGCGTGACCGCCTGGTGCCCGGCCCAGCTTTACTGCTTCGGCCTGGTCGCGCTTGCGCCCGATCATCTGCGCCTGCTCTATGCGCTGGCCGAGCATATCGACGTGCATTTTTTGTTGCCAAACCCGAGCGAGGCCTACTGGGGCGACATCACGGCCGGGCGCCTCAGCCTCGAACTGCCCGCGTCGGAAGGCGCCGACACGAACGCCCTGCTCCCCGGCGAGGCCGCCGTCGAAGCCGGCCACCCGCTGCTCGGCGCGCTTGGGCGCATGGCCCGCGACACCCTGCGCGTGCTCTATTCCGACGAGTTCGCCGGCATGATCGAGCCCGAGCTCGGCGCGCTCATGGCCTACGACATCCCCGCGCGCGACACCCTGCTGCACCGCATTCAGGCGGATATCGTCGAGCTCGACTGCAGCGACCCGCCCCAGGGCATGGCCGACGACGACACCTCGCTGGAGGTGCACGCCTGCCACAGCCCGCTGCGCGAGATCCAGGTGCTGCAGGACCAGCTCCTCGACCGGCTGACCGCGGACGACCGGCGCGTCGCCGCCGGCGAGATCGCGGCTGACGAACGACTCGCCCCGCGCGACATCATCGTGATGCTGCCGGACGTCGCCGCCTACGCGCCGGCGATCGAGGCGGTGTTCGGCGGCGCACCGGCCGATCGCTACCTCCCGTTCGGGCTCGCCGACCGCGCGCGCTCGGCCGCGCACCCGATCGTGACCTGTGTAGCGGCCCTGCTCGACCTGCCGCTGTGGCGCTGGGAGGCGAGTGCCCTGCTCGACCTGCTCGCCGTGCCTGCGGTCATGCGACGCTTCGGCCTGTCGGCGGGCGAGCTCGATGCGATCACCGACTGGGTCGGCGCCGCCGGCATCCGCTGGGGGCGCAACGCAAGCCATCGCGCCGAGCTCGGCGCCGGCGCCTTCGAGCAGAACAGCTGGCGCTTCGGCCTCGACCGGCTGCTGCTCGGCGTCGCCCAGGCCGACGACGAAACACTCGTCGACGGCGTCGCGCCCTGGTCGGACCTGGAAGGCGGCATCACCGCCGCGCTCGGCAAGCTCTGGCGCTTCGAGCAGACCCTGGCGGAGACCGCCGATACGCTCGCACAGGCGGCCGAGCCCGGCGTCTGGCAGACGCGGCTCAACCAGCTCGTCGATCGGCTCGTGGCACCCGCGCCGGACGCGCCCGACGAGCAGCGCGCCGTCGACGGCCTGCGCAAGCTGTTCGCCCAGTTCGAGGCCGCAGAAAGCTGCACCAGCGAGATCCCGCTCAGCCCGGCGCGCGATACGGACCCGACGCGACCGGACCGCACGATCTCCTGGGCCGCGGTGCGCGACATGCTGCGCGCCTCACTGGAAACCGCCAGCGAGCGTCAGCCGTTTCTGGCCGGCGGCATCACCTTCTGCGGCATGGTGCCGCTGCGCGCGGTGCCGTTTCGCATGGTCTGCGTGCTGGGCATGAACGACGACGCCTTTCCCCGCCAGGACCACGGGCGCGCGTTCAACGTCATGTTCCAGAACCCGCGCCTGGGCGATCGCAATATCCGCGACGACGACCGCCTGCTGTTCCTGCAGGCGCTGACCGCCGCGCGCGACGTGTTCTACATCAGCCATATCGGCCAGGACGTCCACACCGGCGAGGCGCTGCCGCCCTCGCCGATCGTCGGCGAGACGCTGGAGTTCATCCATCGCCATTATTTTCGCGACTGGGACAGCAAGACCTTTCGCCGCCGGCTCATCCACGAGCAGCCGATGCAGCCGTTCTCGGTGCGCTATTTCTCGCCGGTCGAGCCGGACCCCCGCGTGTTCACCTTCGCCGGCGACTGGCGCGATGCCACCCGCGCGGCGGTCGGCGCCCGCGCGCTGCGCGCGCCGCTGCTCGACGACAGCCGCGCCCCCCAGCCCGAGACCATCGAAGCGATCGATCTCGACGGCCTCAAGCGCTTCTTCGACCACCCCGCGCGGGCGTTCTTTCGCGAACGCGTGAAGCTCGATCTGGAGATCGAGGACCGCCGCGTCGACGACGCCGAGCCGATCGCACTCGACCCGCTGGCGGCATCCGCCCTGCGCCAGCGCCTGTTCGACAGCGCCCGGGCCGCCGAGCATGCCGAGATCGACCCCGCGCCCAGCGATCTCGAACGCGCCCGCGGCACCCTGCCCCCGGCGCCGCTGGCCGCCCCCAACTACGCCGTCGAAGCCGAGGCCGTGAACGCCCTGCTGCCGATCGCACAGGCCTGGCAGGCGGAAGGGACGCCGGAAACGGTCGACATCCAGCTCGACGATATCGCCGGCGTGCGCGTAACCGGGCGCGTCGGCCAGCTCTGGCCGGGCGCGCTGCGGCGCCTGCGCACCGGCAAGCTCAAGGCGCGGTTCCGGCTGCGCTACTGGATCGACTATCTCGCCGTGGTCGCCGCCGGCCACGACGTGGCGCTGGAGTTGGCCGGCTTTTCGCCCAAGCCGAAGGACATGTCGCTCGCCCGCTACGTCGCGGCCGTGGACGCGGCCACCGCGCGCGCCGAACTCGCCGAGCTCGTACGCCTGTATATCGCCGGCCAGGAGCAGCCGCTCGCCTATCATCCGGACCTCGACGACGCCTACGATCCGGAACAGAACAAGGCCTTCGACAACGTCTCCTTCCGCTTCAAGCCCGGTGCGCACGTGCCGCACCACCTCACGCGCGATCCCTATTTCGCGCTGCTGCTCGGCGACGCCGACGCCCCACTGGGCGACAACGAAACCGACAGCCCCTTCATCCAGGCCATCGAGGCGGTCTCCGGGCCGATGAACGCCCACCTGTGCCCGCCGCCGGATGACCCGGCCGCGGCCACCGGCTGACCGGCACGCCGCCCGCGCCGCCTCGCCGACGAACGCCGCTGCCATGACATCGCCTCCGGCGCCGATGGGAGCGCCCGGAACACGGCGGGCCACGGGCGTGGCTACGGCGCGTCACGCAACGCCACCCGGCGCCCGCTCGGTCGCAGCGAGCGGGTGCGGGCCGCGTCGATACGTGGATCGCACGGGCGTCCGACCGCGCCTGACGCTCGCCCCGGCTCGGGCGAGATCGACAGGCCACTTTCCGAGGCCGCGCTAAGGCGCTAGGTTGCGCCGCTGATCATTCACCGCGCCCGCCGCCGGAAGGCGGCGCAACGCACTGTAAGGAACCGGGACCGCCGCATGCGACTGCTCCTGTTCATTCTCGTTGTCCTGGCCGGGCTGACGCTATGCGGCGCCAGCCTGCTCCCGCTGATCGACAGCGACCGCTGGTGGGTGCGCTTCGCCGATTTTCCGCGTCTGCAGCTGGCGATCCTTCTCGGCGCACTCGTTCTGGTTTCCACGGCCTTTCTGCGGCGTTACCCGAAGGCGGCGGCCAGCCTGATCGTGGCCATGCTGATCGTGATCGTGCATCACGCCGTCGTACTCTGGCCCTATCGGCCGACCGGCAGCCGCATGGCGCAGCAGAACTGTCCGACCGAGGGGCGGCTGTCGGTGATGGTCGCCAACGTGCAGCTCAGCAACAATCCGAATGGCCGCCTGCTCGAACAGGTCCGCCGGGCGCAGCCGGACGTGCTCCTGATCCTGGAGGCCAACGACGACTGGACCGAAGCCCTCGCGCCACTGGCCGAGACCATGCCCCACCGGCGAATCCACACCACGGGCTCCTACTTCGGCATCGCGCTCTACTCGCGCCTGCCGCTGGTCTCCCCAGAGGTGCGCTATCTCGCCGGCCAGAACACGCCGCAGATCGTCACCGGGCTGGAGCTGCGCACGGGCGAGGTGGTGGATTTTCTCGGCGTGCATCCACGCCCGCCGCATCCCTCGCAGTCAGCGCTCGGGCGCGACGCGGTGCTGCTCAAGGCCGGCCTGTTGCTGCGCGACGCCGACCGGCCGGGCGTGATCGCCGGCGATCTCAACGCCACGCCGTGGGAGCGCGCAGTCGGCGAAATGCAGCGTCTTGCGCGGCTGGTCGACCCGCGGGCGGGCTACGGCTACCTGCCCACCTACGACGCCAATTCCTGGTGGATGGCCTGGCCGCTGGATCACGTATTCTACGAACCCGGCTTCGCCGTCGCCCAACTCGAGCGCGGCGCGCGCTTCGGCTCCGATCACTATCCCTATATCGCCCGCCTGTGTCGCGTCGAACCCGGCCGCAGCGCCCCGCCGGGCACCGCCGATCCGAAGCTCGTCGAGCAGGCGCGCAGCGTCATTCAGCGGGCGCGTCGTCAGGCGGACAAGCAGCGCGCGGACGACGGCGCGGGCTGAACCTCACCGGGCACCGGGTCGCGAACTGACCCGAGCGCCGCGCTAGACTGGCGGCCACGCGTACGCCAGCGATCGACACGATGCCCTGCAGCCGACCCGCTCCATTGCTCCAGCCGCCGGTCGCGCCCGCCCGTAGCGCCGGAGGCCGTTCGACAGTCCGACCGACTCGCGACGGCGCCTTGTCCGCGCGCACCCTCCGGACCGCATGAGCCACGCGCCGCACAGCCGCGACTTCGACACCGCCACCCTGCCGCTGCACGGGCTGCGGCTGATCGAGGCGAGCGCGGGCACCGGCAAGACCTTCAGCCTCGCCGGGCTGTATCTGCGCCTGATCGTCGAACAGGGCGCGAGCGTGCGCGACATCCTGGTGATGACCTTCACCCGCGCGGCCACCCAGGAACTGCGCGAACGCATCCGCGCGCGCCTGGCCGACGCCGCGCGCATCGCCCACGCGCCCGAGCACGCCCGGCCCGGCAACGCCGAGCACGCCTTCACCCTGCGCATCCTCGAGCACAGCGACGAAGCGCGCGGGGCGCTGGCGCGCCGGCTGGCCGACGCCGCCGCCCGCGTGGACGAGGCCACGATCGTCACCATCCACGGCTTCGCCCAGCGTGCCGCCACCGAAAACGCCTTCGAATCCGCGCTCGCCTTCGACCGCGGCGAGGCCATCGACGACCCGAGCGTCTACCGCCAGGCCGCGACCGACTACTGGCGCGAGCACGTCTTCGGCGCCGCCGAGGCCGGCGACGTGCTCGCCCTGTGGCCGAATCCGAACGCGCTCTACGCCGAGATCGCGCCGGTGCTCGCCCGCCCGCATGTCCGGCTCGCGGGCATCGACCATGCGCGTCTGGCCGAACTGCAGACCGAGCTCGCGCGCGCCTGGCCGGGCAGCGCCGAGCCGCTGGCCGCGGCCCTTGCGGAGGCCTTCGCCGCCGACGCCCTGCTCAAGAGCGGCGCGATCTACAGGGCGCTGAGCGAGGCCGACGACATCGCCGATCTCGTCGCCGATCTCGATGTCCGCATCACAGCGGCCATCGCCCACGAGCGCGTGCCCGCGCTGCCCGGCTGGCTGGCCGCGCTCGCCGAGCCCGCGCGCCAGTTCAAGAAGACGCCGAAAAGCGCGAAAGCCTACGCCGAGCCGCTGGCCGATCTCGCCGCACTGCCCGTACTCGCCGAGCTGCAGCCGCTGGCCCGCCTGGTCGCCATCGAGCGGGCGGTCGCGGCGGTGCGCAGCCTCGCCGCCGCGCGCAAGATCGAGCGACGGCAATACAGCTTCGACGATCTGATCGCCGCCCTGCATGCGGCACTCACCGCGCCCGAGACCGGCGCGCGTCTGGCCGCCGCACTCCACGCGCGCTGGCCCTATGCGCTGGTCGACGAATTCCAGGACACCGACCCGCTGCAGTACGCCAGCCTGCAGCGCATCTATCTGGACACGCCCGAAGACGGGCCGCGCGAACACGGCGCGCTGCTGCTCATCGGCGACCCGAAACAGGCGATCTACGGCTTTCGCGGCGGCGATATCTATGCCTACCTCGCCGCCGCCCGGGCCGCGGACGAGGCGCGCTATACGCTGACCACGAATTTTCGTTCCACCCAGCGCGTGCTCGACGCCATCGAAGCGCTCTACAAGCTGCCCGAAGAAAACCCCTTCCTGGTCGACGCCATCGACTTTCCGCACGTTAAAGCCGGGCGCACCGAGGGCGACCGGCGTCTGGTCGACGCCGACGGCCGTGAGCTGCCCGCGCTCGACGTCTGGAACCTGCACGGCGGCAAGGCCAGCAAGGGCGAGGACCGCCCGCTGCTGATCGCGCATACCGTCGCCGCCATCGGCCGGCTGCTCGACGGCGGCGCGCGGTGGCAACACGCCGACGGCGGCCACGCGCCGCTCGCCCCGCGCGATATCGCCGTGCTGGTGAACAACAACTTCGAGGCCACCGCCCTGCAGGCCGAGCTCGCCCAGCACGGCATCATGGCCGTCTGCCAGCATCGGGATTCGGTGTTCGCCAGCGACGAGGCCGCCGATCTGCGCCTGATCCTGCGCGCCATGGCCGCACCCGACGACGCCATGGGCGTACGCGCGGCCCAGCCGAGCGCGCTGATCGGCAAGCGCCTCGCGGCGCTGATCGTACTCGCCGATGACGACCACGCCATGCAGCAGGCCATCGAGTGCTTCCACACCCTGCACGAAAGCTGGCGCCGGCGCGGCGTGCTCAGCGCGCTGGAGGCGCTGTTTGTGGACGCCGCGCCGGGCCTGCTCGCGCTCACCGACGGCGAGCGGCGCATGAGCAACTATCTGCAGCTCGGCGAGCTGCTGGCCACGGCCGAGGCCGAATGCTTCGGCATGGCCAGCGTCGTTCGCTGGCTGGACGACCATATCGCCGCCGCGGCCGACGGCACGAGCATGACCGACGACGCCAGCCAGCTGCGCCTGGAATCCGACGCGGATCTGGTGCGCATCACCACCGTGCACGCCGCCAAGGGCCTGCAGTACCCGATCGTGTTCATGCCGTTCGCGCTGTGGCTCGGCGCGCCCAGCTCGAAAAACCCGCCCGACAAGCCGCCGCTGATCTTTCACGACGACGCCGGGCGCGCGCGCATCGATCTCGTCGGCGACGACGAGGCGAACAGGACCCAGGCGCTGCTCGAAGCCCGCTCCGAAGCCCTGCGCCTGCTCTATGTTGCGCTCACCCGCGCCGAGCAGGCGCTCGTGGTCGGCTGGCGCAGCGCGAAGGCCACCCGGGACAGCGCGCTCGCGAACCTGCTCGCCCGCGACGGCGACGCGGCCGACGAGGCCCTCGCCGGGCTTGCGCAGGCGCATCCGGCCACGATCGCGGTCACGCCCGTGGACGCCGAGCAGACCGCGCCGCGCACCGAGCGCCACCAGCCGATGGCCGCGGATACGCTCGTCGACGCGCGCAGCGACCTGCCCGCCGGGCGCCCGCGCTGGTCCACCTACAGCTTCTCGCGTCTGGCCCATGCGCCGGCCGGCGCGAAGACGCCCGACCTGCCCGAACCCGGCGCGGAGGACGAACTCGCCACCGCCCCGGCCGAAGCCGCGCCCGCCGACCACGCCGGCGAACTACCACGCATGGACGAACGCCTGGCGGGCGTGCGCTTCGGCTCGGCGGTGCACGACGTGCTCGAAGACGCGCTCACCGACCGCGCCTACGCCCCGTGGCCGGCGCCGGGTGCCGCGCTGGGCGACGACCGGCAGCGCCTGGTCTACGACCGCCTGCGCCAGTACGGCCTGATCGCCGAGGACCGCGCCGACCCGCGCATCGCCGACACCGCCGCGCTCGTGGCGCGCACGCTGCACACGCCGCTGCCGGGCATCGGCCCGCTGGCGGGCGTCGACCGCGGGCGTTTGCTCGCGGAAATGGAATTCATGCTGCGCCTGCGCGGCAGCCGCCTCGGCGCGCTCGTCGAAACGCTGCGCGGCGCCGGCTATCTGCCGGCCGCGCTCGGCGGCCACCCGGCGGCCACGCTCTACGGGCTGATGCAGGGCTTCATCGATCTGGTCGTGGAAGTCGACGGCGCCTACTTCATTCTCGACTACAAGACCAACCGCCTCGGCGACACGCCCGGCGCCTATCGCGACGACGCGCTCGAACGCGCCATCGGGCGCGCCCACTACGACCTGCAATACCTCATCTACACCGTCGCCCTGCACCGCCATCTGCGGCGCTGCCTGCCCGACTACGATCCGGCCACGCATCTCGGCGGCGTGCAGTATCTGTTCGTACGGGCGATGGACGGCGAGACGCACGCGGGGGTGTTTACCGACCGCCCGGCGATCGAGCTTGTCGAAGCGCTGGATGCCTTGTTCGACGGGCAAATTGCCGACGAGGAAACGCCGGCATGAGCGCGAAGTTCGAGGTAGTAGGTCGGCTTAGGCCGCAGGCCGTAAGCCGACATCGCTGCGGCGGGGCCGGCGTCGAATTACGAAGAAACGACAAGTCGACGTCGCCACATGCCGCTCGTTCACAACTCGAACGGTTCGAGCCATCGGGTTTTCGGCACTCACGAGTTTATCTGCCCTATTATTTCGCGCTGCAGCGCGACTCCCTTTCGTTTGCTCGTCCAAACGAAAGGAAGCAAAGAAAAAGACGCCCGGTACAGCGCCGGCTACGCCGGTGCACTCCGATGCTCGTACCGACGGGATGCGCGCAGAACTCGGTCCGCTTTGGCGGCCCTCAGACATGCTGCGCGCACCGGCGCAGTGCGCCGGACACCCGCCGGCACTGTGCGTCTGCGTCGCTGTACCACGGGGCCGAAATACAGGCGGGCAACTTGAGAGCATCAAGTCGCTACCGCCACCTCACCGAAATCGGCCCACCCGGCTACGTTCTTGTTGGCTCGTACCTAAAGCTCATTCAGCCTACTGAAGCCGCAACACCGAGCGAGCGAAAGCGAAGCTGGCCTGTATTGGGCCCCTTGGGCGCAGCGCCGAGCAGCGCGGACCGCAAGCGGAAAAAGACGGCCGGATGTTTGAGCGCTAGCGAGTTTCCGGCCGTCCCGCTTGCGGTTCGCGATGGGAGGGAACCGATGCGCAGCATCGGCGCAAGACAGGGTGTCTTTTCCTTTGGTTACTTTCGTTTGGACAAGCAAACGAAAGTCACTCGCACATCAGTGCGAAACCCCAAGCCAAAATCTACCGGCGCAGTTGGCCGAGGCCGCCCATGAACGAATCCCGTACCGGCGATCTGTTCGCTTCCGAACCGACGACGCTCGAAACAATCCAAGCCCAAAAGCCGAACGCCGAGCCACAGCCGGAAACACTCACGCTCGCCGAAGACGCTGGCCTGTCCGATCTCGACCACGCCCTGGCCCACTGGGCCCGCCGCCACGGCGCCGATCGTTTCGTCGCCCGTGCCTTCGCGCTGGCGAGCTGGGCCGTCGCACAAGGCCATACCTGCCTCGCGCTCGATCAGATCCCCACGGCATTGATGAGCGCCGCGAACCAGGCCGCGCTGCCCGACGCACTCGCCGCCAGCGATCTTGTCACCGTGCTCGACGCCAAATCGAAAGAAGATACGGGACCGACCCGCCCGCTGATTCTGGAAGCCGGCCGGCTCTATCTGCAGCGTTATCACGCCTACGAAACCAAGCTTGCCGAACGCCTGAGCGCGCTCATGGCCGCCAAGCCGAACCCGGTGAACGTCGACACGCTGAAACCCGGCAACGGCCTGTTCGCCACAGACGCCGCCAACCCGAATGCCACCAACTGGCAGGCCGTCGCCGCATTCGCCGCCCTGCGCCACCACTTCACCGTCATCTCCGGCGGCCCCGGCACGGGCAAGACCTACACCATCGTGCGCCTGCTGCGCGTGCTGATCGAAGCCGCAATCGAACAAGACGACACACCGCCGCTCATCGCCCTGGCCGCGCCCACCGGCAAGGCCGCCGCCCGCATGCTCGAATCGGTCCGCAACGGGCTGGGCGACATGGGCGCGGATACGAACTTCGACAAACAGCGCGTCGAAGAACACATCCCGCAAACCGCCCGCACGCTGCATCGCCTGCTCGGCCTCACCGGCGCGACTACCCGCGCCCGTTTCAACGCCGACAACCCGCTACCCTACGACGTGGTGATCGTCGACGAAGCCTCGATGGTCGACCTGCCCATGATGGCCAAGCTCGCGGACGCGATAAGAAACGATGCCCGCCTCATCCTGCTCGGCGACCGCTACCAGCTTGCCTCGGTCGAATCCGGCTCGGTGCTCGCAGAAATCTGTGCCAACGCCGGCGTGAACCGCTTCACGGCCAAGCAACAAACCGCCGCCGGCGACCTGCTCGCCGACGTAATGGAACCCGCCACGCATGCCCTCTCCGATCACGTGGTCACGCTACAAACCAGTCGCCGCTTCAATGCGGATAGCACCATCGGCCGCCTCGCCGCCGCCGTGAACGCGGGCGACGTGGACGCCGCGCAAGAGGTGCTCAACGCCGGCCACGACGATCTCGTCTATCACGACCGCTCGGACGCCGCCGCCATCAGCCGGCTCATGGACGGGCTGGCCGACGACTACGCAGCCTTGTGCGAAGCGACCGATCCCTCGCTCGCCCTCGCCCAGCTGGGCAAGCAATGCGTGCTGACCGCCGTACGCCAGGGCCGGGCCGGCAGCGAAACCATCAACGCCGGCATTAACGAACGCCTGGCCCGTCGCTTCGACTTCAACTCGGCCAACGCCTGGTACCACGGCCGCCCCCTCATGGTTAGACGAAATGACTACCGCACCGGGCTCTATAACGGCGATGTGGGTATTGCATTAGAAAATTCAGATGGGCAAATTCGAGTCTGGTTTGAGGGGGACAGTGGGCTTCGCGCTTTCTTGCCGAGCGCACTACCCGCGCACGATTCCGTGTATGCGATGACGATTCACAAGAGTCAGGGGTCGGAGTTCGATTCCGCCACGCTCGTGCTGCCGGATTACGACGTGCCGGTTTTGACGCGGGAATTGTTTTATACGGGGTTGACCAGAGGGCGGAAGCGGTTGTTTGTGTTTGGTGAATCGGATGTTTTGGCGCGGACGGTTGAACGTCGGGTGACTCGAGTATCGGGGCTGGCTGACCGGATTTCAGGCGCGACAATGCACTC
>NZ_AYKF01000105.1 GCF_003732545.1 Salinisphaera orenii subsp. halophila YIM 95161 | reverse complement strand
CGCATGGCAGCCGAAGACCGAAAATACCCGTTAACCTGTTCTCAACCGTCCGCGGAAACGGGGTAGAACCCCGGTGACAACCGGCTTGTACTAAGGTTGCCATCGCGCACTTGATACAGGGTGACGGTGTAGCCACTGACCCTATAGCCATCGTTGTAGAACCTAAAGTTAGAATCAGCTTTGCTATATCCGGTTGAAGGCCCAAAATAATGCTCGTATCCATACCAGGTTTGGCCTGCCGCATATTTCAAGCGGTATGTTCCGAGAGGCACCTCAATTTCTATGGTTGAACCGCCACGAACAAATACATCCAATATGTTACTCCCGCTCGAAACATCTTCGAGCTTCACCAAATAGTTCGAACCAGCACTTGTTTTTATTTCTAGAGGGGCGACGCCTGCCCGCGATGTATAACGGCGAATCGTACCCGATTGCGGAAGCTGAAGCGCCGGCTCATTAAATGCTGGCGGCTTAGGGGGTGAATAGCTACTGCTGGTCGTGTTGGACGAGCGAGAGCTATCTTCCGAAATCGATATTATCCAGATAACGCCAGCTATCACTCCAAGGACAGCCGCGAGCCGGAAAACGCCTGAAATGAATTCTTTAACTGAATTTACAAATTCATCAACTTTCGATTTTTTGTTGAAGCGCTTAATCTTTTCAACGAGTTCATTATGCAAAGAGAGTCCGTGAGTTGGCTCAACGCTGAAATCATCAGACTCTGGGCTCCTCCAGTTGTTACCGTGACATAATCCGAGATGAGCGCGCAGAACCCCAATATCGCATAGAGTTCTATGAACTCGATCATAGTTCCGGCGCCTCGACTGATTAAGCAAAACCTCGGCACCGTCAGATTTGACGGTTGAGTTTGTGCACCTCGCTATTGCGGTTTCTATTTCCTGCTCCGAGGCCGAAGGTTCAATACCAAGGCGTCTATACAAATTACGCATGTTTCACCAGATATTCATAAGCCTCGTTGATTCTTTGAAAGGTCGTTGTAGCTGCGGCCACCGATTCCTCCCCCAGCGACGAAAATCTGTCTGGGTGGTGAACCTGAGCCAAACGCCTGAACGCTTTTCGTATTTCTTCTTTACTAGCTCCAGGCTCGAGACCTAACACCGCATGCGCTTGGGCAGACTTGCCGGAGTGGGTTCTTGATTTGGCTTTTTCTTCTCGGCCTGATTGTTGGTTTGATTTTGCTCTGGCTTGTTCTCTGCTTTTCCAGTAACGGGATGAGCTTATATCCGAAGGATCTGGTATTCCTCGGCCTGTTACTTCCTCAAATATAGAATTCAATCCAATGCTATCAACTGCTAGCAAATCTGCCAGAAATCTAAGAATGTGATTTTCCGTTGGTAGCAAATAGCCATCTGCGATTGACATTCCAATCGCCATTTCCAGAAACAAACGAGCCTTCTCCCCTCGAAAATGGCTGGCAACTATTTCACATGCGAGTTGAATCGCTTTTATATCGTGGTTTTTAACTAGGCGAAGTAACGGCTCGACTTCGTGGCCGTGCTTTGAGGCAACAGATATTTCGGATAATTGCTTTGCCTCACTTTCATCTATGGAGCCATCGCTGGCAGCAATCCAAGCCAACACGAGTAGAACCGCTGTTCCAAGTTCATTCTGGCTGCGAATTACGATTAGCTCGAACTCGGAGAAGTTTTGGTTTACCACGCGGTGCCTCCTTGAGCCCTAACGCCTAAGCTCAGTTGCCGGCCGAAGCGCGGCAGCGCTTTGGGCGGTCAACTGCAGCGACCTGTTGGGCCTTGGGCCTATTTCTCGTTGGCAATTTCACGTCCCAATTCCTGCGCCCGAATTTTTGACCAGCCCCTCGAAAAGTGGCTCGCCTCGATTACTCGAGCGTCTGTATCTTCGATCTGCAGATGACGGCAGGCATCTTTGCCGTGAGCAAGTATCACCCGAGGCCTTATGGCAGATAATAGGAACTGAAATACATCCGAACATCGTTGCTGGTTAGATAACTCACCAGCGGTTTCAGACGGGGTGGCATAAAGATTGGTTTCAAGGCAGCGAATCGGGGCAGCGGCAACTAAAACCCATTCAATAACTCGGCGCGTTGTACTGACGGTGTTACGACGCTGACGCCCCGAACTTAGAGGCCTTGCGGCGCGTTCAATCTTGTAGCTTTCGAACCAGGCATCTTTATCGAATCCCGAACCCGAGTGCCAAAATTGCCAAAAATCGGTTTCCATTTTCGACGCCGGATTGAAACCGACTATGAATGCTTCGCAGGTCAATGGAGACCCGTCGCAGACAAACGGCCTTTGGCTCGTTGGCTGGCCAATTAGAGACGCAAGCTTATTTTCGAATTCCGAAAGCTTCATATTCCTTTGGCGGCCTAACGCCAAGTATACGACTACTGCTAGGTATAGCACTCAACCCGAAATTCGTATAACGCTGCTTTTGCGCTTTGAATATAGGTATTTGCGTATGGATGGTGTTGTTATAAGGGCACGCTGAATTATCGGGTACGGACGGGTGAGGCAGCATTCGTGGATCGGTCGCGAGGCCATTCGTGCCCGCCTCCTATTTCGTGCGCTTTTTGCAATTTCGCTGAATGAATTAGTCATTTTGGGAAGCGCCCGCCAGCCCGCAAGTCTCGCGCGACGTGCAGAAAAGTCGCGGGTTATTGGCGACGACACCGTTCACCGAAACGTCGGCTGTGCCAACGGATAGGCCCAAGAGCCGGAACAGTGGATCCAATAGGGCCGTTCCCAGTAGGTCCAGCACGGGTCGCAGCAATGTGATGACGGTTCCCACCACGGGCGCGAGCAGGCTGGATGTAACCTGACAAAGGATCGGTATGCACGCACCCAGGACGCGAACTTCGAGCGTGCCAGGCTCGAAGAGTTGTGATGATAGCCGGGTCAGGCCGCAATTCAGTGCATCGGTTAGTGGTACTCCAACGCGGTCGGTCCGCCGTTCGGCGCCGGACTCGGGTGGGAAGGGGCCATCGAAAACGATGTTCTCTGTGCCGTAGTCGACACAACCCGCCGAACCCAGATTGACCGTCAAGCTATCGGTGACGACCTGGGCTACCACCGCATTGACCAGTGTGACCTCGTCAGCGGGCTCGGGGTCGATGCGGTCAATATTCTCGAATTCACCGATACCGATCGTGGCGACTGCGGTATCGGTTTCGAGTTCGACGGTATGTTCGTTCTCCGGGGAGAACGGCTTCGAAGGGCCGGCGCAGATGATGTCTTTCAGGCGCGCTTCAGCGCTCGCCGCTTTGATGAAAACCGGTAGTGTTATCAGAGCACCGCCAAGCTCTTCAGGAAGTGCCCCCAGTACTTCGATATTCAGCTGGATGTTGGCTTGGCCCGTGCTCGCCACGGTCCGAAAGTTGCCATTTTCATCTTGGCCTGCCCGGCCCACGTCGATCTGGCGCGGCTCGATGATGTTGATCTCAGCGGCAACCTTCGCGATGCCGCCGAGATCGATGCGCGATCGTAGGGAGATTGGGCTGCCCGTATTGGCCGCTTGGGCGAGTCCAGTTAGCAGGTCCGCAGCGTTTATGGGCAATGCATCGAGGGTGTTCTCGAGACCCGTTTCGATATTGAGAACGTCACCGAACACTACCTTGCGGTTCGGGTCGGCGACATCTGCGAGTGTGCCTAGCGCCTCTGCGGCCACATCATCGACTCCGCCTGTAGTGGTATTCAGCGCGCCAGCCAGAAGATCCAATGCCGCGGGTAGACTCAATTCAGTTTCGAGCAATTCATCGAGGCTCGCGATGCGCGCGTCGACGTCGATCAGATCAGCAATGGTGATATCGCTCTCCGCCAAGCCCTTGTAAGAAGCGACATCAAGACCGACTGGACCGCCGAGTAGGGCCGAAAGCAGGCCGTCCGTACCGTCAACGCCGCCAATATCCAGAAGCGTGCTGCCCGCGCTGATGCTCGCCGTCGGCTGACTGATGGCGGCTGCCGTTGCGGATAGCTCAACAGGTTCATCTTCAAGTGCGCCGAGCAACCGCTTGGGCGGCGGCCGCGAAAGCGTGACGCGTGCCGAATCGGCCGATAACTGTTCGGTGGATCGAAAACCATAAAGATCGGCCTCGGTGATTCGAACTCCGAGATCCGTCGTAGACGTAACCTTGTCGCTGTCGGTGCCGAAATTGCGACTGAGCGAGCTGTCTACTGCTGCCTCGGCCGCTGCCTGTCGATCGTCAGGTTCGCCGATGCCGCAGGCGCTTATCGCTCGCGCGGCATCCAATGTAGCTAGGTTCGCGGCACTTTGCAGCCTGGCCTGCGCCGCATAAAGCCGGCCGGTATCGATCGCCAGGGCCAGTAACGCCACGGCCGCGACGATGAACGCCGCGGTCATGATCAGGATGGCGCCGCGCTGGCGCCGGGCACCGGCTGGTGGTTGGCGGCGTGTCACCTCGGTCGGTCTCCCCCGTGCTGCGTCGCCCTGGGGCGGCTGGCGTACACTTCGACTCGTATCAGGCTATCGGCCGCTGTGGCTGCGACTGAACACGGTCATGGGCAGCGGCCAATCGAGCGCGTAGACTTGCGCCGCCTTCACGGGGAGCTGGCGAGACAGGCACAGGCATGAGCATGCTGGAGTACACCGTGACGCCGGTCGATGCGCCCGCGCATCGCTATCGCGTCGAGATGCGGGCGCGCGTGCGGCCCGGCCGGCCGCTGCGCCTGAATCTGGCGACCTGGATCCCCGGCAGCTACGTGATCCGTGATTTCGCCCGGCATCTGCTGTCGATCGCCGCGTACTGCGAGGGCGAGGCCGTGCCGGTGACCGCGGTCACGCGCGCGTCCTGGGAATGCCTGCCGACGACGGCCGAGCTGGTTCTCGTCTGCGAGTTTCATGCACTGGATGCCTCCGTGCGCGCGGCCTATCTCGACGACCGCCGCGGTTTCTTCAATTTCACGTCGCTGGCGATCCGGCCGGAGGCGTTGGCCAACGCGCCCTGCCGGGTGACGCTGGCGCCGCCGACGGGCATCGACGGCTGGCAGCTCGCCACCACGCTGGCCGCGGACTCGGTGGATGGGCGCGGCTTCGGCACCTATCACGCGGACAGCTACTGGGATCTCATCGATCAGCCCGTGGCCATGGGGGCGGCGATCGAGCACGTGCCGTTCACGGTGCGCGACGTGCCGCACGCCTTCGTCCTGCTCGGGCGTCACGACGCCGACACGCGGCGTCTGGCCGCCGATCTGGCCGCGGTCTGCGAGGCCCAGGCCGCGGTCTTCGGCGAACTGCCGGCGGCGCAGTATCTGTTCCTCGCCCAGATCGTGGCCCGCGGCTACGGCGGCCTCGAGCATCGCGAATCGAGCGTGCTTCAGGTGGCCCGCGACGCGCTGCCGGCCGCGCTCGGCCCGGCGGACGGCGCGGCCGAACGCAGTGCCGCCTACGAGACCCTGCTGGGTCTGTGCAGCCACGAATACTTCCACCTCTGGAACGTCAAGCGGATCCGGCCGGCCGCGGTGGCGGAGAGCGATCTCTCCGAGGAGGCGCATTTCCGCGATCTGTGGGCCTACGAGGGCGTGACGTCGTATTACGACGACCTGGCCCTGGTGCGCGCCGGGCTGATCGACGAGCAGGCCTATCTCGATCGTCTGGCGCGCCTGGCCACGCGGATCGAGCGCACGCCGGGTCGGCATCGCCAGAGTCTGGCCCAGTCCAGCTTCGACGCCTGGCTGAAGTTCTACCGCCCGGACGAGAACACCCCGAACGCGGTGGTCAGCTATTACGGCAAGGGCGCCCAGTTCGCACTGGCGCTGGATCTGATGCTGCGCCTGGATACCGGCGAGCGGGCGAGCCTCGACGACGTCATGCGCCGCGCCTGGAGCGAATACGGCCGGCATCACACGCCGATGCCGGAGAACGGGCTGGCGGAGATCGCCGGCCGCGTCAGCGGTCTGGAGCTGGCGGCGTTCTTCGATCATCACCTGAACACCACCGCGGATGCGCCCTGGGCCGAACGTCTGGCCGCTTTCGGCGTGCGTGCGACCTGCGCGCCGGCCGGCGACGACGAGGCGGCGCTGCTCGGCCGGCTGGGGCTGCGGCTGGCCGCCGGCGAGCTGCCGCGGGTCCTGCACGTGCTCGACGGCACGCCGGCCCGGGCCGCGGGCCTGGCGGCGGGCGATCGGTTGATCGCCTTCGACGGGCTGGCCGTCGACGACGGTCTCGGCGGGCGGTTGGCACGCCATCCGGCCGGCGCCCGGATCGCCGTCCATCTGCTGCGCGGCGACGAACTGCTCGAGCGCACGGTCACGCTCGCCGCGGCCGCCGCCCCCGAGTGGCATCTGACCATCGACGACAGCGCGGACGCTGCCGCCCACGCCCGGCGCCGCCGCTGGTTGAGCCATGGCCACGACGCGTCCTGAACACTGGATCGCGCCCGAGGCGGCCGACACGCTCTGCGGCCTGTTCGCCGCGCGCGTGGCCCGCAGTCCGGATGCGCTGGCCTATCGGTTCTATTCGCCGCGCCGCCACGCCTGGGTCGAGCTGACCTGGGCCCAGGCCGCGGACCGCGTGGCGGCCTGGCGCGCGGTGCTCGACGCGGCCGGTATCGGCCGCGGCGACCGGGTGGCGATCATGCTGCGCAACAGCCCGGAATGGCTGTGCGTGGACCAGGCGGTGATGTCGCTGGGCGCGATCACCGTGGGGCTGTTCTGCAACGACACGCCGGCCAGCAACGCCCATCTCATCGCCGACAGCGGCGCGCGCCTGCTGGTCGCGGTCAAGGCGCGCTGGGCGGAGCGCATTCTGGCGGCCGACGACTGCCCCGACCTCGAGCGGGCGCTGATCTTCTCGGGGGAGCCGCCCGAGAACACGCGCATCGCCAGTGCGGACGCCGCGCTGGCCGTGCATCGGGACGCGGCGCCGCCGGATCGCGCCGAAGCCGGCGCCCTGGCCAGCCTCATCTACACCTCGGGCTCGGCCGGGCGGGCCCGCGGCGCGATGCTCACCCACGCCAATCTGCTGTCCAACGCCCACGCCACGGCGGATGCTCTGCCGGCGATCGACGACGAGCACGCGCTGTCCTACGTGCCGCTGCCGCACAGCTACGAACGCGTGGTCAACGCCTATCGCGCGATGATCGTGGGCGCGGTGATCACCTTCTGCCGCCATCCGCGGTTTCTCGGGCTGACGCTGGCACGGGCGCCGATCACCACGCTGGTCGGCGTGCCGCGGATCTACGAGCGCTTCTATGTGGAGCTCAACCGCTGGATCGCGCGCCAGCCGCGTTTCATGCAGCGGCTGGTGCGCCTGACGATCGCCACCGGCCAGTCCGTGTTCGAGCGCCAACAGGGGCGCAGCCGCCGGCGCGCGCGGCACCTGCTCTGGCCGCTGCTGCGCTACTTCGTGGCGCGCCCGTGTCTGCGCCGGTTCGGCGGCCAGATGGAGGTCGCGATCTCGGGCGCGGCGGCGCTGCCGTACCCGGTCGCGTGCACGCTGGTCGGCCTCGGCCTGCCGGTGCTGCAGGGCTACGGCCTGACCGAGGCGGGCCCGGTGGTCAGCGTGAACCGCATCGACGACAACCAGCTGGACAGCGTCGGTCGGGTGCTCGACGGCATCGAGACCAAGATCGGGCCCGACAACGAACTGCTCGTGCGCGGCCCCGGGGTGATGCGCGGCTACTGGAACCGGCCGGCGGTCAGCGATACGTCGCTGGCCGCGGGCGGCTGGCTGCACACCGGCGACAAGGTCAGCCGGCTGGACAAGCAGCGGCTCTATCTCACCGGGCGCATGAAGGAGATCGTGGTGATGACCACCGGCGAGAAGGCCTCGCCGGAGCCGATCGAGGAGACGCTGCAGCTGGACGAGCTGGTCGAGCGCGCGGTGGTGGTCGGCGAGGCCCGGCCGGTGCTGGCGGCGGTCGTGAGCTGTTCGGCCGAGACGCTGACACCGGTGATGCAGCGCCTGTCGCTGGACCCGGCGGCGCCGGCGAGTCTGATCAGCGCGCGGCTGGAGAATTTCTTCATCGAGCGCTTCGCCGTGCTGCTCGCCGGCTATCCGACCCATGCGCAGATCCGGCGTGTGGCGATCACCACCGATCGCTGGAGCGAGCACAACGGGCTGGTCACCGCGACCGGCAAGATCCGGCGACGCCGGGTCGCGCGCTGCTATGCTCGCGAGATCACCCGGTTGTACGGGCGTCGCACGCCGGGCGAGAAGATGGACGTATCGCAGAATACCAATCTGGGGTAGGGGATGAACGCGCTCGTGCTGTGTCTGGCCGTGGCGGCCGCCTATCTGCTCGGCTCGCTGTCGGGCAGCCTGTTGCTCGCGCGCTTTTTCGGCGCCGTGGACGTACGTGGCGCGGGCAGCGGCAACGCCGGCGCGACCAACGCCCTGCGCACCGGCGGTCGCGCCTTCGGGGCAGCGGTGCTGGTCTTCGACCTGGTCAAGGGCCTGCTCGCCGCACTCGCGCTGCCCGCGCTGTTCGGGCTCGATCGCAGCGGGGCGCTGGCGTGCGGCGCGGCCGCGGTCATCGGCCACGTCTACCCCGTGTTCTTCGGCTTCCGCGGCGGCAAGGGCGCGGCCACGCTGATCGGCGTGCTGCTGGCGCTGATGCCGATGGCGCTGCTGGTGGGCTTCGCGGTCTGGATCGCGGCGCTGACGACCACCGGCTACGTCGGTTTTTCGACCATGGTCGGCATGGCCGGCATCGCGCTCGCGGTGATCGTCGCGCCCGGCGCGCTGGCCGCCGCCAAGCTTTTCGCGATCGCGATGACGGCGCTCATCATCTGGACCCACCGGGCCAACGTCCAGCGCATGCGCGCCGGCCGGGAGCACCGGTTCACGCGTGTGATGTGGCGCAAACCGTGAGCGAGGCGCCCACGCTCGCGGGCCTGCTGGCCGACGGTGGCTGGCACCGGGGGCCCGCGCTCGCCCAGGCGCTGGGGGTGTCGCGGGCCGCGGTCTCGGCCCGGGTGGCGGATCTGCGTGCGCGCGGACTCGACGTGTTCTCGGTGGCCGGACGCGGCTATCGGCTGGCCGCGCCGCTGGAGCTGCTGGACAGCGCCGCCATTCGCGCCGCGCTGCCGGCCGACGTCGGCCCGCTCGTGGACACGATCGACGTCCGCGAGCGTCTCGATTCCACCAACGCCGAGCTCGCCCGGACGCCGGTGACCGGGACCGCGGCGCTGCTCGCCGAGTCTCAGTCCGCCGGCCGCGGTCGCGGCGCGCGCGGCTGGGTCTCGCCGTTCGGGGCGAATCTGTATCTGTCGGTGTCGGCCGCGCTGGGCGCGCCACGGGCGCCGATCGGCGCGCTCAGTCTGGCGGTGGGGGTGGCGCTCGCCGATGCGCTCACCGCGTTCGGTGCGCGCGATATCGGGCTGAAGTGGCCGAACGATCTCTGGGCGGGCGGGCGCAAGCTCGGCGGCATTCTCATCGAGCATCGCGGCGAGATCGGCGGCGGCGCCCGCGTGATCGTCGGCATCGGCCTGAATCTGACCATGCAGGCGGTCGACATCGACCAGCCCTGGACCCGTCTGGCCGATCACATGGACCGCCTCGGCCCCCGCAACGCGGTGGCCGGGGTGGTGCTGGGCGGCGTGCTGCGGGCGCTGGACGGCTTTCAGTCGAAGGGTTTCGAGCCGTTCCAGGCCCGCTGGCCGGTCTTCGATGTCGCTCGCGATGCGCCGGTGCGCGTGATCGAGGGCGACGGCGAGCAGGTGGGCATCGCCCGCGGCATCGGCCCGGACGGCGCGCTGCAGGTCGAGATCGGCGGGCGGACGCGGCCCGTCTATTCGGGCGATGTCAGCCTGCGGCTCGGCGCATGAACCTGCTGGTCGACATCGGCAACACCCGCGTGAAGTGGGGGCTGGCGCGCGAGGGCGTGCTCGCCGATACCGGCGCGGTCTGGCGCGGCGAGCTCGCGGACTGGACCGGCCAGCTGCCGCGCGCCGGGGTCGAGGCGATCTACGCCGCCAGCGTCGCGCACGACAGCGCGGCGGACGTGCTGGCCGCGCACGCGGCGCACTGCGGGATCGCGCTGCACCGGGTCGTCAGTGCCGCGCGCTCGGGAGCGCTGGTCAACGGCTATGCCGATCCGCAGCAGCTGGGCGTGGACCGCTGGATGGCCTGCATCGCCGCCCAGGCCCGGGGCGAGGGCGCGGTGCTGGTCGCCGACGTCGGCACCGCGCTCACGCTCGACTGGATCGGCGCGGACGGCCGGCACGGCGGCGGGCTGATCACGCCCGGCGTGTCCAGCATGCGCTCCGCCCTGCGCGCGGCGACCCAGCTGCGCCCGACGCACATGCCCGACGAACACGCCTGGCTGGCGCGGGACACCGACAGCGCGATCGCCGCGGGCACGCTGCGCAGCGCGCTGGCGCTGCTGGATGCCGCGGCCGTCGATCTCGCCCCGGACCGTCTGCTGCTGACCGGCGGCGAGGCGCCGCTGGTGGCCGCGCGGCTCAGCCACGTCTGGCAGATCGCGCCGCACCTCGTGCTCGAGGGGCTGGCCGTGCACGCCGAGCGCGTGGGCCGGGGTGGTCACGGCCTCGTCCAGGCGTCAGAATGACGGCCGCCGGGGGCGTGCCCCGGCCCCGCCCATGCCGGCGTAGCTCAGTTGGTAGAGCAGCTGTCTTGTAAACAGCAGGTCATCGGTTCGATTCCGGTCGCCGGCTCCATCGGTTTCAATCTCCCGCCGCCGGGCCGGCGCCGCAGCGGCGCGCCCGATGCGTCCGGCTCGCATCCGCGAAGCCTGCGGTGACGGGCCCGGCCGGCGCAGACTGGCGCTCGCCACCGGGCCGGCGCGTTTGGCAGCACAAGGGCCGCTGCGCTGCACCATAGAGCGCGCCGATGGCGTCATCGGCGGCGGCAATTTGACAGCTTCTGGAACAGGTGTATTTCTGTGGTATGGCGTGTTACCGCCTCGTACCCGAGTGGAACACGGAAATAACGACAGTCCAGAAGGTCGAGAACATGGCGAGGAGTAATGGCGAAGCGGATTCGGCGGTAGCCGAGATCTGCGCGCGTCACGCAGCGGAGGAAGGGCCGGTGCTGCCGATTCTGCACGACGTGCAGGCCCATTTCGGCTACGTGCCCGATGCCGCGATCGGCGAGATCGCGCAGGCCCTGAATCTGTCCCGCGCCGAGGTCTACGGCGTGGTCACCTTCTATCACGATTTTCACCGCGAGCCGCCGCGTTCGCACAGTCTGAAGGTCTGTCGCGCCGAGGCGTGCCAGGCCGTGGGCGGCCGCGACGTCTGGGCGGCCGCCCGGACCGCGGCCGACAGCGGTGACGCCGACATCGATCTCGAGGCGGTCTACTGTCTGGGCAACTGCGCCTGTGCGCCGTCGGTCCAGCTCGACGGCCGCACCATCGGCCGGATGAACGTGGAGCGGGTCAGTGCGCTGTTCGCGGCCGGCGGCCGCGCGGGGGCGCCGTCATGACGTACTACATCTCCTGCGACAGCGCCGCGGTCTCCATCGGTGCGAACGAGACCGCGGATGCGCTCGCCCGGCACACCGGCGCCGACGCCGTGGTGCGCACCGGCTCGCGCGGTTTCTACTGGCTCGAACCCCTGATCGAGATCGAGCACGACGGCGCACGCATCGGCTTCGGGCCGGTCGAGGCCGCCGAGGTGCCGGATCTGCTGGCGGCCGTCGAGTCCGGCGACTTCGAAAGCCACCCGCGCTACGTGGGCGACATCGACACGCTGCTGCGCGACCAGGGCCAGTGCCGGCTGACCTTCGCCCGCTGCGGCGTGATCGCGCCCACGGACTGGGAGGCGTATGTCGCCCACGGCGGTTCCGCCGGCCTGCGGTCCGCGCTGGAGAACAGCGGCCAGGCGATCGTCGACGCGGTCAAGGAATCCGGGCTGCGCGGCCGCGGCGGCGCGGGCTTTCCCACCGGCATCAAGTGGCAGACGGTGCACGACCAGCCCGCGACGCCCAAATACATCGTCTGCAACGCGGACGAGGGCGATTCGGGCACCTTCGCCGATCGCATGATCATGGAGGGCGATCCGTTCACGCTGCTCGAGGGCATGGCCATCGCCGGCGTCGCGGTCGGCGCCGAACACGGCTACATCTATCTGCGTTCGGAGTATCCGGACGCCGAGCGGGCGCTCGAGCGCGCGATCGAGGTCGCCCGCGAGCAGGGCATGCTCGGCGCCGACGTGCTCGGTTCCGGCAAGGCCTTCGACATCGAGGTCCGCGTGGGCGCCGGCGCCTACATCTGCGGCGAGGAGACCTCGTTGCTGGAATCCCTCGAAGGCAAGCGCGGGCTGGTGCGGTTCAAGCCGCCACTGCCGGCGATCCAGGGCTTCATGGGCCGGCCCACGGTCATCAACAACGTGATCTCGCTGTCCACGGTGCCCGCCATCATGGCCCAGGGCGCGGCCAGCTATCATGATTTCGGCATCAACAAGTCGCGCGGCACGCTCACGATCCAGCTGTGCGGCAATGTCGCCCGGCCCGGGCTCTACGAGATGCCCTTCGGCGTCACGCTCGATCACCTGATCAACGACATCGGCGGCGGCTCGGTGTCGGGCCGGCCGGTGCGCACCGCCCAGATCGGCGGGCCGCTGGGCGCCTATGTGCCGGCATCGCATTTCGATACGCCGCTGGGCTACGAGGAGCTGGCCGAAAAGAACGCGATGATCGGCCACGGCGGCGTGGTGGTCTTCGACGACACGGTGGACATGGCGCAGCAGGCGCGCTTCGCCATGGAGTTCTGCGACATCGAGTCCTGCGGCAAGTGCACGCCCTGTCGCGTGGGATCGGTGCGGGCGCAGGAGGTCATCGACCGCATCATCGAGGCGCGCGACACCGACGCCGACATCACGCTGCTGCGCGAGCTCTGCGACACCATGATCAACGGGTCGCTGTGCGCCCACGGCGGCATGGCGCCCTATCCCGTGCTGTCCGCGCTCAACCACTTTCCCCAGGATTTCGGCGTGGCCGAGCCCGCCGAGACCGCCTAGCGCCGCTCGCTGGGTCACATAACAAAAGAGGAGGTCGTCATGGCATCCGTCAACCCCATCAACTACGGCACGCCCCGGCGCGAGTCGGACACCCAGGTCACGCTGGAGATCGACGGCCGGTCGGTGACGGTGCCCGCGGGCACGTCCGTCATGCGCGCGGCGATCGAATCCGGTATCGACGTGCCCAAGCTCTGTGCGTCCGACAACGTCGAGCCCTTCGGCTCCTGCCGTCTGTGCCTGGTCGAGATCGAGGGCAAGCGCGGCTATCCGGCCTCCTGCACCACCGAGGTCGCCGAGGGCATGGAAGTCCGCACGGTCAGCGACAAGCTCAACCAGCTGCGACGCGGCGTGATCGAGCTCTATCTGTCCGATCACCCGGGCGCGAGCAAGGTCGAGACCGGTGATGTCGGCGACGACGAGCTGCTGCGTCTGGCGCGGGATCTGGACGTGCGCGAGGTGCGCTACGACAAGGAGGGCCGCAATCACCAGGATGCGGTGATCGACGACTCCAATCCGTACTTCGATTTCGATTCGTCGCGCTGCATCGTGTGTTCGCGCTGCGTGCGTGCCTGTGACGAAGTCCAGGGCACGTTCGCGCTGACGGTCGATGGCCGCGGTTTCGCGTCGATGATCAGCGCCGGCACCGACAGCGACGATTTCCTCAATTCCGAGTGCGTGTCCTGCGGCGCCTGCGTGCAGGCCTGTCCGACGGAAGCGCTGGTGGAGAAGAACGTCGTCGAACAGGGCATGCCCGAACGTTCGGTCACCACCACCTGCGCGTACTGCGGCGTGGGCTGTTCGTTCAATGCCGAGCTCAAGGGCGACGAGGTCGTGCGCATGGTCCCGGCCAAGGAGGGCAAGGCCAACCACGGCCACTCCTGCGTCAAGGGGCGCTTCGCCTGGGGTTACACCAACCATCCGGATCGGATCACCAAGCCGATGGTGCGCGACAAGATCACCGACCCCTGGCGCGAGGTGAGCTGGGACGAGGCGATGAGCTTCGCGGTCGAGCGCATCAACGGTATCCGCGACAAGCACGGGAGCACCGCGCTGGGTGCGATCACGTCGTCGCGCTGCACCAACGAAGAGACCTATCTGGTCCAGAAGATGGCGCGGGCGGTGTTCGGCACCAACAACGTCGATACCTGTGCCCGCGTGTGCCACTCGCCGACCGGCTACGGGCTGAACTCGACGTTCGGCACCTCGGCCGGCACCCAGGATTTCGATTCGGTCGAGAAATCCGACGTCATGCTGGTCATCGGCGCGAATCCGACCGACGCCCATCCGGTGTTCGCCTCGCAGATGAAGAAACGGCTGCGCGAGGGCGCGCGCCTGATCGTGGTCGACCCGCGGGCGATCGACCTGGTGCGCTCGCCGCACGTCGCGGCCGAGCATCACCTGCAGCTGCAGCCGGGCACGAACGTGGCCCTGGTCAATGCGCTGGCGCACACCGTGCTCGCCGAAGGGCTGGAGAACCGCGCCTTCGTCGAGCAGCGCTGCGACGTCGAGGAATACGACGCCTGGCGCGAGTTCATCCTGCGCGAGGAGAACAGCCCCGAGCACACGGCGCAGTACACCGGCGTGCCCGCCGACGCGCTGCGCGAGGCCGCGCGGCTGTACGCGACCGGCGGCAATGCGGCCATCTACTACGGCCTGGGTGTGACCGAGCACAGCCAGGGCTCGACCATGGTCATGGGCATGGCCAACATCGCCATGGCGACCGGCAACATCGGCCGGCCGGGCGTGGGCGTGAATCCGCTGCGCGGCCAGAACAACGTCCAGGGCTCCTGCGACATGGGCTCGTTCCCGCACGAGCTGCCCGGCTATCGCCATATCTCGGACCAGGGCGTGCGCGACATCTACGAGGCCGAATGGGGCGTCAAGCTCGACGACGAGCCGGGCCTGCGCATTCCCAACATGATCGACGCGGCCACCGGCGGCACCTTCAAGGCGCTGTACGTCCAGGGCGAGGACATTCTCCAGTCCGATCCCAACATCAAGCACATCGCCGCCGGGCTGGCGGCCATGGAGTGCGTGATCATTCAGGACATCTTCCTGAACGAGACGGCCAGCTACGCCCATGTGTTTCTGCCGGGCTCGACCTTCCTGGAGAAGGACGGCACCTTCACCAACGCCGAGCGCCGCATCAATCGGGTGCGCAAGATCCGCACGGCGCCCGGCGGCTACGCCGACTGGGAGGTCACCCAGATGCTGGCGCAGGCGCTCGGTTATCCGATGAACTACGGCCATCCGTCGGAGATCATGGACGAGATCGCGCGCACCACGCCGACGTTCCGCGGCGTGAGCTTCGACAAGATCGACGCGCTCGGCAGCGTGCAGTGGCCCTGCAACGACGAGCATCCGGAAGGCACGCCCGTCATGCACGTCGACAACTTCGTGCGCGGCAAGGGCAAGTTCATGCTCACCCCGTTCGTGCCCACGGACGAGCGGGCCAATCGCCGGTTCCCGCTGCTGCTCACGACCGGGCGGATCCTGTCGCAGTACAACGTCGGCGCCCAGACCCGGCGCACGGCCAATCGCCTGTGGCACGCCGAGGACTGGCTGGAGCTGCATCCCTCGGACGCCGAGGTGCGCGGCATCAAGGACGGCACGCTCGTGGCCGTGGCCTCGCGCATGGGGGAGACGACCCTGCGGGCGAAGGTCAGCGAGCGCATGACGCCGGGCGTGGTCTACACCACCTTCCATTTCCCGGAGACGGCCGCGAACGTGATCACCACCGAATACTCCGACTGGGCCACGGAATGCCCCGAGTACAAGGTCACCGCCGTCGAGGTGCGGCCGTGCAACACGCTGTCCGAGTGGCAGCGCCGTTACATGGACACGCGCGATCAGATGCAGCGCATCGAGGGCAACCAGTCGGTGCGTGCGCCGGATACGGTCGCCGCCAGCGTCGAGGAGGCCAGCGACGACGACTGGGAACCGGCGGAATGACGCAGGAATGCCACGCAGGGCCGGCCGGCATGTCGCGGGCCGGCCGGTCCGCGACGCGGGAGTAGGTCATGGACGACGAGAAAATGGTGCGACAGGCGAATCAGATCGCCCAGTATTTCAGCGCCTATCCCGAGGATCGGGCCAAGGAGGGCGTGCGCGGGCACATCCGCAAGTTCTGGGAACCCCGCATGCGGACCCAGCTGATCAACTACGCCGGTGCCGGCGGCGAAGGGCTGCACCCGCTCGTGCTGTGGGCCGCGACCCAGCTGCAGGACGAGGCCGGTCAGCCGGTATAGACGGCGCGGCGACCTCGCCCTTGGCCGGCACACCGGCTTCGTTGGCGAGCGATGGCTGCCGCCCGCGCGACAGGCCTCGGCACAGCCCGCTTCCGCGCAGTCGCAGGGCTATCCGGTAGGGTCGTCCCGGCGTCGAACCCGGCGGCGGTATCCGCCTCGTGTCGGCGCGACCGGTCGCGTCCCGAGCGCGGGCACGGGTCGATGGCCGCTCGTCGCTGCCGTCGCGGACCCGCGTGCCTGTCGGCCGCTCACCGGTTGGTGGCCTCGATATCGAGCGGAAAGAAGCGCCGGTCGCGGCAGGTGTCGAACAGCGCCGAGACCAGCGGCGACAGCGGATCGCGTTCGAGCGTGATCAGGCCGACCCGGTGCGCGGGGCCCGAGTGTTCCAGCGGTATGCTGCGTATCGCCGTGTCCGGGGCGAGCAGTTCGTTGAAGTACTCGGGCAGGATGCTCGACAGACCGGCGAACTTGATGTGGGCCCAGACGTTGATGATCGAGTCGGTCTCGATCGGCGGCTCGGGCTGGACGCCGGCGGCCTCGAAGGCCTGATTGATGATCCGGCGGTTCTGCATGTTCGGGGTCAGCAGGCAGAACGTCTCGGTCGCGGCCTCCGCCCAGCCGATGCTCGTGCGCGCCGCCAGCGCGTGGTCGTGCGGCACGAACAGGCGATACCGCTCTGCGTAGAGATCGAGCGTGGTCATGTGCCGCACGGGTTCGTTGTCGAGATAGGTGATGCCGGCGTCGAGCTGGAATTCCTGGACCTCGCGCAGGATCTCGTCGGAGGTGCGTGAGTACACGGCGAAACGCGCGTCCGCGTGTCGCCGGCGCATGGCCTGGGTGAGCGCCACGACCATCGGCAGCGCGGACGGCACGACGCCCAGCGCCAGCCGGCCGGCCAGGCCGCCCTTGAGCGCGGTCAGCTCCTCGGTCATGGCGTTGCAGTCGCGCAGGATGGCCTGGGCCCACTGCAGCACGCGCTGCCCCTCGGCGGTCAGGTCGTGATAGCGCTGGCCGCGTTCGACGATGGGCACGCCGAGTTCCTGCTCGAGCTGGCGGATCCGGCCCGACAGCGTCGGCTGGGTGACGTGGCAGCGTTCGGCCGCACGCGTGAAGTGGCGCTCTTCGGCGAGCGCGACGAGATACTGCAGTTGCCGGATGTCCATGGCGTTCGCTCCCCGGTCTGGCCGCAAGACCCGGCCAGCATACCGTGCGAGAACGGTTGACATCGGGCGCGCGATTGCCAACAATGCGCGGCTCGATTGTGGAGGGATACCCAAGCGGTCAAAGGGAACAGACTGTAAATCTGTCGGCTCAGCCTTCGGAGGTTCGAATCCTCCTCCCTCCACCACTTGAACAATAGAGGTAATTAGCAACAACTGGTGGTCGCGGCAAGCGCAAGGCCGGACTGAGGAGGGTTCGAACCGAGAGGTTCGACGAGCGCGCAGCGCGAGAACGGTGGAGCGAAGCGACACCGGCCCGAAGGGCGAGACGCGAAGCGTCGAGTAATCCTCCTCCCTCCACCACTTGAACAATAGAGGTAATTAGCAACAACTGGTGGTCGCGGCAAGCGCAAAGCCGGACCGAGGAGGGTTCGAACCGAGAGGTTCGACGAGGGCGCGAAGCGACCGAGAACGGTCGCGGAACGCGACCGGCCCGAGAGGTGAGCGGCGAAGCCGCGACTAATCCTCTGTTTCCGCCAGTCAGGTTCACAGCGTTGCAGGCGACGGACGCAAGTCGGCAACGGCGGTTGATCCGGGATCGTGTCGAGCCGAATCGGCTTGACGAGCGCGCGAGGCAGTCGGAAGCCGGCTGCGCTACGCGACCGATCACGGGAGTAGGCGTCGCTGTATCGGCGCAGGCGGTCGACGCGCCGTAGATCGTGGCAAGACAGGGTCGCGTGGACGGCTCGACGAAAAGTCGGTCGGCCCCGGCGGCTCGAAGCAGTTGGAAGGTGGCAAGCGCGGGCGTAGTTCAACGGTAGAACCTCAGCCTTCCAAGCTGATGATGCCGGTTCGATTCCGGTCGCCCGCTCCAGCGACGCCCGTCGTTGCTGGGATGAACAATCAGCGGCCCATGTAGCTCAGCGGTAGAGCACTTCCTTGGTAAGGAAGAGGTCACCGGTTCAAGTCCGGTCATGGGCTCCATATTCGGCGGGTGTGTCATCGCCCGCGTTCGGTAGCCGGGACGGCGAGCGACTGCGCTGCGTTTCGTTTCGGTTGGTATACGCAGGCCCAACGGCGGAAAGGCGAGGCAA
>NZ_AYKF01000104.1 GCF_003732545.1 Salinisphaera orenii subsp. halophila YIM 95161 | reverse complement strand
TAAGTAATTGGTTGTTACTAAAGAGATTATACCGGCTTCGCCGTTCTGTTTGGTGCAATATCCGGGCTAGGGCATTGCCTTTCTGCATGAGATCGATCCGGGCGGAAACCGCCGGTTGGAGTGGATGGATATCGATTGTCCGCCGATCGACTCTTGCAACAAGCGCAAATTTTGCAATTATTTGTTGCATGAAAAGCAATCTGGATCTCAACGCGTTGCGGACGTTCCGTCTGGTCGTGGATACGGGCGGTTTCACCGCCGCCGCGCATCGCAGCCATCGGGCGGTATCCTCGGTGTCGCGACAGATTGCGGCACTCGAGCGCAGTCTGGGCCAGACGCTGTTTCACCGGCACACGCGGGCCGTAGCGCTCACTGAAGCGGGCGCGCGGTATATCGAGGCGATCCGCCCGCTGCTCGCGGACCTCGATCAGGCGACGGATGCGGTGCGGGCCGCGCATGACGAACCCACGGGCATGCTGGTCATCAATGCCCCGGTCGCCTTTGGCGAGCGCCAGGTCGTGCCGCTCGTTCGGGCCTTTTCACGGCGATACCCGAACATCAGGACCGAACTGCGGCTGACAGACCACATCGTCGATCCGGTGTACAGCGCGAGCGACGTGACCTTCCGCGTCGGCCCGCTGACGGCGTCGAACCTGGTGGCCCGCACCCTGGCGCCCATGCGCTATGTGGTCGCTGCCGCCCCCGACTATCTGCGCCGTCGCGGGTGGCCCGATACGCCGCAGGCGCTGCGCGGACACGATTGCCTGCGCTACCAGGGCGAGTACGGTCGCCAGCACTGGTACTGGCGCGCGCACGGCGCGGAGGCATTCCAGCGCCTGGATGTGGAGGGCTCGCTGTACAGCGACGATGCGCCCAGCCTGCGGCACGCCGCGGTGCTGGGGCAGGGCATCGTCCTGTTTCCGACGTGGCTCATCGATCGCGAACTCCAGAGCGGCAGCCTGGTTTCGCTTCTGGGCGGCTGGCAGTGGGAGGTGGCCCCGGAAGCGCGCTCGGTGCACATCCTCTACGCCGCCCCGCGTCTCGGTCCGCGCAAGGTCCAGGCGTTTGTGGATCACGTGCTGGAAGCGGTGGGCGATCCGCCGATCTGGGACCGCACCGCATCGGTCCGGCGATAGCGCGAGCCTCGTGACACTCGGGCTGACCCGCGTTGCCGCTTCCGGTCGAGCGTCGGCGATGCGTGGTTCCCGGCCGTAGCCTGTGCCACGCCGCAATGCTTGCGGCATCGGCCGGCCGGCGATGCAAGGTAATCCCGATGACGTTCACGCCGCGCCACGGGGATTGATAGTGTTTCCGCGAGAGCACGGCGGGCTGTTCGATCCATCGGACAGCGCCGCGATGGCGTGCGGGCCATGGGGATGTGCCCGCCGTCGGCAATCGGTTAAGTGCCGATATAACCGGGGGACAAGATGATGGACGAGGTGCTCGAGCAGCTCGCGACGGCGGTCGAGAGTGACGATCTGGAGGCGCTCGTGCGCCCGTTTCTGTCGATTCTGGAACGCGTGAGCGGGCTCGAATCGACCTATATGACGCGAATCGATACGGATCGCGGCATCCAGGAGATCCTGTTCGCGCGCAACAGCGGCGATCTGACGGTCGCCGAAGGCTTGACGGTGCCCTGGGGCGACACGCTCTGCAAGCGCGCGTTCGAGGATGACGTGACCTGGGCCACGGACGTGCCGACGCGCTGGGGCGATTCGGCCGCGGCGGGCGAGCTCGGTCTGGTGACTTACGTCAACGAACCGGTGACGATCGGCGATGATCGCGTCTACGGCACGCTGTGCGGCGCGAGCACGGTGCGGGTGCCGGAATCGGCAGACGCGCGTCGGCTGATGCGGGTGTTCGCCAAGCTCATCGGGCGTCATATCGAACGCGAGCAGTTGCTCGAGACGCTCAGGCGCGAGCACGACTCCTACCGGACGTTCGCGTTGACCGATCCGCTCACCCTGATACCGAACCGGCGGGCGATGGTCAGCGAATTGACCCGGGCGCTGGCCAACGCCGAACGTCGCGGCGAGGTCCTCCATCTGGCGTTCATCGATCTCGACGGCTTCAAGCAGATCAACGACACCTACGGCCACGATGCGGGCGACCGGTTTCTGATCGCGATCGCCGAGAAGCTGCAGAACGCGCTGCGCGGCGGCGACTTCGTGGCCCGCATCGGCGGCGACGAATTCGTGGTCTTCGGGCCCTGTTCCTCCGATGCGCCGGATGCGGGCCGCAGGGCGATGCGGGAACGCCTGTCCGAGGTGACGTCCGGCGAATTCGACCTCGGTGTGGCCCGACTGGACTATGCCGGCCCGAGCATCGGTGCGGTCAATTCCTCGCCGGGGGAGCGCGACTGCGAAACAGTGCTCGCCCGCGCCGACGAGGCGATGTACGCGATCAAGCGGTCGAGGAACAGGCGCCGCGTGGTCAACGGCTAGGCCGGAACGGACCGTGGTTCGAGCGCACGGCCCCGACGCGAGGGTAGTAGCGGCGGCCGGATAGGCGCGATGCCAACGGCCCGCCGGGCGAGTTCTCGCCGGCATCCCGCCACTTTGATCGGCATGAACGAAAAAGGCCCGCGCCTGACGACGCGGGCCCGTGCGGCCGGTCCTTCGATCAGCCGTCGATATCGCGCCGGCGCACGAGCGCGAGCGTCCCGATCATGGCCAGGCCCATGAAACCGAGCAGGCCGCCGGGCGCGGGGACGTCGGTGGCGCTGCGCTCGACGGTGGCCGTCAGGTCGCCGAGGATGCGCCCGCCGGCGGTGAAGTGGTCGATGGTGAAGCCGTCCTCGGTGATCTCGGCGCTGCAGAAGCTGCACGCGGGTCCGAGGGCCGAGATGCCGGTGAAGGCCAGGAAGTCGTCGAGGCCGAGGCCGTTCGGGCCGAGCGTGCCGGCGATGGAGGTGCGGTCGTTGGTCAGCGCGGTATCGCCGACGCTGAACCGGTAGTCGCGGATGTCGGCGTTGCCGAAGGCCGCGCCGGGCGCCAGCGCCTCGTCGGCGACATCCAGTACGCCGCTGAAGGCGTCGCCCACCGCGAACGAAGAGACGGGGTTCGCCACCGGGTTGCCGCCGAGGTCGGCAAAGCCGGTCACGGCACCGGAGAAGTGAATCATCCCGGCCTGGGCGCCCGCGGAGGCGAATAGCAGGGCGCCTGTCAGGGCGGCGGTGGAAAGAAAGCGTTTCATGGTCTGTACTCCCTGGGTCGATGAGTCTGTGAGCGGGGTCGTATGGGTCGCCGCGTTCATTGCGGCGCAGCGAGGTCGAGCTGGATCACGACCGGGTCGTGATCGGAGGCCCGATACGGGCCGGGGTTGTAGAAGCTGCCGATCTGGGCCGGCGACTTGTACTCGATGTTGTAGTCCAGAGCCGGCGGCTCGTCCGCGTTGATATGGAAGGGCACCGCGGCCAGGACCCGATCCTGCAGCGCGCCGTTGGCCAGCGCGTGGTCGAGCGCACCGCTCTGGGCGTCGAAGACATACGTCGTGGCGGGCGTGTCGTCGCCGCGCTCGAGCAGCGTGCGGTAGTCCGCCCGCTCGAACGTGGTGACCGGATCCTCCTGGGCGTAGGCGTTGAGATCGCCGATGACCAGTACCTGATCGGTGTCGCCGTCGGTGGGGTCGTCGGCGAGCCAGTCGATCTGGTCCTCGGCGGCCTGCGTCCGCAGGACGTTCCAGCAGCTCTGGCCGTCGCCCTGGTCGGCGTTCGGATCGTCGCCGCCGGGGCAGCTGCCCTTGGACTTGAAGTGGTTGACCGCGACGGTCACCCGGGCGCCGTTGGGCGCGGCGAAGGTCTGCGCGATCGGCTGGCGGTTGCCGATCACATAGGGCGTGGTGGTCAGGGTCGCCGGCTCACCGACCGGGCGGACCCGCTGGCTGTCGTAGATCAGGCCCACCGCGATGGCGTCGGTGCCGAGTCGCGGGCTGCCCGGGTCGACGACGGCATAACTGGCGTCGCTGTCGCCGGCCGCGTTCAGGCTGCCGACGAGTTCCTGAATCGCGCTGTCGGGGCCGTAGCCGTCGTTCTCGATTTCCATCAGGCCCACGATATCGGCGTCGAGCGCGGTGATGGCCGCCACCAGCTTGGCCCGCTGTCGTGCCAGCTCCTCCGGGCTGTCGGCGCCGCGCGCGGTCGGAAAGCCGCCGCCTTGGCCGTTGCCGTTGAAGAAGTTCAGGACGTTGGCGCTGGCCACCCGCAGGTTGCCGCCCTGGGGCAGGACCGCGGGTGTCGGCCGCGGATTGACCGGGTCGAAGACCGGGGTCGCCGTGGGCTGCACGCGCCAGTCGCCGAAGCCGTAGCTCAGCACGCCTTCGATGCCGGTGACCGCGTCGCCGAGGCGCAGCGTGTTGAACGCCGACAGCGCGGGCGCCGGGTAGATGACCGGATCCGGGTTCTCCGTGGACAGGCCGTCGTCGAGCACCAGCCGATTGCGCGCATTGAGCTCGGCCAGCGCGCGAGCCGGTTCGCCGGGCGGGACCACGTTGGTCGGCGTCTGCAGGCGACCGCCGGCCGAGAGCACGACCTCGCCGAAACGCCCGAGCGTGTAATTGCCGGATACGGTCAGACGCTGGCGCAGCGTCACGCGCATGCCCTCGAGCGCTTCCGGCGCGTCCGGGCTGGCGAAGGGCAGGGTCAGCAGGGATGGCGACATGGCGTATCCGCTGCCACACACCGCGGCCCGGTCCGTACGCCGCAGTTCGGTGAGGCCGTTGAACTCCGTGACCTCGCCGCGCAGACGCACCCGCTGGCTGGTGGCGAAATCCGCGGCCGCGATGTCGTCGGCGTCGCCGGTGTAGACGAACAGGCCCTCGGAGGTGCGCGGGTCGCTGTCGTGGGCGCCGTCGGCGGCCTGCACGAAAAAGCCCTCGAGACCGTTCGAACCGCCGTAGACGGCGGTCACGATCGCTTCCACGACGTGCATCTCGTCGACCAGCGGCGAATCGGCCCCCGGGCCCTGGATGGCGTGGATGGCGGTGGCGTCGTCGCCGCAGCTGCCGAAGGCGACGGTGCTCGGCGGCTCTGACTCGCCGAACGTGCCGAGATTGGCGAAGGTGTCGGCGGGGTAGCCGCTCCATTCATTGGCGGGGTCGAAGGGCGTGTCGCCGTCGGCGCGGCCGCTCGCGACCGACGTATCGCGGCGCAGCGTGTGGTCGCGCGTCGAGACGCTGCCCGAGCCCCAGGCCGAGCCGGGGTCGACGCCGATGCGGCCGATGACGTCGACCGGCGCACCGTCGTCGAGCAGTGCGATCGCATCGTCGCCGTTGTACAACGAGCCGTCGTAGGTCTGGTCGGCCGCGGCCAGCACGACGGCGTCGGCACGCTGGTCGGCGAACACGAAGGTCTCGCCGGCCTCGATCGTGCCGTCGAGCGCGATCGTGGCGCCGGCGTCGGCCGAGCCGTTGAAATACACCGCGATCGCGTAGCCGTCCAGGTCGACCGCGGCATCGGTCGGGTTATAGATTTCGAGCGACTTGTTGTAGCTGCTGCCTTCGACGTACTCGCTGAAGAATAGACCCGGCGCGGCGTGCACGACGGGCGTGAACGCGCCCAGCGTGAGCGCGACGAGTCCGGCTCGTCCGAATGAGGTCACGGCTGTCTCCCTGATTTTTCCGTTGGTTGGGGCAGCGTGGCGAGCCCATGTTGCGACCACGCTACGGCCGCGGCGCGGCCACGCCGAGCCGGGGCACGGCCCAAGTAAAACCACTTTCGGCTCAGCAGCCTGGCGCTGGAGGTCGCGTTATAAGAAGATTCCGTGACATCGACGGCTCCGGGGTTCAGTTTTGGTATCAGCGGCCGGTTGCCACGAATGCCGGCAGCCGGGCGTCGACCGCTCGACGCCGATGAAGCGCCGCAGAGCCGGCGTCGAGGCGCTCTCCAGGTGGTGCCGGTGGGCACGCGGGCCTAACGTGGGGGGCAGCCGGCGCGGTGGAGAGCCGTATCCACCGTGCGACGGGCGGTGGGGCTCGGCGCTGTGCCGACCGAGCGATCGGCGCCTTTGAATCGACGCGCGTTGGCCGCGGGTCGGAGTGTCGAATCAGTGGACGCCCCGGCTTCGACGGCTCGCGCGGCGGGTCTTGCGCCGACTTTGGCTGTGCCCGCAGGGACGGCTCGCGCTAACATGACGAACGCATTGGCACGGCCGGGACGGCGCATGAAGACATTGTCCACGATCGATCGAGTCGCCCCCGGCGTGGCCCGGAGGAAGCCGGCCCGCGTCGTATCGGCCGGGTGCGGTCGATGAGCGCCACGTCGGGACTGCGGCTCGGCATCGATCTGGGCGGCACCAAGATCGAGGGCACGGTGATCGACGCCGCCGACCAGGTGTGCAGCCAGCGACGCGTCGAGACGCCGCAGGGCGATTACGCTGCCACCGTGACCGCGGTGGTCGAGCTGGTGCAGGCGCTGGAACAGGATGTCGCGGTCACGGGTCTGCCGGTCGGCATCGGCACGCCGGGCAGCGTCGACCCGCGCTCCGGACTGCTGCGCAACGCCAATTCCCAGTGTCTGAACGGCCGTCCGCTGGCGGTCGATCTGCAGAGCGCGATCGGGCGCGAGCTGCGCATCGCCAACGACGCCGACTGTCTGGCGCTGTCCGAGGCTCTCGACGGCGCCGGCGCCGGATACGCGAGCGTCTTCGGCGTGATCATGGGCACCGGCGTCGGCGGTGGCGTGGTCATCGACGGCCGCCTGCTGACCGGCTGCAACGGCGTGGCGGGTGAGTGGGGGCACATCCCGCTGCCCTGGGCGCGCGCCGCGGAGGTCCGCAGCGCGCCGCGCTGCTGGTGCGGCATGGACAGCTGTCTGGAGACCTGGCTGTCGGGCCCCGCGATGACGGCCGATCACATGCGCCGCGGCGGCAACGAGCTCAGCGCGCGCGAGATCGTCGAACGGGCCGAGGCCGGCGAGCGCCTGGCGGGCGCCACGCTCAAGGCCTGGCTCGAGCGCGTCGCGCGGGCGCTGGCCATGGTCATCAATCTGCTGGACCCGGATGTGATCGTCATCGGTGGCGGCCTGTCGCAGATCCGCTGGCTGTACAGCGAGGTGCCCAAGGTCTGGGCGCAGCACGTCTTCGCCGATCAGGTGGGTACGCCGCTGTGTCCGGCGCAACACGGTGCCGCCTCGGGCGTGCGCGGGGCGGCGCGACTGTGGCCCGCGACCTGACGCGCCGCGGCACTCGCGGACTGATTCATATGATGATGTTCACACGAGGGGTTCCGTCACGATCGCCGCATTTTTTTAGTTTACTCTTCTTTTTCAGCGCGCTTTTCATGCGTTTTGGCGCGGCCGCCGTCGGTGCGAATGAGAGTGTGCTACGGTCAGCAAGAACTCCATTGACCAACGGAAAGCCATGAGCGAGAAGGATCCGGACAAGGGCTATATCGCCCTGCTGGGCTGGTCTCTCGGCGCCATCGAGGCCGCCGAGCGTTTCGATCGCCGTTACATCGTCGTCGCGCCCGAGTGGGCCGAGGACTACTGCAAGCAGCACGATATCCCCTACATGGCGTGGAACTTCGAGCGGCTGAACGACCGTTCGCTGGAGATCGCCGAAAAACTGCGCGACGAAGGCGTCGACGCCGCCGTGCCGCTGTTCGAGGAGGTCGTCGAATGGGCCGGCGCGATCAACGCCGTGCTCATGGGCAACCCGCGCCTGCACGGCCAGGCCGTGCTGTTCCGCGACAAGGCGCTGATGAAGCGCCGCGCCCAGCTCGGCGGCATTCGCGTGGGCATCTTCGAGGAGGCCCACGAGAAGGACGACGTCTATCGTTTCTTCAAGCGCGTCAACCAGACGCTGCTCAAGCTCGACGGCGACGTCGACGATCCGATCCACCTCAAGGCCTTCGACAAGGCGGGTTGTCTCGGTCATCGGATGATCCGGACCGCCGAGGAGATCGAGCAGATCCCGGAGGCCGAGTATCCGCTTCTCATGGAAAGCCATCTCGATGGCTGGGAGTTCGCGGTCGAGGCCTGGATCTGGAACGGCGAGATCCAGTTCCTCAACATCTCCGAGTACGTCACGCTCGGCTATTCGGTCTTCGTGCCGGCGACGCCGGAGCTGGAATCCTGGCGCGCGCTCATCACCAAGCAGATCGAACTGCTGATCGAGGCCTTCGACATCAAGTTCGGCCAGATCCATCCCGAGTACTTCGTGACCTCCGACGGCACCATGTACTTCGGCGAGGTCGCCTACCGGCCGCCGGGCTTCAAGGCCTTCGAGCTGATCGAGCGTGCCTACGGCTTCAACGCCTATCAGGCCTCGATGTTGGTGTTCGATCCCAAGACCACCGAGGACGAGGTGCGCAACTTCTTCCCCGAGCCGGTTACGGGGGCGAAGGGCTATGCCGGCTGCTTCGGCGTCTATCCGCGCAAGCGCGTGGTCAGCAAGCTCGCGATTCCCGAAGAGGTCGAGGAGCACGAGTACTTCGACTTCCACGAGTTGACGGAACCCCTGCAGGAGACGGTGACCAAGCGCAACGCCTTCGGCACCCACTGGGGTCTCATCTTCTATTTCGGCGACAACGCTCACCGCATGCGCGACTGGCTCAAGCGCAACGAGGAGCTGGACTTCTACGTCTGATCGCGATCGGCGCGTAGGCAACCCTGCACCGGAGGTCGTCCGGTGCAGGGTTTTTTCGTCGTGCGGCGGCCGCGGCCGACAGAGGGCCCGACGCTACTCGGCAACGGCCGCGTCGTCGTCCCAGGGCATGTCCGCGGCCCAGCTTTCGGCGATCCGCCGGCGCACGCGCGCCACGGCGTCCGCGGGTATCCGCGACGGGTCGCCGGTCTCGCGTGTCTTGTAGTGAAAGACATAGACGCGCGCCAGGAACTGCTCGAAGGGCAGTGAGGACTCGCCTTCCAGTTCGCCGTGATCGTGGGTCGAGGTGACGATACCTTGTCCCCAGTTCTGCTCCTTGTCGCGATTCGGGTTGAAGAAGTAGACGCGCCATTCCCCGGCCGGATCGAAGGCCACGCGCTGGATCGATATCGCGTGCCAGCCCACCAGCGCCCCCTGATGGTTGGTCGTGGCGATGCCGCAGGGCTGGGCGTAGACCAGGTCTCGGCCGCCGTTGTAGAGCGGATGATAGGCGGCATGGAAATCGCGGATGAACTCGTCGCAGCGCGTCACCGTGCCGGTGGCCGTGTCGATCAGCTCGCCGAAGCCGCGATGCACCCACCAGCCGTGCAGCTCGGGGTTGACCCAGCGATGACCGTCGCCGATGCGCCCGATCGTGTGGCGGCTCATCTCCATGTAGATGCGGTCGAGGTGCGGTGTCAGCAGCAGCGAGACCGGATCGAGTTCGGTATGCAGCTCCGTCGCCAGACCGAAGGTCAGCTCGCTGGCGCGGATGTTGAGGCCCTCGAACTGCAGGACGAGATCGTTCTCGCGGGCGGCGTAGGCGATCAGTTCGAGCAGATAGCCGACATCATTCTGAGCCCAGAGGCTGATCGCCCGGGCCGACTGGCATGTGGGGTTGAGCCCCTGATCCACGCCGCGCGGCTGGCCGAGCACCGACAGCGTGCCGGCGAGCAGGAGTACGTTGGCGTCCGGCGGATCCGTCCATTCGCTGGCCTCGCGCAGCGTGGCCGCCACCTCCGGATTGATCGCCAGCACCATCAGCCGGCGCAGGCCCGGCAGCACCGGCCGGATGAAGGTCATGCCCTGTTCCAGCAGCTTCGACAGACCGTAGATCGAGCGCGCGGTCTCGCGCCGGATCGCGAACTTGATCAGCTCCGAGATCAGCGTCTGATGCGCACCCAGACTCACCTTGCCGACGGCGTTGAGGGCGAGCGCCGGACCGACCAGCTCCGGCGCCCGGTCCACCAGATGGCACAGCAGATCGGCGTGCTGTGCGGACACCAGCCCGGTGCGCGCCATGGCATCGCCGAAGGTCTGGGCCTCCTCGGCCAGCGCGTTGGTATCCAGCGCGGCGAGCGCGGCGACATAGTCGTCGCGGCTGCCCGCCCGCGACAGACGGCTCGGCCCCTTCAGCGCGTGGATCCACGACCGGGCCCGGGTGGCCGCGGCGTCGTCCTCGGGCAGCTCTGCGGTGGCCCGGTCGGCCGCGCGCAGCAGGGCCTCCGCCCGCTGGATCATGATCGGGCGCTGGAGCAGCACGCGCTCGACCTCGATGACCAGCGCGTTGAGGATCGTGGCCGCGCCGATGCGCTCGAGAATGAATTCGAACAGCGTGCGCACGCGCTCGCCGATCGCCGGATCCGCCTCGCGGGTTTCCTCCGTGGCGACCGGGAACAGCAGATCGAGGTTCGCGGCCAGCACCTGCTCGAGGAAACTGCGCGCACCGGCGGCATCCATCGACGCGCTGCGGCATTCGCCCTGGGCGATCGCCAGCAGCCGCAGTTCGCTCAGACACTCCAGCGTGGCGTTGGCGCCGCCGGCGCGCAGCGTGTTGCCGGCCAGGCCCGGCTGGAGATCGGCCGGGTCGTACCAGTCACCGCCGAGGAACACCCCGGCGGCGTCGAAACGGGCGGCGTGAGCGTACAGCGCGGCGATGCCCGCGGGATCGCTCAGCAGCTTCCGCGCGCGTGCCAGCAGCTGGGACTGATGGTTGAACTTGGAGAAACGGGGCGCCGTCTCGAGGCGCTCGAGCGTCGCTTCGAAATCCTCGGTCAGTCTCGCGAACCGCGGCGTCTGTGAAGGGGTGGGCTCACCCAAGTACGACCTCCGGAGCCCGGCCTGCGCGTGCGCGGCGTGATGTCCGCGCGCCGGTCATCGCACCGCGGTGTACCGTTCGGCACAGTCCGGCAAATGGGTTTCGGCGACATTAACACAACGGCTGCGTGGCCACGGCACCGGGCGCTGCCGACTTGCGTCGACGCTGAGCCGCCTGCGGCCCCGGCATCCACCGGCGCTACGCCGGGGCTCGATCCATCCAGCGCAGCCAGCGCCGGATCAGGCGGACGCTCAGCCAGAGGGTGACGATCAGCCAGCCGGCGATGGCGACGAAGGCGGCCAGCATGAGGGTGCCGATGCCCAGTTCCGGCCAGGCGGCGGCCAGCGTCTCCATCGGGTGCGGGGCGTAGGCCATCGTGTTGAGCACGGTCATGGTGGTGTCGAGCAGTGTCGGGATCGCCAGCAGCGGGGCGATCAGCACCAGCAGCAGGGTGGCGGCGGACCACAGGTGATGGCGCATCAGCCAGCGGTGGTGGCCGGCGATCACCGGATCGGCGCCGCCGGTGGCCAGGCCGTGGGGGATGGCCAGCACGGCGATGACGGGTATGAGCACCACGCCGACCCCGACCCAGAGGGCGGCGAGCACGGCGGCGGCGGTGAGGTAGCCCAAGGTCACACCGGCGCCCCCGGCGCCGGCGGCCGGCCGCGGATGGTCGATATCGTTCATGGCGCCGGCATGGCCCGGTGTTCGGCGAAGGCGAGCACGCCGCGCACGATGCGGTAGACGAACCAGATCCAGAGCACGACATAGCCGACCAGGCCGATGCCGACGCCGGCCAGCACGAGGCAGACCAGCGACCAGAGCACCCCGAACCAGAAGGTGCGCATCAGCCAGCGGTGGTGCGTCCAGGCCACGCCGTCGCGCCGGTCGCCGATCTTGACGTGGTTGATGATCACGCCCGCGATCGCGGTCACGCCGGCGAAGAACGCCAGACCGTAGAGAACGTAGGTCACCAGCAGCACGTTGCGCTCGATCTCGCTGCGCGTGGCCGGCGTGTTGTCGGGGTGATGGGCCATGGTCATGGGTGGGGCAGGGCAGTCGGTTTGCTAGAATCGGGCGTCAATCGCGTTCGAACACGGTCGCCGGCTCATGCTTCAGCTGTTCACTCACCATCGCAGCGTCTCGGCGCACCGGGTGCGCATCGCGCTCAACTACAAGGGCGTGTCCTACAAGTCGATCCTCACGGATCTGGATCATGCCAGGGGCGATCGCCTGTCGTACCTGAACGTGAATCCGCAGGGGCTCATCCCGGCGCTGTGGGCCGAGAACGATCTGGTGATATCCCAGTCGTCGGCCATTCTAGAATATCTCGAGGAGCGCTATCCTGAACGCCCGCTGATCCACGGCGACATCGCCGAGCGCGCGCGCATCCGCTCCTTTGCCCAGATCGCGATCGCGGACACGCACCCGCTGAATAATCTGCGCGTGCTGCGCTATCTGCGCGACGCCATGGACGTGCCCTACGACAAGCGCCGCGAATGGTTCGAGCACTGGATCCACAAGGCCTTCGGGCCGATGGAATCCATTCTCGCCGGCCACGCCCGCGAGCACGACGCGCACAGCTACTGCTTCGGCGAGCGGCCGAGCCTGGCGGACGTCTGTCTGGTGCCCCAGGTGTCGCTGGCCGAACGTTATCAGGTCGATCTGTCGGACTATCCGACCATCCGCCGCGTCTATCGCGCCTGCATGACCATGGCCGCCTTTCAGGCCGCGGACCCGGACACCCAGCCCGACACCCGCTGACCCGCGCCGGCCCGCCGCGCCGGGTGCGGGGCGGCGCCGCACGCCGCGGCCGATGTTCACGCCCCGGTCGGGTCTTATGTCGTCGGCGAAAGCGGGACGGCCCGGATACACAGCGCGTCGAGACGCGCGGCGGGCCGCCACCGTGCGGCGCAGCGCTAGAGAGGCGTGTGCTCGTGCCGGCGGCCGCGTCCGCCCGACGCGCCGGCGCGGCGTTGCAGCCCATGCCGATGCGCCGCCATGATGCGGCGGAAGCACTATGACGATACAGAACCAGGCGAAATAAGGTACTAATCGGGACGGACCGACAACCGGATGACGCGCGATGAACAGTACGGCGACCCTACTTGCGGATCTGCACGCCCGGGCGGTGGCGCATGACGAGGCCGGCGAGGCCGGCGCGTTCGTCGCCTTCGTCGACATCTGCTTCGACGGTATCGCCGCCGACACGCTCGCCGCGCGCTCGCCGGCCGCGCTGTTCGCCGCCGCGCGGCAGCAGTTCGAACTGCTGGCCCGGCCGCGGCGGCACGGCGAGTTCCGGATCGCGGTGGAGCCGCTGACCGACGGCGACGGCCGCTGCGACACCGCGCTGATGACGGTCATCGACGACATGCCGTTTCTGGTCGACACCCTCGGCATGGCCGTGCGCGAGACCGGCGCCGAGATCGACTGGATGATCCATCCGGTGGTGCGGGTCGCCCGCGACGCCGACGGCCGGCTGGCGGGTCCGCCGAGTCACGCGGGCGCCAACGAGCACGCCGACGACGAATCCGTCATCCGCATCGAATTCGCCGCGCCCGCGGGGCTGGACGTGGCCGCACTGGAGGCCCGCATCCGCGCCAGCCTCGACGATCTGGAGCGGGTGGTGGCCGACTGGCATCCCATGCGTCGCCAGCTTCAGCGCGTGATGGCGGATCTGGACACCGCACCGAGTGGCGTGGACCCCGACGAATGCGCCGAGACCCAGGCCTTTCTGCGGTGGGTCGCCGACGATCACTTCACCTTTCTCGGCTACCGCTGCCGCGAGGTCGTGGCCACCGGCGGCGACGCCGACAGCATGGTCGACGTGCCCGACAGCAGTCTCGGCCTGCTGCGCGAGGATCGCCCCGGCATCGACCCGGACGGCTATGTCGCCCCGGCGGCGATGATGGACAAGTACAGCCAGTCGGGGCGGGTGCTGGTGGTGACCAAGGCCAACGCGCGCGCCTGGATCCACCACCCGGAGACCATGGACGTCATCGCGATCAAGCGCTTCGACGAGACCGGCAACGTCGTCGGCGCGCATCGCTTTCTGGGGCTGTTCTCGGGCGAGGCCTACGCCGCCAGCCCGCGCCATATTCCGCTGCTGCGCCAGAAGGTGCGCCATGTGATGACGCGGGCCGCGCTGCGGCCGGGTTCGCACGCGGCCAAGAGCCTGCGCTATATCCTCGAGACCTTCCCGCGCGACGAGCTGTTCCAGTCCTCCGAGGACGAGCTCTACGACACGGTCATCGGCGTGCTCGGCATGCGCGAGACCGAGCGCCTGCGCCTGTTTCTGCGCCGCGATCGCTACGAGCGCTTCCATTCCTGCATCGTCTACCTGCCGCGCGAACGCTACACCGTCGAACTGCGCGACCGCATCGTGCGCGAACTCGAGCGCCGTTTGAACGGCAGCGCCCAGGAGACCGACGCCCAGTTCCTGCGCGGTGCGGTGGTGCGCGTGCACTGCCAGATCGCCACCGACGGCCCGGTCGACGGCGGCATCGACGCGCGCAGTCTCGAAGCCGACCTGATCGCCGCCACCCGCGACTGGAGCGATCGCTTCGCCGCCGCCGCCCGCGATGCGGGCACGCTCATGCCCGCCTACGCCCAGGCCTTCGACATCGGCTATCGCGAGCGCTTCGACGCCGAGGCCGCGGTCGCCGACGCGCGCCTGCTGGCCGGGCTCGACGCCGAGGCGCCGCCGGTGCTGCGTTTCGTGGGGCTCACGCGGGACGGCGACGTGGCGCTCAAGCTCTACGGCGGCGGCCCGGAGATGACGCTGTCGCGGGTGCTGCCGATCCTCGAGAACTTCGGCCTGTCCGTGCACACCCAGCGGCCGTATGCCGTGGCTCGCCCCGGGCACGACCGCCAGTGGATCCACGAATACGAGGCCGAGCATCCGGAGGCCGAATGCCTGGCCGCCGGCGAGCGCGCGGACTACGTCGCCGAAGCGTTCGCCGACATCGTCGCCGGCCGCGCCGAGAACGACGGCCTCAACCGGCTGGTGATCGCCGCCGGTCTGGCGCCGCGCCAGGTCGTGCTGGTGCGCACGGTGACGCGCTATCTGCTGCAGACCGAGCTGCCGTTCTCACCGGTCTACGTGCAGACGCAGCTGGCCGCCCACGCCGAACTGGTGGCCGACCTGGTGGCCCTGTTCGAGCAGCGCTTCGATCCCGACGGCGCCGCTGAGCGGGTTTCGGAGGACGACATTCTCGCCGCGCTCGACGCCGTGGCCAGCCTCGACGCCGACCGCGTGCTGCGCGCCTTCCACGGCGTCGTCACGGCGACCCTGCGCAGCAACTATTTCCAGCGCGACGCCGACGGCCGGCCCAAGCCCTATGTCAGCATCAAGCTGGACCCGCACCGGGTGCCGGAACTGCCGCGCCCGGTGCCGATGTTCGAGGCCTTCGTCTACGCCCCCGAGGTCGAGGGCGTGCACCTGCGCGGCGGTCCGGTCGCCCGTGGCGGGCTGCGCTGGTCCGACCGGCGCGAGGATTTCCGCACCGAGGTGCTGGGCCTGATGAAGGCGCAGATGGTCAAGAACGCGGTGATCGTGCCGGCCGGCGCCAAGGGCGGCTTCGTGCTCAAGGACACGCCCGCCGAGGAGACGCGCGAGGCCCGCCAGGCGCGCGGCATCGCCGGCTACAAGATCTTCATCCGCGGCCTGCTGGACATCACCGACAATCGGGTCGGCGACGCCGTCGAGCCGCCGCCGCGGGTGGTGCGCCTGGACGCGGACGACCCCTATCTGGTGGTCGCCGCCGACAAGGGCACGGCCACGTTCTCGGACATCGCCAACGGCCTGTCGCGGGAATACGGCTTCTGGCTGGACGACGCCTTCGCCTCCGGCGGGTCCGCCGGCTACGACCACAAGGTCATGGGCATCACCGCACGCGGCGCCTGGGAGGGCGTCAAGCGCCACTTCCGCGAGCTCGGCCGCGACATCCAGCGCGAGCCGTTCACGGTGGTCGGCATCGGCGACATGGCCGGCGACGTGTTCGGCAACGGCATGCTGCTCTCGGAGCAGATCCGCCTGGTCGCGGCCTTCAACCACCGCCACATCTTCATCGACCCGGATCCCGATCCGGCGGCCACCTTCGCCGAGCGCAAGCGCCTGTTCGAAGCGGCCGGTGCGGCCTGGAGCGACTATGACCCGGCGCTGATCTCGGCCGGCGGCGGCGTCTACGAGCGCAGCGCCAAGACCATCGAGCTCTCGTCCGAGGCGCGGGCGGCGCTGTCCCTAGACGAACGCCGTCTGACGCCGAACGCGCTCATCCGCGAGATCCTGCGGGCGCCGGTGGACCTGCTCTGGAACGGCGGCATCGGCACTTACGTCAAGGCGCGCACCGAGTCGCACGCCGATGTCGGCGACCGCGCCAACGACAGCGTGCGCCTGGACGGCCGCGAGCTGCGCGCCCGGGTCGTGGGCGAGGGCGGCAACCTCGGCCTGACCCAGGCCGGGCGTATCGAGTACGCCCTGGCCGGCGGCTATCTCAACACCGACGCCATCGACAACTCCGGCGGCGTGGATTCCTCCGATCTGGAGGTCAACATCAAGATCGCGCTGGGGGCGGTCGAGGCCGCCGGCCGGCTCGATCGGGACGACCGCAACGCCCTGCTCGCGGAGATGACCCCGGACGTGATCGAGCTGGTGCTGCGCACCAACTATCTGCAGACCCAGCAGATCAGCCTCATGGCCGCGGACAGCATCACCCGCTTCGACGAGCAGGTCAGCTACATGCGCACGCTGGAGCGCGACGGCGTGCTCGACCGGCGCCTCGAGCGGCTGCCCGACGACGAGGCGATCGAGGAGCGCCTGCGCAGCCGTCAGGGGCTGACCCGGCCGGAGCTCGCGGTGCTGGTCTCCTACGCCAAGATCGCCGTGGCCGAGGCGGTCGTCGCCGGCGATCTGCCGGACGACCCGTGGCTGGAACGCACGCTCGCCGACGGCTTTCCCGCGGCGCTGGCCGAGCGCCACCCCGACGCCGTGACCGGCCATCGGCTCAAGCGCGAGCTGATCACCACGCTGGTGACCAACCAGATGGTGGACCGGCTCGGCATCGCCACCGCCCACCGGCTGCCGGCCGGTTTCGGCAGCCGCATGGACGCGGCGGTGCGGGCCTATCTGCTGGCCGACGCCTGGCTGGACGGCGAAGCCCTGTTCCACGACATCGAAGCGCTGGACAACCGTCTGCCCACGGAACAGCAGTACGCCCTGCACAAGATCGTCATCGGGCTGCTCAAGCACGTCATGAGCTGGTGGCTGGCCACGCCGGAGATCGACGGCGACATGGCCACGCTGATCGAGCGCTTCGGCGCCGATGCCCGCCGGCTGCTCGCGGATCTGCCGCAATTCCTCGCCGGCAGCTACCACGCGCACTGGCAGGCCGACTTCGAGGCCTGGACCGAGGCCGGCCTCGACGAGGCGCTGGCCGCCCGCATCGCCAGCGCGGACGCCGGCGGCGGCGTGCTCGACGTGGTTTCGCTGGCCGAGGGGCGCGGCCGCGACGTGGGCGAGGTCGCGAGCATCTACTACGCCGTCGGCGACGAGCTCGGCGTCGCCTGGCTGCAGGATGCGATCCACGACCTCGGTGCGGACGGCCGCTGGGCCGCGCTCGCCCGGGCCGGGCTGCGCGGCGACAGTTACCGCATCCACCAGCAGATCGCCGCCCAGGTGCTCGACATGCCGGGGCCGACGCCGCTGGACGACTGGCGCGAGGCCCACCGCCGCACGATCGAATACGTCGCCGCGCGCATGGCCGAACTGCAGGCGATCGACCGCCCGGGTCACGCCCACCTGACCGTGGCCGTGCGCGATCTGGCGCGTCTGACCACCGCCCGGCCGACGAGTCTGGGCGGCGCGGTCTGAACGACGCGCTCGCGCGCGCGGGCGCCCGGGCGGAGCGCCGGCCCGGGCGGATCGCCGCGCTGCTGTTCGCCGCCGGGTTCGGCGTCCAGTTCGTCGCCGCGCTGGCGGCGGGCGATGCCCGCTTGTTCAGCGGGTTCAACGCCCTGCATTTTCACGTCGACTACGTGGCCCACGGCTTCGTGCGCCGTGGCCTGGTCGGCACGCTGCTGTCGCCGTTGCCCGACCCCGCGCGCGGCATCGCGGCGCTGGCGTTCGGCGTTGCCGTGGCCGCCGGTCTGATCGCGGTGATGACCCGGATGCTGCGCACGGCCCGGGCGCGTCTGGCCCCGGCCGATGCCCGCGGGCTGACCGCGCTCGTTGTCGCCTCGCCGGCGACCTTTCTCGCCTTCGGCTACGATTTCGCCCGCTACGACCAGCTCAACCTGCTGCTGGCGGTGGCCGCCGTGTGGCTCGTTCGCCGCCAGCGGGTCTGGGCCGCCGCCGCGGTCTGTGTGTTCGCGCTGCTGGTGCACGAAGCGTTTCTGTTCTACGGCGTGCCGATCGTGCTGGCCGCGGTCGGCACGGCGGCCCACGCGTCGGCCGCGGCGCTGGCCGCGCAGTTTCGGCGCGCGCTGACGCGAGGCGCGCCGGTGTTGGTCGCCTGCGTGCCGACGGTCGCGGTCATCATGGCGTTCGGTCGTTACGAGCCGGGCCACGACGCGCTCGCCGCGAGTCTGGCCGAACATCTGACGCCGGCCAATCGCAACGCCCTGTTCGTCTGGCTGCGTGATTCGGATGCCGCGGCGGGCTATGTCGCCGGCCGCCTGGGGCAGGGGCTGTTCTCGCCGCTCGAGGTGGGCCTGCTGATGGCCACCGTCGGGAGTATCGCCGCGGCGTTCGTGGCCGTGTACCGCGCCAACGCGCGTCGTCTCGATCTGTGGGCGCTCGTGCCGCTCGGCGTGCTGCCGCTGTTCGCGGTGGGCGTGGACTATGCGCGCTGGCTGGGACTCGCCTGGGTGCTGGCGCTGGCCGTGGTGGTGCTGCAGGTGCGCGACGGCCGCTTCACGCGGCTGCCGCGGGCGCTGTCCGGGCGCTGGCCGTG
>NZ_AYKF01000103.1 GCF_003732545.1 Salinisphaera orenii subsp. halophila YIM 95161 | reverse complement strand
GTCGGCGCCGCGATCGGCGGCCGCCGGCTGCCCCCGCCAGCCGCCGGTGGCGGCCCGGTCCAGCGTCAGCGTCGGCAGCGTCAGCCGGGTCAGCCGTGCGTCGTCGGCGAGCACGGCGGGATCGATCCAGCTCGCCCAGTCCAGGGATCGGCCCGCCAGATCGGGCAGCCGGACCAGCAGCAGCGCGTGGGCGGTGCGCACGTAGCGGCTGCCGGACGACGGGCCCCGGCCGCCGACGGCGATCGGAGCCTCGTCGTTGAAGCGGACCGTGATCGGCGGATCGTCCATGCCGGTGGTGGCCGGGTCGACGGCGTCGCGCTCGAGATGGCGCTCGGGCTCGGCGGCGGCCAGCTGCAGCAGGGCGGCGACACGGGCCGGATCGGCCCGCGCGGCGACCGGCTCGACGAGGCGCCAGCGGCCGGCGTCGTCGCGCTCGAGCACGATGACGTCATCGCCCGCATGCACCTCGAGGCGCCGGATGTCGTCGGCCGGAATCGCGCTCACGGTGTCGGGCGCGGGTGCCGGCGCCGGACGCGTGGCCCACCAGAGGCCGGCGAGCGCGATCACGCCGGCGATCAGCGCCAGATTGAACAGGAGGCGGGCGCGCATCACCGGCGTCGGCGCAGCCACCAGCGGGTCGTGCCGAGCGCCACCAGGGCCAGGGGGACAACGACCACGAACAGCCACCAGAGCCACCGGATGTGCGCGGGCGTCATCTGCAGCGAGGCGTCCGGCGCGCGGGCGACGTCGACGGCGATCTGGGCGTCGCGGCCGGCGAGCCACTGGAACAGCGACAGCGCGAGCGCCCGGTTGCCCAGCGTGTCGATATGGCCGTTGGCCATGAAGTCGCTGTCGGCGACCACCGCGGCGCGCTGCGGCGTATCGCGGCCCGCGCGCTCGCGCATCAGCGCCAGCCCCAGCGTCTGCGGGCCGCGGCGATCGCCGGCATCGGGCTCGAAGGTGAGGCTGTCGCCCTCGATGGGGCCGGTCTCCAGCCAGCTGCGTGTGCTCGATCGCAGAAAGGCGGCCTGTCGCCAGCCGCTGTCTTCGCGCGGGGCGAGGGCGCCGGCGAAGGGAAACACGCTGAGCCGGTTCAGCCGCTCGGTGATCGGCGTATCGGGGTAGTTGGCCACCAGGGCGACAGCCGGATGGCCGGTGCCGAGCTTGCGATAGTCGGGGTAGATCAGCGTACCCTCGGCCCAGCGCACGCCCAGCTCCGCGGCCAGCGGTGACAGACCGTAGCGTTCGCCCGGGTCGTCGGCCCAGAGCACGGCGCCGCCGCCGGCGACGTAGTCGCGGATCATGTCCACCTCGCCGGGCAGCAGCGACTGCTGCGGGCTGGCGATGACGAGCACGGCGGTGTTGTCGGGTATCGCCGCGGCGTCGGCGAGTCGGAGCGTTCGCGTGGTCATGCCCTGGCCGTCGAGGGCCGCGGCCAGCTCACTGTAGCCGCCGTTGGTCTCGTCGTCCGGCGCCCGTTCGCCGTGTCCGCCGAGAAACACGATCCACTGATCGCCGCTGGCGGACAGGCGCTGGAGGGCGGCGGTCACGTTCGCCTCGTCGAATGCGGTGATCGTCTCGTGACGGCCCCGATAGCTGATCTGCACCGCGCCGTCGTCGCCGATGCCCAGCGCGCGCACCTGCTCGGGATGGCGCGCCGGATCGGCGAAGGTCAGCTCGACGTTGTCCGAGGCGCGGGTGTAGCGCGCCAGCCGCGTGCGCACCCGATCGCGCCGCGGGCCCGGATAGATGTAGGCGGTGAAGCTGATGGCCTCCTCATCGAGCGCATCGACCACGCGCTGGCTGGCCGCGGTCAGCGTGTTGCGGTTGCCGTGGGTCCAGTCCCAGCTCGCCGAAAAGCGCTGGCTGAGCAGGCCCGCGAGTACCGCCACGACGACGATCAGAAGCATCGACAGCGCGTGCGAGGCCCGCATCAGTGACGTTCCATGTCGATGCGCACGGCCGCCAGCGCCAGAAAGCAGGCCGTGAAGATCACGAAGTAGAGGAGGTCGGCGCTGGCGAAGATCCCGCGCAGCAGGGCGTCATGGTGCCCGATCAGCGACAGCGCCTCGGCGGCGTCCGCCAGCGGCAGCGTGGTGCCGAGCACGACCGGCTGCCAGTCCATCGTCGACAGCGCGTAGATCAGCCACAGCAGCAGCAGTGCGCCCAGCGTGCCGATGGCCGCGAGCGTGGGTTCGCGCGTCAGCGCGGATATGAACACACCGACCGCCGTGAAGGCCGCCATCACCAGCCAGAGCCCCAGGAGCCCGGCCGCGAGCAGGCCGACATCCAGCGGCGTGGACGTGAGCAGGCTCAGCGGCATGAGCCCGATCAGCGCCCACATCACGGTCAGATAGCCCATGGTCCCGGCGAATTTGCCGAGTACCAGCGCGAACGGCGACACGGGTGCTGCGAGCATCAGTTCCAGATTGCCGCTTTTGCGCTCTTCGGCGAAGGCGCGCATCGTCAGCAGCGGCACGACCAGCAGCAGCACCACGGTGGCGAAACGAAACAGGCCCGCGCCGACCAGTTCGGACACGCCGTCGTACTCGCCGATACGTTGCGGGTTGAGGCTGAGATCGGTGAGCGACAGTGCGAATAGCAGCCCCGTCAGCAGCTGGGTGATCGCGAGCAGCATCCAGGCCAGCGGCGAGACGAACAGCCGCGACCATTCATGGCGGGCGATGGCGAGCATGACGCTCATGCGGCGGCCTCGCGCGGCGGCGCGTCGCGGCTGGTCAGCGCGGCGAAGCGCTCCTCGAGGCTGTAGCGCGCCGCGCCCAGTTCCAGCAGGCCCCAGCCGCGGCCGGCCGCGGTCTCGGCGATCATCTCGCGAATGTCGCATCCGGGCGCGGGCGTGAGTTGCCAGCGATGGTCATCGAGGGCCGTCGCGTGCGCCACGCCGTCCAGGCCGGTGAGGCTGTCGGCTGTCACCGCCTCGCGCAGTGCGATCTCGACCACCGGTGCCGACGTTCCCCCCAGCGGCTCGTCGAACACGATCCGGCCCTGGTGCATGATCACGACCCGCGCCGCCGTGGCCTGAATCTCGGAGAGGATGTGGCTGGAGATGATCACGCTGTGGGCGCGCGACAGGCGCGCGATGAGCTCGCGGATGCCGCGCAGCTGGTTCGGATCCAGGCCCGCGGTGGGTTCGTCGAGGATGACCACATCCGGGCGGTGCACGATCGCCTGGGCGATGCCGACGCGCTGCTGGTAGCCCTTCGACAGGTGGCCGATCAGGCGGCGGCCGGTATCCTCGAGGCCGCAGTCGGCCCGGGCGGCGGCGATCGCCTCGCGCCGTTGGCGCCGCGGCACGGCGTGCAGCCGCGCGCAGAAACCCAGATATTCGTCCACGGTCAGCTCCGGGTAGACCGGCGGGCGTTCCGGGAGATAGCCCAGATGCCGCTTGGCGCGCTGCGGTTCGCCCGCGAGGTCGTGGCCGGCGAGCGTCACCGTACCCGCGGTGGCGGCCAGAGTGCCGGCGAGCATGCGCAGGGTGGTCGTCTTGCCGGCCCCGTTGGGCCCGAGCAGCCCCAGAATTTCGCCCGGCGCGAGGGCGATGTCCACGCCGTCGACGGCGCGCGTGCCGGCGTAATCGCGCGTGAGCCCTTGCGCCCGGAGCTTGAAATCGCTTTCCATGAGCCTCTCGACAACGCGGGATGCCGCCTGGCGACCAGGCCGTAAGTTCCGCATCTTCCGCTGACAGGCCAATGACCGTAAAGCACGACGAAGGTTCGGCAAAGCCACCGACTGCCCCGCATGCCGGTGAGCTCGGTGTGGATACCGGCGGCACGTTCACCGACGTGATCTGCCGCGTCGACGGGGCGCTGTCGGTCTACAAGCTGCCGTCCACCCCGGCCGCCCCCGACGAGGCCGTGATCGCCGGCGTGCGTCGTTTCGCCGGTGACGCCGCGTCCGACTGGCGCATCGTCCACGGTTCGACCGTGGCGACCAACGCGTTGCTGGAGAATCATCTCGCGCGTACGGCCTACGTCGCCAACGCCGGTTTCGCCGATGTGCTGACCATAGGCCGGCAGGCGCGGCGCGAACTCTATGCACTGGAGCCCGCGGCGGCGCCGGTGCCGGTCGCACCCGAGCTGTGTTTCGAGGTCGATGCCCGCACCGCGGCCGACGGTAGCGCGCTGGTGGCGGTCGATGAGGCCATGCTGCGGGCGCTGGTCGAGCGGGTGCGCGAAGCCGGGGTCGAGGCCGTCGCCATCAATCTGTTGTTCGCCTTCCTCGACGCGGACGCCGAACAGGCCATCGAGGCCGCCCTGCGGGCCGCCGACCCGGGGCTGACGATCGCCCGCGGCAGCCGCGTGCTGCCGGAATACGGCGAGTATGAGCGCGGCATCGCCACCTGGCTCAACGCCGCCCTGGGCCCGACCGTCGGCGGCTACCTGCGACGGCTTGAGGCCGCGCTCGAACGGGTCGCGATCATGCACGGCGCCGCCGGTACCGTGGCCATCGATCAGGCCGCCGACAATGCCGTGAACCTGCTGCTCTCCGGGCCGGCCGGCGGTCTGCTCGGGGCCCGGTTCGTGGCCCGCTCGGCCGGGCTCGAACGCGTGCTGACGCTGGACATGGGCGGCACCAGCAGCGACGTGGCGCTGATCGGCCGCGAACTGGCGCTGACCAGCAAGACCCGCATCGCCGATTATCCGGTCGCCGTGCCCATGGTCGACATGCACACCATCGGCGCCGGCGGGGGCTCCATCGCCTGGCTGGACGGCGGCGGCCTGCTGCAGGTGGGCCCGGCGTCGGCGGGCGCGGATCCCGGCCCGGCCTGCTACGGCAAGGGCGGTACCGAGCCGACGGTGACCGACGCCCACGTGGTGCTCGGCCGGCTGCCGGCCTCGACGCGTCTCGGCGGCGACATGGGCCTGGACACGGCGGCCGCGCGTGCCGCGGTCGCGCGCATCGCCGAGCCGATGGGGCTGTCGGTGGAGGCCGCGGCGGCGGGCATTCTGCGCGTGGCCGACGAAGCCATGACCGCCGCCCTTCGCGTGATCTCGGTCGCTCGCGGCGAATCCGTGGCCGACGACAGCCTGCTGTGTTTTGGTGGCGCCGGGCCGCTGCATGCCTGCGCCCTGGCCGAGGGCATGGGCATGCGGCGGGTGCTCATCCCGGTGTTCGCGGGCGTCCTCTCGGCGCTCGGCATGCTGGTCGCCCAGCGCTCGCGCGAGCGTTCGATCAGCGTGCTGGAGAAGCTCCAGGGCATAAATGCGGCCGACGTCGAACGCCGGCTCGCGCCGCTGCGCGAGGCCGCGATTGCGGAACTGGCGGACGAGGGCGTCGCGGCCGAGGCCGTCCGGGAGCGGGTCAGCGCGGATCTGCGCTATGCCGGGCAGAGTGCGTCGCTGAATCTCGACTGGCGCGCGCCGGCGGACCTGGTCGCGGCCTTTCACGATGCCCATGCCGCGCGCTACGGGCACCGTTTCGATCTCGCCGTCGAGCTGGTCAATCTGCGGCTGCATCTGGCCGGGCCGGTGCCGGACGTCGAGCTGCCAGCGGTCGCGGCCGGACAGGGGCGGCCCGAGCCGGCCGCGACGACGCCGGTGCACGGCATCGACGAGTCCGTACCGATCCACGACCGGGACGGGCTCGCCGCCGGCCAGCATTTCGAGGGCCCCGCGATCGTGCGCGAGGCCGTGACCACGACCTGGATCGCCCCCGGCTGGTCGGTGCGGGTGGATGCGGTCGGCAATCTCCTGCTGGAAGCCTGAGGCCGCCGGCCCGCTTATCCGCTAGCGGGCGGCGAATCCGCGGGACGGAAAATACCAGCGCAGGCCGACGCGCACGGTGTTCGCGTCGATGTCGATATCGTGAATGTCGAGCTCGGTGCGCTCGAACGCCGCCGTGGCGGCCAGCGAATGGCTCACATCGAGCACGCCGCGCAGACCATGGCGGAGGCCGTCGAGATCCTCGTCGGCCGAGGCCGTGAGCCGGTCGCTGCCGGCGCGCAGTGCGACGTCCGGGGCGCCGTAGTTCACGTAGCCCGCATAGGGATTGATCTCGAGACCGGCGGTGGCCATCCAGCGCAGGCCAAGACTCGCGCCGTAGCCTTCGCCTCGAGCCGGGCCTTCACAAGTTCGTCGCCGATCCGCTCGCGGGCGCTCAGCTCGATATCCTCGTAGCCCAGTTCCAGATACAGGTCCATCCGGCCGGCGTCGGCGTGATCGAATCGGGTATCGCCGAGTGATCCGCGCAGGCCGAGCCCGAGCGTGTAGGCGGTGTAGTCGGTGCCATCGTCTAGATCTGAGAGATCGCCGCGGCCGAGGACATGGGCCTGATCGACGACGTGCCAGGCGGCATCGACGTTGAGACCGGCCGCATTTTCATCGCCGGTGCGGGCATGGGCTGCTTGCGGCTAGGAATAGGGCGAATCCTGCCGGGTGTTATTGCTGCGCGTCGCGATTGGCGCGAGGCGGTCGACATGGTCTTGGTCGGGTGGGGTGCCCGGTGGCTCGCGTCCAGCCGGTCGTCCGTCATGGATCAGCGGCGCATCGATGGCACCACCGAGGGCGGCCACGAGCCGGTCCACGGAAGCTGAAGGATGAGGGTTGAGGCGGGTCGGAACAGGACGCCCCGCCTTGGCGGGGCGTCCTGCCGCCGGTCTTTCCGCGGTGGCCTAGAAGTTCAGGCGCGCGCCGACGCGGAACTCGTCGTCGAAGCCGATATCGCGGCGGCTCGTCTCCACGTCGCTGCTTTCATAGGCGGCGGTGACGGCGAAGTTGTCGCTGATCTGGCCGATGGCGCGCACGCCGTAGCGCATGCCGTCGGCGTCGCCGAGATCGATGTCGTCGTCGACGTCGCCGTAGTCGACCCAGCCGACGTGCGGGTTGATCTCGAGGCGCGGGTGCACCCGCCAGCGCAGGCCGGCGTCCGCGCCGTAGCCGTTCGCGTTGGCGTCACCCGCACCGTTGCCGGTGACGTCCTCCAGCAAGAGCCGTTCGTAGGAGACTTGGCCGTAATAGCCGACGCCGGTGCCATCGGCGCCGCCGTAGTCGTAGAAGTCGTTGACGCCGATGCCGACGCTGCCGCGATTGCCGTCCAGGGAGCGGTTGTCGGTGTCCACCCAGTCGTAGCGGGCGTTGATGAAGACGTGCCGCGTGATCGTCAGCGACCCCTCGAGGCCGTAGCCGTCGTAGTCGGCATCCACGCCGCCGGTCTCGCCGTCGATGATGTAGTCGCCCTGGATATAGGTATAGCCGGGGGCGCCGGGCTGATCGTTGGGAGCGGCGGTCGCGGCGAAGGGGAGTAGGGCGGCGCTGACGGCGAGCACGGTCTTGTTCATTGGGGATCCCGTAAGTTATCGGTTTGAAAGCGATTTGCGAGCCGCAGGCTAGTGGCCGCTCGGTCACCGGTCAAAACGTGTTTCTACGGAGAGCCGCGGTTCCACGGAATGCTCACGAGCGGGGCGCGATGCGATCGGATCAGGGGCGCACGCGGATCGCGCCCACAAAAAAGCCGGCCCGGGGCCGGCTTTCGCGATCCGAGCTGGCGTCGCTCTTACTTGATCTTCGCTTCCTTGAAGACCACGTGCTTGCGTGCCTTGGGATCGTATTTCTTCATCTCGAGCTTGTCGGGCGTGTTCCGCTTGTTCTTGTACGTGGTGTAGAAGAACCCGGTATCCGCAGTCGAGACCATGCGTACTTTTTCGCGCATCAGACTTTCTCCCCGCGCTTGCGCATGTCGGCGAGCACGTTGTCGATACCTTGACGATCGATGATCCGCAGGCCCTTGGCAGACACCCGAAGCCGCACGAAGCGCTTCTCGGATTCCACCCAGAAGCGGTGCCGGTGCAGATTGGGCACGAAGCGGCGCTTCGTCTTGTTATGGGCGTGCGATACGTTGTAACCGGTGACCGGCTTCTTACCGGTGACCTGACAAATCTGGGACATTACTACTCCTGGGTCGCGCGCTGCCGCGTCAGCGAGCCGCGTATTTAACCATCAAACGACAGCCGACACAACCGTCGATGTCGCCGGTACGCAGAGGCACGGCCGGTTTCCTGCACGCCAACGAAAACACCCCGCCGGATCGGGGTGCGGGACCGCGGCCGCGCACCCGCGCGACCGCCTGTGCCGGGACGGTCTAGAAGGTGTAGCGCGCGCCGACGCGAACCTCGTTGTCGAAGTCCAGATCCGGGCCGCCCAAGTCGTAGTTGGTCCGGCGGTACTCGGCCGAGACCGCGACGCTGTCGCTCAGGTGACCCAGGGTGCGCACGCCGTAGCGAAAGCCCTCGGCATCGCCCAGGTCGACGCCGTCGCCCGAGATGCTGCCGTAGTCGGCCCAGCCGACGCTCGGATTGATCTCCACCGCCGGGTCGACCATCCAGCGCAGGCCGGCGTCGATGCCGTAGCCGGTGCCGGTGGCGTCCGCCGAGCCGCCAATGTCGCGCAGTTCCAGACGCTCGTAGGAGACGGTGCCGTAGTAGCCGATGCCGGTGCCGTCGGCGCCGCCGTAGTCGTAGAAACCGTTCGCGCCGACGCCGAGACGGCCGCGGTTGACGTCGGTATCGCTGTTGTCGACGTCCAGCCGGTCGTAGCGACCGTTCAGGAACACGTTCGGCGTGACCGCGGCGGAGCCTTCCAGACCGAAGCCGTTGTAGTCGTTGCCGGTGCCGTGCAGGTTGCCGGTCGGGATGTAATCACCCTGAACATAGCTGTAATCCGGGGCATGACCGGCGCCGCTCGGCGCCGCGAAGGCGGCGAACGGAAGCAGGCCGGCACTAAGGACAATCGCGACTCTTTTCATGATGTTCTCCAGTCTCATCAATCGGATAGGGGGAGTTCCGACTGGCCATGAATATAGTGAGCCGCGTGAAAATTGTCAATAAAACGTTAATAACATATTAATTATTTCTTAGAATAAAGGTGCATATTACATCAGTCCGCGTTCGGCGAGCGATACGTTCGTCTGGCGGCCGAGGACGATGTGATCGAGCACGCGGATGTCGACCAGCGCCAGTGCGTCGACCAGCCGGCGAGTGATGTCGCGGTCCGCGCGGCTGGGTTCGGCGACCCCGGAGGGATGGTTGTGCGCCAGGATCACGCTTGCGGCGTTGTGGCGCAGGGCGGCCTTGACCACCTCGCGCGGGTAGACGGCGGCGCCGTCGATGGTGCCGCGGAACAGTTCCTCGAAGGCGAGCACGCGGTTGCGGTTGTCCAGAAACACGCAGGCGAAGACTTCGTGCGGGACGTCGGCGAGTTTGAGCGCAAGATAGCGGCGCGTGGCTTGCGGATCGCTTAACGCATCGCTGGCGAGGAAGGATTCGCCGGCATGCCGGCGGGCCATTTCGAGCACGGCCTGGAGCTGCACGAACTTGGCCAGCCCGAGCCCGCGCGCGGCGCAGAAGGTCTCGCGGTCGGCGCCCAGCAGGGCGGAGAGGCTGCCGTACTCGACCAGCAGATGCCGGGCCAGATCGACCGCGCTCTGGCCGGCGACCCCGGTGCGCAGGAAGATCGCCAGCAGTTCGGCGTCGGACAGGGCGTCGGCGCCGCGTTCGAGCAGTTTCTCGCGCGGACGTTCGGAAGCGGGCCAGTCGGAGATTCGCATGACGACACTCGGTAAGGGCGGTGTCGTCGTTATCGGCAGCCTGCGCGCGGGCTGTCGTGCGCAGACGCTACAATGACGTCATGGAGGCACTGGCCAACCGCAACATCGTACTGGGCGTGACCGGCAGCATCGCCGCCTACAAGGCCGCCGTGCTCACGCGACGGCTGGTAGAGGCGGGCGCGAACGTGCAGGTCGTGATGACCGACGCCGCCAGGCGCTTCATCACGCCGATGACGCTGGCAGCGCTGTCGGGCCACCCCGTGCGCGACAGCCTGTGGGACGAAGCCGCCGAGCTGGCCATGGGCCATATCGAGCTGGCGCGCTGGGCGGATCTGATCGTGATCGCGCCGGCCACCGCCGACACGCTCGCGCGCCTGGCGGCGGGCCGCGCGGACGACCTGCTGGCCACGCTGTGCCTGGCAAGCCATGCCGACGTGCTGGCCGCGCCGGCGATGAATCATGTCATGTGGGCCCACCCCGCCACGCGCGCCAACGTCGAGACGCTGGGCGCGCGCGGCGTGCGCTTCGTCGGGCCGGCCGAGGGCGAACTCGCCGAGCGCGAGACCGGCGCCGGGCGCATGGTCGAGCCGGAGGCGATCCGCGATGCGGTCGTGGCCTATTTCGAGGACGTGCCGGCCGACGGCGTGCTCGCCGGGCGCCAGGTCGTGATCACCGCCGGGCCCACGCGCGAAGCGCTCGACCCGGTGCGTTTCATTACCAATCACTCCTCCGGGCGCATGGGCTACGCGCTGGCCGCGGCCTGTGCCGGCGCGGGTGCACGGGTCACGCTCGTTTCCGGGCCGACCACGCTCGAAGCGCCGCCCGGGGTCGAGCGGATCGACGTGCAGTCGGCGGCCGACATGCACGCGGCGGTCATGGAGGTGATCGGGCAGGCCGACATCTTCATCGGCGCGGCCGCGGTGGCCGACTACCGCCCGGCCACGACCGCCGCCGACAAGATCAAGAAAGCCGACGGCGACAGCCAGCTGGCGCTCACGCGCACGCGTGACATCATCGCCGACGTCGCGCGCGAACATCCGCGAGTGTTCACGCTCGGCTTCGCCGCCGAGACCACCGACATGGAAGCCAGCACCCGCGCCAAGCGCGAACGCAAGGGCCTGTCGATGATCGCCGGCAACGTGGTCGGGCCCGAGCACGCCTTCGGCCGCGACGACAACGCGCTGTTCGTGGTCTGGGAGGGCGGCGAGCGCGAACTCACCCAGGCCAGCAAGCGCGATCTGGCCGAACAGCTGGTCGCGCTCGTCGCCGAGCGCCTGGCCGCTACCGGCTGATCCATTCTCCGACCGCAGGAAAAGACGAGCCACGATGTCCAGACTTCAGGTGAAGGTGCTCGACGACCGCCTCGGGCGCGATTTCGACATGCCGCAGCGCGCGACCGCCGGCTCGGCCGGTATCGACCTGCGCGCGATGGTCGATGCGCCGGTCACGCTCGCGCCAGGCGACTGCGAACTGCTGCCCACGGGGCTGTCGATCTATATCGCCGATCCGAATCTCGCCGGCATGATCCTGCCGCGCTCCGGGCTCGGGCATAAGCACGGCATCGTGCTCGGCAACCTGGTCGGGCTGATCGATTCCGACTATCAGGGCCCGCTCATGGTCTCGGCCTGGAACCGCGGCACGCAGGCGTTCACCGTCGAGCCGGGCGAGCGCATCGCCCAGTTCGTGCTGGTGCCCGTGGTCGCCGCCGAGCTGGAGGTGGTCGAGGCATTCGACGACAGCGAACGCGGCGTCGGCGGCTTCGGCTCCACCGGAACCCGCTGATGACCCCACTCGAGGAACAGAAACGCATGTCGCTCGATCCCGAACAGGCCGCGCGCGTCGCCCGCGTGCTCGGCGAGGCGCTGCCCTACATCCGCCGCTTCGGCGGCAAGACGGTGGTGATCAAGTACGGCGGCAACGCCATGGTCGATCCGGAGCTCAAGTCCGGCTTCGCCCGCGATATCGCGCTGATGAAGCTGGTCGGCTTCAACCCGGTGGTGGTGCACGGCGGCGGCCCGCAGATCGGCAAGCTGCTTGAGCGCGTCGGCAAGCAGACCGAGTTCATCAAGGGCATGCGGGTGACCGACGAGGAGACCATGGACGTGGTCGAGATGGTGCTCGGCGGGCTGGTCAACAAGGAGATCGTCAATCTCATCAACCAGCACGGCGGGCGTGCGGTCGGGCTGACCGGCAAGGACGGCGGGCTCATTCACGCCCGCAAGCTTGCACTGGTCGACGACGACACCGATCTCGGCTTCGTCGGCGAGGTCTCTCATATCGATCCGCGCATTGTGAAGCGCCTAGAGGCCGACGACTTCATCCCCGTGATCGCGCCCATCGGCGTCGGCGCGGACGGGCGCAGCTACAACATCAACGCCGATCTGGTCGCCGGCAAGATCGCCTCGGTGCTGGAAGCCGAAAAGCTCATGCTGCTGACCAACACCCCCGGCGTGCTCGACGGCGAGGGCAATCTGCTCACCGGCCTGACGCCGGAACAGGTGCGCGAGCTGATCGACTCGGGCGTGATCCACGGCGGCATGCTGCCCAAGATCGAATGCGCGCTGGACGCCGTCGCCTCGGGCGTGCGCGCCGCGCATATCGTCGACGGCCGGGTGGAGAACGCGGTGCTGCTGGAGCTGTTCACCGATGCCGGCGTGGGCACGCTGATCGGCGACTCGGGCGCGCCGTCCACGGCCCCGCCGCCCGCATCGGCCTAGGCCGGGACCGGGCGAGGTGGCGTCGCGGGGGGCCGTCGGCGCCCGCCCGCGGCATGGCTCAGCGTACGCCGTAGGCGTCCCGATAGGCCTGCACGGCGCGGCGTGTGCCGATATCGAGCCCGGCCCGCTCGGCGTAGATGATCACGTCATCCAGCGTGGCGACGGCCGTGGTGGGGATGCCTTCGTCCTCGGCCAGTGCGGCCAGCGGCGAGCGATCATCGCTGCCGCGCTCCCGGCGATCGAGGGCGATCAGCACACCGGCGACCTCGGAACCCGCGGCGCGGATCAGATCGATCGCCTCGCGCACGGCCGTGCCGGCGGTGATCACGTCGTCCACGATCACCACGCGTCTGCCCAGCGGCGCGCCGACGAGCGTACCGCCTTCGCCGTGGTCCTTGGCTTCCTTGCGGTTGTAGGTGAAGGGCACGTCGCGGCCATGATCGGCCAGGGCGCAGGCCACCGTGGCCACCAGCGGGATGCCCTTGTAGGCCGGACCGAACAGGCTGTCGTATGGGATGCCGGAGGCGGCGAGTGCCGCGGCGTAGCCGGCGGCCAGACGCTTCATGCCGGCGCCCGAGGCGATCTCGCCCATGTTGAAGAAATACGGCGAGACCCGGCCGGATTTGAGCGTGAATTCGCCGAATTTCAGCGCGCTGTATTCGTCGGCCAGGGCCAGGAAGTCCTGGCTCGTGTCGGTGGCGGCGGGCATCGGGGCGCGGTCCTCCGGCGTTGTCGAAAATCGTCGCTGGTTCCGTATGATAAGCGCTGATCGGGCGGGCGGCGAATCGCGCCGCCTGGGGTTCATCGACGACAGGAAGCGCGTGCATGCGGGTCATGTCCTTCAACGCCAACGGTATCCGCGCGGCCCAGCGCAAGGGGTTTTTCGAGTGGATGGCCGCGCAGGCCCCGGATGTGGTCTGCATCCAGGAGCTCAAGGCTCAGCAGCAGCAGCTCGAGGGCGTGGCGGCGTTCTGGCCGGAGGGCTATCACTGCTTCTACGAAGAGGCTACCAACCGCAAGGGCTATTCCGGCGTGGCGATCTACGCCCGGCGCGAGCCGGACGAGATCGTGCGCGGCATGGGCCACGACGAGTTCGACGCCGAGGGGCGTTACATCGAGGCCCGCTTCGGCGACCTGCGCATCGCGAGCCTGTATGCGCCGTCCGGCTCCTCGGGCGATCACCGTCAGGATTCGAAGGAGCGGTATCTGGTCTATTTCCTGGATTTCCTGCGCGCCCAGGCCGCCGCCCCCGGCGAGTATCTGATCTGCGGCGACTGGAACATCGCGCACAAGGAGATCGACCTGAAGAACTGGAAGAACAACAAGAAGAACTCCGGTTTCCTTCCGCACGAGCGCGAGTGGATGGATCGGCTGTTCGGCGAGGTCGGGCTGGTCGATGTCTTTCGCGAGATCAATCCGCACGAGGATCAGTTCACCTGGTGGTCGCAGCGCGGCCGGGCCTGGGACAACAACGTGGGATGGCGTATCGACTACCACGTGGCCACGCCGGGCCTCGCCGCGACGGCCACCGCCGAATCGGTCTATCGGGTCGAACGGTTGTCCGATCATGCGCCGCTGACCATCGATTATGACCGCACCCTCTGAAGACGCGGCGCCGGCGCGCCGGTCCTGGCGCGATGCGCTCGCGATCTATCTGCAGCCGCGCGTCATCGGCATGGGTTTTCTCGGCTTCTCGTCGGGGCTGCCCTTTCTGCTGGTCTTTTCGACACTGTCGGCGTGGCTGACCACGGCCGACGTGTCGCGCACGACCATCGGCTTCTTTTCGTGGATCGGCATCACCTACTCGATCAAATTCTTCTGGGCGCCGGTGATCGACCGCCTGCCGCTGCCGCTGCTCAGCTGGCTGCTCGGCCGGCGACGCGGCTGGATGCTGCTGGCCCAGTGCGGGCTCATGGCCGGGCTGTTCGGGATGGCGAGCACGGATCCGAGCGCGAATCTGGAGCAGCTGGCCTGGTTCGGCCTGCTGGTGGCCTTCGCCTCGGCCACCCAGGACGTCACCGTCGACGCCTGGCGCATCGAGGCGGTCGCCGACGAGATGCAGGGCGCGATGGCGGCCACGTACCAGGCCGGCTACCGGCTGGCGATGCTCACGGCCGGCGCGGGCTCGTTCTACATCGCCGCGGTCAGCTCGTGGCCGACGGCCTACACCGTCATGGCCGCGCTGGTGGGCGTGGGCATGGTGACCGTGCTGCTGCTCGGCGAGCCGGAGGCATCGGTCTCACGCGATACGTCGGTGCGCGAGCAGTGGGCCCTGGACTGGCTCGCCGCGCGTTCGCACCGACCGGGCTGGCTGCGGGGCATCCAGACCTGGATCGTCGGCGCGGTGGTCTGTCCCTTCGTGGATTTCTTCGCCCGCTACGGCCGCCTCGCGATCACCATCCTGTTGCTGGTGAGCCTGTTCCGGGTGGCCGACATCACCCTCGGGGTGATGGCGAATCCGTTCTATCTCGATACCGGCTACAGCGAGGCCGAGATCGCCAGCGTCTCCAAGATCTTCGGCCTGATCATGACGCTCGGCGGCGCCGGCCTGGGCGGCGTGCTGGTGGTGCGCTACGGTATCCTCCGGCCGCTGCTGGCCGGCGCCGTGCTCACCGCGGTCACCAACCTGGTGTTCGCCTGGCTGGCCACACTCGACGATCCGGGCATGGCCGCGCTTGCGGTGACCGTCTCGGCGGACAACCTGTCGGGCGGCATGGCCGGTTCGGCGTTCATCGCCTATCTGTCCAGCCTCACCAACACGGCGTACACCGCGACCCAGTACGCGCTGTTCTCGTCGCTCATGACGCTGCCGGGCAAGTTCGTCGGCGGCTTTTCCGGGTGGATCGTGGACCAGTTCGGCTACGGGCTGTTCTTCAGCTACACCGCCATCGCCGGCCTGCCGGCGGTACTGCTGCTGATCTGGCTCATCCGCCACGACCGCGCGCGGCGCGATCCCGACCCCATGGAGACATCCTCATGACACATCTCAGCATTCGGCCCGCCCTGACGGCTGCCGCGGCCCTCGGTCTCGCGCTGTCCTGGAGCGCCGGCGCGCAGACCGGCGATCCCGCGCCCGCGGAGGCGACAGTCGATGCCGCTGCTCTCTACAACACCGGCGCGGCCGTGATCGAGAATAGCCGGGACGTCGAGCTCGCCGCCGGCGCCCAGACGCTGGACTGGCCGCTGTCGGGCCGTCTGCGACCAGAGACCTTCTGGCTGTCGGCGCCGGGCGTCTCGCTGACCGGATTGAGCGCGGCCCGTCCCGACGACGAGGGGAGCGGGCGCCTGGCCGCCCGCGTCGGCCGTTCGGTCACGCTGTTGCGGGGCGCCGGCGACGCGGCCGGCGACAGCCGCGAGGGCCGCCTGGTCGGCGTTCAGGGCGAGGCGGTGCTGGTGCAGGTCGACGGCCGTATCGAGCGGCTGACGGACGGTTCGCCCTGGCGCATCGCCTGGCCCGCGGATACCGGTTCCGACCCCGGCGGTGTGCAGCTCGACGTCGAGGCCGAGGCCGCCGGCACACGGGCCCTGACCGCCACCTACCAGATCGACGGTCCGCGCTGGCAGGCCAGCCACACCGGCCGTTTCGACGCCGAGACCGGCGAACTCTCGCTGACCACGATGGCGGTTATCGACAACGGCGGCGGCGCGCGTCTGAGCGCCGACCGGGCCTGGCTGGTCGCCGGCGAGGTCAGCCGCGCGGGCAACGGCGGGCCGCAGCCGGCGATGATGGCCCGCAGCGAAGCCAAGGCCGATGTCGCCTCCGGGCCGCAGTCGACCGGCGACACCTATCGCTATGCGCTCGACGGCGGCATCGACGTGCCCGCCGGCGCGACGCGCGCGGTGGCGATCATGGCGCCGCATACCTTCGAGGCCAGTCGCCGTTACCGCCTCGAGAACAGCCTGTATTCGGTCACGCGCGAGACCGAGCGCAGCCACGCCGCGGTGCGGCTGCGCTTCGACAACACGGCCGAAGTGCCGCTGCCCGCGGGCCCGCTGCGCGTCTACGACGGCCAGCATGCGGCGGGCCTGATGGGCGAGGCCACCATCGGCGACACGCCGAAGGGCGCGCCGGTGAACCTCACGCTGGGCGCCGCCTTCGATATCACCGCCGAGCGTCGTCTCGTGGACGATTCGCGCACCGAAGGCGGCGAGCGCAGCCGGACCGCCGAGATCACGCTGCACAACGCCGGCGACGCCTCGGCCACGGTCGATGTCGTCGAACAGCTGCCGGACACCGCCGGAATCGAGTCGGCCTCCGAGGACCGGGTCGACGACAGTCCGGTCAACAGCGCGCAGTGGACGCTCGAGGTGCCGGCCGGCGGCGACAAGCGGCTGCGGTATACCGTCACCTGGACGGAGTAGGTCCCGCAGCGGCGAGCCGGGCCCGGTCGCCGGGCCCGTGAACTTGTTCGAAGCGACGGGTGGCGGGACGCGGCGCGGCCGGCCGGTGTCCGCGCGATGACCGCGCCCGGCGGTGTGCCCACGGCCCGGTCGAGCCGCGGTATGCCCGGCTACGTGCATATGCGCCGAGCCGCGGGCCGGCCGCGAAGCCTGCGGCGTCGGCGTACTCGGTTGTCGTCCATTCCGGCTGGGCGTCCAGGCCCGGACACGTCGCCACCTGCCGTCGGGGCCAGTGACTGCCCGCGACCCTTCGAACTCAAGCGGCCCGAAGCCTCGGAACCCGGCATGGCCGACTCGGGTTCCGAGCGGCCCGTTCGGACCGCGCGTTTGTGGAGGGCGAGGACGAGCCTCCGCGCGGCCGCTGTCATGCCCGATTCGCGATTCGGGGAACGGCCGTGGCACGTGTGCCGCCCGGTGCCGGAACTGCGGCTGCCGCAGGTGCCGGTTCGGGCAACGTGCCGGGGCGGCCGATTCCGATGCGACCGGACTGTGTCGATCGCCCTCAGTGGTCGCGCCTGACGATCTCGGCGGCGATCGCGCGCAGGGGCGCGCCGGCCTCGCCGAATACGGCGAGCGCCTCGATCGCCTCGGCGTGGAGTCGGTCGGCGTAGGCGCGCGCCGCCTCGAGGCCGAGCAGGGCGGGATAGGTCGCCTTGTCGTGGGCCGCGTCCGCGCCCTGGGTCTTGCCGAGCACGGCCGTGCTGGAGTCGACGTCGAGCACGTCGTCGCGCACCTGGAAGGCCAGCCCGATGCGCGTGGCGAAACGATCGAGCGCCGCCCGATGCGCGGACTCGAGAGCGGGGTGGCTGTCGGCCGCCATCAGCACGCAGGCGCGCAGCAGCGCCCCGGTCTTGAGTGCATGCACGTGTTCGAGTGCGTCGCGGTCGATGGCCCGGCCCTCGCTGGCCATGTCCAGGGCCTGGCCGCCCACCATGCCGCGCGAACCGACCGCCCGGGCGAGCGTGGCCAGCAGGGCGGCACGGGCGGCCGGATGGGCGTCGAGCCCCGGGTCGGTGGCCAGCACTTCGAAGGCCAGCGCCTGCAGGGCGTCGCCGGCCAGGATCGCGGTCGCCGCGTCGTAGGCGATGTGGGTGGTCGCGCGCCCGCGCCGCAGCGCGTCGTCGTCCATCGCCGGCAGGTCGTCGTGGATCAGGGAATAGGCGTGGATACACTCGACGGCGACCGCGGGGGCGTCCAGGCCGGCAGGATCGAGGCCCAGCACTTCGCCCGTCGCGTGGACCAGCCGCGGCCGGATGCGCTTGCCGCCGCCGAGTACGCTGTAGCGCATCGCCGCGTGCAGGCGTTCCGGCGCGGTCTCGGCGGACGGCAGGACACGTTCGAGCGCGTCGTCGATACGCGCGGTCGGGTCGGATGGGGCACTGCGGGTCATGGCGGGCGGTGTCGGTGGCGGAGGCCGGCAGATGCGGCGCGGCGGCGTAAGCAAGCCACCGATGGTCCGGTGGCGTCAACCGGCTTTACCTCGGCCCGGTGCGATGGTGTAGTTTCGGCCCGCCGCGACGCCGGTGCACCGTTCAGCCGTCAGAGAGGATCCGCGTTCGCCATGCCCCGCATCGCCGTGCCGACCGACAGCCGGACACCCGTATCGATCCGACGGCCGTCATCGTTGCCCGCCCTTTGGCGCGCTGACGGGCGGTCGTGCCGGCGGGTGCTCGGGTGCGGCGTGCCAGCGCGCGCCGGCGTAAGGCGATGTGAGGGTGCGCGGTCCAGGCGAGCCGATCGGCGCCCGCGAGCCCGCCGGTGCAGCGGCCGCCCAGGGCTCGACGCCGGGGCGGCCTGTTGCGGCCGCCGTGCGGCGCGCTTCGGGCGTGGCGCTCGCGGCCGAGGATCCCTGTCATGAGCGCAGGCAGTCTCTGCGTACCGGCGCGCGCGCAGGTGAGCCGGCCCGGCATCGTCGCGTCGCTGCCCGGCGAGGTCCGGGCGATGGCGCGGCTGCGGGCGCAGGGCCGGGCGAGCCTGACCGGCGGCGCGCGGCTCGCACTGTCGGGGCTGGGGGCGGCGCGCGCCGAGACCGCGGCGCGCGCGCTGGTCGCCGACGGGGTGGACGGGCTGGTCAGCTGGGGCTGTGCCAGCGCGCTCGTGCCGGCCCTCGCCGTCGGCGACCTGCTGCTGCCGCGCGAGATCGTGACCGCGGCCGGCCCGCGGCTGGCCGTCGATGCCGAATGGCATGCGCGCCTGACCGACCGGATCGGCGGTGGCGCCCGGCTGCGTCACGGCGCGCTCGCCGAGACCCGCGGCGTGCTCGGCAACGCGGCGAACAAGCAGGCACTGCACGCGCTGTCCACGGCGATCGCGGCCGACCGGGAAAGCGCGGCGATCGCGGCGGTGGCCGTCGAATTCGGGCTGCCGTTCATCGTCGTGCGTGCGGTCGCCGACGATGCCGTGATGACGGTGCCGCCGGTCGCGCGGGCGGCGCTCGACGACGACGGCGCACTGCGCCCGCTGCGGGTGCTGCGGCGGCTGGTCCGCCCGCCGGCGGGGCGTCATGCCGAGCTGCGCGCGATCAAGCAGCTGGCCGTGGCCTTTCGTACCGCCCAGCGCACGCTCGATGCGGTCGCCCCCCTGCTGCTCGACACGGAACCAGACGGCGATACGTGAGGCCGCGTCTCAGGAATGGCGCCGTGACGGAGCCGCCCCGGCTTGCGCTGTCGTTCGCCGCGGGTATCGTTGGCGCGTCATGCAGGATGCAGCAGCAACGAAAGCGGCGGCCGGCGCGGCACCTTCCCAAAGGACCGGGCGAGCGCCGTGCCCGCCCGGCGCCGGCCTGCGCTCGCCGGTGGGGCCGGCACGGCACGCATCGCCCGTCGAGCGCGGGCGGACGCCGCCCACGAGTGCTGCGATACGCCTTCCGATTGTCCAGAAAGCAGGTGTCACATGATCCAGGCAAGCGACTTCATCGACCGTATCGGCGCCCACGGCTATGACTTTTTCGCCGCCGGCCCGTGCGCGTCCTTCACGCCGTTGGTCGATACCGTGATC
>NZ_AYKF01000102.1 GCF_003732545.1 Salinisphaera orenii subsp. halophila YIM 95161 | reverse complement strand
CACACTTTCCGAGTCCGCCAAGGCGGCGTGACTCAAACCCACGAGCCTCCGGGAAACCCGGGTTGATTCACACCCTTGCTGCGGAATGCGGCTTGCCCCCTGTGCGCGGCCGGCGCGGCGCTATTGGTTGTACAAGCGCGCTGGTGCGAATACCGACAGCGACAGCGACAGCGACAGCGGAAGTTATCCACAGATTTCGTGCCCCTACTACAGGACCCTACTATAGGTACTATAGGGGGATCGCTGTATCCCTTGTGCCGCAATGGATTTAGAGCTTCGTTGTGACCGTTTATGCGTAGATTTGTGACCGTTTATGCGTAAATCGGCCGTTTTGCTGTGACCGTTTATGCGTGGATAACTTTCGCAGCTAACAGGGTTACTCACAGCCTCAGCGCCGGTCGTGCAGTAGGATTCCTGCCATGGACGGGCATACCGAGCTGCGGCATGGCCACCATAAGCATTCTTGTTGAGGTGCAATAAAGGTACAATCGCGAAGCACTACTATATTTCGTAAAAAACCGTAATTTGATGTTTTTAAATGATTATTACTTTTAATCAATTGTTATAGTAAGTCATTGTTTTTAATAACGTAGCGGTTTTTTCGCAAAACTGTTAATCACTAGGTCGGCGGTTCGAGCCCGTCCCGGGGAGCCATTCCGAGGCCTCGATGGCCTCGAGCCAGGTTGGCACCATACCCTCATTTCCGAATTGTTCTGCGAGACCAGTCGCGGACCGTCTCCGCGCGTCCACTGTCGCCCCGCGTCATGACCAGCGCGCACGGTGTGGGATACGTGCCGACCGTCAAGACCCCTTCCACCCGCGCGCAATACGATCCGACGATCCTCCCTGCTCCGGGCATTGCCGATCACACCCGGTTTGGTCCATCGTCTGCTGTACGACACACCGACTCCGCCTGCGCGCTTGCATCCGCCGGCAGGATCGATCCGCTCCGGAGACCGATCATGGATTCCAACAACGCCCCCACCGACGTCGCCATTTCGCTTCACGTCAACGGCACGCTGCGCAAACTGGACGTGCCCCCGAACGTCGTTCTGCTCGACGCACTGCGCGAGCGCATCGGCCTGACCGGGACCAAGAAAGGCTGCGATCACGGCCAGTGCGGTGCCTGCACCGTGCTGATCAACGGCCAGGCGGTCAATTCCTGTCTCGCGCTGGCGGTCGTGCACGACGGCGACGACATCACCACCGTCGAGGGCCTGGCCCGGGACGGCGAACTCAGCCCGTTGCAGCAGGCCTTTCTCGACCATGACGCCTATCAGTGCGGCTACTGCACGCCCGGTCAGCTGACCTCGGCCACCGAACTCCTGAACAACGACAGCGTCGGCTCCAGCGACGCCGACGTCGCCGAGGCGATGAGCGGCAACATCTGCCGCTGCGGCGCCTACAAGAACATCCGGGCCGCGATCCAGCAGGCGCGCGGCAATCCCGGCCTGAATCAGAGCTAGAGGTTTTCCATGCGAACATTCGACTACAAGCGCGCCGAGGATGCGCACAGCGCCGTAAACGCACACAGCGGCCAGGCCGCGGCGTATCTCGCCGGCGGCACGACGCTCATCGATCTGGTCAAACTCGATGTAATGCAGCCGGAACGGCTCGTGGACATCAATCGGCTGGCCTATGACGCCATCGAGGCCGTTCCCGAGGGCGGCCTGAAGATCGGGGCGATGGTACGCAACACCGCGCTGGCTGAAGACGACCGCGTGCGGCGCGATTACACCGTCCTTTCAGAGGCCCTGCTCCAGGGCGCCTCACGCCAGCTACGCAACCGCGCCACGACCGCGGGCAACGTCATGCAACGCGTGCGCTGCAGCTATTTCCGCGACGGCGTGTCGCCGTGTAACAAACGCGTGCCCGGCAGCGGCTGCTCGGCGATCGACGGCCACAACCGCGAGGTGTTCGCGGTTCTCGGCACCAGCGAGCACTGCATCGCCGCACACCCCTCCGACATGTGCGTGGCCATGGCCGCGATCGGCGCCACCGTGCACGTCACCGGGCCGAGCGGCGACCGGACGGTGGATTTTCTCGACTTCCACAAGCTGCCGGGCGACACGCCCCACATCGAGCACGAACTGGGCGAGGACGAGCTGATCACCCACGTCAGCCTGGATGCACCGATCGACGGCAGCGGCTCGACCTATATCAAGCTGCGCGACCGCTCCTCCTATCAGTTCGCACTCGCCTCCTGCGCCGCCGTCGTGGTGCTGGACGGTGACCGCATCACCGCGGCGCGACTCGCGCTGGGCGGGGTCGGCACCAAGCCCTGGCGCGCCGCCGATGCCGAAGCCGCGCTCGTGGGCCAGCCGGCCACGCGCGAGACCTTCAAGCAGGCCGCGGCCACCGCGATGCAGAGCGCCACGCCCTACAAGCACAACGCCTTCAAGATTCCGCTGGCGCGCAAGGCCATCGTCCGCGCCCTGACCGACGCCGCGGCCCGCGCGCGAGGAGAAACGACATGAGCGATTCCATCATCGGCGCGGCCGTCTCGCGCATCGACGGCCCCGACAAGCTGACCGGCCGCGCCCGTTATGCGGGCGACTTCCAGCCCGAGGGCATGGTCTATGCCTACGGCGTCTACAGCACCATCGCCCGAGGCCGCATCGCCGGAATCGATACCACTCTGGCCATGCGTTCGCCGGGCGTCATCGATATCTTTCACCACGGTCGCTTTCCGCGTCTGCATCGTTCGCCGGGCACCTTCGCCGAGGAGAACGTCGTCGACGAGAAGCGCACGCCCTTCGAGGACGACCGCATCCACTACATGGGCCAGTTCGTGGCCCTGGTGGTGGCCGAAACCTACGAGCAGGCACGGGCGGCGGCCTACAAGGTCCGGGTGGACTACGAACGCGACGCACAGCGCGCGGCCGCTACCCTGGCCCAGGGCATCGAGGACAACGGCGTCGACCACGCCAACGACAGCGAACGCGGCGATCCCGCCGGCGCCTACGACGGCGCTGTACACCGCGTCGATGCCGTCTACACCACGCCGGTCGAGACCCACAACCCGATGGAAACGCACGCCACCGTGGCCGAGTGGGTCGACGGCCGGCTGCGGGTGTTCGACTCCACCCAGGGCGTGATCTTCACGCGCAACACGCTCTCGCGAGTCTTCGATCTCGACCCGAGCCAGGTCGAAGTCCACGCCGACTTCATCGGCTCCGGCTTCGGCGGCAAGCTCTGGGTCTGGCCGCACTGTGTCGCGACCTGCGCGGCCGCGCGCGAGGTGGGCCGGCCAGTGCAGTTCGTGCTGCCCCGTCAACAGATGTTCACGACCGTGGGCCATCGCCCGGAAACGCGCCAGCACGTACGCCTGGGTGCCGACGATGACGGGCGACTGCTGTCGATCCGGCACGAAACGGTCAACAGCTCCTCGCCGGTGGGCACGGTGGTCGAGGCCTGCGGCGGCTCCACCCAGGGGCTCTACGCCTGCGACAACCTGCGCATCAGCCATGCCACCGCGGTCACCAACCGCGGCACGCCCACGGCGATGCGCGCCCCCGGCGCCGGCGTCGGCCTGTTCGCGCTGGAGTCGGCCATGGACGAACTCGCGGCCGAGCTGGGTATCGATCCGCTTGAACTGCGGCGGCGGAACTTCACCGCCCATGACCAGGGCGTGGACAAGCCGTACTCCAGCAATCACCTGCTGGAATGTTACGACCGCGCGGCCGAGGCCTTCGGCTGGTCCCGGCGCACGCCGGAGGTCGGTTCCATGCGCGACGGCGATCGTATCCTCGGCTGGGGCATGGCGGCCTGCAACTGGGAGGCCATGCGCAACCCCTGCGACGCCCGTGTGGCCCTGCGCGCCGACGGCACCGCGAGCATCCACTGCGCGAGCCAGGACATCGGCACCGGCACGTACACCATCCTCGCGCAGATCGCGAGCCACGAACTCGGGCTGCCGCTGGAGTCGATCCACGTCGCGCTGGGCGATTCGACCTTTCCGCACGGCCCGATCTCGGGCGGCTCCTGGGCTACCGCCACGCTGCTACCCGCGGTCGCCGAAGCCTCGCGCGCCGCGATCAAGAAGCTCAAGGGCTACGCCCGCAATGCCGCCAGCCCCCTGGCCGGCGCGCGCGGCGACAGTCTGGTCTACGACAGCGGACGACTCAGCGACGACAGCGGCCGTTCAGCGACCGTGGCCGAAATCCTGGGCGCCCAGTCCCTGGCCAACGCCGTCGGCGAGGCCCATACCGGCGGTGCCCCCGACAGCGGCTATTCCTTCGACTCCTTCGGCGTGCATTTCGTCGAAGTGGCCTGGGAGCCCGAGATCGCGCATCTGGAGGTCACACGGGTGGTCAGCGCCATCGACGCCGGCGCGATCATCAACGCCAAATCGGCGCGCAACCAGGTGGAGGGCGCGGTCGTCATGGGGCTGGGCTCGGCCCTGCTAGAGACCACAGAGTACGACGAGCGCAATGCCCGGCCGGTCAACAGCAACTATGCCGAGTATCTCGTGCCCGTGAACGCCGACATGCCCGATCTCGACGTCATCCTGCTGGATCATCCTGACTACGAACTCAACGAATTCGGAGCCCGCGGCATCGGCGAGATCGGACTCACCGGCATGCAGGCCGCGGTGGCCAATGCCGTCTACCACGCCACCGGCACCCGCGTTCGCGATCTGCCCATCATGCTCGACAAGCTGACCGACGACGACTGAGGATGTACGGGCGCCGGGCCGATGCGGCCGGCCCGGCGCCCGCCGCCACAGGAACGCCTCAACGGTTCTCTGGTCGATGGTCGTGGCCGGCAGTCGCCGGAACGCAGACGCGGAAGCCGAAGTCGTCGCGGCAAACAGCCCGCCGTCAGCGCTGCGCGATCATTCACTGATCGATAGGCGCAAGCCGCAGATGCGACCGCGTACGCGGGCATCGACCGGTCGTCGCCCGCCAGTTCCGGCGATTTCCTTGGCGAAAGCGGTGAGCTCGTCGGCCAGCGCGATGGCGCGCACTGTTTACATCGCCTCGAGGCGACCCAGCATCCGTGATACCCGCATCGCGGGCGCCGAAAGACTCGCAGCGATAGCGCTCCACCCCGGCCGGGACGCCGCCCGCGCACGTCGAACATTCTTTAAGAGTGATTACTCGTCGTAACCGCGATCGAGTGTTTCCGTGTCCACGACCATGGCGTTTTCGAGCGTCACCTCGCGCAGGAACCGGTTAGGGCCGAAGTTGAAGATCCAGCGCTCCCGAAAGACCGGCACCCGCCCCCGGCGTTGGTAACGGGTCCGGCCGGCCAGATCGCGGCGGGAACTGTAGACGAACACGCCGCCGCTGCGCTGCGCCGGCTCGCCGCAGGCCTGCCGCAGGCGATACTTGCTCATGCCACGGACGATATCGGATGGGCGGCAGTCCGAGTCGCCGGCGCGCTCGCGAAACCCGTGACCGTCGCTCCGGATCGCCTGCAGGCGCCCGTCGCGAAAGACCAGGATCCGCAGCAGTCGATTGGGCCCGCGGTTGTATGTCCACTGCTCCATGGACGGCGCGACGCCGTAGGCCAGCGAAGCGTCGCCGATCCACGGGTCGACGAAGCTCGGCTCGCCGCAGGCCGCCCGCACGGACACCGCCGGATCGCCCGTCTGAACGAGTGCGCCGTCACAGCGGAAGCTGTCCGCGCTCGCCGGGGCCGACAGAAAGGTTCCTGCGAACAGCGCCAACGCGGCGGCACGACGGCCCATCACGCTAGCCGGGGCCCTTCACATGAAAGCGCTCGCCCCGATAGTTGAGCGTGGCCCCGGTCACGTCGATGCTCTCCACTGCCGGCCCGGCCGACAGGCGCTCGCCTTCGTGATAGCGCTGGCCGTTGACGAGTATGAAACTACGCCCCGGCACGCTGCTGTACAGATGGCCGTTGATGCTGACCTCGGGCACGCCGGACGGGTTCGTCGACGGCGGCGGCGCCGACCGTCGCGGAGCGCGCGTCGACTGGTTCGACGCGGCGGTGTTGCCGAGGGACGCGCTGTCATCCAGCGGCGTCTGCGAATAGGTCACACGACCGCCGCCCGAATCAGCCCCCGCCGACAGACGCCGACTCGAACTGTCCGAGGCCTGCTGCGGGGATCGCCCCATATCGCCACCGACCGCGTCGGCACCGGATGCGTCGCCGGCCGCCCGACCACGCAGTATCGGCTGCGGCGCGGGCATCTCGATCGCATCTGCGGCGCCCGAGGCCGTATCCGCCGAGCCTGACGCTACCGTTTGCGTGGCGGCCCGTTCATCGGCCGAATCCATGTCGACCGGCCCGGGCACGGGCCGAAAGAGATAGACCAGCAGGGCCGCATTGCAGACCACCAGAATCGTGACCACCCAGCGCATGACGCGGCCCCCGCTGCGTCCCCCGTCCGACACCTCGGTCGCCGACAGCGACTCGACGGTGGCCGCCTGGTGGCGATGCCGTTCGCGCTCGGCCTTTTTCAGCGCATCGACGAGATACGACACGTCATTCCTCCACGCGGTTCAAGGCGGGCGAACCCGGCGAGGGCACGGCCCCGTTGAGCATGATCTGGGTACGCGGGCCCGCCATGCCGTCCCCCCTCAGCCCCTTGGACAGCTGAAACGCCTCCAGTTCGGCCTGGAGCTCGTCATCGTAGACCGGCGACGGCGGGCCCAGCTCGGCCTCTGGGTTGCGGCCCGAGGCGCGCGCCAAGCGCTGGCGCAGCCAAACCACCGCGTCCCCGACCGCGCCCGGCTGGATCAGACCGACGCCCGAGTCCGAGCGCCAGATGATGCGGAAGTCTCCGGTCCACATCCCCGCCAGTTCTCGCCGATCGACACGGCGCGTGCCGTTGGCACCGACCAGCGTGGCGTGGGTGTCGTCCAGAGCGCTCAGGAGGACGGTGTGTCGCCGGCCCTCGCGCTGCAGCGTCAACAGAGCCGGACGATTGTAGCGCTCGACCATCGCGAAGCTGCCGCTATCGGCCAGACAGCGGAGATCGCCGACCCGCAGGGCGTCGCAACTGCTCTGGACCTGGGAACCAAAGACGCCCCAGAGCCGCAGCATCTGATTGATATCCGCGTCGCCCTCGGGAATGCCACTGGGCGGCGTGTCACGCTCGGTGTCCGAGGCCGCGTCGGCGCGTTCGGCATCGTCCGCGTCGGCGGCGTCGGGGGTCTCCGGCGAGCCACCCTCCGACGACCTATTCGAAGCCGCACTCGCCTCGCCCGCGGAGGCCACCTGCGCGGCCTTGCCTTGATCGGCGCCGAGCCACCCCGCCGCCGCTCGGCTCAACTGCACGCCCGGATACCAGGCCGCCGCACCCAGCAGGGCCACCAGGGCGAGCGCGAGCGCCGGGAGTACCACACGCATGCGCGACACGCGGCGCCGGCGCGGCAGGGTCTCCATTGCCGCGCGCGAGAGCATGAGCGCACCGATGCGCGACTTGCCGTTGGCATAGCCGCCCATGAGCGCCCGCTCGCAGACCATGTTGATCAGTCTGGGGATGCCGCCGCTGTACAGCCGGGCGAGCGCGGTCGCCGGCCGCGTGAACAGGTGCTGCGAACCGCCGGCGAGGTCGAGCCGGTGCTGTATGTAGGCCCGCGTCTCGTGCCGGTCCAGGGGCCTGAGCCGGAAGCGGGCCGTGATGCGCTGCGCCAGCTGACGCAGGTCATGGCGCTCCAGCAGATCGGAGAGTTCGGGCTGGCCCACGAGAATGATGCGCAGCAGCTTGTGCTTGTGCGTCTCGAGATTGGTCAGCAGACGCAGCTGCTCGAGCACCTCGCGACTGAGATTCTGCGCCTCGTCGATGATGAGCACGGTCCGTCGGTTGGCGGCGTGCGTGGCCAGAAGATGGGCGTTGAGGCGATCGACGAGCGCTTTCTGCGACGTATCCGTCTGCGGGTCGTAGTCCGCACCCAGCTCGTCGCAGATGGTGGCCACGAACTCCTTGACCTGCAGCTGCGGATTCCAGCACAGAGCGATGTCCAGATCCGACATCTCATTGTCGACCAGCGCCCGGATGAGCGTGGTCTTGCCGGTGCCGACTTCGCCGATGAGCGCGACGAAGCCGCCGTGCTCGCCCGCGCCGTAGAGCAGATGGCCGAGCGCCTCGCGATGGCTCGCACTCAGATAGAGAAAGGCCGGATCCGGCGTGACCGAAAACGGAAAATCCTTGAAGCCGTAGTAGCGCAGATACATGGAGACGGGCCCGGGTCAGACAGGCGGAGTCTAACCCGGTGCCGCGCTGCGGCAAACCGCCACGCGCCGTCCATTGCGGCGCCGCGCGGGTTAACCGCAACGCCATCAACGTGGGTTAGACTCCGCGCCATGGCCATGGAAATCTCGCGTGACGCCCGGCGCTGGTTGGCCCGGGCGCCGGAACTGCTCAACCTGATGCTCATCGTGCTGATCGCGCTGTCGGCGGCGCGCCTGTTCTGGCTGGCCTGGCCGGTCTCGGACAACGAGCTGCTGCCCTCGACCACCGGCCCGGCCACCGAGACCGATCGCCAGGGCGTCGACGTCGACACCATCGCCAGCGCCCATCTGTTCGGGGAGCAGACCGCGAGCGACGGCGGCGACCGGCAGCAGGAGATCATCGACGCGCCCGAGACGCGGCTCAACCTGACCCTGACCGGCATCATCTCCGACAGTGCGGCGCAGCGCTCGCGGGCGCTGATCAAGGCCGGCAACAAGGATCAGGAGGCATTCGCCGCCGGCGATACCATCGACAACGGCGTGACGCTCCACGAGATCTACGCCAATCGCGTCATCCTGGACCGAGAGGGACGCTACGAGACCCTCACGCTGGAAAGCGTGAAGCAGGCGCGCGAGATGGCCGGCGTCGAACGCACCCAGCGCGTGTCCAGCGAACTGGCCGACGATCTGGGCACCGTACGCCAGAAGATACTCGACAACCCCGCCAGCGCGTCGCGTTATATTCGCTTGCAGCCGGAGCGGCAAAACGGCAACCTCGTCGGGTATCGGGTCTATCCGGGGGCGGAAAAAGCACTTTTCGAGAAGGCGGGCCTCGAGCCGGGGGAGCTCGTCACGGCCATCAACGGCCAGCCACTCGACAATCCGGCCGCTTCGCTCCAGATGCTCAGCGGGTTGGCCTCGGCCGGCAGCGCCTCGGTCACGCTCGAGCGAAACGGCCACCAACGCACCGTAACCGTGAACTTTGAATGACAGCCTTCTCCTTTCGCCGGCTCTGCCGGGTCGTCATCCTGTGGTCCGTGATCGCCAGCACCGCAACGGCTCAGACCGCGGTGGAGGACAACGGCGACGCGTTCACGCTCAATCTCAAGGATGCCGACATCAAGACGCTGATCGCCACGGTCAGCGAAGTCACCGGCCGCAACTTCGTCGTGGACCCTCGCGTCAAAGGCGATGTGACCGTGCTCTCGAGCCAGCCGATGACGCCGGATGAACTCTACGAGACGTTCCTCTCGGTGCTCGAGGTGCACGGCTTCTCGGTCGTGCCCGCCGGCGAGATCACCAAGATCATTCCGCAGGTCAACGCCAAGCAGGACGGCGGCTTCGGCGGCGGCGACGCCGGCACGCGCGAGGACATCGTCACCCGTGTCATCAAGGCGGAGAACGTGCCGGCGGACCAGCTCGTGCCGATCCTGCGGCCACTGGTGCCGCAGTACGGGCATCTCGCGGCCTACTCGGCTTCGAACACACTGGTGATCTCCGATCGCGCCGCCAACGCCGAACGCCTCGCCGGCATCGTCGACAAGATCGACCGCAGCGGCATGCAGGAGGTCGAGCACATTCGGCTCGAGCATGCCAGCGCCACCGAGGTGGCGCGCGTGATCGAGCAGCTGAAATCGGAAAGCGGCGGCGAGAGTCCGGGCCGCAGCTTCACGGTCATTCCGGACGAGCGCACCAACAGCCTCATCGTGAGCGGCGGCAAGCAGCAGCGGCTGAGAATTCGGGCGATCATCGCCGATCTGGACACGCAGACCGAACGCAGCGGCGGCACCCAGGTCATCTATCTCGACTACGCCGACGCCGAGACGATCGCGCCGGTGCTGCAGAACTTCGCCGAGGGCCGCAGCAGCAGCGGTTCCGGCGGCGGCGCGGGCGGCGACAGCGGTGCTGGCGCAGCCAGCCGCGCCGGTGGCGGATCGAGCGACGGCGTCACCGTGATCGCGGAACCCGGCGCCAACGCCCTGGTCGTCACCGCGGCGGCGGACAAGATGCAGGAGATCCGCCAGGTGATCGACCAGCTCGACATCCGCCGCGGTCAGGTACTGGTCGAGGCGATCATTGCCGAGGTCAGCCTGAGTCGATCGCGACAACTGGGCGTGGACATCGCCGCCTTCAACGACAGCGGCCCTGGCGCGGCCAGTGTCCTCGACGGCGACACCCTGGACGCCGTACCTTCGCTCGCCGAGGACGGCACGCCGCTGAGCCTCATTCAGCAGGGCCTCAACGTGGCGCTGGGCTCCTACAACGAGGGCGGCACGAGTTTCGCGGTGCTCGTCAACGCCCTGTCGGGCAACACCAACACCAATGTGCTCTCGACACCGTCGCTGATCACGCGCGACAACGAAGAAGCCGAGATCAAGGTCGGTCAGGAAGTACCCTTCGTCACCGGCAACTACACCAACAACAATGCAAGCGGCGGCGCGACCGGCGTGGTCAATCCGTTCCAGACGGTCGAACGCAAGGATGTGGGTCTGACGCTGGCCTTCACGCCGCAGATCAACGCCGGCAAGACCATCCAGATGACGATCAACCAGGAGGTTTCGAGCATCGCCCAGAACTCCGGCCAGACGGGGGCGGTGGACCTGGTCACCAACAACCGCACGCTCAATACATCGGTCGAGGTCGAAAGCGGGCAAATCCTGGTGCTGGGCGGTCTAATCGACGATCAGGTCACCGAAAGCGAACAGAAGGTCCCGGTGCTGGGCGACATTCCCCTGCTCGGCGCGCTGTTCACCTCCCGCAATGTACAGAAGGAAAAGCGCAACCTGCTCAATTTCATCCGCCCGACCATCCTGCGTGGCGACGGCGAAGCCAACTATTACACCCGCAAGAAGTACGACTACATTCGCTCGCTGCAGCAGGAGCAGGCCGAGTCCAGCATTCCGCTGATGGGCGAGCGCCAGCGGCCCCAGCTGCCGCCGATCGACGAATACGAGCAGAGCGACTCCTTTTCCGAGGACAGTGGCGTATCCACGGAGCGCACGGCCACGCCGCGCGACGAAGACGGGCGCCGCACGCGCGACAAGCGTCGGGGCGACCAGTTCTAGCCGGCATCCGGCGAGCGATAACATGAGCAATACCCTCGAGGAACTCAGTCTGGAGCCGGTGCGCACCACCTCGCCGGAAAACGACGAGGCCCCGCAGCGCGCCCCCGGCCCGGGGCCGGTCGACGGCATCGACCGCCTGCCTTTCGCCTTCGCCAAGCGCTACGGCGTGATGCTCAGCGGCATGCGCGAGGACGCGATCGAGGTCACCTGCCGACGCGACGTCGCCCAGAGCACGCTCTCCGAGGTCCGGCGCCATCTCGACCGGCCGATCGTGCTCCAGCGCGTGGAGGCCGCGGCCTTCGACGCCATGCTGCAGAACGACTACGAGGGCAAGGCCAACGAGTCGATGCAGATCGTCGAAGGCATGGACGAGGAGATGGACCTGTCCGACGCCGCCCGGGCGCTGTCGGAGCCGGCCGATCTGCTCGAATCCTCCGACGACGCGCCGATCATCCGTCTGATCAACGCGCTGCTGACGGAGGCGATCAAGGAGAACGCCTCGGACATCCATATCGAGCCGTTCGAGGCGCGCCTAACCGTTCGCTTCAGGATCGACGGCGTCTTGCGCGAGGTGCTCAACCCGCCGCGCCAACTGGCGCCGCGCCTGATCTCCCGCGTCAAGGTCATGGCCAAGCTCGACATCGCCGAGAAGCGCATCCCCCAGGACGGACGCATATCGGTGCGCATCGCCGGACGGCCGGTCGACGTGCGCGTGTCCACCATCCCCTCCGGCAACGGCGAACGCGTGGTCATGCGTCTGCTGGACAAGCAGGCCGGCCGCCTCGACCTACCCCAGCTCGGCATGCCGGCCGAGACGCTGAGCAATATCGACGAGCTAATCCACAAGCCACACGGCATCATCCTGGTCACAGGCCCCACCGGCTCGGGCAAGACGACCACCCTTTACGCCGGCATCACCCGGATCAACGACCACTCGCGCAACATCATGACGGTCGAGGATCCGATCGAGTACTACCTCGACGGCATCGGCCAGACCCAGGTCAACAGCAAGGTTGACATGAGCTTCGCCCGCGGGCTGCGCGCGATCCTGCGCCAGGACCCGGACGTGGTGATGATCGGCGAGATCCGCGATCTGGAGACCGCCGAAATCGCGGTTCAGGCCTCGCTGACCGGCCATCTGGTGCTCTCGACCCTGCACACCAACACCGCCGTGGGCGCCATCGCGCGTCTGCGCGACATGGGTGTCGAACCCTTCCTGCTGTCGTCGTCGGTGATCGGGATCATGGCGCAGCGGCTGGTGCGAACGCTCTGCGCGGAGTGCCGGGCCCCCTACACCGCCGATCGCCGCGAGTGCGAACTGCTCCACTGCGACCCCGACGAGCCACCGACGCTCTACCGGCCGGCCGGCTGCGAGACCTGCAACGGCTCCGGCTTTCGCGGCCGCACCGGCATCTACGAGCTGGTCGTCGTCGACGACGAGATGCGCAATCTCATCCACGAACAGGCCGCCGAGCACACGCTGGAAAAACACGCGCGCACGATGACGCCGAGCATCCGCGCGGACGGCCGTGCCAACGTGCTCGCCGGCAACACGACGCTCGAGGAAGTCCTGCGCGTGACCCGCGAGGGCTAGCGGCCGGGCCGCGCGACCATGGGCGCCTACGAATACACCGCACTCGATGAACGCGGTCGCGAGAAGAAGGGCGTGCTCGAGGGCGATGCCGCCCGCGCCATCCGGGCCCAGCTGCGCGAGCGCGGGCTCACGCCGCTGGACGTCCACGAGATCGCCGACCGCAAGACGGGCAGCCGGCGCCGGCTGCTGTCCTTCCAGCGCGGCCTGAGCGTCACCGAGCTGTCGCTGTTCACCCGCCAGCTGGCCACGCTCACCCACGCCGGCCTGCCGATGGAGGAGGCGCTCAAGGCGGTCGCCGAGCAGACCGACAGCGACAAGGTCCGCAAGATCATCGTCGGCGTGCGCGCCCAGGTTGTCGAGGGCCACACCCTGGCCAACGCGCTCGCGGACTTTCCCAACAGCTTCGACGAGCTCTATCGCGCGACCACCGCCGCCGGCGAACAGTCCGGCCGCATCGACGAGGTACTGAACGGGCTGGCCGACTATGTCGAGGACCAGCAGTCCATGCGCCAGAAAGTGCTCGCCGCGCTCATTTACCCGGCGTTCCTGTCGGTGGTCGCGATCGGCATCGTGATCGCGCTTCTGGCGACGGTCGTGCCCGACCTGGTCGAAGTCTTCGAGAGCGTCAACGCCGACCTGCCGCCGCTCACGACCACGCTGATCGCCGTGAGCGATTTTCTCCGCGCCTGGGGCTGGCTGCTCGCACTGGGCTTCGCGGTCGCGCTGACGGCGTTCATCTACGGCATGCGGCGCCCCGGATTCAAGCGTGCGGTCCAGTCGCGCATCCTGCGGATACCGTTGATCGGTCGCTTCGCCCGCGGCGTCAACACGGCCCGCTTCACCCGCACGCTGTCGATTCTCACCCGCAGCGGCGTACCGGCTCTGGATGCGATGACCATCGGCGCCGACGTGGTCACCAATCTGCCCATGCGCGATGCCATCCAGCGCGCGGCGACCCGTGTGCGCGAAGGCGACGCCATCCATCGCGCGCTCGGCCACGAGCGCCTGTTTCCGCCGATCACGCTGCACATGATCGCCAACGGCGAAATCTCCGGCGAACTCGACATGATGCTCGGTCGCGCCGCCGAGCATCAGGAGCGCGAGGTGGAAACACTCCGGCAAGGTGTCATGGGCATACTGGGCCCTGCGGTCATCCTGGCGATGGGCGGTCTCGTACTGATCATCGTGCTCGCCATCCTGCTGCCGGTGTTCAATCTGAACCAGCTGGTCAAATAAACCGGCCGCACCGCCGATAACGGCGGGTACAGCACGCGCAACCTGCTATCTTTACGACCGTTTTCCCGCAGGAGAGGAAAGGACATGAAACACGCCCTGCCCCGGGCCGGTGCCCGTAGCGGCCAACACGGCTTCACCCTGATCGAGATCATGGTCGTGGTCGTCATTCTCGGTATTCTCGCGGCCATCGTCGTGCCCAACATCATCGACCGGCCGGACGCCGCACGTGTCGCCAAGGCGCGACAGGACATCCGCGCCATCGAGAGCGCACTCAAGCTCTACCGCCTCGATAATTTCCGTTACCCGACCACCGAACAGGGCCTGGCGGCGCTCGTGGACAAGCCCACGAGCCAGCCGGAGCCGCGCAACTGGAAGTCCGGCGGCTATCTCGACCGTATTCCGACGGACCCGTGGGGCGAGGTCTATCACTACCGCAATCCCGGCGAACACGGCGAAATCGACGTCTACACGCTCGGCCGCGACGGCCGACCGGGCGGCGAAGAGACCGACGCCGACATCGGCAACTGGACGCTGGACAACTAGCGCCGCGGCGGGATACGGCGCGCACGGTGCGGCGAACGGAGGTACAGCGCGGCTTCACGCTGATCGAGCTGCTGGTGGTGGTGCTGATCATGGGCGTCGTGCTCTCGTTTCTGTCGCTGTCGATCAACCCGACCAGCAACGCCGATCGGCTCGATACCGAATCGCGGCGGCTCGATGCCCTGCTCCGGACCGCCGCCGACGACGCGGTGCTCTACGGCCGTGAGCTCGGTCTCGACATCGTGCGCGGAGGCTATCGCTTCATTCGTCTCGGCGACGACGGCTGGCAGGTCATCAACCGGGCGGAATCGCCGCTGCGTCCACGTGACCTGCCCGAAGGCGTCGCGATCGCACTGATCGAGCGCGACGAGGCGCAGCCAAGACTGGCCGGCGGCGACGACGAGGACGAGAACGAGGAGGACGCGCTGCGCCCCGAGGCCGTGTTGCTGTCCAGCGGCGAATTCGTGCCCTTCGAACTCGAACTCTACGCCGACGACGTCGACCATCGCTATCGGCTCACGGGCGAAGCCAACGGCGAGCTGTCGCTGGAACGTGTGGACGGCCCACGATGAGGCGGGCCCGCGGCTTCACCCTGATCGAAGTGCTGATCGCCACGGCGGTCCTCGCCCTGGCACTGGGCGCGTTCATCGCGGGCGGCGCCCGCTACGCCGACTACGCGCGCTACATCCATGACCGGACGCTGGCCCAGTGGGTCGCCCGGAACCAGCTGGTCGAGTACCACACCGCCGAGCAATGGCCGGGTACCGGCACCGAGGACGGCGAGGCCGAGATGGGCGACAGCACCTGGCGCTGGGTGGCCGAGATCGAGGAATCGCCCGATCCGGACGTACGCCGCATCGATATACGCGTGTTTCGCATCGACGGGGACAGCGGCGACCCGGAGGCCGATTCCGTCGCCCTGCTCAGCGGCTTCGTCACCCAGCACGTCGACGCCGCCGATGCCCCCGCCGGCGCCGACGGAGCCGGTGACACGGAGGGCGGCGACGCGTCCGCCTCGGGGCTCGGCTCGTGAGCGCGGCGCGGGGCCAGCGCGGCTTCACCCTCATCGAGCTTATGATCGCCATCGCCGTGTTCGTGGTCATGGCGGCGATGGCCTATGGCGGCCTGTCGTCGGTCATCAGCACGCGCGAGGCCGTCACCGCCGCGCTCGAACGCAGCAAGACCCTGCAGATGTCGGTCTGGCGCATCCGCCGCGATCTCGAACAGATCGTCAACCGCCCGGTGCGCGACGGTTTCGGCGACACCCAGCCGGCGATCGTCGGCAGCCCGAACGTGGGCCTGCGGGTGACCCGCAACGGCTGGCGCAATCCGCTCGGCGAAGCCCGCAGCACGCTGCAGCGGGTCGGCTACCGGATCAATGAGGACGACGCACTCGTGCGCGAGTACTGGCGCGTGCTCGACCGGGCTCAGGACAGCGCGCCGGTCGAGTCCACGCTTCTGGAGAACGTCGAGACCATCGAATGGCGTTATCTCGACGGCGACCGCCAGTGGCGCGACAACTGGCCGCCGGGAACCGAGAACACCGGCGCGGACGGCACGCCCAGCGCCGTCGCCTCACAGCGCTACGATCCGCCGCTGGCGATCGAGCTCCGCCTGACCACGGCCGCCTGGGGCGAGCTGCGCCTCCTGTTCATGGTTCCCGGAGCCGAGAAATGAGCGGCCCGAAACAGCGCGGCGTCGCCCTGATCACGGCCATGCTCATCGTGGCCCTGGTCGCGATCATCGGCGCGGGCATGCTCTCGCAGATGAATCTGGCCCTGCACCGCAGCGGCAACATCTGGCAGTCGGAGCAGGCCTGGTGGTACGCCGTGGGCATCGAGAACTGGCTCGGCAAGCTGCTGCGCCAAGACGCGCAGTATACCGAGGTCGACAGCCTCGACGAGCGCTGGGCCGAGCCGGTGGACTACCTGCCGCTGGACGGCGGGGCGCTCCAGGGCCGCATCATCGATCTTCAGGGCCGCTTCAATCTCAACAATCTCGGAACCGGCAACGCCGAGGCGGCCATGGCGCAGTTCCAGCGCCTGATCGAGCTCGTGGCGGATACCGACACCGTCACCGCGCGCACGATCGCGGCATCCACCCGGGACTGGATCGATGCCGACATCAACCCGACCCGGCCGGACGGCGCCGAGGACAACTACTACCTCGGCCTGACCCCGGCCTACCGCGCCGGCAATACCTTCATGATCAGCCCGAGCGAGCTGCGTCTGATCAAGGGCGTGACCGACGAGATCTACACCGCCCTCGCCCCCTACATCAGCGCCCTGCCCGAAAGCACGCCGATCAATGTGAACACGGCGCCGGCCCCGGTGCTCGCGACGCTGGCACCGAATCTGCCGCCCACGACGGGCGAAGCACTGGTCGAAGCCCGATCCGAGGAGCCCTGGACATCCGTGGATGCCTTCCTCCAGGAGAGTGCGATCGCCGGCACGGGCGACACCCTCGGCGCCGATCGCCTCTCGGTGACCACTGGATACTTCCTCGCCCGGGGGCAGATCACGGTCGACCGGGCCCAGGTCCAGTTCTTCGCCGTACTGGAACGCGCGGACAACGGTGCCGTCCGTACCATCAATCACAGCACCAATGTCTACTGACCTTCCGGTAGACTGGGCCCGCCGACGCGCACGGGGGCGCGTCCGGCGCATTCACGAGACGACACGGGGTTCGCGGCGGTCGCGCGCAGGCGCGGACCGCGCGACCATCAAGGAATGCCGGTGGCAGACAGACTGATCATCCATTTCGACGGCGAGCGGGCCGCCTGGCTCGATGACCGGGGCGCTCTGGCTCGCGGCACGCCGGCCGACGCCGCGAGCGCCGCCGGCGAGCGGCCGGCCGTCGTGCTGCTGCCGAGCGAACAGGTTCTGCTCACCACCGTCCGTCTGCCGCCGATTCGCCAGGCGCGGCGGCGCCTCCAGGCGGCGCGCTATGCGCTGGAGGACCGGCTCGTCAGTCGCGTCGACAGTCTCCACTTCGCCCTCGCGGCCCGCGCGGGCACGGACGGCGGGACCCCAGTAGCCGTCATCGACGAGACGCTGCTGCGCGATCACCTCGACCGGCTCGAAGAGGCCGGCCTGGATGTCCTGCAGCTCACCGCCGACGCGTTGACGCTTCCGGCTCCGGCCGAAGACCAGTGGCAGGTGCTGGCCCTGAACGGGCGCGTGCTTGCGCGCACCGACGTGCGCCACGCCTTCGCCGCGGAGGCCGGGCTCTGGCCCGCACTCGCGGCCGGGGGCACACCGCCGGCACGCGTGCTGCTTCATGCCGACAGCGAGGCCGCGGCCGAGATGGCGGCCGCGATCGATGTCGAACCGCACCCGGCGATCGACCGCAAGATCTTCGACGGCCCTGACGCCGCCCTGATCTGGCTGCTTACCAACGTCGATCTCCAGCACGCGATCAACCTGCGCCAGGGCGCGTTCGCGCGCACGTCGGCAATGCAAGCCTGGTGGCAGCCGTTCAAGATCACCGCCGGTCTGGCCGCCGCCTGGCTGATCGTCGCGATCGCCGCCCGCGGCATCGAGAGCTGGCAGCTCGGCAGCCGCATCGACGACCTCGAGGCCACCACCGAATCGGCGTTCAGAGACGCCTTCCCCGACGTGCAGACCATCAACGATGTCCGCGTCCAGGCCGAGCAGCGCATCCGCGAGCTGCGCGGCTCCGGCGGCAGCGGCGGCGTCTTCTCCCTGCTGCAGGCGATCGCCGAAGTCACCGGCGATGCCGGCGATATACGCATTCGATCGCTGCAGTATCGCGACGGCGCGGTGTATCTCAACCTGCGCGGCGACAACGTGCAGGCGCTGGAATCGCTCCGCGCCGGCTTCGCCCGACAGCCGGGCACCCGGCTCAGCGTCGAGAGCGCGGACGCCGCCGCCGACGGCGTGCAGATTCGCGCACGGGTCAGCGGAGCCGAAGCATGAACGCCGTCAAGCAGTGGTATGACAGCCTCGCGCCGCGAGAGCGCATCGCCGTGATCGCCGGGGCCATCGCCGTCGTGCTGGCGCTGTTCTGGTTCGGCATCTGGCAGCCGCTGAACCAGAGCGTGGCCGATCGCCGGCAGCGCGTGAACGTCGCCGCAGAGCAGGCGCGCTGGATGCTCGGCATCCGCGAGGAGGCCCGCCTGCTCCAGTCCGACAACAGCCAGCGCAGCATCCAGGGCCGCAACGAGTCGCTGCTGTCGATCGTCGACGCCACCAGCCGGGAGAACGGACTGGCCGATGCCGTGCAGCGTATCCAGCCCGATGACGACGACCAGGCGACGGTCAATCTCGATGCCGCGAATTTCAACCAGATGCTGTTCTGGCTGCGCAGCCTGCAGCGGGACTACGGCGTGAGTACGCGCCAGATCACGGTCACGCCCGACGAGGATGCCGGCACGGTGCAGGCCCGCATCACGCTGGCACGGAGCGACGCATGAACTGGCGGCTGGTGCGCTACCTGCTCGTGGGCCTGGTCACCTTCCTGATCGGTCTGGTCGCGTTCTTTCCGGCGCGGATCGCCGCGGGCTGGGTCGAATCGTCGACGCCGGTCACGCTCGGCGGGGTGACCGGCACGGTGTTCGACGGACATGCCGGCTATGTCCAGGGCCCCGGCGGCGCGATCGAGAACCTGGATTGGCGTCTGCATCCGCTGAATCTCCTTCTGGCGCAGGTCGCAGCCGACATCGAGGTGGATTCCGACCTGGGCGGCTTCTCAGGCCGCGTCACACGCTCGCTGTTCGGTGGCACACACGTCCGGAACCTCACCGGGAGCGCGTCGGCCGGCTGGCTCGCGAAACGGGGCGGCTTCACCTTCCTCCCGCTGTCGGCCGACGTCGCGGTCGACATCCGCGAAGCCAGCGTCGACGACGCGCTGGATTTCAGCGCGCTGGACGGCATCGTGCGCCTGGGCAACACCCGCTGGGAATTGTTCAATCCGCCGGTCGAGCTCGGCCAGTTCGAGACCGCGCTGGCACGCGGCGACGACGGCATCCGCGCGACCATCGTCGACAGCAGCGGCCCGCTGGCGATCGACGGCGGCGCCACGCTCACCGCCGAGCGCCGCTACCGGCTGGACGTGCGCCTGCGCGCTCGCGCCGGTGCCGACGACCGCCTCGACGGCATGCTCGACCAGCTCGGCGAGGGCGACGACGAGGGCTGGCACCGCGTGCAGGAACAGGGCTCGCTGTAGCGCATGGCGCGCCGGTCAGCGGGCTGCCCACA
>NZ_AYKF01000101.1 GCF_003732545.1 Salinisphaera orenii subsp. halophila YIM 95161 | reverse complement strand
GTCGAGCGTGCGGGATCAGGAGTGTCAGGCGGCCGCCCGCCGTGCGGCCGCCTGACCCAGCAGGTGGCTGGCCGCGACATAGACGACAAGCGCAGCCAGTACTGCGTTGACCGGCGGGATGCCCGGCAGCAGGTTGGCGGCGGCGAAACCGAGCGCCCAGGCCGCGACCGCGGTCCAGTTCACGTCCGCGAGCACGGCGCGCTCGAAGGCCTGATAGCGGCCGCGGGCGACGAGGAAATAGTCCGCGATCAGGATCGCGCCGATCGGCGGCAGCGCGGAGCTGAGAAACGACAGCCAGCCCACGAAGTTGTTGTACAGCCACAGCGCGAACACCGTGCCGACGAGGCCGTTGGCTAGCACGATCCAGTGCTTGGGCCAGCCGGTGATGTTGGAAAACCCCAGCGACGCGGCGTAGAGCGCGTTGTCGTTCGTCGTCCAGATGTTGAGCCCGAGCACGAGAATGGCCGGGATGATCAACCCCTGCGCGAACATGACCTTCGAGATGTCGGACTCGCTGTAGACCAGCGCGCCGACGGCGCCGAAGGTGAACATGAGCGAGTTGCCGAGAAAGAAGGCGATCAGCGTCGTGCCGACCCCGATTCGGGGCGACTTCGCGAAGCGCACGAAATCCGGCGTGAGCGTGGCGCCGCTGATGAACGAACCGATGCAGATCGACAGCGCGACCGCCAGCGTGAGCGTGTTCTCGGGCTGGATCGCGGCCAGGGCGGCGAGCCCGCCGGCCTCGTCCACGGCCAGGCCGACCGACAGGTTGCCGAGCACGAAGATCGCCGGCACCGCGACGAAGCTGAGCACGGTCAGTGCCTTGAAACCGAGCCAGGCGGTGGCGGTCATGAGCACGCCGCCGGCGATGATCAGCCAGAGTGTATCGATGCCGGTGGCCACCTGGACCGGCAGCGCGAACATCACCACGCCGACCCCGAACCAGCCGACCTGGGTGCCGCCGAGCAGCGCCGAGGCCAGCCAGGAGCCGCGGCTGCCGAAGGCATAGCGGGCGAGCAGATGGGTCGACAGCCCGGTGCGGCTCGCGATCAGCGCCAGCAGCGCGGCATAGCTGCCGAGAATCAGATTGCCCGCCAATACGACGGCCGCGAAGCGTGTCAGGGACAGGCCTTCGCCGAGCGTGCCGCCCGCCCACATGCTCGCGGAAAAGAAGGTGAAGCCGAGCATCACCGAAAGCATGGTCCAGAAGCCGCGCCGCGCGCCGGCGGGTACGGTCGTCAATTCGTAGTCCTGGGGCGCGGGATTGTGGCTGCGGGTCATGGCGGCGAAGCTCGTCGGACGGGATCGGATGCGTTCGATGGCCGTGCAGGGTGCGTCGGCCCGATCCGGGGCGATACGGTCCGGTATCCGACGTGCGCGGTCAACGCACGCCAAGGTAAGCAAGGCCTGTGCCACCGGCGACAGGGGCGCGGTCAGCGGGTGCGCGAGCCGGGACCGTCGCTGTCCATCGGTTGGCGCTGCGCCTTCGGAAAGACCAGGTCGAAGCGATCGGCATGCAGGCCGAGGCGCGGCGTCTGGCCCGTGATGTCCGGAAAGCCGCTGTCGGGCGGGATGTCGTGCGCCTCCAGGCGAGCCAGCCGGGCCCGCGCCCGGGCCCGGATGCAGGTGCGGTAGCGGCGACCGCGCCAGGGCTGCTCGAGCGTGCGCGAGGCCCGCGGCAGGATGGCCGAGTGCAGCGGCAGCTTCGGTCCGCGCCGGCTCAGATGCAGGGTGATCGGCGCCCGGCCGGGCCGCTGGATGCGGCAGCGCTCCGCCCGGTCGGTACGCGCGAGCGTTTCGAAGTTCGCACGCTCTTTCGGCAGCCCCCAGTTGTGTCGGCCGTTGACCACGCTCGCGTCCGACGACACCCAGATATGGGTGATCGCCGCCGCCCGGCGGTCGCCGAAATCGAACACCCCCGGGCAGAGCAGCAGCTCGCGATAGGGGCCGACGTCGGAGCCGGCGTAGTCGATGAGCATCAGCGCGCCCAGGCCGCCGCAGGCGCGCCCGGCGAGCCCCGGCGTGTCGGCGCCGCACGCGGCCCCGAAGGCCGCCGAGCAGGACAGCGCGATCACGTAGCCCTGGCCGGTGAGGCGCCAGGGCGCGGGCACGATGCGGTCGCCCTCGTTCACGGCCGCGCGCCGCGGGAATGCGTGGGCATGGGCACGATGTCGGCATCGAACCGACTCATGACAGATTGAACCAGGGGACCAGCACGAACCAGAGCATATAGGTGAGCGTGGCCACCAGCAGGCCATCGATGCGCTGCAGCCGGTCGGCCGGCGTCTGCGAGCGCCACCACAGCAGGCCGAGGCCGAGCGCGGCGTGCGGCAGCACGAACCATTGCAGCCCGGCGAACGCGCCATCGACCAGCGCCAGGCCTTCGAAGACGAGGCCGAGCGTGGCCGCGGCGACGAGCGCCGCGCCGGCCAGCCGCAGTGCGCCGTGGCGGCCGAGACGCACTGCGATGGTGCGTTTGCCGACGGCCGCATCGGCGTCGTGGTCGGGCACGCCGGCCAGCACGATCGAGGGCAGGATCGCGAGCGCCAGCGGCGCGGAGAGCAGCCACAGATCGGCGTCGAATAGCGCCGCGCCCTGCAGCAGGCCGCCGAGCACCAGCACCAGCGCGCTGTGGGTGAAGGCCACGTCCACTTCGCCCAGGCCGCGGTAGCTCAGCCGCAGCGGGCCGACGGTATAGCCCAGCGTGAACAGCACCGCCAGCCCCATCCACAGCGCGGTCGCGATCGGGGCCGGCGCCACGCCGAGGGCGGCGCCCGCGGCCGTCAGCGCGCCCACGAGCAGCAGCCCGGTAGCCCGGCGCAACTGCGGCGGACTGATCGCGCCGGTGACGAGCACGCGCGAGCCGCCGGTGAAGGGGCCGTGGTTGGGGTTGATGCGGTCGGTGGCGAGATCCAGCCGTTCGTTGCAGAACACCGTGGCCGCCTCCAGGAGGGCGATGAACAGCAGCCCCCAGACGAAGGCCGCCCAGTCGATCGGTCCGGTCGCCGCGGCCACGGCGCCGAGGCCGTAGGCCGCCCAGCTCATGGGGTAGAACTGCAGTCGCAGGGCGGACAGCCAGGGACGGATTCGCGCAGCCGCGCGCCCCGCTGGCGAGCGCACGCCGCTGCGCAGGGCAAAGCCGGTGCGGCGCGTCTTCTCCAGCCAGGCGGCGCGGCGGTCGGCATCCGAGGTGCGCACCGGGCCGAACACCAGCGCGCGGGTCGGGCGCACGCCGCAGAAGCCGAGTGTGGCGTTGCGCATGGCGTGGGTGCCCGGCGCGTGGAACAGCCAGCGATAGACCGGCGGCGGCGTGTCCATGGTGGTGATCAGCTGGGCCGACTTGTCCGGCCACAGGCCTTCCCACTCGGCCGCGCCCGGGCCATAGAAGCGGAACGCGAACCCCGGCATCACCAACCGGTCGAGAAAGCTCTTGAGCAGCGCCGGCATCGTTCCCCACCAGGTGGGATAGACGAACACCAGATGCTCGGCCCAGGCGAGATCGGCGCGGGCGGCTTGCAGATCGGGTTCCAGCGGCTGGTCCTCCGGGGAGGCCGCGGTCACGTCGCGGGTGAAGCTCAGCGCGGCGAGGTCGATCCGCCGCAGTTCGACGCCGGCGTCGCCCGCGCCGTCGCAGTAGGCATCGGCGAGCGCGCCGCAGAGCGAGTCGCGGCGCGGATGGCCGAGCACGAGCAGCACGCGCAGCGCATGCGGCGTTCGCGACCGGGTCGCGGCGGAGGAATAGGTCAAAGCAGGTCTCGCAGCAGGGAGGGATCCATATTGCCACCGGAGACGATCGCCACCGCGGTCTGGCCCGCGGCGAGCGGAACGCGGCCTGCCAGCAGCGCGGCCACGGCGATCGCGCCGCCGGGCTCGGCGTGGAGCCGGCCGCGGGTGAGCGTGGCCCGGGTGCCGGCCACGATCTGTGGCTCGTCGATGGCGACCAGCTCGTCGACCACCTGCCGCGAGACCGCGTGCGTCCAGCGCCCGGCGCGGTTGGCGCCGAGGCTGGCGGCGATGGTGTCGGTCGAGGCCAGCGTCACCGGCTCGCCGGCGGCCCAGCTGCGCGCGAGCGTCGGCGCGCCGGCCGGTTCCACGCCGACGACGCGGATATCCGGATGCGCCTGTTTCAGCGCCAGGCCCACGCCCGAGATCAGGCCGCCGCCGCCCACGCAGCAGACCACCACATCGGGCACGCGCGGGCACTGGTCGAGAATCTCCAAACCCATCGTGCCGGCGCCGGCGATGATGCGCGGATCGTCGTAGGGCGGGACCAGGGTCAGACCGGACGCTTCCAGTTCGCGGGCCCGGGCCCAGGCATCGTCGATGCCGCCGATGAGCTCCACCGTCGCGCCGAGCGCGCGCGCGGATTCGGCCTTGAGCGGGCTGGCGTCGGCCGGCATGACCACGGTGACGGGTAGTCCGCGGCTGGCCGCGGCCCAGGCCAGCGCGGTGGCGTGATTGCCGGCCGAGACCGTGACCAGCCCCGCGGCCCGTTCGGCGTCGCTCGCGTTGGCCAGCCAGTTGAGCGCGCCCCGCGGCTTGAACGAGCCGGTGGGCTGGAGCAGCTCGCACTTCAGATACAGATCACCGGCCAGATCGGCTCCCAGATCATCGGCCCGGACCAGCGGCGTGGGCGCCAGCCGTTCGGCGACGACCGCACGGGCGGCATCAATGTCGGCGGCACGCGGCGCGGTATCGGCGGGTTGCATGACGATGGGCCGCGTTCAGGGCGCGCCCGGAGGCCGGGCTGCGCGAATCGGCGTGGCCGGCGATCGCCGTACAGGCGCGCCGCGGCCGTGCCGGCTTCGTTGCGACGTGTCCGTGTGTGCCGGTCGACCGCGCCGAGCGGTGGCGAGCGGGCTCGCATCGCCGGCTGGCGTTTGCGAGCACGCCACTTGGCGGTCGAGGCGACCGCTATTCGCGTCGGACATCTGGCCTTGCATGATCATCCCGCCAACCCAGGGTCTGTTGACGTTTCGTACGAGCGCCGCGTTGGCGTCCGCAAATCGTGTCCGGCAAGGCGGGAGCCGCCGTGTCGTGGCGTGCCACGACCCAGGCTCGCAACGCCGCCGGGCTCGATTTGCGGCCCAACCCTTCGGGACAAGCGCTGTTGTGCGGCAATCCATCGTTCTAGCGCGCTTGTGCAGAGTGACTGCACGGCGCGCACTACGCCTCGTCTTGCCGCACAACAGCGATTGGCGCGGACTCGCACGAAACGTCAACAGACCCTAGGGCGGTTTCCGACGGGCCGCAATCCGGAGTCGGACGGATGGCGATGCTACGCCGGACGGCAATCGATCGACGGCCCCGGGCGGCGCGGGTGGCGCCTGCCGGACGGGTGGCCGTGGTGGCTGGGCCGCCGCCGAGCGGCGTCAGATGCCGGCCCACCATTCGTAGCCGCGATCCTCCCAGTAGCCGCCGTTGCCGCCCTGGATCGAGGCGAAGCTGTCCACCAGTTCGATGCGCATGACGTATTTCGCCATCTTGTAGCCGAGCTGGCGCTCCGCGCGCAGACGCAGCGGCGCGCCGTTGGCGATGGGCAGGCGGTCGTCGTTCAGACCGTAGGCGAGCAGGGTCTGGGGGTGATAGGCCTCGACCATGTCGATGCTTTCATAGTATTTGACCGGGCCGCCGTAGATATTGTCCGCGCAGTGAAAGACCACGTAGCGCGCCGCCGAGGTCGGGCGTACCCGGTCGAGTACCTCGCCGAGCACCGCACCGGTCCATTTCGCGATACAGCTCCACCCCTCGACGCAGTCGTGACGGGTGATCTGGGTGCGCGACGGCATGGCTTTAAGGTCATCGATCGAGAAATCGGCGGGCTGGCGCACGAGGCCGTCGATACGCAGGCGCCAGTCGGCGAAGCCGTTCGCGGCGTGGCGCTTGTAGTCGTCGTTGCTCGGATCGGTGCTGCCGTTGGCGCGCATGGTCGGCGCGATATCGCGCTCGCCGAACTCGCGCGCCAGCGACTCGCGCGACGAGACCAGTCGCTGCGCAGCGCGGGTGAGGCGGTCGGTCGCGCCGAGCAGGTCCTGCACTCGGTCGTTGCGCGACAGGCTGTCGCAGCCGGTCAGGGCGGCGCTCGCGCCGAGCGCGCCCAGGCCGGTGATCAGGCGCCGGCGTTTCGGGTCGGGGAGGATGAGCTTCGAGTCACGCATGACGGTTGTCCTTGTCGGCCGGGGCGTCGTCGCCCAGGCGATAGCGGCCGGTGATCATGGAACGCAGGTTGTTGAATACGCCCGAGATCAGGACCAGCCCGAGATGAATCACGAAGAAGGCCACCAGCAAAAACGCGAAGATGAAATGCAGCGTGCGCGCGCTCTGGCGGCCGCCGAACACGTCGAGCAGCCAGGGCCAGGCGGCGTTCATGGTCGGCGACATGGTCAGGCCGGTGAGCACCATCAGCGGCAGCAGGCCGAACAGCACCAGCAGATAGGTGAGCTTCTGCAGGCCGTTGTAGTCGGCGCTGTGATCGAACTTCAGCCGTGCGTGGTGGGCGATGGTGGCCGGCAGGCCGCGCCACTGGGCCGCGGTCGGCCAGACCAGCCGGCGTCGGGCCGGGCTGATCAGGGTGTAGACGAGATAGGCCAGCAGCAGGGGCGCGAAAACCCAGGCGGCGGCGAAATGCCAGTAGCGGCCCATGGCCAGCCACTGCGGGCCGGGCAGCGTGGCCCAGGCCGGGAAGGCGCGCGCATCGAGCTCGCCGTCGTCGCGCGACAGACCGAGCACGCCGGTCGTATTGATGCGGTAGCCGCCGATACGCACCACGCCCATGGGCGCGCCGTCGTCGCCGCGCATCGCGGTGATCTGCAGCGCCGGAGCGTCGAAGCTGGAATCGTTGCCCCAGTAGAGCGACGGGTGGGCGTTGAAGATCTGCAGTCCGCTCATCAGCAGGATCACCAGACACACGAGATTGACCCAGTGCCAGACGCGGGTGAAAAGCCCGTGGCGCTTGATCACCCGGGCGCGCTCGGGCGGGTTGGCGTATGGATTGTCGTTGTGTTTGTTCATCGATAGGCCCGGTTCGAAAGAAAGGCTGCCCGCCGGCGCGAAGCCGGCCGGCAGCCGGGGACGACCTACATCTTGTCTTCTTTCATGCCGTCGTCGTGCGACATGCCGTCTTCGCCGGACATGCTGTCGTCGTGCGACATGTCGTCCGACTTCATGCCGTCATCGTGTGCCATGCCGTCGTCGGCCTTCATGCCATCGTCATGCGACATGCCATCATCGTGCGTCATGCCGCTGTCCTGCGACATAGCGCCGTCGTCATGGGACATGCTGTCTTCTTCCATGGCCAGGCCGGCGGCGCTCCACACCAGCACGCCCGAGAACAGCAGGGCGGTCAGCAGCGGGTTGCGAAGGGTCTTGAATTGCGTCATGAGAGTTCTCCGTGGAAAGAAAAGACGGACGGGCCTTGATTCATGTGTTTCTGCCCGGCCGGCCGCAGCGGTGTGCGGCTGCAGATCAAGCTAGGCCCGGCCCGCCGCGCAATCATCACGAATCGATAACACGCCGCCGGTTTAACGTTTCGTGATGTGCCCGGCGGGCACATCGTCGAGACTGGCGCCCGGCGACAGGGAGAACGGCATGGCGGAGCGCATACTGTGCGTCGAGGACGACCCCGATATCGGGCGGCTGCTGGTGGCCATTCTCGGCGAGGCCGGCTATCCGGCGGACTGGGTGACCAGCGGCGAGCGCGCGCTGGAATGCTGGCGTGATGCCGCGCTGGTGGTACTCGATCTCATGCTGCCGGGCATCGACGGGCTGGCCGTCTGCCGGGAGATCCGGGGCCACGATGCCGGCATACCGCTGATCATGCTCACGGCGCTCGCCGGCACGCGCGACGTGGTGCTGGGCCTCGAGATCGGCGCCGACGACTACATCACCAAGCCGTTCGACGCCGCGATCCTGCTGGCCCGCGTGCAGGCGCTGCTGCGCCGGCGCCAGCGCGAGTCGACATCGAGCGCGGCCGGTGCCACGTCGGCCCCCATCGTGGTGGGGGCGCTGCGCGTGGACATCGACAAGCACGAGGTGCGCATCGACGAGGTGCCGGTGTCGCTCACGGCCAAGGAATTCGCGCTGCTGGCGCTGTTCGCGCGCAACCCGGGCCACGGCTTTTCGCGCAGCGATCTGCTCGATCAGGTCTGGGGGCCGGAATTCGACGGCTTCGATCACACCGTCAATACGCATATCAATCGGCTGCGCGGCAAGATCGAGGCCGACCCGGCCGCGCCGCGCTATATCCAGACCGTCTGGGGCGTAGGCTACCGCTTCGTGGATCCGCTCGACACACCGGACGACGCATGAGGGCGCCTGGCAACGGATCGCGAACGTATCGCGCAGCCTCTATGCGCGCATCGTGTTCGTCTATCTGGCCGGGCTGCTGCTGCTGGCGCTGACCGCGGCCTGGGTGGCGGTCAGTCAGTTCGAGCAGCTCGGCCGCGAGTGGCAGCAGCGCACCCAGATCGATCTGGCCGACAATCTCGCGCAGGTCATGCGGGAGCCGCTCGGCGCCGGCCCGGATTCGCCGGCCGCGCACCGCGCCGCCGATCGCATCCTGTCGATCAACCCGGCGGTATCGCTCTACCTGCTCGACGCCGAAGGCCGCGTGGTCGGCAACTACGCCGAGCCCGGCTGCAGCGCCAACGCGCGGGTGCCGGTGGACACGCTCGAGGATCTGCTGGCCGACGAGCCCATGCTGCCGGTACTGCTCAACGCGCCGTGTTCGCATCGCGACAGCGTCTTTTCGGTGGCTCCGGTGCGCTTCGGGGCGGCGGCGCAACCCGGCTACCTGCTGGCCGTGCTCGATGCTGGCGCGCGCATGTCCATGTTCGCCATGCTGCGCACCAGCAGCATCACGCGCACGCTGCTCATCGCCGGCACGCTGGCGGTGGTGCTCGCCGGTGTACTCGGGCTGCTGTTGTTCGCGCTGCTGACCCGGCGTTTTCGCCGCCTAACCGCGGCGGTGGAACGGTTCGCGGTGGGTGACTACGGCCAGCGCATCGCGCCCGGCCGGGCCGACGAGATCGGCCATCTGTCACGCGCGTTCAACGACATGGCCGCGACCATCGAGGCCCAGCTCGACGCGCTGCGCGAAAATGACCGCCAGCGGCGGGAACTGGTCGCCAACCTGTCGCACGATTTCCGCACCCCGCTGACCTCGCTGCGCGGCTATGCCGAGCAGCTGCGCAAGGCCGAGGACCTGCCGGCCGAGACCCGCCAGGCCCATCTGGCCGCGATCCTGACCAACGCCGACCGATTGACCCGGCTGGCGCGCCAGCTCTCGACGCTGGCCCGGGTCGACGCGTTCGAACAGCCGCTGTCGGCGGATACGTTCTCGCTCGCCGAACTGATCCACGACATCGTCGGCAAGTTTCGCCCGCAGGCGTTCGAGGCGGGCCTGGCACTGGTGATCGACTGCGCGTCCACGCTGCCGGCGGTGGCCGCGGATCTCGCGCTCGTCGATCGGGTGCTCGCCAATCTTCTCGACAACGCCGTCGCGGCGACGCCGGCGGGCGGCACGGTGCGCGTGTGCGCCCACGCGACGGCCTCGCGGGTCGAGGTGGCGGTCGTCGATACCGGCATCGGCCTGTCGGCGGATGAACTGACGCTCGTCACCCAGCGTTTCTACCGCACGCCGGCCTCGCGCCGGCACGGCGAGGGCTCGGGTCTGGGGCTGTCGATCGTCGACGAGATCTGTGTGCGGCACGGCACGCGTCTGCGGCTGCACAGCGCGCCGGGCGAGGGCACGCAGGCGGCATTCGATCTGCCGATCGCTTGATTGAGTCGTGAGTATGGCCGTGGCCACGCGGGGCCGGTGCCGGCTCGAGCCGGCTGTCGGTCTATCGAAGGGGTCAAGGTGTGCTCGCCTCGTACGCCGCATCCCAGGCCTGGATTCGTGCTGCCGTTGCCGGCCGCGGCCGAGCGGTCGGTGGCGAGAGTGTGGCGCGACGATGATCGCGTCATCGCCGGGGCGGCCAGGGATGCTTTGCGCGGAAACCGGCACGGGGCCCGTCCCGCGCGAGTCGAGTGCGGCTCGCCCGTGAACCGTATCCATGAAAAAGGGCAGCCCGAAGGCTGCCCTCATGACGATACGACCTGCAGCGTCGATCTACATGCTGTCGTTGTCGCCGGTCAGGTCGTCCTGCGACTTGGCGCCGTTCTCCGACATCGCGTCGCTTTCGGACATGGCGTCGTCCTCGGACTGGCCTGCCTTGCCGTTCGACGTGCCGAGCTCGGACTTCGACATGCCGTTGTGATCGCTGCTGTGCGACTTCTCGGCCATGCCGCTTTCGCTCGACGCCTCGTCGGTGGTCATGCTGCTTTCGCCCGACATCGACTCGTCGGAGCCCGAATCCGACCCGGCGATCGCGGTGCCGCCCAGGGTGAGCGCGCCCGCACTGATCAGGGCGGCGAGCAGGGGCGTGAAGAAAGTCTTGTTCGAACGCATAGTGTTCTCCTTGGAATGCGCCGGACCCGCGAGGGGCCCGATAGGCCGGTGATGTCGTGGGCCGGCGGTGCCGGCCATACCACGCCGCGCGGCCTGACGCGACGTTGCAGACGGTAGGCTTCCGGGGCGGGCTACGGTATCCGTGATGACACTTAGGCTCGCAGTGACGCTGCTCGACATGTGGTCGCCGACAGCGCTATGTAGTAATGTATATAGCGATGATTCTCCGGCCATCGGTAACGCGGGCTATCGTCGTGCCGGTCGCCGTCGATTCGACTTCAGCGAAGACCATGAGACTGATTTCAGGCCGGTTTCTCCGGCATGCCGTGGCCGTTTTTCTCTGCGCGGCGGTCGTGCCCGCCGGCGCGGCCGCGCACGAGCGGTCGCTGCTGGTGTTCGCCGCGGCCAGCCTGAAGAACGCGATGGACGAGGTGGTCGCGGCCTACGAGGCCGACCACGACGTCGATATCGACGTCAGCTACGCCGGCAGTTCGACGCTGGCGCGCCAGATCGAGCGCGGTGCGCCGGCGGATGTGTTCGTCTCCGCCAACCGCGACTGGATGGATCGGCTGCAGGCCGACGGCCGGCTGAAGAACGCGTCGCGGGTCGACGTGCTGGCCAACGCGCTGGTGCTGGTGGCCCCGCGCGACAGTGATATCGACCTACGGGTGGCCCCGGATTTCCCGATCGCGGAACGGCTGGCCGACGATTATCTCGCCATGGCCCACACCGAGGCCGTGCCCGCGGGCATCTACGGCCGCCAGGCGCTGCAGTCGCTGGGCGTGTGGTCGGCGCTGGCGGGCCGAATCGCCCAGACCGACGACGTGCGCGGGGCGCTGGCGCTGGTCGCGCGCGGCGAGGCGCCGCTGGGGGTGGTCTACGCCAGCGACGCCGTCGCCGAGGACGATGTGCGCGTGGTCGATGTCTTCCCGGACGACAGCCACGATTCGATCGTCTACCCCGCCGCGGTCGTCGCGGCGTCGGCCGCCGAGTCTGCGCCCGCGTTCGTGGAATTCCTGAACGGCGAAACCGCCGGCCGGGTGTTTCGCGACTGGGGCTTCAAGCGGCCCGGCGGGGGGGGCTAGCCGGTGCTGGACGCGGCCCAGGCCGAGATCCTCTGGCTGAGTCTGCAGGTCGCGCTGACCGCGGTGGCCTGCAGTCTGCCGCTGGCGCTGGCCGCGGCCTGGTTTCTGGCGCGCTCGCGCCGCCGGGGGCGGATGGTGCTGGATGCGCTCGTGCACCTGCCGCTGGTGCTGCCGCCGGTGGTCACCGGCTACCTGCTGCTGGTCGCGCTCGGGCGCAACAGCCCGCTGGGCGGCTGGCTGGACGCCACCTTCGGGTTGACCTTCGCCTTCCACTGGACCGGCGCGGCGCTGGCCGGTGCGGTGATGGGCTTTCCGCTGATGGTGCGCCCGATCCGGCTGTCGCTGGAGGCCATCGACACGCGCGTGGAGGACGCCGCCGCCACGCTGGGCGCGTCGCCGATCTGGGTCCGGGCGACGGTGACGCTGCCGCTGGCGCTGCCGGGCATCATCGCCGGCATGGTACTGGCCTTCGCGCGTGCCCTCGGCGAGTTCGGCGCCACCATAACCTTCGCGGCCAACATCCCGGGCGAGACCCGCACGCTGCCGCTGGCGATCTACAGCTTCATCCAGGTGCCGGGCGGCGAGGCGCAGGCCGCGCAGCTGATCGCGATCTCGGTGGCCGTGTCGCTGGCGGCGCTGGTGGCCTCGGAGCTGATCGCGCGCCGGGTCAAGCGGCTGCGCGGGGCGGGCTGAGCCGATGCTGTCGCTGGACGTCGAACACCGCATCGGCGATTTCGATCTGGCCTATGCGCTGGACAGCCGTGAACGGGTGACCGGCCTGTTCGGCCCCTCCGGCGCCGGCAAGAGCACGCTGCTGCGCATCGTCGCCGGGCTGATCACGCCCCGGCGCGGCCGGATCGAGATCGCCGGTCGCTGCGTGTTCGACAGCGACCGCGGCATTCGCGTGCCCGCGCACCGCCGGCGCATCGGCTATGTCTTCCAGCAGGCGCGGCTGTTCCCGCATCTGAACGTGGCCCGCAATCTGCGCTACGGCGCCTGGTTCGCGCGCGCCCGGCCCGCCGCGGCGCGCTTCGACCGCGTCGTCGACATGCTCGATATCGGCGCGCTGCTCGATCGCCGCGTGGCCGGCCTGTCCGGCGGCGAGGCCCAGCGCGTGGCCATCGGCCGGGCGCTGCTGGCCAACCCGGCGATGCTGCTGCTGGACGAGCCGCTGGCCTCGCTCGACGCCGCCCGCAAGGCCGAGGTGCTGCCCTATATCGAACGCCTCAGCCGCGAGTCCGAGGTGCCGATCGTGTTCGTCTCCCATCAGCTCGACGAAATGCTGCGGCTGGCCAACCGGCATGTGGTGGCCCTGCGCGACGGCCGCGTCGTGTTCTCCGGCGAGAGCGCGGCCTTTCTGGCCCGCCCGGACCTGCTCGGCCCGGAGCACGCCCGCGACGCCGGCACGCTGCTGCGGGCCGAGATCCGCGGCACGGCCGCACACGGGCTGAGTGCGCTCGACTGCGAGGGCCAGCCGCTGTTCGTGCCGCGGCTGGATCAGGCCCCGGGCGGCCGCGTGCACCTGCACGTGCGTGCCCGCGACGTCATGCTCGCGCGCTCTCGGCCGGAGGACATCAGCGCGCTCAACGTGCTCGCCGGGCGCGTGGACGCGATCGCGCAGGACGGCGATCAGGCGGTCGAGGTGACGCTGGCGATCGGTAACCAGCGTCTGGCGGCGCGCATCACCCGCTACTCGGCCGAACGCCTGGCGCTGGCCGAAGGCGAACCCCTGTACGCGGTGATCAAGAGCCTGGCGCTGGCCGAGCAGGCCTGGGCGCGTCTCGGCGGGCTGTAGGGTCGGACTGTCGGATTGCCCCGACCGGCCCGATGCGCGAATCGCCGCGTGGCGCGTCACCGTGGCGGCGCCGGACCGAGGCCGGATGGCGGTGACGACGCATTGCCCGATGCCTTTCGCACGCCTTGTCGAGGCGCCCGCTTCCTGCGCCCGACGGGCGCGGGCGATCAGCCGGCGTGGCCCGCGAAGCGCTGGTGGATCTCCAGCACGTGCACCAGGCTCGGCAGCAGTGCGGCCAGGGTCTCCGCCGCGCCCGAGCGGCTGCCCGGGAAGGTCACCACCAGGCTGTTGCCGGCGAAGCCGGAGACCCCGCGCGAAAGCACGGCGTAGGGCGTGCGTCGCTGGCCGAAGGCGCGGGCGGCCTCCATGAGACCCGGCATGGGCGTGGTCAGCATCGGTTCGACCGTCTCGACCACCCGGTCCTTCGGGCCGATGCCGGTGCCGCCGACGGTGACGACGAGTTGAGTGCCGGCATCGATCGCGGTCTGCACGGCCGCGCGCACCCGATCGGCGTCGTCGGGCAGGATCTCGTAGCCGAGCGGCGCGAAGCCGGCCGTCTCGAGCCCCTCGAAGACCCCGCGGCCGGCGGTGTCCGGCTTGTTGCCGTCGGCCACGGGGTTCGAGACCATCAGCACCTGCGCGGACAGCGGCTGTTTCAGCGTGCGCTTGAAGTCGCTCTTGCCCCCGGTCTTGTCGACGAGACGGGTGTCGCCGATGGCCAGTTCCTCGGGCTGGGCGTAGGGCTTGAGCATGTCGTAGAGCGTCAGCGCGGCCATGCTCGCGGCCGTGAGCGCCTCCATCTCGACGCCGGTCGGGCCGATCGTGTGGACTTCGGCCTCGATCACCACGCGGGCGTCCTCGATCGTGAAGTGGACTTCGGCGGCGTGGATCGGCAGCGGATGACACAGCGGCAGCAGCTCGTCGGTGCGCTTGGCCGCGAGAATGCCGGCGATACGGGCCGAGGCCTGCGGGTCGCCCTTTTCGGTGTCGCGCTCGGCGATGCGCCGCAGACAGTGGCCGGGGGCGTGGAAACTGGCGGTGGCGGTGGCCGAGCGCAGGGTCTCGGGCTTCATGCCCACATCCTTCATCGGCGGTCTCCTCGCGGGCGTTCGGGGCCGACGACCTCGGTGCCTTCCAGATAGGCGCTGCTGCCGTCGGCGTAGTGTTCGTTCTTCCACACCGCGACGCGGGCCTTGAGTTCCTCGAGCGCGTGGCGGGCGGCGTCGAAGGCTTCGGCCCGGTGCACGGCCCGCACCACGATGTAGACGCTGACCGCGCCGAGTCCGAGTCGCCCGGTGCGGTGCTGGATGCGGCAGGCGGCGACGCCGAAGCGCTCGATCGTCTCGGCCTCGATCTCGGCCATGGTGCGCGCGGCCAGCGGGCCGTAGGCGGAATAATCCATCGCGGTGACGTCGCGGCCGTTGTTGGCCAGACGCACGGTGCCGCCGAAGACCACCAGCGCGCCGCAGGTCTCGTCCTCGGTCTCGGCCATGAGGGCGTCGAGATCCAGCTCGGCCGCGCGCAGATGGCGTGCATCGGGGGCCTGTTCCGGCTGGCCGCCGGAGACCGGCGGGATCAGGGCGACGGTGTCGCCGTCGGCCAGCACCGCGTCCGCGGCCAGCAGCGTGTCGCCGCGGGCGCAGGCGGTGCGCGAGAGCAGATCGGCCGCGCCGGGGTGTTGCTGCCGGGCGGCCGCGATGAGCGCGGCCGGCGTGTGCGGGGCCGCCACCGCGAGCGTGGCCGTGTCGCCGGCCATCAGGGTCCGGAGTTCGCCGAAGCATTCGACGGTGACGGTGATGGATTCGCTCATAGTGCGCCGTCGCGGCGTGTCTGGGGACAGGATTCGTCCAAGGCTAGAGCCCGAACGCACGCGTGGCAATCGGGATCACGCCCGACCCTGGCTCGCGGTCGCCGCGGCCCGGCGTTCGGTGCACCAGAAAACCAGCGCGGCCGCCTCCAGCGTGCCGGCCACGGCCATCGCACCGGGCCAGCCCGCGATGTCGACGGCGATGCCGGCGACCAGCGAGCCGGCCGCGCCGCCCAGGAAGAAACAGCCCATGTAGGCGGTGGTGATGCGGCTGCGCGCCTCCGGCCGCAGCGCGTAGATGGTGCTCTGGTTGAGGATCTGCACGCCCTGGACGCCGAGGTCCATGAGCAGGATGCCGATCACGATCGCCACCAGGCTGTGCGGGGCCAGGCCCATGAGCACGAAGGCGGCCAGCGCCGCAACGATGAACGCCGCGGTGCCGGCCCGGTTGCGGCCGGCGTCGTGCAGGGTGCCGGCCAGCGACGCGCCGACGGCGCCGGCCGCGCCGAGCAGGCTGAACAGCCCGATCGCGGTCTCGCTGTAGCCGTAGGGCGCCCGCGCCAGCAGAAACGGCAGCGAGGTCCACATGATGGTGAAGCCGGCGAAGCCGAGCGTGCCGTAGACGATGCGCCGGCGCAGCAGCGGCTCCTCGACCAGCAGCGCCCCGATCGAGCGCAGCACCCGACCGTAGCGCAGTCGTTCCCCGATCTGCTCGGTGTCCGGCAGCATGCGCCGCAGCACCAGCGCCTGGGCGAGCATCAGAAGCGAGGCCGCGCCGAAGACCGTACGCCAGCCCGCGAGATCGGCGACCAGGCCGGCGAAGGCGCGGGCGAGCAGGATGCCGATCAGCAGGCCGCTCATCACCCGGCCGACCACGGCGCCACGTTGGTCGTCGGCGGCCAGATGCGCGGCCATCGGCACCATGATCTGGGCCGCGGTCGAGGTCAGGCCGATCAGGAAGCTGGCGACGAGAAACCCCTCGAAGCCCGGCGCGAGCGCGGCACAGGCCAGCGACAGGCTGGCGCCCGTGCTCACCAGCGGGACCAGGCGGCGGCGATTGAAGAAGTCCCCGAGGGGGACGAGGAAGACCAGCCCCGTGACGAAGCCGAGCTGGGTCACGGTGATGATCGAGGCGGCCGCGGCGCTGGAGATTTCGAGCGTGCGCGCGAGCAGATCGACCAGCGGCTGGGCGTAGTAGAGCCCGCCGACCGACAGCCCGCAGGCGACGGCCATCAGCCAGACGATGGGCATGGACGGCGTCAGGGCCGGACGGGTGTCTTCGCGCACGACGGGCTCGCATGGGTCGGGAAAGCGCGACAGTCTACCGTTGTAGCATGCAGCGATGAAGTCGCCGCCGTGCGCCCGTGCCGTCGACGGTCGGCGCTAACGCCACGAGAAAGGCCCGCCTCGAAGGCGGGCCCGTGATCGCCGGTGGCGTGGCGGCGGATCAGTCGTCGCGTTCGCTGTGCAGGATCTCGCCGCTGTTCTCGTCGACCTCCAGCTCCACGCGGTGGCCGTTGGGCGCGGTGGCGTCCACCTCGTAGCGGTTGGCCTCGTGCTCGACGCTTTCGATTTGGGTGTAGCCTTCGCCCTCGAGCGATTTCACCACGTCGGGGATGCCCATCGAGCCGCTGTCGGCGCCGTTGTTCTGGGCGAGGGCGGTGGTGCCCGCCAGGGCGAGGCCGGCGGCGGTGGTAAGGGCGATGAGATTGCGATGGGTCATGGTCAGCTCCGTTGCATGAGTTCGGGGCCAGCCTGGCGCCGGCCCGTCGAATCGACGGTGAACACCGCGTTAATCGAAAGTTCATCGCCCGAGCCTCGCAATGGCGGCATGATCGCGCGCCTACCGATTTTCGTCCTGTCCGTCGCCTGCCTGCTGTGCGCGGGGTCTGCGCTCGCCGATGACGACGACGACGAGGCCCGGGCGCTGCGTGCCGCCGGCGACCTGCGGCCGCTGAGCGAACTGATCGAACACGTGGAGTCGACCTGCCAGGGCCGTTTCGTGGAGACCGAGCTGGAGGAGGACGACGGTGTCTGGGTCTACGAGATCAAGCTGCTCGGGCCGGCCGGCGACGTCGCGGAGCTGGAGTACGACGCCCGCGACTTCGACCTGCTGGAGGCCGAGGGCAAGCGGCTGGACCGGCTGGGCTGCGTGCCCGCGGGCACGCCGGACTAGAGGCTGCCGACACGTCATGCCAGTTCGCGCCGGACATTCCGCGGCCCGTCGGGTCGGGCCGCCCGTGAGTCGTTCACCATGGGCGCCCCGCGGCGCAGTTGGCCTTGATTGCGGCGGCCCCGGACGCGGCGTTGGCTTGACGTCTCGCCGGGCCCGAGCGCGGGAGGCGGCATGCGCCTGCTGATCGTCGAGGACGAACCGACGCTGGTCGAGCAGCTCGCCGAGGCGCTGGCCGAGGCCGGCTACGCGGTGGATGTGGCCACCGACGGCGAGGACGCGGCCTACCGCGGCGCGACCGAGCCCTACGATGCGGTGGTGCTCGATCTCGGGCTGCCGCGCCTGGACGGGCTCAGCGTGCTGCGGGGCTGGCGGGCCGAGGCGGTCGCCGTGCCTGTGCTCGTGCTCACCGCCCGCGGCGAATGGCACGAGAAGGTCGACGGCATCGACGCCGGCGCAGACGACTATCTGGCCAAGCCGTTCCGGATGGAGGAGCTGCTGGCCCGGCTGCGGGCGCTCATCCGGCGCGCCAGCGGCGGCGCCTCGGCGGTGATCGAGCGCGGCGGCGTGACCCTGGACACGCGCAGCGCCCGGGTCAGCGTGGCCGGCCGACCGATTCGGTTGACCGGCCACGAATACCGGGTGCTGTCGTATCTCATGCACCACGCCGGGCAGGTGGTCTCACGCAGCGAACTCATCGAGCATATCTACGCTCAGGACTACGACCGCGACTCCAACACCATCGAGGTCTTCGTCCGGCGGCTGCGCAGCAAGCTCGGGGTGGCCGCGATTGTCACCGAGCGCGGTTTCGGCTACCGCTTCGTCGACACCGCCGATCCGGTCGACTAGGCCGGCCGTGCCGAGAGCCTCCCTCCAGCGCCGGCTGCTGCTCGGCGCGATCGCCTGGATCCTGATCGCGCTGGTCGCGACGGCCGTGGTGTTGTCGCTGCTGTTCCGCGGTCATCTCGAGGACGAACTCGGGCGCCGCCTCGACGCCGATTTCCTGCAGCTGGTCTCGCAGCTGGATACCGGCACCGACGGTGAATTCGCACCGGACCCGCGAATGAGCGACCCGCTCTACGAACGGGTGTTCTCGGGGCGCTACTGGCAGATCGACGCCGCCGGGGACGCACCCGTGGATCTGCGCTCGCGCTCGCTCTGGGACATGCATCTGCCGGTGCCCGGGCAGGCGACCGGGCTGCACCGGCTGGACGGCCCGCGCGGCGCGCGCGGCGCGCGGCTGCTCGCACTCACCCGCGAGGTGACGCTGCCGCGCCGCGCGGGGCCGCTGCGGCTGACGGTGGCCGCCAGCCTGGCCCCGGTGGAGGCGGCGGTGGTCGATTTCCGCGGCACGCTGGCGTGGGCGCTCGGCGCGCTGGCGCTGGGCCTCATCGTGGCCGCCGGGCTGCAGGTCGGGCTGGGACTGGCACCGCTGCGGCGGCTGCGGCGCGAGCTGGGCACCATCCGACGGGCCGAGAGCGCGCGGCTGTCCGGCGACTATCCCGGCGAGGTCGCGCCCCTGGTGGCCGATCTCAATCAGGTGCTGACCGACAACCAGGCGCTGATCGAGCGCGCCCGGCACCAGGCCGGCAATCTCGCCCACGCCCTGAAGACGCCGCTGTCGGTGATCCGCAACGAGGCCGACCGCCTGGCACAGGAGGGCGGCGAAGCGCGGGCCGCCCGGCTGCGGGCCGAGGCGACGGCGATGCAGCGCCAGATCGAGTGGCATCTGGCGCGCACGCGCATCGCCGCCACCCAGCGCGCCGGCGTGGCCGCCGAGGTGGCGCCGGTGCTCGAGCGGCTCACGCGGACCCTGCAGCGGCTGTACGGCGACCGCGGTCGCGTCATCGACACCGACGCCGGCCACGGCCTGCGCTTTGCCGGCGAGACCCGGGACCTGGAGCAGATGATCGGCAATCTGATGGACAACGCCTGCAAGTGGGCGCGCGGCATCGTCGAGGTGCGCGCGAGCGTGTACGGCGATCGTCTGCAGATATGCGTCGACGACGACGGCCCGGGCCTGCCCGCGGCCCGGCGCGAACAGGCGCTGGACCGGGGCCGGCGTTTCGACGAGGACACGCCGGGCTGGGGCCTCGGGCTGGCGATCGTCGCCGATCTGGCCCGTGCCTACGAGGGCGAGCTGGCGCTGGAACGGGCGGCGCTCGGCGGTCTGTCCGCGCGCCTCGTGCTGCCGGCCGGCTGATGCTCCATGCGAGCCCGCGCCAAGTGCTTCCCGAAAATAAGACTATGGGCGGAAAGACGAGATCTCTTGTGCGCCACGCAGTCGTTCTGCGCCACGGTGCGACGACGCTGGATTGCCGCACCCTGGGCGTTGCATGGAGCGGCTGGCCCTTAGGGGTGGGCCTCCCATGAAACAACCACGGGCGCGCCGCGGCGTTGCCCGTATGGATTTTGGCGCGCCACGATCGGTGACTCGCGCCCTGCCGCACACGATGTACGGTCTCCGACGCGGCGTTCGCACGACGCGCTGGATGGCCCTGGAAGGCGCTAGAGCATTTTGCGTATTTGGTAAGTCATCTATAGCCGGCATGGGCGAGCAGGTTGCGACATTCGGCCG
>NZ_AYKF01000100.1 GCF_003732545.1 Salinisphaera orenii subsp. halophila YIM 95161 | reverse complement strand
GAGGGTCTGCGTTTTGCGATCCGCGAAGGCGGCCGCACCGTGGGCGCCGGCGTCGTGACCAAGATTACGGCATAAGATCATGGCAGCCAGTCAGAACATTCGGATCCGGCTCAAGGCGTTCGATCATCGTTTGATCGACAAGTCGGCACGTGAGATCGTGGAGACCGCGAAGCGGACCGGTGCCCAGGTGCACGGTCCGATTCCGCTCCCCACGCGCAAGGAGCGCTACACGATCCTGATCTCGCCGCACGTCAACAAGGACGCGCGGGATCAGTACGAGATCCGGACGCACAAGCGGATGATGGATATCGTGGAGCCGACCGAGAAGACGGTCGATGCGCTCATGAAGCTGGATCTGGCGGCGGGCGTCGACGTCCAGATCAAGCTTCAGTAAAAAAGACGTTACAAATCGGGTTCGGTCTGTTATAGTCCGCGCCCTGGTCGACAAGGCCCGCGCTCCGCGGGCCTTGTTCGCTGGACACAACCATACTTGAACTGTCGCCCCCTCTAGCGAGTGGCGATAAGCGAGAAGGTGTTTCATACATGGCTATTGGATTGGTAGGTCGCAAGCGCGGCATGACGCGCGTGTTCGACGACAACGGCGTGTCCGTGCCTGTCACGGTCGTCGAGGTCGAGCCGAACCGCGTCGTCCAGAAAAAAGATGTCGACACCGACGGCTATCGTGCCGTGCAGGTGACGACCGGGACGCGGCGCGCTTCTCGCGTGACCCGGCCGGCCGCAGGGCATTTCAAGAAAGCCGGCGTCGATGCCGGCCGCGGACTCTGGGAGTTCCGCGTGGAAGGTGATTGGCCGACGGTGCCGCTGGCAGCGCCCGCCGGCAATCAGGACGAAGACGAGGCCGCCGAGGCGGAGCAGACGGACATCGAGGTCGGCGGTGAGCTGACGGTGTCGCTGTTCGCCGAAGGTCAGGTCGTGGACGTGGTCGGTCAGTCGATCGGTAAAGGCTATGGCGGTGTAATCAAGCGGCACAATTTCCGCTCGCAGCGCAACAGCCACGGCAACTCGAAGGCGCATCGCGCGCCGGGTGCCATCGGTCAGAACCAGTCGCCGGGTCATGTGTTCAAAGGCAAGAAAATGGCGGGCCAGCTCGGCAACGCCCGGACCACGGTGCAGAACCTCAAGGTCGTACGTGTGGATGCGGAACGCAACCTGCTCCTGATCCAGGGCGGGGTTCCGGGCGCCAAGGGCGGCGACGTGGTCGTGTCGCCCGCGGTCAAGAAGGCCGGGTAGGCGCGACATTTCGGATAGGCACTGAAAGTCATGGAATTGAATCTAGCGACAGGCGGGAAATCGGTATCGGTGTCGGACGACGTGTTCGGCCGGCCCTTCAACCGCGATCTCGTGCACCAGATCGTCACCGCGCATCTCGCCGGTGCGCGTGCCGGCACCAAGGCGCAGAAGAATCGCGCGGCGGTGCGGGGCGGCGGCAAGAAGCCGTGGCGTCAGAAGGGCACGGGCCGGGCCCGTGCCGGCACCATCCGCAGCCCGCTGTGGGCCGGGGGTGGCGTGACGTTCGCGGCCGTGCCGCGAAATCACGCACAGAAGGTCAATCGCAAGATGTATCGCGCCGGTATGCGTGCGATCGTCTCGGAGCTTCTGCGCCAGGATCGTCTCACCGTAGTCGAGGCTCCGTCGCTCGAGGCGCACAGCACCAAGGCGCTGATCAAGGCGCTCTCGGATCAGGGCTGCGAGGCGCGCGGACTGCTGGTCATGGCCGAGGTGGACGACAAGGTCGGCTACTCGGCGAACAACATCCCGGGTTTCGACGTGGTCGAATCGGGCGGGGTCGACCCCGTCGTGCTCGTCGGGGCCGAGAAGGTGCTGATCACAGAGGAAGCGCTGCGTGCGCTTGAAGGTTGGCTGGCATGAATCAGGAACGAATTTTTCAGGTCCTGCGCGCGCCGCACGTCTCCGAGAAGAGCAGCGTGGTGGGCGAAGCGCACAATCAGGTCGTGTTCGAGGTCGCCAGAAACGCGAGCAAGCCGGAGATCGCCAAAGCGGTGTCGCAGCTGTTCGACGTCAAGGTCACCAAGGTCACGACGCTGAACGTTCACGCTAAGCAGAAGCGATTCCGGGGTCGGCCTGGCATGCAGTCGGGCTGGAAGAAGGCCTATGTGACGCTGGCCGAAGGCGAGAATCTCGATTTTCTCGACGGCGCCGCCGGCTAGGCGTCAGAGCACAGAGCGAGAACAGTTATGGCACTCAAGAAAGCCAATCCGACCTCTGCAGGCCGTCGCTTCGTCGTCAGCGTCAAGAACAAGGCGCTGTACAACGGCAAGCCGCACGACGCGCTTACCGTCAAGAAGCACAAGCAGGGCGGCCGGAACAACAACGGTCGGATCACGGTCCGGCATCGCGGCGGCGGCCATCGCCAGCACTATCGGCTGATCGATTTCAAGCGCGACAAGGACGGTGTGCCCGGCCGTGTCGAGCGCTTGGAGTATGACCCGAACCGCAGCGCGAACATCGCGCTGGTGCTGTACGCCGATGGTGAGCGTCGTTACATCATCGCGCCGCGCGGTGTCGACGCCGGCACGCCGATTATGTCGGGTCCGCAGTCGCCGATCCGCCCGGGCAACGCCATGCCGCTGGCCAGCATCCCGGTGGGCACCACGATCCACTGCGTCGAGATGCGGCCGGGCAAGGGTGCCCAGCTGGCGCGCAGTGCCGGCGCCACCGTGCAGCTGGCCGCGCGCGCCGGGGAATACGCGGTGCTGCGGCTCAAGTCGGGCGAGACCCGTCGCGTGCACGTGAACTGCAAGGCGACGGTGGGCGAGGTCGGCAACTACGAGCACAGCCTCCGCCAGCTCGGCAAGGCCGGCGCGAAGCGCTGGCGCGGCCGCCGGCCGACGGTGCGTGGCGTAGCCATGAACCCGATCGACCACCCGCACGGCGGTGGTGAGGGTCGCACCAGTGGCGGTCGCCATCCGACCAGTCCCTGGGGCTGGAAGACGAAGGGTTTCAAGACGCGTGCGAACAAGCGCACCGACGGCATGATTGTTCGTCGCAGCGTCAAACGGAAGAAGCGGTAAGCCGCGTCAACAGGCACGGGAACAGCTATGCCACGTTCTATCAAGAAGGGTCCTTTCGTGGACCTGCACCTGGCCAAGAAGGTCGAGGCGGCTTCGGGCAGCACGACCAAGCGTCCGATCAAGACCTGGTCGCGGCGCTCGATGGTCACGCCGGACATGATCGGTCTGACGATCGCCGTGCACAACGGCCGTCAGCACGTGCCGGTGTTTGTGTCCGAGAACATGGTGGGTCACAAGCTCGGCGAGTTTGCGCCCACGCGTACGTTCAAGGGCCATCTCGGCGACCGCAAGAGCTAAGGCGAGGACACTAGTCATGGAATCGATCGCCAAACTGCGCTTCGCGCGCATTTCGCCGCAGAAGGCGCGCCTGATCGCGGACGAGGTCCGGGGCATGCCGGTCGAGCGTGCGCTCGAGATTCTGCAGTTCTCGACCAAGAAGGCCGCGCAGATCATGCGCAAGGTTCTCGAGTCGGCCGTGGCCAACGCCGAGCACAACGAGGGTGCGGACATCGACGAGCTCCGGATCTCGACTCTGATGGTCGACGAAGGGCCGACGATGAAGCGGATGAAACCGCGGGCGCGTGGCCGGGCGGACCGGATTTTCAAGCGCACGAGTCACATCACGATTCGTGTCGCCGACAAGTAATCGGCAGAACAAGCGGAACTAGATATGGGTCATAAAGTACATCCGATCGGCTTCCGGCTGGGAATCACGTCGGAGTGGAGTTCGCGCTGGTACGCCGAGAGTGCCGGCTATCGCGACGCCCTCAACACCGATCTCGAGATTCGGGATTTCATCCGTGAGCGCCTGGCGCACGCGTCGGTTAGCCGCATCCAGATCGATCGCCCGGCCCGTTCCGCGCGGATCACGCTCCACACGGCGCGGCCGGGCATCGTGATCGGCAAGAAGGGCGAGGACATCGACAAGCTGCGCATGGAGGTCTCCGAGCGCATGGGCGTGCCGGTGCATCTGTCGGTCGAGGAGATTCGTCGCCCCGAGCTGGACGCACTGCTCGTCGCGCAGAACATCGCGCAGCAGCTGGAACGTCGGATCATGTTCCGGCGTGCCATGAAGCGCGCGGTCGGCAACGCCATGCGCCTGGGCGCCGGCGGCATCCGCGTGAACGTGGCCGGACGGCTCAACGGCGCCGAGATCGCGCGCACGGAGTGGTATCGCGAAGGCCGCGTGCCGCTGCACACGCTGCGAGCGGACATCGACTACGGCCTGGCGGAAGCCAAGACCACCTACGGCGTGCTCGGCGTCAAGGTGTGGATCTTCAAGGGCGAAGTGTTCGACGCCGATCCCAAGATCGAGGAAACGCCCGCGGAAAGCGGCGCGGCAGCGGGGTAATCAGTCATGTTGCAACCCAAGCGAGTCAAGTTCCGCAAGGTCCAGAAAGGTCGCAACCGTGGCCTGGCCCAGCGCGGCAACGAAGTCAGTTTCGGTGAGTACGGCCTCAAGGCCGTGACCCGCGGGCGGCTCACGGCGCGCCAGATCGAGGCCGGTCGTCGCGCGATGACCCGCCACATCCGCCGCGGCGGCAAGACCTGGATCCGCGTGTTTCCGGACAAACCGGTGACAAAGAAGCCGATCGAGGTCCGCATGGGCAAGGGCAAGGGCAACGTCGAGTTCTGGGTGGCCAAGGTCCAGCCGGGCTCGATGTTGTACGAAATGGAAGGCGTGAGCCGCGAGGTGGCGCAGGAGGCCTTCCGGCTGGCCGCGTCCAAGCTGCCCGTCAAGACTGCGTTCGTCGAACGCAAGATCCTGTAGAGGTCGTCATGAAAGCGAAAGAGCTGCGCGAGAAATCGCCGGAAGATCTGCACAAGGAGCTGCTGGCCCTGCGTCGTGAGCAGTTCAACCTGCGCATGCAGCAGGCGACCGGTCAGCTGTCCGGTACGCATCAGTTCGGCGCCATTCGTCGTGATATCGCGCGCATCAAGACAGTGCTGCGCGAAACGCGCAACCAGGGTTGAAAGACATGAGCGAGAACAACGAAGCGGTGGATGGCAAGACCGGGCAGCAGGCGCGCAGTCGCGTGGTGGCCGGCAAGGTCGTCAGCGCCGCGATGGACAAGACGATCGTCGTCTACATCGAGCGCCGGATGCAGCATCCGCTGTACGGCAAGTACATGCGGCGCAGCACGCGCCTGAAGGCGCACGATCCGGAGAACACGTGTCAGGTCGGCGATCTCGTGGAGATCGTCGAGGGTCGCCCGGAGTCGCGCGGCAAGGCGTGGGCGCTGTGGCGTGTGGTCGAGAAGGCCGGCGAATTCGATACCGCGGGATAAACCAAAGCCATGATCCAGACAGAATCGGTACTCAATGCGGCTGACAACAGCGGCGCCCGCCGGGTCCAGTGCATCAAGGTGCTGGGCGGCTCGCATCGCCGGTATGCGCGCGTCGGTGACATCATCAAGGTCACCGTTAAGGACGCGATTCCGCGCGGTCGAGTCAAGAAGGGCGACGTGATGAACGCCGTCGTGGTGCGCACCCGGCACGGCGTGCGTCGCGTCGACGGTTCGCTCATCCGTTTCGACAAGAATGCGGCGGTGCTGCTCAATGATGCGGACCAGCCCGTCGGCACGCGCATCTTCGGTCCGGTGACGCGAGAGCTGCGTGCCCGCTTCATGCGCATCATCTCGCTGGCGCCGGAGGTTCTATGAGCTCCAACAAGATTCGCACCGGCGACGAGGTCGTCGTCATCTCGGGCAAGGATCGGGGCCGTCGCGGCACCGTGAACCGTATCCTGGATGACAAGCTCGTCGTCGAAGGCATCAACATCGCCAAGAAGCATGTCCGTCCCGATCCCAACCAGGGCATCCAGGGCGGCATCGAGGAGCGGGAAATGCCGCTCCATGTCTCGAACGTGATGTTGTACAACCCCGACGCCGACAAGGGCGACCGGGTCGGTTTCAAATGGCTGGGCGAAGGATCGGATCGGCGCAAGGTCCGCATCTTCAAATCGTCCGGCGAAGTCGTGGACGCGTAGGCAAACGTCATGGAACAGGCAATGGAACAACCGGCACGCTTGAAAACGGTGTATGCCGACCAGATCCTGCCGGACCTGATCAAAAGGTTCGGCTACAGCAGCCCGATGGCGGCGCCGCAGGTCACCAAGATCACGCTCAACATGGGTGTGGGCGAAGCGGTATCCGACCGCAAGGTGATCGAGGCGGCGATGGCCGACATGGCGACGATCACCGGCCAGCAGCCGATCATGACCCGGGCACGCAAGTCGGTCGCCGGGTTCAAGATTCGCGAGGGCTGGCCGATCGGCTGCAAGGTCACGCTTCGGCGCACGCGGATGTACGAGTTCCTCGATCGTCTGGTCAACGTGGCACTGCCGCGGATCCGCGATTTCCGCGGGCTCAATCCGCGGGCGTTCGACGGTCGCGGCAACTACAGCCTGGGTGTGCGCGAGCAGATCGTGTTCCCCGAAGTCGACTACGACCAGGTGGATAAGCTGCGCGGGATGGACATCATCATCACCACGTCCGCGCGAAACGACGAAGAAGGGCGAGCGCTGCTCGACGGCTTCAACTTCCCGTTTCGGAAGTAGGCTCGGCCCGGAGATAACTATGGCGAAGAAAAGCATGATTGCCCGCGACCGCAAGCGCGAAAAGATCGTGGCGAAATACGCCGCGAAGCGCGAAGCGATCAAGGCCCGTATCAACGATCCCGAGGCCGCGCCGGAAGAGCGTTTCGCGGCGGCTCAGGAACTTCAGGCGCTGCCGCGCGATGCGAGTCCCACGCGGGTCACGCGGCGCTGCCGCGCCACCGGGCGCCCGCGGGGCGTCTATCGCAAGTTCGGGTTGTCGCGCAACAAGTTGCGCGAAGCCGCGATGCGTGGCGAGGTCCCCGGCCTCGTCCTGTCCTCCTGGTAGGCCACAGAATAGGTATCGGTACGCATGAGTATGACTGACCCCATTGCCGACATGCTGACCCGTATCCGTAACGGGCAGTCGGCAGACAAGGAAAGTGTCGAGATGCCCTCGTCGAAGCTTAAGCTGGCGATCGCCGGCGTGCTCGAGTCCGAGGGCTATGTCGCCGGTTACGAGACCGGTGAGCTCGACGGTAAGCCGCGCCTGAAGATCCGGCTCAAGTATTTCCAGGGCCATGGCGTGATCGAGAACATCGAGCGCGTGTCGAAACCGGGCCTGCGGGTGTATCGCAGCAAGGGGGATATTCCCTCTGTCGTCGGCGGTCTCGGCATCTGCATCGTATCGACGTCGCAGGGCGTGATGACCGATCGGGCCGCGCGCGAAGCGGGCCACGGCGGCGAACTGCTCTGCACGGTGTCGTAGGTCGGCGGTAACGCGAGGAAGCGCAATTATGTCTCGAGTAGCAAAAGCGCCCGTCGCCCTGCCCAGCGGTGTGGAGTGCAACGTCTCCGGCCGTGAGGTCAAGGTGAAGGGCAAGAACGGCGAGCTCCTGTTCACGCTGCCGCCCGGCGTCGATCTCGATGTCGACGAGGGTGAGGCGCGGGCGCGTCCCAGCGGCCGTCAGGTCAACCTGGCGATGGCCGGCACGGTTCGCGCGATCGTGGCCAATATGGTCCACGGTGTGAGCGAAGGCTTCGAACGCCGGCTGGAACTGGTCGGCGTCGGCTATCGCGCCCAGGCCCAGGGCAACACGCTCAACCTGGCGCTCGGGCTGTCGCATCCGGTGGCGCACCAGATGCCCGAAAGCGTGAGCGTGCAGACGCCTTCGCCGACGGAAGTCATCATCACCGGGGCCGACAAGCAGGTCGTCGGTCAGGTCGCCGCGGAGATTCGGAACTATCGTCCGCCCGAGCCCTACAAGGGCAAGGGCATCCGGTATTCCGACGAACGCGTCGTCCGCAAGGACGCGAAGAAGAAATAGCGCGTCGTCACACGCATCAAACGGTAAGTCAAGGTCATGCACAACAAGACGATCTCGCGTTTGCGCCGTGCCCGCCGCGCGCGCATGCACATGCGCAACCTCGGCGTTCATCGGCTGTCGGTGCATCGCACGCCGCAGCATATCTACGCGCAGCTGTTCGCTCCGGATGGGTCGCAGACCCTCGTGTGCGCCTCGACCAACGAAAAGGCGCTGCGCGAGGAGTGTGGCACCACGGGCAACTGTGACGCCGCACGGCTGGTCGGGCGCACGATCGCCGAACGGGCGAAGGCGGCCGGTGTGGAATCGGTGGCGTTCGACCGCTCCGGCTTCGCGTATCACGGCCGGGTGAAGGCGCTGGCGGATGCCGCGCGTGAAGGCGGTCTGAAGTTCTAAGCAGGATTTTCCAATGGCAACACGTAACGAACAACGCACCGAAGGCGACCTGCTCGAGAAGCTGATCACCGTCAATCGCGTGGCGAAGGTGGTGAAGGGCGGCCGGCAGTTCGGCTTCACGGCGCTGACCGTGGTCGGCGACGGCGAGGGCCGCGTCGGTTTCGGCTATGGCAAGGCGCGGGAAGTGCCGCTGGCCATCGCCAAGGCCATGGACGCCGCGCGCAAGAACATGATCCGCGTCCAGATCAAGGACGGCTCGACGCTGCAGCACGCGATCAACGGGCATCACGGTGCCACCAAGGTGATCATGCGGCCGGCCTCCGAGGGTACCGGCGTGATCGCCGGCGGCGGCGCACGCGCGGTCTTCGAGGTCGCGGGCGTGCAGAACGTGCTGGTCAAGAGCTACGGCTCGCGCAACCCGATCAACATCGTGCGCGCCACCATCAACGGTCTGCGCGACCTGCACGATCCGGAGTTCATCGCGGCCAAGCGCGGCAAGACTGTCGAAGAGATTACGGCTTAAGGAGCGCGTGATGGCCAGCAATCAGATCAGGATCAAGCTCGTGAAGAGCACCATCGGGCGCGTCAAGCGTCATCGGGACTGCGTGCGTGGCCTGGGGCTGCGCCGCATGCACCACGAGGTGACGGTGGCGGATACGCCGGAGAACCGCGGCATGATCAACAAGGTCGCCGACATGCTCGCGATCGAGGAGGCCTAGGCATGAAGCTCAACGATCTCCAGCCGGGCGAAGGCGCCCGGCAGTCGGCCAAGCGCGTCGGCCGCGGCCCGGGTTCCGGGCTGGGCAAGACCGCGGGCCGCGGCCACAAAGGCCAGAAGGCCCGCACGGGCGGCAGCATCAACGCCGGTTTCGAAGGCGGCCAGATGCCGCTGCAGCGGCGCGTGCCCAAGCGCGGCTTCCGCAGTCCGATGGACGGCCCGGCCGAGGTTCGCCTCGACAGCCTCAATCGACTGGATGGCGAGGTGGACCTCGCGGCACTCAAGGCCGCCGGTGTGGTCCCGCGTGATGCACACCGCGCCAAGGTTGTCGCCACGGGCGCCCTGAACAAGGCGATCACGCTCAAGGGCGTGGCTGCGACGGCGGGTGCGGCCAAGGCGATCGAGTCGGCCGGCGGCAGCGTCGCCGAGTAGATCATGGCAAAGCGCCCCAACAATCAGGCGGCCGGTGGCGGCGGGAAGCTGCCCGATGCAGGCAACCTGACGGAGATCCGGCAGCGACTGCTGTTTCTCGTCGGGGCGCTCGTCGTCTTCCGCATCGGCACGTTCATTCCGGTGCCGGGCATCGACCCGGCGCAGCTCGCACAGCTGTTCGAGAACCAGTCCGGCACGATCCTCGATGTCGGCGTGATGTTCACCGGTGGCGCCCTCAAGCGGCTGTCGATCTTCGCGCTCGGCGTCATGCCGTATATCTCCGCGTCGATCATCATGCAGTTGATGACGGCGACGATTCCGAGCCTCAAGGAACTCAAGAAGGAAGGCGAGGCCGGACGGCGCAAGATCACGCAGTACACGCGCTACGGCACGGTCGGGCTGGCACTGTTCCAGTCGATCGGCACCGGCGTGGCGCTGTGGAACCAGGGGATCGCCCAGTCCGGGATCAGTGAATATGCGTTCATATTCACGACGGCGGTCTGCCTGACCACGGGCGCGTTGTTCCTGATGTGGCTCGGCGAACAGGTGACCGAGCGCGGTATCGGCAACGGCATCTCGATGCTGATCTTCGCCGCGATCGTCTCCGGTTTGCCGTCGGCGATCGGCGGCACGCTGGACCTGGTGCGGACTGGCGAGCTCAGCATCTTCTTCGTGATCGCGCTGTTCGTCGGGGCGCTTGCCGTACTCGGCTTCGTGGTTTTCGTGGAACGCGCGCAGCGCCGGATTCCCGTGCATCACGCCCAGCGACAGCGCGGGCGGCGCATGTACGCCGCGCAGACCCAGCATCTGCCGCTTAAGCTGAACATGGCTGGCGTGATCCCGCCGATTTTCGCCTCGAGCATCATTCTGTTCCCGGCGACGATCGTGCGGTTCCTGGGTGAGGGCGGAACGATTGCGAACTGGGTCTCCAACGCAATCGCGCCGGGGCAACCGCTGTATGTGCTGTTCTACTCGACGATGATCATCTTCTTCTGCTTCTTCTACACCGCGCTCGTCTTCGATTCGCGGGAGACAGCGGAGAATCTCAAGAAGTCGGGTGCCTTCATCCCGGGCGTGCGCCCGGGCATCCAGACGGCCAACTACATCGACACGGTGCTGACCCGCCTCACGGTGGCCGGTGCGGTCTATGTCACGTTGGTCTGCCTGCTGCCCGAACTGCTGATCCTGCAGTACAACGTGCCGTTCTATTTCGGTGGCACGTCGCTGCTGATCATCGTGGTCGTGGTCATGGATTTCATGGCCCAGTTGCAGGCTCATCTGATGTCGCATCAGTACGACGGTTTGATGAAGAAGAACAATCTCAAGTCCCAGGGCCGCGCCGGCGTGCTTCGGTAGCCTTCGCGGACAGGTTGTTCTCCAGGGAATAAAACGCCGGCCGCGAGGCGGCCGCGCAATGTCAGAGGTAGGACATGAAAGTCAGAGCTTCGGTCAAGAAAATTTGCCGTAACTGCAAGGTCATCCGCCGCAACGGTGCGGTCATGGTGATCTGTTCCACGGACCCGCGGCACAAGCAGCGCCAGGGTTGAACGGCGGGGCTTGTAAACACTGAATAAAGAGGCTATATTGGCGGGCTTTTCCGGCGTTGCTAGGCGCAAGATGGCGCACGGAACACGTTCTCGTCCCCGGTAGCTGGGAGATCAATCGAATGGCGCGAATCGCTGGAGTCAACCTCCCGATCAACAAACATGCGGCCGTGGCGCTCACGTCGCTCTATGGTGTCGGACACACGCGTGCCCGTCAGATCTGCGAATCCGCAAATGTCGCGGTCGACACGAAGGTCAAGGATCTCACCGAAGGTGAGGTCGAGTCGCTTCGGGCGCAGGTGCAGGAATACACGATCGAGGGCGATCTTCGGCGCGAGGTGTCGATGAACATCAAGCGGCTGATGGACCTCGGCTGCTACCGCGGGCTGCGCCACCGGCGCGGGCTGCCCGTCCGGGGCCAGCGCACCAAGACCAATTCGCGGACGCGCAAGGGTCCGCGTCGACCCATCCGCCGTTAATTTCGCTTCGGCTCGGGAATTTACAGGTAACGCTCTATGGCGACAGGCACGTCCAGTTCCAACACCCGTACGCGCAAGGCGCGTGCGCGTCGCAACGTCACCGATGGCATCGCCTTTGTGTATGCGACGTTCAACAACACCATCATCACGATCGCCGATCGTCAAGGCAACGTGCTTTCGTGGTGCACTTCGGGAACGTGCGGATTCAAGGGCTCGCGCAAGAGCACGCCGTTCGCCGCGCAGGTCGCGGCCGAGCGCGCCGGCGAAGGCGCGGGCCAGTACGGCGTCAAGAATCTCGAGGTACGGGTGAAGGGCCCGGGCCCCGGCCGTGAGGCGGCGGTTCGTTCGCTCAACGGTGCTGGGTTCAAGGTCAGCAGCATCATTGATGTGACCCCGATCCCGCACAACGGCTGCCGGCCGCCGAAAAAGCGCCGCGTTTAATCGCGTTGCCAGCCAACAGGTAGATCAGGAATGGCTAAATATACCGGTCCCAAATGCAAGCTGTCGCGCCGCGCAGGTACTGACCTGCTGCTCAAGGGGCGCGGACGCTCGCTGGAAGGCAAGTGCAAGATCGACACGCCGCCGGGCGCCCAGGGGGCCCAGCGCCGCCAGCGTCTGTCGGACTATGCGCTGCAGCTGCGCGAGAAGCAGAAGCTGCGGCACATGTACGGCGTTCTGGAGAACCAGTTCCGCAACTACTACAAGAAGGCTGCGTCGCAGAAGGGCGCCACGGGTGTAGTGCTGCTGCAGCTGCTGGAGTCGCGCCTCGACAACGTGGTCTACCGCATGGGTTTCGCCGCCACGCGCGCCGAAGCGCGCCAACTGGTGAACCACAAGGCGGTCGCGGTCAACGACTACCCTGTCAACGTGCCCTCTTACCAAGTGGGTCCGGGCGACGTGGTGGCGATCCGCAACAAGGCGAAGAACCAGACGCGCATCCTCGACGCCATCCAGGTGGCCTCGCAGATCGGGCTCGCCGAGTGGGTGGAAGTCGATGAGAAGGGCCTCAAGGGCACCTACAAGTCGATTCCGGACCGCGATCAGGTGCTGCCCGACATCAACGAGAATCTGGTCGTCGAGCTGTACTCGAAGTAAAAGTCGCTGTCGCGGACAGCCAGAGGTATTTGCAATATGCAGTCCATTGAATTGCTGAAGCCGCGCCTGGTCGAGGTCGAGCGGCCGAGCGAGCGGCGCGCGAAGATCGCCCTCGAGCCGCTCGAGCGCGGTTACGGCCACACTCTCGGCAATGCGATGCGGCGGATCCTGCTGTCGTCGATCCCGGGCGCGGCCATCACCGAGGTCACGATCGACGGCGTGCTGCACGAGTACACCACGGTCGAGGGCATGCAGGAGGACGTCATCGACGTGCTGCTCAACCTCAAGAACGTGGCGGTGCGGATGCATTCGCGGGAAGAGGCCGAGCTTCATCTTCACAAGAGTGGCGAAGGCGTCGTGACCGCGGGCGACATCACCACCGATCATGACGTCGAGATCGTGAACCCGGACCTCGTCATCGCGCATCTGACCAGCGGCGAGCTGCGGATGAGCATGAAGGTGCGCCGGGGCCGCGGTTATCAGCCGGCGCAGGGCAACGAAGAGGCCAACGACGAGGAAGGCGGCGGCGTCGAAGTCGGCGCGCTGCGTCTGGATGCCTCGTTCAGCCCGATTCGTCGGGTGAGCTACGCGGTCGAGCGGGCGCGTGTCGAACAGCGCACCGACCTCGACAAGCTGGTGCTCGACATCGAGACCAACGGCAGCGTCGAGCCGGAGGATGCGGTCCGTACGGCCGCCGCCACGCTCTACGACCAGCTGTCGGTGTTCGTGGATCTCGAGGCCCGCGAGGAGGCCGGTCGCAAGGGCGATACGGGTCAGGTCGATCCGGCGCTGCTCAAGCCGATCGAGGATCTCGAGCTGACCGTCCGCTCGACGAACTGCCTCAAGGCCGAGGACATCCACTACGTGGGCGATCTCGTGCAGCGCACGGAGACGGAGCTCATGCGTACGCCGAACCTCGGCAAGAAGTCGCTGACCGAGATCAGCGAAGTGCTGGCCGAGCACGGACTCAAACTGGGCATGACGGTCGAGAACTGGCCGCCGGCCGAACTGGAAAAAGCCTAGGCCTTTCCAGCCAGATACAGGGAATTTCAGCTATGCGTCATCGCAAGAGCGGTACCAATCTCGGGCGCGAGTCCTCGCACCGCGCCGCCATGATGAAGAACATGTCGGCTTCGCTGATCAAGCAGGAGCTGATCCGCACGACGCTGCCCAAGGCCAAGGAGCTGCGGCGTGTCGCCGAGCCGCTGATCACGCTCGGCAAGACTGACAGCGTCGCCAATCGCCGGCTGGCGTTCTCGCGCCTGCGTGACAAGGAAGCGGTCGGGAAGCTTTTCGGCGTCTTGGGCGAGCGCTATGCGCAGCGGCCCGGCGGCTATCTGCGGATTCTGAAATGCGGCTATCGGCCGGGCGACTGTGCGCCGATGGCGTATGTCGAGTTGGTCGATCGGCCCATGGCCGATGAGGACGACGAGGACGAGGCGGCGTAGGCGCGCACGACGCGCGCGCTGTGCTTTAGCCATCAAGCCGGTGCCCGGATGGGTACCGGCTTTTTCGTGGGCGCGATTTTTCATCCGGCTCGAACCGGTGGGGCCCGGCGCGGTTCGCAATTCGGCGGCGCCGCCGAGTTGGGTTGCGATGGGCGGCCGGTTCGGTCGAAAAACGCAGGCGCGGCCTCCCCGGCGGTATCGGCCCGGGCGCGGCCGCACGTAGTACGAAGCGGTCGCGGCGGCCTGGCTCGGACGAGAAGACCGTCGCGGGGTCTCGCAATCAGGGGCCGGCGGCACGCCTGCCGCCGTGGCTCGAGCGAAGCCTCATCGGGGCTGATCGAGCGTCGCGAACACGCGCATAAAACGATCGAACGATCGAACGACGGGGTCCGGCCCGCGCGCGGCCGTCGCCGACGGGCGTTGGCGTGGAGCTCAGAGAGACGCTCTGGGTCGCCCTGCACGCTCGCGGCGATGGGGCGGCCCGGCTGTGGGCTGCGCCGTCTGCCGCGGTATCGGCGGGCGCAACGAAAACTCGGTGTGCGGGTGGCGCTGAACGGGTAGCGACCGTCGAGTGGGTTATGGCGGCGGCCGTGACCGCGCAGCCGGGTTAGAGGCGACGCCGGTGCGAGGCGCCGCGACCAGCCGCGAGGCCGGCCCGCGGAAGATCGAAGGCGTCGGTGCGTGAAGGTGGCCCGCCTAGGCGCTCGCGCTGGCGGCTTCGACCTGGATCAGTTCCGGCTCGGGCGTGTCCAGGCGCAGGGCGCTGAGCTGCCCGGCCCAGGCGGCGCCGGTGTCGATGCCCCAGACGTTGTGTTTCGGCCAGGCTACATGTTCCAGCGCCGACCAGTGCCCGAAGACGATGCGCTGCCGCGCGCTGGCGCGCTCCGGCATCGCGAACCAAGGGATCAGCGCCGGCGGGGCATCGGCCAGCGTCTTCTTGTAGTCCATCTCCAGGCGCCCGTCCGGATGGACGAAGCGCTGGCGCGTCAGCGCGTTCGCGGTATAGCGCAGGCGCTCGATGCCGGTGAGGTCCGGCGCCCAGAGGGCCGGCGTGTTGCCGAACAACGCGTCGAGGAAGGCCGCATGACCGGGCCCCTGAAGCGCGGCTTCCAGCGCCCGTGCCTCGGTCTGCGCCTCGGCCACCGACCACTCGGCCGGGAGCCCGGCGTGGACCATGGTCCAGTCGAGCGTGGCGTCCCGATGCATCAGCGGCCGATGCCGCAGCCAGTCGAGCAGCACGTCGCGGTCAGCCGCTCGCAGCAGGTCCTGCAGCGAAGCGTTGGCCCGGTCCGTCGCATCGTCTTTCTGGGCCAGCGCCAGAAGGCTCAGGTCGTGGTTGCCCAGAATCGTGATCGCGCGCTCGCCCAGCCCGCGTACCCGGCGGATCACCCCCGCCGAATCCGGGCCGCGGTTGACCAGGTCGCCCACAAACCACAGCCGGACGTCGTCGTGATCCGCATCGAGCCGGTCCAGCAGCCGTTCGAGCGGTTCCGCGGCGCCGTGAATATCGCCGATTGCATAAGTGCGCATGGCCGTAGTGTAACGTCGAACGGCCATGTGACGCCCGCGGCATGGTCGGTGCATGACTGCGATCACCACGGTTCAGTCGGGGTCGCCCGCGTTGGGCCGATGGTTGCGAGGCACGAGGACCGTGCGATAGCGTTCCGCGCTGATTAGCGGCAGCCACGCGCTTCCGAGGCGCGCGCTAACGGAGCGTACAGCCCGTTTTTATCCAAAGCCGGTGGTGCGTTATGACAGACACTGCGCGTGAAGCGCCCGAAGACCGAGTTCGAAGGCATCAGGCCATCCGTATGCGGCGCCTCGGCATGGCCGGCGCCTCTTATACCATGCCCGCCTCGATCGCCTTCGCCGCGGCGATGGCGGGCGAGCTCGGCTGGACACCATTGCTGAACTATCTGCTGACCGTCACTGCGCTGTTGGTGGCTTTCTACGTGGTGTTCCGAACCGGGGCGAACCTGCGTTTCGCCGAGCCCGGATTGACCACCGCCCAGGTCATGGCGCCGCTGCCGCCCGGGCTGTATCTCATGTATCACGTCGGATCCCATGAAGCACGGGCGGCTATGCTGCTCACCGTCATCGTGCCGCTGTTCTACGGTCTGCTGGACTTCGGCATGCGCCGCTTTCTGGGCGTTACGGCGGTCTATTTCGTGGCGTACTGCGCGCTGTTCGCCGTGCTCGCCTGGCATCAGCCGGAGTTGCTGCGGGACCCCGACGAGTGGATTATGCTCATCGCTATGGCGGCGCTCATGGTTCAGCTCGGCCTGATCGGCGGCTTCGTCAGCGACCTGCGTGACGTACTACGCCGCAAGAACCGCGAACTCGGCGAGGCCCTAACCCGGATCGCCGACATGGCCGTGCACGATGAGCTCACCGGCGTCTACAACCGCCATCACCTCGTCGATGTCCTGCGCAGGGAGGTGTCGCGCGCCGGGCGCGGCGATGCGGTGTTCTCGGTCTGTCTCATGGACATCGATCTCTTCAAGCAGGTCAACGACCGTCACGGCCATCTCGTGGCGGATGAGGTCCTGCGTCGCTGCGCTCGCCACGTCGAGAGCCGTATCCGTGACATCGATACGTTCGGCCGCTACGGCGGCGAGGAATTCTTGCTCGTGCTGCCCGCCACTGGTGCGCCCGCCGCCCGGGATGTCGCAGAGCGCCTGCGCCGTGAGCTGGCCGACCTTGAGTTCGCCAACGATGCCGGCGAGCGTTTCGGCATCACCGTCTCCGTGGGCGTTGCCGTAAGTCCCCGCAGCCCGTCCGTCACCGTCGACGCCCTTCTGCACCACGCTGACGCGGCCCTTTACGATGCCAAGAACAGCGGCCGAAATAGGGTGTGTAGCGCCGCGGCCCCGGGTTAATCGTCTCGTGCCGTCTCTCGGCTCAACGCGGTACGCCGGTACAGGTAGCGACGTAGCGGATGGCGCTAAACCGGTTGTGCGCGCGTCGTCTCACAGCCGCCTGGTCTCCGAGCAGTTGCGCGAGAGGCAGCACCCGTAGCCGGGGGCCCGGCGCCTATCCGTGCACGGCCATGGGATTGGCGTTCTTGGCCTCAATGAATCCGGTACGGCGTCCAATCCACTGTTCAGGATGGTCGCGCTCGGTCGATAACGAAATCGGGACTGGAAAGCTGAACCCAGTCAACTATGGGTCGTAACCCCTCGGAACAACCCAGGCAGTCAGGTCGAGGGTTCCGCGCCAACTGATGGCCGCCGACGGCCATTCGCGGCGAGGCAGTGCCCCATGATGTCGCGTGATAAGCGTGGCGTGTCGTGGGCATGGAGATCGCCGTGGTCGTGGGGGCTCGGTGAGTGGAATAGGCTGCAGGATCAGAGATTTTTCGGTGATGCCCTATCGTTTGTCGAAGGTGCGAATGCATCAATCCATTCTCGATAATCAATGCGACGGCTTCGGAATATCTGAGCCTGCGAAAAACGCTGGCTGCAAACGGTTTCGAGAAGAACGTCGTATGGCGTTTGCGTTCCGTTCGCTGCTGCCGCCTGTGTGCACGGCCAGTCTGCTTTATCAAGGCATGGGCTATGAGATCCATCGGGCCGTGCGCCCTATTGGCCTCCCAGGTATCGAATGCGCGCAGGCCATCAATGCGATGTCGGTTTCATCGGCGTCGCGCGTGTCGGCCAGCCCGCGGGACGACACGCTTGTTGTCGGCATCCGCTTATGTGGTCCGAGAAAACTGCGCAACGCTTCGGTAGGCCCGATGCGGGTAACGTACGCGGGGCCGCCCGCCGGCTCGGCCGGATCGCCATCCATGCACGGCGAAATCCACGCGCAATGCGCCGGTCGGCACTGATGAATGGTCGATCCGGCGCCGCAGCTCCAGGCGCGCTTACCGAGATCGTGCGGCGGGGCACGCATCCCGCGTCGATGCTCATGCGGCGCCTGTCGTCGATCAGGGGCGGTTCCGGTCGGATGCAAAAGAGCCTAGTGATGATCGCCGCAGCGGCGAACGGAAGTCGCCGAGTTGTCCAATGCCGGACATCGGCCCGGCAATTGATCTCGTCAATGCATGACCGGAGAGATAACGACCTCTTTGCCGGGCGCGACATCCATTGGCAGTTCGATGACGCCGATGCCGAGGCGAACGATGTCGCGCCATCGTGCGCGACGGTTTGGTGCCGTCCGACAATGGTGGTTAGCGCCGGCATGGCTAGCGTCTCCGGTGGGCGTGGGCACGGGTCCCTGCGGATGGTTGCGGAGATTCGTGGATGAGCGCGAACGCGCGCGCCCTGCGCTACGGGCTGGCGGTGGTCGGCCTTCTGCTGGCCGGCTGGGCCGGCATGCGGGCCGCCGGTGTCCTCGTCGAGGCCCGAAGCGGGGCGCTGCACGACGCCGAACGGGCCATCGCGCAGGCCACCGCACCGTTGATCGAGCAGCGGCGCATCCCCGATCGCCTGATCGTGGCGGTGGAAGCGCTGGTCGGCGGCGACGATCTGCACATCGGCTATCTCACCCTGCGCAACGCCGATAATGTGACGCTGGTCTCGCGCGGCCATCTGGGCGATACGTTTGGCTGGCTGCCCACCGACCTGGCGCGCGCTTGGCGCGGCTGGCTCTATCGTGTGGGCGCCGCCGAGGACAATCGCGCCGTGATGCGCGATGAGCGCCGTGTCGGTGACGCTCGCTACGGGGTCGGCTGGCTGCACGTCGTAGGGCGTGCCGGCGCCGGCTTCTTCATGTGGGCCGGGTTGGCCGCGCTTGGCGTGATCGGTTTCCTCTTCGGCCTGTTCGGCCGTGATACATCCCGTCGCCGGACCGCCGACGCATCCGCGAGCCGGCCCAGCGGGGCCGCGATCGCCTCGACGGCAGGGGCGGACAGGGGACGATCCGCAAGGGCGCCGCTGTCGCGGCTGATCTCGCGTCGGCGCGAGACCGCCGACGATTTCGCGCCGATCGCCGCCAAGCCCCGACAGTCGTACGACACGCTCGTCGGCGACCGGGGGCGCACCGCCGCGCCCTCCGGGTCGTCCGCAGCGGCAGGCGCCGAGCAGTCGGGGGACGCGGTGGCGCACTCCGCGCCGTCGACGGGGTCACCGGCAGCCGCCGACGCATGGATATCTCCGACGTCGGACGCCGGCCGGTCTACATCGACAGAGGCGCCGCCAGCCGAATCCGATCTGGGATCGCCGGCGGTGCCGGCCTTGCAGCCCGCTTCGTCCTCGGCCGGGTCGTCGATGACAGCGCCGGTGCCCGGCGCGGCATATGCGCCGGAGGGCAGCCTGCACGCGCCCTCGCTCGATGCCGTGCCGCAGCTGGGCGACGATACACTCGACCTGAAGCTCTACCCGGTCTGGCAGGGCAGCGGGCCGCAGCGCCGTTTGGCCGCTGCGCAGGCCATGCTCGCCTGGCGCTCGGGTGAGGCACATCTGGTGGATCCGGCGACGCTGACGCAGCTGGCCGAGCACGAGAATGCGCTGCGCGCCTTCACGCAGTGGATAGCCCGCCGCTTTTCCCTGCTGCACGGCAACTGGCGCACGCTGGAACTGGCGACCGTGCCCATCTTGCTGCAGGTGCCCAGCGCGCTGCTGGCCTTCGCCGACGCGGAATCGATCTGGCGCGAGGCCCTGCGCCGGACCGACCGCGACCCGGACGACCTGATTCTGCGCGTTGCCCCCGAGGACGCCAAGGCGTCGTCTTCAGGGCTGCCGGTGCGGCGCGCGCTGACGCTCGACTCGCCCGAGGCGGATATCGCCGATCAGTGCGATCTGCTGTGTCTCGATGCGGACGATGTCGACGGCGCGCAGGCATCCTGGCGCGACGTCATGGCCGGGCTCGACCGCCCCGTACTGCTGGGGCCGATCGCCGACCCGGAGGAATGGTCGGATCTCATCGAGGCCGGCGCCTGCTGGTATCGCGACAGCGCGGATGCGCTCCACTCGCCGCGCTCTTTCGGCCGGCTGCTCGCCCGTCAGGCGGTCCAGCCGATCTAGGGTCATCTAGGGCCATTCGCAGCCTGGCCGGCACGAGGTCGGACCAGTTTTGCGCTGAAGACCGCACATCGTCTTTGACGAGCCACGAGCCACGAGCCACGAGCCACGAGCCACGAGCCACGAGCCAC
>NZ_AYKF01000099.1 GCF_003732545.1 Salinisphaera orenii subsp. halophila YIM 95161 | reverse complement strand
GGCGGGCGCGGCGCGGCCCGCTTCGGTGAGCAGAAAACGGCTCGCCGCCCGCGGGTCGGCGATTTCCCGAATGAGGCCCCGGGCCAGCAGTTCGATATCGATGCTGTCATGGTGCGCCCAGCCGAGGCTGCGCCAGTAGTGACGCAGTCGAATCGCGTGGCGGCGCGGCAGGCCCGCGCGGCCGCAACTGTCGTTCCGGCGATCTTGAATCGAATCGTGCATCGGCAGCGAGACTAAATGCACGGTGGGTCAGCACGCGATACGCACAAAAAAATGTCCGGCCGGGGGCCGGACATTCGGATCGGATCGACCGTAGACGGGCGTCCGGAGTTACTGCTTCTGATCGGAATCCGACTCGCCGTCGTCGCTGGACATGTTGTCTTTCTCTTCCAGATGTTCCTGCTGCGACTCGGTCGTCGGCATGTCGCCGGTCGTCTCGCCGGATTCCTGCGTATCCCGGCTGTCGGCGTCGTCCGGCACGTTTTCCAGACTCTCACTCTGATGTTCGGTCGCCGGCATGGTGGTGTCGTCGCCCTCTTTGGCCTGATCCGCGGCGATGGCCGGCACGGCCATTGCCAGCGCGAGCAGCCCGCCCACCAGGGCGGCGTTGAGCAGCCCGCGTTTCAGTATTCGGATATCGCTCATCATTGTCTCCTCTTTGTCGTTTATATCGAACGATGCCTCACGAGCGCGATCGCTCCCGCCGCGCTCGAAGCCTATGACTATCACGTTTCGGCCGGCTGCCGTGCAATCCGCATAATTGCGGACAAAAAAGACCCGGCCTGAGCCGGGTCTTGGCGACGGCCATCGGCCGATGGCCGAAAGCGGAACCTACTTCTGTGCCACGGCGCGCCGGAGATTGCCGTTGTCCTGCCCATGCTCCAGAACCTGCATCTGGCTGCGCGTCGCCGGCACGTCGGCGTGACCGGGCTCGGCGTCGTCGGACGTCGAACTGTCGGAGACGTCACGCAGCATGCTGGCCTGCGAGCTGGAGGCCGGAACCATCGTCTCGGCGGCGTTGCCCTGTCCCGCGAGCGCCGGTGCGGCGACGGCGGAAAGCGCGATGGCGGCGACGGCGAGCTGAGTGCGGTCGAACAATTTGATCATGTCGAACTCCCTTTGAGACGGAAAATGTCAATACCACTAAAGTCGAGTGATGAATATGACACTGGTCTGTGTCTTTGCAAGCGCTGCACTGCAACAAAATGCTCGCAAAGCGTCCCTGGAAGCCAAAATGTGTTGTGTATGCTGGGTTTTCAGGTATTCATGGAATTTCAGGATGAGGTCATAGGCGGCACCTATGACTCGGCGCGGATTCGGTCCGCATCGGTCGAGCCTGTGGCCGGCACGCCCTGTAGACTGCGGTAGAACACGACACAGGCGAGCGCGCCGGCGAGCAGATTGCCGATCGCCGCGCCGATGCCGACGGTCACCATCGAATCCGCCCGGACGCCGAGTGCGATGCACGGCAGATAGCACACGAACAGACGCGCGAACGAGATCATCAGCGCGCGCAGCGGCCATCCCAGCGCGTTGCCCGCGGATACCACCAGCATGCACAGGCCGAGCAGCGCGTAGCTCGGCAGCATGAAGCGGATCAGCCACGCCAGACCCTGCCGAACCTCCGGATTGCCGGTCAGCGCCTGGGCGATCCAGGGGGCGAGCAGGCACATCGTGATCCCGAGCAGAAGCTGCCAGACGACGACCGCCTGGGTCGCCACCCGCATGAGCGCGCGGATCCGCGGCCAGTTGCCGGCGCCGTAGCAATGCCCGAGCCATGGCGGCAGGGACATCGTCAGTGCCAGCACCACCATGAGCGACACGGTTTCGAGACGGCTCGCCAGGCCCCAGGCCGCCACCGCCGAATCCCCGAGTCGGGCGATCAGCCCGGTCGCGACCATGGCCGACAATGGCGGCATCAGCTGACTGAGCATGGCCGGGCCGGCGATGCTCAAAAAGCTCGGCGTGGAGATCTTCGCCTCGCCGATCAGGTCGTGCCCGCTCAGCCAGTCTTGGCGCGACACGCGCCAGACGAGGAGGACCAGGGCCACGGCGAAGGCGAGTATCGTCGCGATTGCCGCCCCCGGCAGGCCGAAACCGCCCCAGCCGCCGACACCGAATATGAGCAGCGGGTCGAGCACCAGGTTGCACAGGCTCGTCAGCACCATCAACGTGCCCGGCAGGCGGGTGTTGTTATGGGCACGAAACAGCGTGTAGCCGAAATAGACCACCCCGCCGAGCCAGTTCGCCGCCAGCTGCGGGGCCCAGTACGCGCGGATGCGCCCCAGCATCTCGCCGTCGGCGCCCAGCATCCGGAACAGCGGCGCCTGGAACAGCCAGAGGCCGACCGCGAGTGCGGCCATGATGGCGCTGCCGCCGATCAGCACGAGACTGGCCAGGCGCTTTGCGCGATCGTCGTCGCCGGCGCCCATAGCGCGCGAGATCGTCGCCGCCATGGCGATGCCCAGCCCCACCTGCACGCCGATCATGAGAAACGTCAGCGGAAAGGTGAACGACTGCGCCGCCAGCGGTTCCGTACCGAGCCGCGCGACGAACGCCGAATCCACGAGCTGGAAACCCAGCAGTGAGAGCACGCCGATCGCCATCGGCCAGGTCTGGGCGAAGAGCTGACGGCGCAGCGCACCGGAACTGGCTGTCGGCGGAGTATCGACCATGCAGCGGGCACGTGGCAGAAGAGTGGATACGGCGATACGAACACTGGCGCCGCGGGCGCGGCGACGCGCGGGTCGCCGGTACATTCGTACCGGGCTAGATTGCGCTGGCCGCGCGTTTTACAAGTCGCGGCGCAACGAAAACCGGCCGACCCCGCTGCCGCCCGGCGGCCGGTTCCGGTGCAACATCGAAGGACGCCGCACGCGCCACCGGTGCTGCAAAGCTGAATCGCGGCGTCGCGTCGGCCGATCACGAGCCGGCGGTCCCGCGGCCGAACGGGCCCGGACGGTGTTGCGCGGATATGGCCTCAAGGCCCTGCCCGCTCGCGCGACGACACGATCGGAGGTCGCGCTTCGGCGCCTTGTCAACGCGTGGATGCCCCGCGCCTTCAAGGCACGTAGACGTCGGAGACCTTGGCCTTGTCCTCGGGCTCGACGTGGATCGTCACCGTGCTGTTGGCCACGGTCTCGTGCAGCGCGGCCTCGAGTCGATCACAGATCGCGTGGGCGTCGCGGACCGGCATCTGCCCGGCCACGACCAGATGGAACTCGATGAACGTGCGCCGGCCGGCATGCCGGGTCCGCAGGTCGTGCGCCTGATAGGCCCCCTGAGCGTGCTCGAAGATCACCGCGCGTATTCGGTCGAGCTCCTCCTGCGGCACCGATTCGTCCATCAGGCCGCCGACGGACTCGCGCACGAGCTTCCAGCCCGACCAGAGGATATTGAGCGCGACCAGCGCCGCCAGCAGCGGATCGAGGATCAACCAGCCGGTCAGACCGACCAGCACGACCCCCGCGAACACGCCCAGCGAAGTCACGACATCGGTCAGCAGATGCTTGCCGTCGGCGACCAGGGCCAGCGAGCGCAGCCTGCGCCCCTCCCGGATCAGCACCCAGGACCAGATGCCGTTGATCAGCGTCGCCAGCGCATTGAGAGCCAGACCCTCGGCCGGCGCCTGGAGCGGCTGCGGCGCCCCCAGCGTGTGGTAGGCCTCGCGCAGGATCGCCAGGGCCGCGATCACGATCAGCACGCCCTCGATGACCGAAGAGAAATACTCGGCCTTGGAGTGCCCGAAGGGATGATTGTCGTCGGCCGGCATCGCGCTCACGCGCAGCGCCACCACCGCGGCGCCCGCGGCCACGATGTTGATCACGCTCTCCAGGGCGTCGGAGTACAGCGCCACGCTGCCGGTGATCCAGTACGCGAGATACTTCAGCGCAAGCACCACCACGCCGACGCCCACGCTGCCCAGCGCGAGCATGATCGTCCGGTGCATGCGCGGCGTTGGGCTCATGACGCGACCTCGTCGCACCCGATCGGACGCGTCGCGGGACCCCTGCCCACGGTCGCCGCCTCGGGCCCCGGGCCCGGCGTCGCTAGGGGCGCAATCTGTGGACCGAACATCGCCGCGGGAGCCCTCTCACCAGCTGTCTTCATGCGCGGGGAGCGAATCATAAACCATCATCGGACGATGATCTGCTTGGGCCGCTCGGCCGGCAGCTCGCGGTGTTCCGGTGGCCACGGATGCGCGCGTGGCCACGGATGCGCGCGCTCGCGGCCCCAGCGTGTGCGTGACGGCAAGCACAGCCGCCTGGGCCTGACGGCGCGGTTGCGCGGTGCCATTGCGATGGTCGTCGTGTCCCGATCGGAGCGCTTGCGCTGTGGTGGACGACCGAAAACCCGGCCGTCACGAGCGCGGGCCACGCGGCGTGTCGTGCGGCCATCTCGAAACCGTGATGCGACGTCAATGCGGCAGTCCGGAGTCATCGCTGCGTGGCCTCACGCAGGCTCTTGGTCATGCGCGATCGTCAGCCGGGCCCTACTATCGTTTCTGCATTCAAGTCCCGTCTACGCAGCGACACCGACGCGTCGGGGCGACGGGTGTCCGGCGCAGCGCGCCGGTGCGGGGCCGCCTGTTCGAGCGTCGCCAACGCGACGTGCGTTTTCGCTGTAAACCCGTCGCCGCGGCGCGCCGGCGTCAACCGGCATCGCCGGCGCTGTGTCGGGTGCCCTTCTTTCGGTTAACTTTCTTGGGCAAGCAGGAAAAGTGACTCGCGCATCAGCGCGAAACCCGGGCCGAGTCGCGGCGTCCAGACGCGCCAACCCGTCGAACGATCCTGCATATCGGCTCCGGCTGCGCTTTGTGCATGATCAAGTACAGGCTTGCGCGGCCGGCGACTCGTGGCCGCCCGATCGGACCGCCCGCAAACCGCCCGGATCGGGCGGGAAATGCGGCCGCGGCGCGTTGATATCAGCCGCGAACGCCCCATATCCCTCCGTATAATTACCGGGTCGACGCATCGTGGCGTTCCGGTGGCCCCTCTTTTCAAAGCATATTCGGTTTCTTCAGGAGACAGCCATGCTGTTCAACGTTCGGCAGTTCGGTTTCTCGTCCTGGGTGATCACACTGGTCGCCCTGGCGCTCGGTCTGGGCGGTCTCGCGACCGCGTTCACGGCCGAGGGCTTGCAAACGGCGGTAGTGGCCGCGGCGGTCTTCATCCTTGGCTGCCAGTATCTGGCGCTGCGCCGGGCGCGGCTGCAGCACGCGCGCGCCTGAGGCGCTGCGGCTGCCGGTAGGACTCGCCCTCGACCGGCAGTCCGTCCAACGCGGCGCCTCAGTGGCCCCGCGCGCGCGCGTGCTTGATCGACAGCACGACCGCGCCCGGCAGATGCACCGCACCGAAACCGGCAGAGAACGCAGCGAGCCCGTGGGCGCCGGCCGGGTCGGTGCGTGCATAGAACGCACACACGCCGCCGAAAAGCAGCCCCGGCACGATGAGAAGCGCGTGCGTGGTCAACGGGTATCGAGTGTGCCGGCGAACCAGGTAATGCGCCCAGATGACCGGCAGGACTGCGATCAGGGCGATCAGCGTTTCGAGCATGGTGACCAGGCCTCGCGGGCTCGAGGTGTTCGGAACCAGGATGTGTTGCCTGTTCCCTGGAAAGACAAGGCCGGGACCACGGCCGGTGACGCGAGTTCGCGCCGTAGCGGCCGACTCTACGCCGATGCATCGTCATGATGTCTCTCCCGCCGGGTGCGCAAACCAGCGATAGACGCTCGGCAGCACCAACAGCGTGAGCAGCGTCGAAGTCACCAGCCCGCCGATCACGACCGCGGCCAGCGGTCGCTGCACGTTGGAGCCGATGCCGTCGGCCAGCAGCAGCGGAATGAGCCCGAGTATGGCGGTGAGCGCGGTCATCAACACCGGCCGCAGGCGATGTTCGGCGCCGGTGCGCACGGCCTCGTCCATGGCCATGCCCTGCTCTCGCAGCTGGTTGATATAGGCCACCAGCACCACGCCGTTCTGGACCGCCACGCCGAAAACGGCGATGAAGCCCACCGCGGCCGGCACGGACAGATACAACCCCGACAGCCAGAGCGTGAAGATGCCGCCGATCACCGCGAACGGCACGTTCAGGAATATCAGCGCGGCATAGCGCAGGCTTGCGAACGCGCTGTAGAGCAGGATGAAGATCAGCCCGAGAGTGACCGGCACGACCAGATACAGCCGCTGCATCGCGCGCTGCTGATTCTCGAACTGGCCGCCGAAGTCCACGAAATAGCCGGCCGGCATGTCGATCTGGCGATCGATCGCCACCCGCAGATCGTCGACCACGCCACCCATGTCGCGCCCGCGTACGTTCATCTGTACGTAGAGCCGCCGACTGGCGTTCGAGCGCGATATCTTCTTCGGGCCGGTATAGACCTCGATATCGGCCACCCGTGACAGCGGCACGAGCGCTCCGTCGGGCGTGCGCAACGACAGCTCGCGCAGATTCGCCACGCGTTCACGCTGATCGGCCTGCAGGCGCATGAAGATATCGAAACGACGCACCCCGTCGAACACCTGGCCCACCGCCTCGCCGCCGACGCCGAGCGACACGGTCTGTAATACCGCATCGACGCTGAGCCCGTAGCGCGCCAGCGCCCCGCGATCGGGGTGGATCACGACCTGTTGTTTGCCGCCCTGCTGCTGTACACGCACGTCGACGGCACCTTCGGTGTTGCGTGCGAGCCCGGCGACCTCGCCGCCGAGCTCCGACAGCCGGTCGAGATCGTCGCCGAAGATGCTCACCACAAGCTGGGCCTGTACGCCGGAGAGCAGTTCGTCGGTGCGCAGCTGGATCGGCTGCGAGAAGTTGTTGGCCAGCCCCGGCACCGTCTCGCCGAGGCGCTGGCTCATCGCATTCTGCAGCCCTTCGTAGGAATAGCCGGATGTCCAGTCGGCGAGCGGTTTGAGATTGATCGTGGTCGCGACCACGTTGACCGGCTCCGGGTCGCCGCCCACCTCGGCCCGGCCCACGCGCGAATAGGCGCCGGTGACGTCGTCGAACTCGGTGACCGTATTCTGGATCCGCTTGCCGTAGCCAATCGCCGAGTCGAGACTCGCCCCCGGCGGCAGCGTCGAGCGGACCATGAACGTGCCCTCGCGCAGCGTGGGCAGAAACTCGGTACCCAGCTGTGGAAACACGGCGAGGCTCGCCGCAAACAATGCGAGCGTCACGCCGAACACTACCGCCGGCGCGCGCAGCACGGCATCGCGCAACGGCCGATAGCCGGCCTTGAGCCAGGCCACCAGCCTGGGTTCGCTCACGATCTCGGCCCGCTTGAAGGACAACAGCGCAAGTACCGGCACGAGCGTGAGCGATAGCGCCAGCGCGCCGGCCAGCGCAAAGCTGATCGTGTAGGCCATGGGCGAGAACAGCTTGCCCTCGGCGCCCTCGAGCGAGAACAACGGGATGAACACGATGATCACGATCGCCACCGCGAACACGATGGGGCGCCCGACTTCCTGTGCGGCCGCGCCGATACGCGCGGCCATCGGCCGGTCGTCTACGGAGTCGCTTTCGAAATGACGAAAGATGTTCTCGATCATCACCACCGAGCCGTCGACCATCATGCCGATACCGATCGCCAGCCCGCCCAGGCTCATGAGATTGGCCGACAGCCCGGCCGCGCGCATGGCCACGAACGCGATTAGCAGTGACAAGGGCACGCTGGAAATTACGATCAGCGTAGAGCGCAGGTTGCCGAGAAACAGATACAGCAACACCAGTACCAGCACGGCACCGATCGACAGCGCCTCGATTACCGTGCCTGTGGCCTTGTCGACGAGTTCGGCCTGTGAGTAATACACGGACGTCGTCATGCCCTCGGGGAGAGAGTCGTTGATCTCGGCCAGCTTCGCGTTCACGTCCTCGAGCACGCGCTGGGTGTCGGCGCCAATGAGCTTGAGCACGTAACCGGCCACCGATTCCTCGCCGTTGGCAAGCTCTGCGCCACGCCGGATCCCGCGGCCGTAGTCGACGCTCGCCACGTCGCCCAAGGTGACCGGCGTGCCGCTGTCCGTGGTCGTGACTCGGGTTTGACGCAGGTTTTCGAGCCCCGCATCGCCGGGCGAAACCCAGCCATACCCGCGGATGATTGCCTCTTCCCCGCCGCGTTCGATATAGGACGCGCCCACGTTGCGGTTGTTGCGCCGTAGGGCATCGCGCACGTCCGCCGGGGTAAGGCTGCGCGCGGTCAGCGCGGCCATGTCGAGCGCGACCTGGTACTGCTTTTCGAAGCCGCCGATCGAGAGCACGCCGGTCACGCCGTCGACCGTGCGTAGCTGCGGTTTGACGATCCAGTCCTGCGCGGTGCGCAGCTCGGTGAGCGAATGATCGCCACCCGCCTCGTTCTCCACCGAATACATCAGAATACGTCCGAGCCCGGTGGTCAGCGGGCCGAGCTGGGGTTCGCCCAGCCCTTCCGGCATCTCGCGCCGGGCGTCGGCCAGCCGCTCGTTGACCAGCCGGCGCGCGAAGTAGATATCGGTACCGTCCTCGAAATAGATATCGACCCGCGACAGGCCGAAAATCGAGGTGGACTGCACGCGCTCGAGTTGCGGCAGGCCATACATGCTGATTTCGATCGGATAAGAAATCAGCGTTTCCACATCCACCGGCGACAGTCCGGGACTGGCGGTATAGACCTGTACCAGCGGCGGCGTGGCGTCGGGAAACGCGTCCAGGGGTAATGCGCGCCAGGACAGCGCCCCGGCCACGGCGAGCGCGGCGACGACCACGAGCACCATCAGCCGGTTCGCCATCGCCAGGCGGATCAGTTTATTGATCATGAGAGCGCTCCGGGGTCAGTGGCTGTGGGCGGCACTACGGCCACCCGCGGTCAGTGCCGCCTTGAGATCGAAGGCGCCGGCCGTGACCAGCGCATCGCCGGGCGACAGCCCCTGCGTGATCTCGACGACATCGCCGCTCTCCGCGCCTGTGCTCACCGGCGTGAACATGAACGCGCCCGCGTGCTCGCCGGGCACCAACACGCCCGCCCGCTCACCGATCTGCTGGACCGCATCGATCGGCACCAGCGCATGGGCCGCCCCGCTGTCGCGGGCTTTTCCGGTCTCGATCCGCGCGGTCGCAAACATGCCGGCTTTCAGACGGTCGTTCGGATTGTCGACGACCGCCCGTACGCGCACGCTGCGCGACTCGGGGTCGAGTTCGGGCGCGATCCAGTCGATACGGCCGGTGAACGTCTCGCCGGGCAACGGCCGCACGTCGAAGCGCACGGTCTGGCCCACGGCGATTCGGGGCAGCGCCTTTTCCGCAGCCTTGATCAACAGCCACATGCGGCTGTTATCGACCACATGGATCGGCGTTTCGTCGGGCCCGACCGTCTCGCCGGCCACCAGATCGCGACGGGCGATACGCCCGGCCCGTGGTGCGGTGAGCGCCAGGCGCGACAACGGCGCGTCGCTGTCGTCGTCGACGGCATCGATCGCGGCCTCGTCCATCCCGTACAGGGCAAGCTCGGCGCGGGCGGCGCGCCGCTCGGCCTTGGCTTGACGATAGTCGGCGCGCGACTCCGCGACGTCGGATTCGCTCACGATCTGATCTTCGGCCAAACCGCGATCGCGCTCGTAGGCGGCCGCGCGGGTGCGATAGCGCGCCGCCGCAGTGAGATACGCCGCCTTGGCTTGACCCAGCTCGACGCTATCAAGCACCGCGAGCACATCGCCCGCGGCCACCGTATCGCCGAGATCGGCCTCGACCGTGCGCACCTTGGCCCGCAGCCGCGGGCCGACGCGTGCCACGCGATCGGCGTCGAAGCGCAACGTTGCGGGCGCGGTGACCACGGCCTCGGCGCTGCCCGCGAGGGCGGTGCCGATCTCGAGATCGAGCGCGGCGCGCTGGTCGGCGTCGAGTTCGACACGGTCGGGCGTTTCGCCATGGCCTTCGTGCGCGTCGTGATCGCTCGCGTCCTTGCCCCGGGGGTGGCCATGCGACGCGCTGTCCTGGCTCGGCTGATCGTGTGTGGATGACGGCGCCTCGAGCGCGGCGTCGCTGCCGCAGCCGATCAGCCCGATCGCCACGCCGCAGGCGACCAGCAGCACGCGCCATCGTGCCGGTCGTGAATAACGTTTATTCATCGTCGTTCTCCCCGGCCGCCACGACCACGAGACCGCCGGTGGCGCGCTCCAGATCGGTGCCGGCGGCGATCAGCGCGTTGAGCGCGTCGAGATAGTCGCGGCGCACGTCGATCAGGTTGTTCTGTGCCGAAGTGATGGCCGGTGCGCCGACCTTGCCCGCGGCGAACGAGCGCCGGGTCAGTTCGAGCGTCTGTTCCGCGGCCTCGAGCACCGCGCTGCCGAGGGCGTCGGCGCTTTCGCGGGCGCCCCGATATGCGCTGATGCCCGACAGCACCTGCAGGCGCACCTCGCGCTGCAGCGTGTCCTGATCGAGCCGGGCCGCAGCCAGTTCGGCCGAGGCGATCTCGCGATCGCCGGCGTGGCGATCCAGCAGCGGCAACTCGAAGCCCACGCCGCCGCCGGTGATGTCGGCGCCGCCGTCACCGCGGCCGCCGGCCTCCTCGCGGTAGAAGCCGAACACGGTGAGATTGGGCACGAGTCGACGACGCGCGAGCGACAGCTGCTCGCCGGCGGCCGCGACCCGCGCGGCTGCGGCATCGAGATCGCCGCGGCGGCTGATGGCACGGGCCAGCAGCGTGTCGCGATCGGGCAGCGTGAGGTTCTCGAAGCCGATATCCCCGGCGATCGCCAGCCGTCGTGACGGATCGATCGCCAGTCGGTCCTTGAGCTGCAGCCGTGCCCGGGTCGCCTGATCGCGGGCTTCGGCAAGCAGGGCCCGGGCGCGCTGGTGGCCGATGTCGGCGGCATTGGCCTCGATCCGGGTGCCCGCGCCGGCCTCGAGCCGTTCGCGGGCGTAGGCCCGCAGCCGGCGGTTGACCTCTACCACACGCTCGGCGGTGGCGACCGCCTCTTCCGCGACCAGTACCGAGAGAAACGCGGCCCGCGTGCGCGCCCGGACGCTGGCGGCCAGAAAATCGTAGTCGCGGCGCGCCGCCTCAAGCGTGTCGCGTGCGGCACGCTCACGCAGCCCGCCCTGGCCCGCGATCCAGAATTCCTGGCTGATGCGGATGCCGATGTCGGTGCTCGATCGCTGCGGCTGCCGCCGACGACCGGCCTCGAGCTCCAGGCGCGGATTGGACGGCACGGGTACATCGGCGTCCGTGACTTCGCCGCTGCGGCGTTCGATACGGATGCGGGCGGCCCGCACCGCGGGGTTGTACTGCTGCGCCCACTCGAGCGCGTCGTCCAGCCGGAGCGGCTGGGGTATCTGAGTGGCCGCGGGCGATGGACCGGCGGCCACGAGCAGGCACACGGCGGCCAGCGCCGCCGCCTGCTGGCGTGCATGAATACGCATGCTGAATCCTCAACGCTTGATGACAGGCCGCCCGACGGGCGGCAGCGGAGATGGATTCAGGCGATGGGCGGATCGATCAGCGGGGTGTGGATGACGCTCTCGTAGCGCGTGCCGCGGGCATCGTCGTGCGCTGCGGCCGCGTCCGTGGCGAGCACGGCGTGGCAGGCGTGCAGGCCGACGAGATGGGCACTGGCGTGGCCGCAGTGGTCGCCGTGCTCGATCTCATCCGCATCGGCTGAAGAGGCGGTGGACGCCCCGTCGAGCGCGGTGGTCTCAACGTGGGCGCCGCCATCGGCCGCCGGCCAGTCCACGTGGCTGGCCCAGGCCTGGGCGCTGAAGGCCACGACTGCGATGAGCAGCACGCTGATGAGCTTCAGCAGTGGCGGGCGGCCGGTGATCATTCATCAAAAGTAGCACATGCCGGGCCTGCCCGCGCAACGAAAAGGCGCGGACGGCCGGCCCCGCACGCCCGTCGTGCGGCCGCGAAATAAGTATCGGGTCAATCGGTCAAGCAATAATCTTTTATTATTCGAATCCCAATAAAGATTTATTTTCACTTATCAAAATGCTCGTCCATATTGAAGTCAAACCGCGGCCGACAGAGCCGCAGCCGCGCGTGATGTCTCGGGACAGGGCGCAAAGGCAGCGAGGAGATCGATATGGAAGCGACCGAAGCCCAGGCCCGGCATGCCGGCACCGATACGGCACCGTATCCGAGCCGCCGGAGTCTGGCGAACGCCATCCGCATTCTGGCCATGGATGCCGTCGAGGCCGCCAACTCCGGGCATCCGGGCATGCCGATGGGCATGGCCGATATCGCGGAGGTGCTGGTCAACGATTATCTTCGTTTCAATCCCGCGAATCCGCACTGGGTCGACCGTGACCGGCTGATCGTGTCGAACGGGCACGGCTGCATGCTGCAGTACGCGCTGCTGCACCTGACCGGCTACGATCTGCCGCTGGACGAGATCCGCAACTTCCGGCAGCTGCATTCGGCGACCCCGGGGCATCCGGAGTACGGCCTGACCCCCGGCGTGGAAACCACCACCGGCCCGCTCGGCCAGGGGCTGGCCAACGCGGTGGGCTTCGCCCTAGCCGAGGCCGCGCTCGCTGCGGAGTTCAACCGTGACGACGGCGCCATCGTCGATCACTGGACCTGGTGCTTCGCCGGCGACGGCTGTCTCATGGAGGGCATCTCGCACGAGGCCTGCTCGCTGGCCGGTCATCTCGGTCTGGGCAAGCTGGTCGTGTTCTATGACGACAACGGCATCTCGATCGACGGCGAGGTCGCCGGCTGGTTCTCGGACGATACGCCGGCACGGTTCGAGGCCTACGGCTGGCAGGTCGTGCGCGATGTCGACGGCCACGACGCCGACGCGATCGTCGCCGCGATCGAGACCGCACGGGGCGACACCACGCGCCCCACCCTGATCTGCTGCCGCACGGTCATCGGCTGGGGCGCGCCCAACAAGCAGGGCACGGAGGGGGTCCACGGCGCCGCCCTCGGCGCGGCCGAGATCGCCGCGGCACGCGCCCGGCTCGAGTGGTCCGACGAGACGCCGTTCGCCATTCCGACGGCGATCTACGACGCCTGGGACCATCGCGCCCGCGGCACCGCGGTCGAAACGACCTGGCGCGAGCGCTACGAACGCTACGCTCAGGCGCATCCGGAACTGGCGAGCGAATTCACCCGGCGCCAGGAGGGTGCTCTGCCGGAGGATTGGCACAAGCATCTGATGCGGCACCTGCACCACGTGCAGGCCGAGGCCGGTAGCGACACCGCGAGCCGCAAGTCGTCCAAGGCGATGATCGAGTTCTTCGCCCCACGTCTGCCGGAACTGTTCGGCGGCTCGGCCGACCTGTCCGGTTCGAACGGGACCGACTGGGGCGGTCACATCGCCATCGGTGCGCCGGCGTATCGCGGCAACTACCTGCACTACGGCGTACGCGAATTCGCCATGACCGCCATGGCCAACGGCCTGGCCCTGCACGGCGGCTATATCCCCTTCACGGCGACCTTCCTGACGTTTTCCGACTATGCCCGCAATGCGGTACGCATGGCCGCGCTCATGGGCGTGCGCCAGATTCTGGTCTACACCCACGACTCGATCGGCCTCGGCGAGGATGGCGCCACACATCAATCGGTCGAGCATGTGTCCAGCCTCCGGCTGATCCCGAACCTCGACGTGTGGCGACCGGCCGACGACGTCGAGACGATCGCGGCCTGGACCGCCGCCATCGAGCGCGCCGACGGGCCGAGCGCGCTGGCCCTCTCGCGCCAGGACCTGCCGCATCTGGAGCGCGACGTACCCACGGCGGAGAACATCTTCCGCGGCGGCTACGTCATCCACGAGCCGGCCGGCGAACCGGAGGCGCTGATCATCGCCACCGGCTCGGAGGTCGCGCCCGCCATCGCGGCGGCGGGCGACCTGGCCACGCGCGGTCGCGCCGTGCGCGTGGTTTCCATGCCCTGTCTCGACGTCTTCGAAACACAGGAAGCCGCCTATCGCGCGTCGGTGCTGCCCGGCCGCATTCGGGTACGGGTCGCGGTCGAGGCCGGCGTCAGCGCGCTCTGGCGCCACTACGTCGGTCCGTACGGTCGCGTGCTCGGAATCGACCGGTTCGGCGAATCGGCCCCGGGCCCGGAGCTCTACCGGCACTTCGGCCTGACCCGCGCCGACATCGGCAGCGCGGTCGAAGCGCTGCTCGAATCCGGAACCGCATAACAGAACACCAACGCATTCGCTCATCGCGAACAGGAGGAGCCGCATGGATACCCAAGCACTCGAACAGACCGCCCGGGCGATGATCGCCGACGGCAAGGGCCTGCTGGCCATCGACGAGAGCACGCCGACCTGTGGCAAGCGCTTCGCCGACTACGGCATCGACAACACCGAGGACAACCGCCGCGACTATCGGGCGCTGCTGCTGAGCACCCCGGGCCTCGGCGAGAACGTCAGCGGCGCCATCCTGTACGACGAGACGCTGCGGATGACCACGGCCGAGGGTGTCGCCTTCGCCCGCATGATGCAGGACCACGGCATCATCCCCGGCATCAAGGTGGATACGGGCGCGAAGGATCTGGCCGGTCACCCGGGCGAAAAGGTCACCGAAGGCCTGGACGGCCTGCGCGAACGGCTGGCCGAGTACCACGACATGGGCGCGCGCTTCGCCAAGTGGCGGGCGGTCATCACGATCGGCGATGGCCTGCCCAGCCGCGGCTGCTACGCCGCGAACGCGCACGCTTTGGCGCGCTACGCCGCGCTGTGCCAGGAGGCCGGCATCGTGCCGATCGTCGAGCCCGAGGTGCTGCTTGACGGCGACCACGACATCGATCGCTGCTACGCGGTGACCGAGGAGACACTCACCCGTCTGTTCGCGGAACTGCGCGATCAGAACGTGCATCTGCCGGGGCTCATTCTGAAGGCGAGCATGGTGCTGCCCGGCAAGAACGCCGCCCAGCAGGCCGACATGCGCGAAGTCGCGGCGGCGACGCTGCGCTGTCTCTACGCCACGGTGCCGGCCTCGGTGCCCGGGGTGGCGTTCCTTTCCGGCGGCCAGAGCAATGAGGACGCCACCGCGCATCTGGACGCGATGAACCGGCTCGACGGCGGCCGCGCACCCTGGAAGCTGACATTCTCCTACGCCCGCGCGCTGCAGCAGCCGGCACTGGATATCTGGCGCGGCGAGGCCGGGAACGTCGACAAGGCCCAGGCCGCCCTGGCCCATCGCGCCCGCTGCAATCGAGCCGCCGCGCAGGGGCGCTACGATCCGGCGCAGGAGAAGCAGGTCGCCTGATCGAGACCCTACGGACGTCAACGCGCGATCGCGCGACTGCAGCAATCGGGAGACACACGATGTCGATCAAGCACCCGGTGTTCGCGGTGACCGGTTCGTCCGGCGCCGGCACATCGACCGTTCGCGAGGCGATGGAGCATATCTTCCGCCGCGACGGCTTCAAGGCCGCCACGGTGGAGGGCGACTGCTTCCACAAGTACGAACGCACGGAGATGAAGCGCCAGGTCAAGCTGGCCGAGGAGGAGGGTCGCCACTTCAGCCATTTCGGCCCGGAGGCCAACCACTTCGACAAGCTCGAGGCGCTGTTCCGCGAGCACGGCGAGAGCGGCGGCGGCAAGCGTCGCCACTACCTGCACAACGCCGATGAGGCGAAGGCATGGGATCAGGAGCCCGGCACCTTCACCCCCTGGGAGGAGGTGCCGCAGGACTGCGATCTGCTGTTCTACGAGGGCCTGCACGGCGGCGTGACCACCGATGAGGTGGATGTCGCCCGCTATGTGGACCTGCTCGTGGGCGTGGTGCCGATCATCAACCTGGAGTGGATCCAGAAGCTGCACCGAGACAAGCTCGCCCGCGGCTACAGTACCGAAGCGGTCATGGACGTGATCCTGCGGCGCATGCACGACTACGTGCATTACATCACCCCGCAGTTCTCCCGCACGCACATCAACTTCCAGCGCGTGCCGACGGTCGATACCTCCAATCCGTTCATCAGCCGCTGGATTCCGAGCCTCGACGAAAGCCTCATCGTGATCCGCTTCCGCGATCCGAAGAAGATCAACGTCGACTTTCAGTATCTGCAGTCGATGATCCACGACTCCTTCATGTCCCGCCGCAACACGCTCGTCGTGCCCGGCGGCAAGATGAGCTTCGCGATGGAGATCATCATGCAGCCGCTGATCGAGTCGATGGTCACGACCGGCGTGGTGCGCTATCGCTGAAGCCCGTTCCTACGCCTGACCGGTCACCAGGCCGGCGGCCTTTGCGGTCGTCGGCCAGACCGTGTCCGCATGGTCGGCCATAAACGCCCGGAACGCCTCGGCGGCGGGCGACAGTCGCTTGCCGTCCCGATGCACCATGTACCAGTGGCGCACGATCGGGAAATGGGCCACATCCAGTATCTGGAGCCGGTTCGCATAGAGGTCCAGCTCCAGCGTGTGCGCCGATACCAGCCCCAGCCCCAGACCGGCACTGACGGCCTGCTTGATCGCCTCGTTGCTGGTCATGACCATGGCGGGCTGCAACTCGACCTGGTGACGGCGGGCGAAGCGTGTCATCGCCGCCCGCGTGCCGGACCCCTCCTCGCGCACCACGAAACGCTCGGCCGCGAGCGCCTTGAGCGGGATCCGCTTCCGGTCCCCGAGGGGATGGCCGACAGGGGCGATCACCACCAGCGGGTTCTCCATGAAGGCCTCGCCCACCAGCCCCTGGTCGGCCGGCGGCTCGCCCATCACGACCAGATCGATGCGATTGTCCTGGAGCAGCTTGAGCAGCGCCTGCCGGTTGGTCACCGACAGGTTGATCGCGACCTCCGGATACTCGCGGTGGAAGGCCGCGATCAGATGGGTGATGAAATAGTTGGCCGTGGTGGCCACGGCGACGTAGAGGCTGCCCTTCGACACCCCCTTGAGTCGCGCGACGACGTCGCCGATCTCGTCGATCTGGGCGGCGATCGTGCGCGCGTAGCGCAGGATCTCCTCGCCCGCCGTGGTCAGGTAGATCTGTTTGCCGAACTGCTCGAACAGCGCCAGGCCCACCGCTTCCTCGAGACTCTTGACCTGGATCGAGACCGCCGGCTGCGTCAGATGCATCTCCTCCGCCGCCCGCGTATAGCTGGCATGCCGGGCCACGGCCTCGAAAACCTTGAGTTGGCGGAGGGTTATGTTCATTCAACGCACCGAATCGATGGGCTTGCGAGGCCGCGTGACCGGGTCAACGCATGGCCTCATATTTTCTTATCCAAACAATAATAACTATTTACTTTTATTTATCAATGACCGGCTCTAGTCTGACCCTGTCGCGAGCAATGCATGCGCCCAACGTCAACCCGGAGAATGGAGATGGCACAGACAATACAGAACGACAAGCGCTACGAAGCCGGCGTGATCCCCTACAAGAAGATGGGCTACTGGGAACCGGACTATCAGCCGATCGATACCGACATCATCGCGCTGTTCCGCATCACGCCGCAGCCCGGCGTCGACCCGGAAGAAGCGGCCGCGGCGGTCGCCGGCGAGTCGTCCACGGCGACCTGGACCGTGGTCTGGACCGATCGCCTGACTGCCTGCGAGAAGTACCGCGCCAAGGCCTATCGCGTGGATCAGGTGCCGGGCAACGAAGAGCAGTACTTCGCCTACATCGCCTATGACATCCAGCTGTTCGAGCCCGGCTCGATCGCCAACCTGACGGCGTCGATCATCGGCAACGTGTTCGGCTTCAAGGCGGTGAAGGCGCTGCGTCTCGAGGACATGCGCATTCCGACCGCCTACATGACCACCTACAAGGGGCCGCCCACCGGTATCGTCGTGGAGCGCGAGCGGCTCGACAAGTTCGGCCGCCCGCTGCTGGGGGCGACCACCAAGCCGAAGCTCGGCCTGTCCGGCCGCAACTACGGTCGCGTGGTCTACGAAGCGCTCAAGGGTGGCCTCGACTTCGTCAAGGACGACGAGAACATCAACTCGCAGCCGTTCATGCACTGGCGCGACCGCTTCCTCTACGTGATGGAGGCCGTGAACAAGGCCACCGCCGCCACCGGCGAGGTCAAGGGTCATTACCTGAACGTGACCGCCGCGACCATGGAGGAGATGTACGAGCGGGCCGAATTCGCCAAGGAACTGGGCTCCGCGATCATCATGATCGATCTGGTGATCGGCTACACCGCGATCCAGTCGATGTCGAACTGGGCGCGCAAGAACGACATGATCCTGCATCTGCATCGCGCCGGGCATTCGACCTACACCCGCCAGAAGAATCACGGCGTGTCCTTTCGTGTCATCTCCAAGTGGATGCGCATGGCCGGCGTGGACCATATCCACGCGGGTACGGTGGTCGGCAAGCTCGAGGGCGACCCGAACCAGATCGCCGGTTTCTACGACGTGCTGCGTGAACCGCACAACAAGCAGAACCTCGAGCACGGCGTGTTCTTCGACCAGGACTGGGCGGGCCTCAACAAGTGCATGCCGGTGGCCTCGGGCGGCATCCACGCCGGTCAGATGCACCAGCTGCTGCACTACCTCGGCGAGGACACGGTGCTTCAGTTCGGTGGCGGCACCATCGGCCACCCGGACGGCATCCAGGCCGGTGCGACGGCCAACCGCGTGGCGCTGGAGGCGATGATCATGGCCCGCAACGAGGGCCGCGACTACATGGCCGAGGGCCCGGACATCCTTCAGAAGGCTGCCAAGGACTGCAAGCCGCTGCAGCACGCGCTGGACACGTGGAAGGACATCACCTTCGACTACACCTCCACCGACACGCCGGACTTCGTGCCGAGCACCACGACGAGCGTCTGAGACGCGATCGAAACAGGAGACACGCCATGCGTATTACCCAGGGCACCTTTTCCTTCCTGCCGGACCTCACCGACGAGCAGATCAAGAAGCAGGTCAAGTACTGCCTCGACAACGGCTGGGCGGTGAGCCTCGAGTACACCGACGACCCGCATCCCCGCAACACCTACTGGGAGATGTACGGACAGCCGATGTTCGATCTGCGGGATCCCGCCGGGCTGATGATGGATCTGGAGGAGTGCCGCAAGACCTATCCGAAGCACTACATCCGCGTCACCGCGTTCGACAGCACGCACCAGTGGGAGACCCCGCGGCTGTCGTTCATCGTCAACCGCCCGCCCGAGGAGCCGGGCTTCCGTCTGAAGCGTCAGGAGCAGGAGGGCCGCAAGGTCCGCTACACCATCGACAGCTACGCCAGCGATCAGCCGGAGGGCCAGCGGTACTGAGTCGCCGCTGACGGGGTGGACCACGGATACAACAGGAGACGGACATGAGTGCTGCCGACAAGCCGGAAGAGACCCGGGCGGATGAGAAGACGCTGGATGCCGATGCGAAGGTGGATCTGGATGCGGTCTTCGAGGCGTCCCGCATTCAGGAGGTCTTCGATCAGCTCGACCACGATCTCGTCGGGCTCAAGCCGGTCAAGACCCGCATTCGCGAGATCGCCGCCCTGCTGTTGGTCGACCATGTCCGACGCCAGTTCGATCTGGCGTCGGACAGCCCCACCCTGCACATGTGCTTCACCGGGAACCCGGGGACCGGCAAGACCACCGTCGCCGAGCGCATGGCCGACATCCTGCACAAGCTGGACTACATCCGGGAGGGCCATCTGGTCTCGGTGACCCGCGACGATCTCGTGGGGCAGTACATCGGCCACACCGCGCCCAAGACCAAGGAGGTAATCAAGCGCGCAATGGGCGGCGTGCTGTTCATCGACGAGGCCTACTATCTCTACCGGCCCGAGAACGAGCGCGACTACGGCCAGGAGTCCATCGAGATCCTGCTGCAGGTCATGGAGAACAACCGCGACGACCTCGTGGTGATCCTGGCCGGCTACAAGGACCGCATGGACCGCTTCTTCGAATCGAATCCGGGGTTTCGCTCGCGCATCGCCCACCACATCGACTTCCCCGACTATCGGGCCGACGAGCTCGAGTCGATCGGCGAGCTGATGATGAACGAGGAGAACTACCACTTCAGCGACGACGCCCGGCAGGCGTTTTCCGAGTACATCGAGCGCCGCATGCGCCAGCCCCACTTCGCCAACGCCCGCTCGATCCGCAACGCGCTCGATCGCATGCGCCTGCGTCAGGCCAAGCGCCTGTTCGAGGCCCGTGGCTCGATCACCAAGTCCGACCTGATCACCATCCAGGCCGACGACGTGCGAGCCAGCCGGGTGTTCGACGAGCCGGTCGACGGCGAGGCCGGCGCATGAGCGCCCGCGATCTCATCATCGCGCCGTCGATCCTCTCGGCGGACTTCGCCCACCTGGGCGACGAGGTCGACGCGGTGCTCGCCGCCGGCGCCAACTGGATCCATGTCGACGTCATGGACGGGCATTTCGTGCCCAACATCACGATCGGGCCGCTGATCGTCGAGGCGCTGCGCCGGCACGGCGACGCCACGCTGGACACGCATCTGATGATCGCACCGGCCGACCCATATCTGGAGGCCTTCGCCAAGGCCGGTGCGGACATCCTCTCGGTGCAGGCCGAAGCCGGACCGCATCTGCACCGTTCACTGCAGAACGTGCGCAACCTCGGCGTTCGCGCGGGCGTCGTGCTCAACCCGGCGACGCCGGTCGAGGCGGTGGCCCACGTGATCGACGAGGTCGATCTGATTCTCGTGATGTCCGTCAATCCGGGTTTCGGCGGCCAGACATTCATTGCCTCGGTATTGCCGAAGATCGAACGCCTGCGGGCCATGATCGGCGAGCGTGACATCCGGCTCGAGGTCGACGGCGGTGTGACCGCGGACAACGCCGGCGACATCGTGGCCGCCGGCGCCGACACGCTCGTCGCCGGCTCCGCGGTGTTCCGCGGCGGACCCCCGGCCTACGCCGACAACATCCGCGCCATCCGGGCGGCAGGCGAAGCCGCCCTGGCCTGACCCGGCGTTCGACGCGGCTGTCGCGGGCGCGCGGCACTCGACCGTCCGTCGCCACGTGCCGAGCGAACCGGCGCGTCGACGCACGTTGTCAGAACGATCGAAGGATCCTGCGTTTTCGGATCGTTGCCGCCGTCATCCCGACGTCGCGACCGCCGCTGCCGATGCCGACGTCTTGGCAGCATGCGATCGCGCGGGTAACGTCTCGCCCATCATGATTGAAACCGCTGCCCACACGATCGCCGCCACGGGGGATCGCGACGACGACCCGGCCGCTGCCGCCGCGGACTGGCCCGCATGGCCGACCTACGGCCTGGTCGAGGATCTCCTGCCGGTGCTGATGCGCTGGCACAACGCCGGACGACGCGCGGCGCTGGCCACGCTCGTGACGATCGAGGGCTCATCGCCGCGGCCATTGGGCAGCGAGATGGCCGTCAGCGATCACGGCGAGGTCGCCGGCTATGTCTCCGGCGGCTGTGTCGAAGGCGCCGTCGCCGCCCATGCGGCGGGTGTGCTCGCCGGCGGTCCGCCGGTCATGCTCGACTACGGCGCCGGCAGCCCGGTGCTCGACGTGCAGCTGACCTGCGGCGGGCGCATCGGCATATTCGTGCGCGCGCTGTCCGATCTCGACACGTATGTGGACACGCTGAATGCCGCGCGTCAGGCGCGCCGTGCGATCGACGTCACCGTCGATCTGGACGACGGTCGCCATCTGTTCGACACCGCGCTGCCGCGGGGGCGGCGCGGATTCCGCAGCCAGCATCTGCCGCCACCCCGGCTGGTCGTCGCCGGCGGCGACCCGGTCACACTGGCGTTGTGCCAGCTGGCGCCCACCTTCGGCTTCGAGACGATCCTGCTGCGGCCCTATGGTCCGAGCTGCGCCCCGCCCGGCACGACGCTGGTGCACTATGACACCCGACCGCTGGCACGGGCGCTGTCCGAATTGAATCTGGATGCGCATACCGCCGTCTACACGCTGACCCACGATCTCGATGACGACGACCGCGTGCTCGCGCATGCCCTGGCCTCGCCAGCGTTTGCCATCGGCGCGCTCGGCAGCCGGCGCAAGACCCGCGAACGGGCCGCTCGCCTGCGCGATGCCGGGTTCGACGCCGCGGCCATTGATCGGCTCAACAGCCCGGCCGGACTCGACATCGGCGCCCGGCAGCCCCGGGAGATCGCACTCTCGGTGCTCGCCGAGCTCACAACGCACCGTCCGCACGCAGACGCCGGTACCTGTTGACCGCAGCGATCGTGCTGGCGGCCGGCCGCTCGCAGCGCTACGGCCGCGCCAACAAACTGCTGGAAGCGACGGCCGCAGGGCCGGTGATCGGCCATGTCCTCAACGTTCTCGCCGCCGCCCCGGTACGGCCCATCGTGGTGGTGGTCGGCGCCGATGGTCGGCGTGTGGCCCGAATCGCGCGTCGGCACGTCGCGCATTCGGGGCGGCTGCGCATCGTGTCGAACGCGGCCTACCGCGAGGGCATGGCGTCGTCGCTGCGCGCGGGTCTGTCGGCACTGCCGCCCCACTGCGGTGGCACCCTGGTCTGTCTCGCGGACACGCCCGGCCTGGATCGGCGGCTGATCCGGCGTCTGCTGGCCCATTGCCGTCCCGGCGTGGATGTCGCGCGCCCCCGGCATGATGGCGTGCCGGGCCATCCGGTCTATCTGTCGCAGCGTCTGCTGGCCCAATTGTCCGATCTTGCGGGCGATCGGGGGGCGCAGCCGATCATTCGACGGGTACCCGCGCATCGCCGGCGCACATTCGAAGCCGGCATCGAGGCCGTACGAGATATCGACACGCCCGGGGCGCTGCGCCGATTCGTTTCGGCGTCACGGCGCGGTCACAAATCGTCACGATAGTCAGAGCCAAAACAAAGCACGCCGGCGATCGTATAGGCTATTCATACAGCGCGGCGACAACGCGCGTTCCACCGAGTGACGCATCGGTCGCAGGCCGAGCAACGGAGAAGACGATGGCAGACGATAACGACAGTCGCGGCCGGGGGGGCGATCGCCCCGAACGCGACGAGTTGACGCACTCCCCCTCCCGTCGGCGCTTCATGAAGAGCGTCGGAATGTCGAGTCTGGCCGCGGCGACCACCGGCGCCGGCCTGGGGAACGCCTGGGCCGACGAGGGCGCGCCCGAAACCGAGGCCGCCGACGCCCCGGCTGAAGACACCACCCGCGTGTCGTTCAGGATCAACGGCCAGGCCAAGCAGATCGACGTCGCACCGAACGTGATACTGCTGGACGCGATTCGGGACGAGCTGCAGCTGACCGGTACCAAGAAGGGCTGTGACCACGGCCAGTGCGGTGCCTGCAACGTGCAGGTTAACGGCACCGTCATCAATTCCTGCCTGAGCCTGGCGGTCATGCACGAGGGCGACGACATCACCACGGTCGAGGGCCTGTCCCGTAACGACGGCGAGTTGGGGCCGCTCCAGCAGGCCTTTCTCGAGCACGATGCCTATCAGTGCGGCTACTGCACTTCCGGTCAGATGATGACCGCCGACTATGTGCTCAAGAGCAAGCACATCGGCAGCGACGATGCCGCGGTGCGCGAAGCCATGAGCGGCAACATCTGCCGCTGCGGCGCCTACAAGAACATCCTGTCGGCGGTGCAGTCGGCCCGCGGCAAGGTCTAGGAGCAGGACATGAGAAATTTTGCCTACCAACGCGCGGACAGTGTGGACGCGGCGGTGGCCGCCCATAGCGGTCAATCGTCGTCCTTCGTGGCCGGCGGCACCACTCTGCTCGATCTCGTCAAGCTCGACGTCATGCAGCCGGAACGGATCGTCGACGTGCGATCGTTACCGCTCTACGACGTCGAAAGACTCGACGACGGCCGGCTCAAGATCGGGGCGATGGTGACCAACACCGATCTCGCCCATCACCCGATCGTGACCGAAAACTATCGCGTGCTCTCCGAAGCCCTGTTGGCGGGCGCCTCCACGTCGCTGCGCAACAAGGCGACCACCGGCGGCAACGTGATGCAGCGGGTGCGCTGTCCGTACTTCCGCGACGGCGTGTCGGCCTGTAACAAGCGCGAACCGGGCTCGGGCTGTGCCGCGATCGGCGGCCTCAACCGCAGCGTGCACGCCGTGCTCGGCACCAGCGACCAGTGCATCGCCAGTCATCCCTCGGACATGTGCGTGGCCATGGCCGCGATCGGCGCAACCGTGCTTGTATCGGGTCCGAACGGCGAGCGCGAGATCGATTTCCTCGATTTTCATCTGCTGCCGGGCGATTCGCCGGACAAGGAGCATGCGCTCGAAGCCGACGAGCTGATCACGCACGTCGTACTGGACGCGCCCATCGAGGGCAATCGCTCGCACTATCTCAAGCTGCGCGACCGGGCGTCGTATCAGTTCGCCCTGGCCTCGAGCGGTGTGGTCATCGCAACAGAAGGCGGCACCATTCGCGACGCGCGCATCGCGCTCGGCGGGGTGGGCACCAAGCCGTGGCGGGCGCAGCGGGCCGAACGGTCGCTGATCGGCAAATCCGCCGAACAGGCCAGCTTTCAACAGGCGGCCGAGCTCGCCTTCGAAGATGCCAAGGCCTACGAACACAACGCATTCAAGATCCCGCTCGGCCAGCAGGCGATCGTACGCAGCCTGACCACGGTCACGGCCTGAGCGAAGGAGTCAGTACATGAGTGACTACAAGCACGGCAAGATCATCGGCGCGTCGAGATCGCGTATCGACGGTCCGAAGAAGCTCCGCGGCGATGCGCCCTATGCGGCCGACCATCACCTGCCGAACATGGCCCATGCCTACGGCGTGTTCAGCACCGTGGCCAGCGGCCGGATCACCGGCATCGACCTGTCCGAGGCGCGGGCCATGCCCGGCGTCATCGACATATTTCATCACGATCACTTTCCGAGCCTGTACCGGACGCCCAGCACGTTCAAGCAGGAGAACAAGGTCGACGAGACCCGCCTGCCGTTCGAGGACGCCAAGGTGCACTACCCGGGCCAGTTCGTGGCGCTGGTCGTCGCCGACACCTTCGCGAACGCACGCGACGCCTCCTACCGGGTTCGGGTGGACTACGAGGAGGACGAGGCCATCGCCACGCTCGCTCAGGCCATGGAACGCGGCGAGCCGACACCGCACGCCGACAGCGGCCATACCCGGGGCGATCCGGACAGCGCATGGAGCGATGCGCCGCACCGGATCGAGTCCACCTACGTCACGCCCATGGAGACCCACAATCCCATGGAGATGCACGCGAGCACGGCGTACTGGGACAAGGGCGACCTCGTGCTCTACGAGGCCTCGCAGGGCGTGGTTTTCGCCCGCAACGTGATGGCCAAGGTATTCGGCATCCCGCCGGAGCGTGTCGATGTGCGGTCACCGTTCATCGGTTCCGGCTTCGGCAGCAAGCTCTGGATCTGGCCGCACGCGGTCGCCGCCGCGGCCGCGGCCCGCGAAGTCGGGCGGCCGGTGCAGCTGGTCGTCCCGCGCGAGGAGATGTTCACCACGACCGGCCACCGGCCGCCCACGCACCAGACGCTGCGGCTGGCCACCGACGCCAACGGCAAGCTGCAGGCGCTGAGCCACGACGGCATCAACACGACCTCCATGGTCAACACTTACGTCGAGAAGACCGGCAGCTGCACCAAGAGTCTCTACGCCTGCCCCAACCTGCGGGTGAGCCACGCCACGCTCCCGGCCAATCACGGCACGCCGACCTCCATGCGCGCGCCCGGCGCGGCCCCCGGTCTGTTCGCGCTGGAATCGGCGATGGACGAGATGGCCGAGGCGATCGACATGGACCCGCTGGAATTCCGGCGCGCGAACTACACCGAAACCGACGAGAGCCTCGATCTGCCGTTCTCGAGCATTCATCTCATGGAAGCCTTCGACCGCGGCGCCGAGAAATTCGGCTGGTCGAAGCGAACGCCGGAGCCGGGGTCGATGCGCGACAGCGACGAGATCATCGGCTGGGGCATGGCCGCCTGCAACTGGGAGGCCCTGAAGATGGATTGCGACGCCCGCGTATCCCTGCGGGCCGACGGGACTGCCTTCGCCTCCTGTGCCACCCAGGACATCGGCACCGGCACGTATACCATCGTGGCGCAGGCGGTCAGCGACATCACCGGCCTGCCGCTCGACCGCATCGAGGTCGAACTGGGCGACTCGAGCTATCCGTCCGGCCCGGTCTCCGGCGGCTCCTGGGCCACCGCAACGACCCTGCCGGCGATCGCACAGGCCGCACGCAACGCCATCGATGCCCTCAAGACCTACGCCACGGGTGACGGCGGCGCGTTCTCAGGCAGTGAGGCCGATACGCTGACCTTCGCCGACGGCACGCTTTCCGACGGCAACGGCAAATCGGTGGACTATGCCGAGGTGCTCAACCAGCTCAAGCTCGCCAACGCCGACGGTGAGGCGCACACCCCGGCCGCGACCAACGACGAGTATTCCTTTCGGTCGTTCGGCGCACACTTCGTCGAGATCCGCTGGGATCCGGGCATCTCCAACCTGCGGGTCTCGCGCGTGGTCAGCGCCATCGACGTGGGCCAGGTCATCAACCAGACCACCGCGGCCAACCAGGTGGAAGGCGCGATCGCGATGGGCATCGGCATGGCGCTGTTCGAGAACACCGAGTACGACTCGCGCAGCGGTCGGCCGGTGAACAACAACTACGCCGAGTATCTCGTGCCGGTGCACGCGGACCAGCCGGAGGAGGTCGACGTGATCCTGCTCGATCATCCGGACTATGCCTTCAACGAGTTCGGTGCCCGCGGCATCGGCGAGATCGGCATCACCGGCCTCGCCGCCGCGGTGGCCAACGCCGTGCACCACGCCACCGGCAAGCGGATCCGGGAGCTGCCGATAACGCTCGACAAGCTGATGGTGACCTGAGGCGACAGCACTGCACGCGTCCTTCGAGGCGGCCTCCGGGCCGCCTTTTTTTGGCCACGGATACAGGACCACGGCGAGACGTTAAACCTGTCGGGATTTGCGTTGTCCGACAACCTGATGCCCGAATCAGGGTCTGTCGAAAGCGTCCTGCAATGCATGTCCTGATCGTCGAAGACAACGATGCGCTCGCCGTCCGGATCGGCGCCTATCTGGAGCAGGCCGGCGACGAGCCGGACTTCGCCTACGACGGCCGGCTTGGCCTGAGGCTCTGCGAGATCAACCAGTACGACGCCATCGTCCTGAATGCCAGGCTGTCGCGGGCCCGACGCGTCGATTTCTATCGCGATCTGCACGCACGTCTCGACGACCCGGTGCCGATCCTGCAGCTGGGCCACGGCAACGCCGATGCGCATCGCGCATCGGACGAGGGGTTTGCGGCCGGTGCGGACGAATGCCTCGACGCCCCCTTCTCCCTGCGCGAACTCCGCCGCTCCCTCCAGACCCTGGTGTATCGGCGCCGTGCGCTGTCACGGGAAGTCGTTGCCGGCCCGCTTCGCATGGATGTCGACCACCGAATGGTTCATTGCGGAAGCCGAGCGGTCGAGCTCTCGCCCATCGGCTTTCGTATTCTGGAGATGCTCGCCCGTGCCTATCCGCGGAAGGTCACACGCGACGAGATCGAGCACCGTGTCTGGCAGGACGATCCGCCCCGGTCGGACGCCGCGCTGCGCGGCCATATTCACCGTCTGCGTCAAACGCTTCAATCGATCGTCGATGGGCCGACGATCCAAACGGTGCAAGTCGCCGGCTACAAGCTGTCTATGGGGCGGGAAGACGACCCATAACTGAAATAAATAACAAAAACAAAACGTTAATATTTATATTTAATCTAAATTATTGAAACCGGGCTCGTTTGGCGGCGAACATGCGCGATGATCGTTTCGAGCGGGGCGAAAACGCGCCGCGAAGCAATTGATGCTGCAGACCCGGACCGATTCGTCTCCCGAATCACCAGCCGGCGGGCGTAATCGACTGCGCAGTTCATGTGGAATCCGCGCCGAAAGCGATAATGATCTGATTTTTATTGCATAGACTTTAGTCGTAATGCACGTCCGCGCGAATCCCGCGGCTTCACTGGCGCGTAGTGTCGATAAGCGATAAAACTGCCGATCGCAGCGTTTCGACCGCTTTGCACGCACGTGACGTCGCGAGCATTGTTACCGGCGACATCACGACCTGTAGATCGGTTGAACGAGCACCGGAGGAGAACCAGATGAAGATACGCAAGGCTGCGCTGCTGGGCGCGTTGATCGTGCCCGCCGTGGGTGTCACTGCCGAGTTGCCGGAGCACAATTATCCGACACAGGCACGCGTCGAATACGTCTTCGGCTGCATGCAGCAGCTCGGCGGCGAGAACTACGACACGCTGTACAAATGCTCCTGCAGCATCGACTACATCGCGGACAACCTGAGCTACGACGACTACGTCACGCTGGATACCTACACACGCGGCGCGCAGGCCGGTGGCGAGCGGCCGGAAGTCCTGCGCGAAGGCGACCTGGCGCGTGGGAGTCGAGCGGATTTCGAAAAGATCAAGAGCGAAGCCGCGGACCGCTGTCTCATCGACACCGAACAGACAGACAGTGGCTCGGGAGACGGTGAGTGAACGCGAGCAGATTCGATGTAGCGCCTCGCCGAGCCGGCAGGCAGAGCGTTCGTTCTGAAGGCATTTTTTTGCTGCAGCGCAACGCGCATTTCGCTTCGGAGACGCCACTGCGACCCTGGAGCGGCGCCGATGTGACGGTCGACAGCGCCCGCTCGACACACCGAGCTGGGATCGTCACCCGCAAGCCGCAGGCACGCTGCGATCGGGAAGATTTCCCGGTTGTTGGAGCGGATTCGCGGCAGCATTCTGGGCACGTGTCTCATGACCGACGCCGTCGTTCCCAATTGACGGTAAATAGGACGCGTGCTATCGAAGAGCGTGAGGGGTTGACCGGACATCGCGTTCGAAAACCCAAAGGGATGACCGCCACGGTCATCGACAACGATGGGCATCCGCCCTTCGAACATGAGACGGAGGAGAAACGTCGTGAAATTTAATCCAGTCAAGGGGGCACTCCGCGCGACGACCACGGCATTCGCCGTGTCTGCGCTGATGGCTTCCTCAACAGTCCTCGCCCAGGACAACGGCGACAAGGAGAGCTCCGACAAGAGCGACTCCGGCAGCACGAACCTGGTCGAGATGCAGAAGGATTCGTCGAACTGGCTCATGTGGAGTGGCCAGTACAACGGCCAACGCTACAGCGAGCTGGACCAGATCACCGCCGAGAACGCCGGCGATCTCGCGCCCGCGTGGACCTTCTCCACGGGCGTGCTCCGCGGTCATGAAGGTGGCCCGCTGGTCAAGGGCGACACGCTCTATATCCACACGCCGTTCCCGAACAAGGTCTTCGCGATCGACCTCGAGTCGCACGCGATCAAGTGGAAGTACGAGCCGACGCAGAACCCGCAGGTCATCCCCGTGATGTGCTGCGACACCGTCAACCGCGGCCTCGCCTACGGCGACGGCAAGATCTTCCTGCAGCAGGCCGATACCACGCTCGTCGCGCTCAACGCGGACGACGGCAAGGTTCAGTGGAAGAGCAAGAACGGCGACCCGAGCAAGGGCGAGACCGCCACGAACGCGCCGCTGGTGATCAAGGACAAGGTCCTGACCGGCATTTCGGGTGGTGAGTTCGGCGTTCGGGGCCACCTGACGGCCTACAACATCGATGACGGCAAAATGGCCTGGCGCGCCTACAGCACCGGCCCCGACGACTCGATGATGATCGACCCCGAAAACACGATCAACGGCATCACGCAGGAGCCGGTCGGCAAGGACACAAGCCTCAAGAGTTGGGAAGGTGACCAGTGGAAGATCGGTGGCGGCACCACCTGGGGCTGGATGACCTACGATCCGGAACTCGACCTCGTGTACTACGGCACCGGTAACCCCGGCACCTGGAACCCGACCCAGCGTCCGGGCGACAACAAGTACTCGATGACGATCTTCGCCCGCGATCCGGACACCGGCGAGGCCAAGTGGCTCTATCAGATGACGCCCCATGACGAATGGGACTATGACGGCGTCAACGAGAAGATCCTGGTCGACCAGGAGATCGACGGCGAGATGCGCAAGCTGGTTGTTCACTTCGATCGCAACGGTTTCGCCTACACGCAGGACCGCACCAACGGCGAGCTGCTTGTCGCCGAGAAGTACGATCCGGCGGTCAACTGGGCCACCAAGGTCGACATGAAGACGGGCCGCCCGCAGGTGGTGGACGAGTACTCCACGAGCGGCAAGGTCGGCGAGAACGTCGAGAACATCTGCCCGGCCGCGCTGGGTTCCAAGGACCAGCAGCCGGCATCCTACTCGCCAAAGACCGGTCTGTTCTACGTGCCGACGAACCACGTGTGCATGGACTACGAGCCGACCAAGGTCGACTACACCGCGGGCCAGCCCTACGTGGGCGCCACGGTCGCCATGTATCCGGGGCCGAACGACATCACGAACCCCGTCAAGGAGCCGATGGAAAACCGCATGGGCACATTCATCGCCTATGACGCCACCACCGGCAAGATCAAGTGGTCCGTTCCGGAGCGCTTCTCGGTCTGGAGCGGTGCCCTGGCCACGGCGGGCGACGTCGTCTTCTACGGCACGCTTGAAGGCTACCTGAAGGCGGTCGACGCCAAGACGGGTGAGGAGCTGTACAGCTTCAAGACGCCGTCGGGCATCATCGGCAACGTCAATACCTGGAAGTACAAGGGCAAGCAGTACATCGGCGTGCTCTCGGGTATCGGCGGCTGGGCCGGCATCGGCATGGCCGCCGGCCTGACCGATCCGAACGCGGGTCTGGGTGCCGTGGGCGGCTACAAGGACCTCAAGAACTACACCCAGCTGGGTGGCGTGATGACGGTCTTCGCCCTGCCCGATTCCGTGGTCGAGAAGACGGAGTCCGACAGCGACGACGAGGTCGCGTCCAATTAAGACGCCTCGTCGTATGACTTAAGTGTCGTACCAGCCCGTACTCGCCGTACCATCTGGTCGGCGGGTACGGGCTTTTTATTGGCTGCTGCAGGCGGCCCGTGCCAAAGAGGAGATAGAGAATGATCAAGAATGGCCAGGCGATAGCGGCGATCGCTCTTGCAATGGCGCTGCCGTTCGCCACGACCATCGTGCTTGCACAGGATGACGAGCCGGTCGTCAACGATTACAGCAACATGGGTGCGGAGTACAACCCGTCAGACGATTCGGGCGACGATGCCTCGGGCGAGGACACGAGCACGTCGTCGGACTCCGACGAGAAAAGCGCTTCGACTGACGACTCATCCGCCGACAACGCATCCGAATCCGGAAAGGACGACGGCCAGCTCTATGTCGTCGAATGTGCCGACGGCAGGGACTGCAAGGTCGGCGAGGATGTCATGACGGGTTACGAGAAGTTCGGCAGCCACTGTTCGCAGTGCCACGGCCAGAACGCCGAGGGCAGCACCTTCGCGCCCAGTCTCGTCCAGCGCCTCAAGGACATGAACCAGGGTCGTTTCACTGCGGCGGTGGCCGGCGGCGTGACCCGTATGGATTCCACGACGGGCCAGTACAGCGTCATGCCCGCCTGGTCCGAGAACAAGGATGTGATGAACAATCTCCAGCAGATCTGGGCATTTCTGCGCGCGCGCTCCGACGGCGAACTTCCGGCCGGGCGTCCCGAGCCGCTGGAAGGCAACGGTTAGTGCGAGATGCGGGTCTGGCGACTGGCCGTCGTAGTGCTTTCGGGCGCTGTGGTGGCGCTGTCGGCGGCCTTTGCCGATGACAGCGCCAAGGCCGCCCTCGCCGTAAGCGAGCGGGCTTCCGGCGTCTACGTGCATGAGGGCGCACAGGCCGATGCGGATCGACACAATCGCGGCGATATCGCCAACATCGGTTTCGTCGTGGGCACGCGATGTGTTGCCGTGATCGATACCGGCGGCACGCCCACGATCGGCCGTCGTCTCAAAGCGGCGGTAGAGCGGGAGACGAATCGCCCGGTGTGCTATGTGATCAACACGCACATGCACCCGGATCACGTGCTCGGCAATCGTGCCTTCGCCGACGGCGACACGCGGTTCATCGCAGCCGAGGGCTACTGGCGGGCTCTGTCCGCACGCGCGTCGTCCTATCTCGATTCCGCGGCCAATCACATCGGCGTCGACGCGGACGAGAGCTGGATCGTCGAACCCGACCGAATGATTGCGGACCAGGCAACGATCCGGCTCGGTGACCGAACGCTCACCCTCACGGCGCATCAGCGTGCCCACACTGACAACGATCTGACCGTATTCGACTCGAAGACCGGTACGCTGTGGCTCGGTGACCTGCTGTTCGTGGATCGTGTACCGTCCATCGACGGCAGCCTCACCGGCTGGCTCGATGTCATCGCCGCGCTCGAGGATCGCGAGAACGTCGACACGATAATACCCGGCCATGGCCCGCTCGGTCACGATCTGAAACGGATGCTCGGCCCCGAAAAACGCTACCTGAGTCATCTGCGTCGCGATGTTCGCAAAGCGATCGACGACGGTTACGGCATTGACTATGCGGTCGCAAACGCGGCTCGTGAGGAACGTGACGACTGGCGGCTGTTCGACCAGTACCACCCGCGCAACGTGACCGCCGCCTATACCGAACTGGAGTGGCAGTGATGAACTCTCGAGATCGGCACGGAAGGAATCGGCTGATGCTGACGATCGGCATCATGGCCACCTGTCTCGCAGCCGCCCTGACGCTGCATGCCGGCCCGAGCACGGCGCAATCCAATATTCGTTCGACCGACCGCGCGGAGGTCGCCTGGAAAGCGCTCCGCGACGAGCATTTCGGCGATCGTCCAATCGTGGACGGCAGCGACGTGATCGCGCTCGATGCGCCGGATCAGGCCGAGGATGCTGCGGTGGTGCCCATCACCATCACCGACAAGCGGGCCGATACGGACCGGCCATCCATCGAACGGCTCTGGCTGGTGATCGATAACAACCCCGTGCCCATGTCGGCGGAATTTCGTTTCGGGCCCGCCGCGGCGTCCGCGACGATCGGCACGCGCGTTCGGGTCAATACCTACACCTATGTGCGCGTGCTCGTGGATACCGGAGAGGACTCGCTCTACATGGTCAAGCACTACGTGCGGGCCGCCGGCGGCTGCTCCGCACCGATCGGCTCCGACCCCACGGAGGCGCTCAAGCACATGGGTGAGATGCGGCTCCGGCAGGTCCGCCGGAACGCCGGCGATGCCGCCCGCTCGCAGCTGCTGATCCGGCATCCGAACATCACCGGCTTGCAGATGGATCAGCTCACACGCCATGTCTGGCCCGCCCATTTCGTCGATGCCATCACCATCCGGAAAGGCGACGCGTTGGTGCTTGACGCTTCGATGACGTTCTCGCTCAGCGAAAACCCCGCGCTGGAATTCGATGCCCGACGCGGCGCATCCGGTCCCATTAGTGTCCGGGTGCACGACAACAAGGACAATACGTTCGACAAGACGTGGCAGCCGCAGACCGCGCAGGCCGCGCACGAGGAGGAAACCGACACATGACACGCCCCAAGACAAACATCTCGCGAAGGCTACGCGCCGTACTGGCCACCAGCGTGGGGGTGGCCGGCCTCCTGGTCGCCACCCACGCTTTCGCGCAGAACGATGACGCCCAGAATCCGGCCAGCGAGACGCTGCGGGTCTGTGCGGATCCCAGCAACATGCCGTTCTCGAACGAAGAACGCGAAGGCTTCGAGAACAAGATCGCCGCCCTATTCGGCGAAAAGCTCGATGTGCCGGTCGAATATGCCTGGGCCGCCGAGCAGATGGGCTTCGGCCGCAATACGCTCAAGCGCTGGATCTCCGAGGAGAATCGTTACGCCTGTGATCTGGTCATCAGCATCGGCAGCGGTTTCGACGTGGGTAAGGCCACGCGGCCCTACTACCGTTCCACCTACGTCATGGCCTTCCGCGAGGATCACGGTCTCGATTCCGTCGAGGCGCCGGACGATCTTCTCGACCTGCCCGAGGACCAGCTCGAGTCGCTGCGCATCGGCGCGTTCACCGGCTCGCCGGCCGCCAACTGGCTTATCGAGAACGGCTTTATCGACCAGATCGTGAGTTACCGGGCACAGTCCGGCGGCTACGATTCCGATCCCGGCGACATGATCACCGACGATCTCGTCGGTGACGATATCGACATCGCCGTGATCTGGGGGCCGATTGCCGGCTACTACGCCAAACAGGTGGATGCCGATATCACCGTGGTGCCCTTTACCCGGGCGGACGGCAGCCAGTTCGATTTCCCCGTATCCATGGGCGTGCGCTACGGCAACGATGCCTGGCTCGAAAAGGTCCAGAGCCTGATCGACGACAACCGGGAAGAAATCATTTCGATCCTCGAGGACTACGGCGTGCCGCTGGTCCCGCTCCGCGAGGAGGATCGCCAACCCATGGAGGACGACGATGATTGAACGCCTGATGCGTGGCAACGGCCGCCTGCTGTGTCTGTGTATCGCCTCCGCCGTGCTGGCGGCGGGCGCACCGCTGGCCGCAGCGGATACGAACAAGGACGAGTTCTCCAAGGCCAACCAACTGCTGTTCATGACGGACCACTTCGTCGGTCTGCAGACGCCGGCGCGACTCGAGTACACGTTCGAGCGCACCGGCAGTCCGGAAAACGACTTCACTGATGAGGTCGAATTGAAGGTCGCTGAAGGCGACGAGCATGGCAAGAAGGTCGAAACCAGCTTTCTGACGGGCGACCGCCATCGCTATACGCCGAACGTCGACGCCGCAACCGGCAACCCCGTCATCATGATGTTCCTCCAGAACGACGTCTCGTCCATCGCCGAACGCAGCGGCGGGAGCTGGCGCTACCTGCAGCGTCGGGTCAAGACGGCGCTGGAGAACAGCGCCCAGGTGACCGAGGAACAGGCCGAGTACGACGGCCAGAAGATCGCCGTGGAGCGCATCCGCCTCAAGCCCTTCGCCGGCGAGGAGGAACATCGTGGCCAACTCGACGACCAGGTCCAGAAGCTTTATGTGTTCACGCTCTCCGATGCGGTGCCCGGCGGCGTGCTCGAGATGCGCAGCGAGATGCCCTCGCCCACCGAGAATGGCGGGCCGCTGGTGGAACGGCTCTCGCTTGCCTCCGTGTCGCATGACGAGAACCGGGGGCAGAAGGATGACGACAGCGCTCAGTGATCGTCTCCGTCGGCGCGTCGCTGACCGTCACCGCATGAACGGCGTGGCAGCCGTCTTGCTTCTGGTCGCAGTGATGGCCGCCCCGTTCGCCTCGGCGGCGTCCGGTGATGAAGGCGCGGATCAGCCGCCCGAGCGACTGCTGATCCTGCCCTTCGACATGGTCGACAGCAGTCTCCAGGGCGAAATGAATCATGGCCCGCTCGATGCCGACGTCGCACGCCTGCGGCGCACCGCAGACATTCTGCGTCGCTCGCTCGGCGATCGCGACGAGTTCGAGCTCGTCGACCCGGATTCCATCTCGGAGAAGATCAAGGAGGCTGCTAGCTCCTATCGATATCTGTACGAATGCAACGGCTGTCAGATCGATCTGGGCAAGGCGGCGGACGCGGATCTCGTGATGACCGGCTGGGTACAGAAGGTCAGCAACCTCATTCTCAACATCAACGCCACCCTCTACGATGTCGAAACCGGTGAATCCGTCGGCGGCGGCTCGGTCGACATGCGCAGCAATACCGACAAGTCCTGGCGCGCTTCCGGCCTGTATCTCGTCGAGCACGCCCTGCTCGAGAACTATCACTCACGACAGCGGGCCCGGGCCGCCGCCGAGACGACGGCGACATCGCAAACCGGCGAGCAGACCGACGCACGCTGAACGCACGTCGGTCTACTGAACGGCCGACAGCCTGCATGACGTTATCGCCGTGATCGTGAACCGTGCCGACTGAAAATGTTTCGAAACCGGACCGATAGCGGACCCGCACGTCTGGGCCGCATCGCCCGCGGTCCCCGCTGCATGCGGCCGGCAGGTCGAATAGGATCGCGCTTACCGCAGCCGGAGCATGACACTACTTGGAGGGCACGAGCGGTACAACGGCGAAATCGACGATACGCCGGATAGCGGCATTGATCGTTGTGGCCAGCTCGTTGAATGCCGCGCGTTCGGTTTCCGTCGGCAGCAGCAGGCTCGCGGCATGAACCCGACCGTCCTGTTCGAAGGCGACCACGCGACACGGCATGTAAAGCATGTACGACGGGTCGATCTCGATCACTTGGCGTGCGTATTCGAGATTGCAGAACTGTACGATCACGGCATCCGGAAAATCGGCATGGCCGCGCCGGCGAACGGCGTCCCCGATATCGTTACGCCCGACGATCGCGAAATTCTCGTCGCCAATGGCCTGTTCGAGATCCAGCACGACGTCGGCGAACTGCTTGTCGGCCGGTGCGACGCGATCGTAGTGGTCGCGTTGCGGCTGGGCGTTCGCCGCACTCGCGCCCAGAACGAGGAAGGCGAGCAGCGCCAAGCGCGTTAATTGAAGAGCCATCGTCGTGGTCTCGCAGGCGATCTGATTACTGCAGCCACTCTATCGATCGCGGCGCTTCCCGGCCACAGCCCCGGGCGTTGTCATCGAGCGAGCTACTGACCACATCCGAAAATCACCCCCGACAGCCATTTTCCGGCACATTCGGAGCCTATATTGGATACAATCACGCGTAGATCTCTTTGGCCTTGTCGATTATGAGTACGTCCCGCTACTACGCCGCACCCGGTGGGCTGCCACCGCAGACGAACAAGCTCACGGACCGAGCCGTGTTCACCCCCGCCTACGCGGTCATTCCCGGCGGGGTGCTCACCGACATCGTCACGAGCGCGCTACCCTTCTGGCGCGACACCCGCCTCTGGGTGCTCTCACGGCCGATGTCCGGCTTCTCCGAGACGTTCTCGCAGTACCTCATGGAGGTCGCCCCCGGCGGCGGCAGCGACCACCCAGAGCCCGACCCGACGGCGGAAGCCGTGCTGTTCGTCGTCGACGGGACGCTCACGCTCGAACTGGCGGACGGCACGCATACGATGGCGGCAGGCGGCTACGCCTTCATCCCGCCGGGCAGCCCGTGGCGGGCGTCCAACCGCGGTGATGCGGCGGTGCGCTTCCACTGGATACGAAAGGCCTACGAGGCCGTTCCGGGCATCGATACGCCGCCGGCGTTCGTGACCAACGAGAACGATATCGAACCCATCGAGATGCCGGACTGCGGTGGCGTCTGGGCCACCACGCGCTTCGTTGATCCCCAGGATCTGCGCCACGACATGCACGTGAACATCGTCACGCTCCGGCCCGGCGGCGTCATTCCCTTCGCCGAAACGCACGTCATGGAGCACGGCCTCTATGTACTGGAGGGCAAGGCCGTCTACCACCTCAATCAGGACTGGGTGGAAGTCGAGGCCGGCGACTATCTCTGGCTACGCGCCTTCTGCCCCCAGGCCTGCTACGCCGGCGGCCCCGGCCCGTTTCGCTATCTCCTGTACAAGGATGTGAACCGACACATGACGCTCCACCGCTGAGCCGCATCCGCCGATGCGTCGTGTCCTACGGAATATAGCGCGCGAACGGGCCGTACCGGCCGACAAAGCGTGCGAGCTCGGTATCGGCGCGCGACGCGGTCCGGGACGGCTCGCGGGTCGCGCCCGCGGGATCGAATATCGTCGGCACACCGCGGACCGGGGGTGTGCGCTCCGGCCGAGTCGTGTCCCGTGCCGGGTCGAAGGCGTTATTGAACAACATGCGCTGTCTCCTCTTGAATCGTGAACGACGTATCTGACGCCGTTACGATAGGACGAAAGGCGCGCGCCATCATCGGGCTGGCGGGAAACGCGCTTTTGCGCGCACGGCACAAGCGGAGAGAATCGGTTGGATAAGCTGATCGCGATGACCGTGTTCGCGCGCGTGGTCGAGGCGCGTGGTTTTTCGGCCGGTGCCCGGGCGCTTGAAATGTCGCCGTCGGCCGTGAGCAAGCAGATCGCGCGACTGGAGGAATCGCTGGGCGTGCAGCTGTTCTATCGCTCGACGCGTCGGGTCACGCTCACCGAAGCCGGCCGCGCCTATCACGAGCGCTGCATACGGATACTCGACGAGATCGCCGACGCCGAAGCGGCCACCACCGCGCTCAACGCCGAGCCGCGCGGCACGTTGCGGATTGCCGCCACGGTGTCGTTCGGACGCGTGGAGATCCTGCCGCGCATCGACGCCTTCATGCGCCGTCATCCAGCACTGTCGATCGAATGCGAGCTGACGGACCGCCACGTCGACCTGGTCGAGGACGGCATCGATGTCGCCGTCCAGTGGCGGGAACAGGTGGACGATCCCGATATCGTCGCGCGCAAGCTGTGCGTCAACCGACGCATCATCTGTGCGGCACCGCGTTACATCCGGCATCACGGCATGCCGCAGCGGCCGGAGGATCTGCGCGCGCACAACTGCCTTACTCTGTCCGCGCTCGACGAGTTCAACGACTGGGCGTTCGAGGACGCCGACCAGGGGCACCGCGTGCTGCGCGTGCACGGTAATTTCCGAGCGAATACGGTGGATGGGCTCTACGGCGCGGCGCTGGCCGGCCTGGGCGTGGCGCGGCTGTCGACCTGGCTGGTCGCACCGGACATCGAAGCCGGACGACTGGTGCCCGTGCTACCGGACTATCGCCACGACTATTCCGCCTTTTATATTCTCTATCCGCACCGGCGGCATCTGTCGACCAAGGTGCGTGCCTTCGTGGACTTCCTGGTCGATGTGTTCACCCCGGTGCCGCCGTGGGAGGCCGCCGGTGGCAGCGACGACCCCGCTCGGGCCGAGAGCGGCCAAGGGGGCGGACGACTAGGCACCCTGTAGCGGGGACGTCCGGCCGCCCCGCGCCGCTTCCGCTCGACCGAACATCGCGCGCCGGGTGGCCCGGGCCGGCGGACGCCGCAGTGTTCTGCGATCCCGGGCACGGTCTTCTCCGAATCGCTTCAGTCGCTGCTCGCGCCGATGATGTCCTCCACCGCGGCCGTATCGACCGTGTCGTCGTGTCCGCCCCATCGCTGCCGCAGCCAGGTGGCCAGCGCGGCGATCTGATCGGCATCCATGTCGTCCGCGAAGCCCGGCATGGCCTGTACGCGTTCGAAGGTGCCGAAGGAACGCGCCTCGATGCCCTCGTGGATGACCTTGACCAGATTGCGCGGGCTGTCCAGTCGCAGCGTGGTGTTGCCGGGCATGGCGCTGGCCACCCGGGCCACGCCGCGCCCGTCGCTGCCGTGGCAGCCGGCGCAGTTGTCGAGATAGAGCTGCGCGCCCTGCCCGTCCGTGGTCGACGACTTGGCGGCCAGCGGCGTGGGCTCCGGCGGGTCGTCGCCCAGCAGCGCATGGGTCATGGCGCTCAGGTCGTCCTCGCGGAGGTAGCGGGTGCTGTGGTGGAACACCGGATACATCTCGCTGTACATGCTGCCCTGCGGGCTGCGGCCATCGCGCAGAAAACGCGTCAGATCGGACGCCGTCCAGCCGCGGCCGGCCAGCGCATCCGGGGTGAGCGCGGGCGCTTCGTAGCCGCCGATCACCGCGCCCTCGAGTCGGTGGTCGGATTCGACCGCGCCGAAGGCGTTGCGCGGCGTATGGCAGGCGCCGCAGTGGCCGAGGGTGTCGACGAGATATCGCCCGCGATCGGCGGTCGACTCGTCCGAGTCATCCGAATCGTCCGGGGCGAACAGCCAGTTCCAGGCATTGAGCGTCCAGCGCATGGAGAACGGCCAGGCAAGATCCGTCTGCGTGGACTGCTGGTGCACCGGGTCGAGACTCATGAAATAGGCGTAGAGCGCGTCCGAGTCGGCGCGGCTGATCCCGTGGTAATCGGTGTACGGCATGGCCGGATAGAGCTGGGTGCCGTCCGGGAGCTCGCCCTCGGTGAGCGCGCGATGGAAATCGTCGGCGGAATAATCGCCGATGCCATAGTCGTCGTCGGGCGTGATGTTGGTGCCGTAGACCGTGCCGAAGGGCGTCTCGATCGGATGCCCGCCCGCATAGGGCGTGCCGCCCTCGCTCGTGTGGCAGGCCGCGCAGTCGGCGGCCCGGGCGAGATAGCGTCCGCGCTCGACGCGGTCCGTGTCGGCACCGGGGTCGGCGGCTCGCGCGACGCCCGTGGCGGCGACCAGCAACCCGGCCATAAGCAGTACGCGTCGCATGATTAGCCCTCCTTGATGGTACCGGGGGTGGCGAGCACGGCGTCGCGCACGGCGCGGTAGTAGCGCACATAGCCGGTACAGCGGCACAGGTGATCCTCGAGCGCGTCGCTGATCGTGTCTTCGAGCGCCTCGCGCGCGACGGGTTCGCGCTGCAGCCGTTCCACGAGCACGGTCGCGGCGTTGACGAAACCCGGAGCGCAATAGCTGCACTGAAACGAGAAATGCTCGAGAAACTGCTGCTGGACTTCCGACAGCGAAGCGATTTCGCCGTCCTCATCGCGCTCGGCGTGGCCCTCGACCGTGCGGATGGACTTGCCTTCGAAGAAATGCGCGCCCGTGATGCAGGTGCGCCGTTCCTCGCTGGTGCCGTCCTCATGATCGACGATCACCGTGCAGGCGCGGCACAGGCCGATGCCGCAGCCATAGCGTGTCCCCGTGAGGTTGCGATACTCGTGCAGGTAATCGAGCATCATCAGTTCGTTGGGCACGTCCTCCACGGGTTGGCGGCGGCCGTTGATGGTGACGTGCAGCGGTGTGCTGGGAATACGATCGCGTTCGCTCACAGAACCTCCCGGATACGCTCGGGCGTGATCGGCAGCCGATGAAAATGATGATTGATGGCGTGCGCCACGGCGTTGCCGATGGCGCCGGCGACGGGGATCATCACCACCTCCGCGATGCCCTTCGGCGGGTCGGTACGCGACAGCGCCGGCAGAATCTCGGCCGTCTGCTTCCATACCGCGACTTCGCTGGCGCGCGGGATGTGGTAGCGATTGATGTTCCAGGTGCCGTTGCCCGGCCCGTCCTCGTAGAGCGGCATGTCCTCGTACAGCGCGTGGCCGATACCCATGGCCAGCCCGCCTTCGAGCTGGCCGTGGACCAGCTCCTCCACGATCGGATTGCCGCACTCGAGAAACGAGTGGTGGTCGAGCAGGCTCACCTCGCCGGTGCCGGTGTGAACCGCCAGTTCGACCAGCGTTCCGCAGGCGCTGTAATAGGTCACCCCGGCGTTGTTGCGCTGGGTCGACGGATAGTCGACGTTGCGCCGCTCGAGCCGATGAAAGCCGCGCGCGGTGTCCATCGCGGCTTTCTTGTCGGGTCCGGCGCCGCGGCCGTACTGCACCGCCAGTCCGTCGAGCGGCAGATTGTCGCTCGTGCCGTCGATATCGAAATCCGCTCGCGACCAGGCCCAGCGGTTGAAGGCGTGCGCCATCACGCCGGTCACGCGGCCGGCGGCGTGGGCGCGCTCGGCCAGAAACGCCAGTGACAGCGGTTCCATGCCGTTGGCCGTCAGCTTGCCGTTCTCCCAGCGCGCGTCGGCCTCGCGCAGGACATAGGGTCGCGCCTGGCCGCCGCCGATGCCGCGGCGCCAGTAGGCCTCGGCTTCCGGCCAGAGCGCGTGGCGGAATATCACCCGCGCGGCTTCGATGGTCGGAAACGACAGATAATAGGCGGAGTTGCTCGCGCTCGACGCCTGGATCAGCTGCGGCGTCCAGCGCGGATCCCGGGCCGCCTCGTCCTGCTCTGACTGACTGATCGTGTACGGACTGGCGGTCTCGAACATCGCGAGATCGGACCAGTCGGTCTGGGCCGTCTGCACTACGTCCGCCGCGCGACCCAGCCAGGCCGAAACCACGGCCGCCTGACTGGTGGAATAGCCGGTGCCCATTTCCGCACCGGTGTTGCGGATCTCGATTCGGCCGTCGGGCCGCAGCCGCACCTCCGAGAACACGCCCTCGGCGCCGTGTCCGAAGTCCTTCTGAACGCAGGCGAAGCCCACGCCGTAACGATGCTGCGGGTGGGCGGCCTCGTATTCGCGCTTGCGCGTCTCACGCTCACGCCAGATCGGGTGCTTTTCGGCGCGCTCGAGAATCTCGTCGCCGCGCAGGTGACCGGCGGGAATCGCCCCCTGGGTGTTCTTCATGCCCGACTTGAAGACGTTCGCGCGCCGCAGCGCCATCGGATCCTTGCCGATGGCGGCCGCGATCTCGTCGACCATGAGTTCGGTCGCCGCCATGGTCTGGATCGTGCCGTAGCCGCGCATGGAGCCGGCCTCGGGCATGCGCGAATACGCCGCCTTGGCGATGAGATCGCTGCTCGGCATGTAGTAGATGCCCTGCGCGGCCGTGGTGCCGACGAACGCCACCGAGTTGGAGAAATTCGCCCGGCCGCCGCCGTTGGCGGTCAGTTCCTGCTTGAAGACGCGGAACCGGCCGCTGTCGCGCTCGACCGCCAGCCGATTGCGGATCGTGAACGGATGTCGCTTCATCGTGGACTGGAACTGTTCGAAACGGTCGTTGGCCAGCCGCACCGGGCGGCCGTCGCCGTAGAGCGCGGCGATCAGGCCGTAGTAGGGAAAGATCGTGTTGTCCTTCGAGCCGTAACCGACCGTGTAGGTCGGGTGCAGGAAAAAGCGTGGCGACTCGAAGCCGGAATCCGACAGCATCGGCGTCATGCGCTTGACCATGTCCGCCGGGGACTGGCTGCCGCAGACCAGATGTACGTCGTGCGTGTCCGGGTCGTGCCAGGCGTTGGTGTTGTCCGCCTCCATGGCGAAATGGTCGATGTAGGGCGTTTGATACTCACCGTCAAAGACGAAGATGTCCTCGTCCGGCGAATCGAGCTGATCGGCCAGCTGCTGCGCATGATGCATGGCGCGCTCGCCGTCCTTGCCGTTCTCCAGCGCCTCGGGCCATACCGGGTGACGCTTGCGAAAGTCCGGGTACAGCACCGTCTCCTGCAGGGCCGAGAACACGTCCGGCGCATAGCCGTCCTCGCCGCCCACGCGGATATAGCGGAAGGCACCGTAGGGCGATTTTTCCGGGTAGCCGGTGGCCTCGCCGTAGACGACCGCCTCATCGGCGGCGCGAATGCGGTTCTTGGCCAGGCGGTAGCGCACGAAATCGTGGTAGATCAGCATCGCGACCGGATAGCCCAGATAGTCGGCCGTCTCGCCTTCCGAAAGGAAGAACGGCGCGCCGTAGAACACCGGCACCTCGATGCCGTCGCGCGCCATGTCCTGTGCCGTGACCACGCGGTCGGGTTCGAGGCCGGCGTCTTCCAGGGCCGACAGGTCGATGCCCGTGAAGCGGGCGTCGCAGCGCGTCGCGCGCAGAATGAAGGCGTGGGACTGCTGATCGGGCCAGTGCGGCATGTCGCGGGCGCGAATGTCGCGCGCGAATACCTTGGAGCCGGTCACCTTGGCGATGCCGTCCAGGCGGAACCGCATGCCCTCGCCCGCGCGCCAGACGTCGTCGGTCGGCGCCAGCACCTTGTCCTCGAACAGAGAGGCGAACGCCGGACTGCCGAGGTTGGCCACGTAGACACTCACCCCGGCGATCACCGATCGCTTGAGGAATCGTCTGCGGGAAGCGTCGAAGGTCGTCATCGGTTCGGCCCTCCGATGGTCGTTGCGGGCTGTCTGTCCTGATTCACTGAAAACATCTCCTGCGCTTGCGTCTAGCCGTCGACCAGCCGTGTCGCGATGGCGTTGTGTTCGCGTACGAGCGCCGGCAGATCCACGCCCAGCAGTTCACCCCGATGCACGCGCAGCCGGCCGTTGATGAGACTGAGATCCACGCGCGGCGGCAGGCAGAAGACAAGCGCGGCCAACGGATCGTGAACGGCGCCGCCGGCCAGCGGCAGACTGTCCAGCCGATAGCCGACGATGTCGGCGGCCATGCCCGGCGCGAGCTGCCCGATATCGCCGCGTCCGAGCACTTCGGCGCCGCCGCGCGTGGCCAGCCGCAGCGTATCGCGGGCCGAGAGCGCGTCCGGGCCATTGGCCAGGCGCTGCAGCAGCATCGCCTGGCGCGCTTCGCTGAGCATGTGCGAGGAATCGTTGGACGCCGAGCCGTCGACGCCCAGCCCGACCCGGGCACCGGCCTGCTGCAGGGCCTTGATCGGTGCGATGCCGGAGGCCAGACGCATGTTGGAGCTCGGGCAATGGGCGACGCCGCAGCGATGGGCCCCCAGCCGATCGATCTCGGCGGCATGCGGATGCACCATGTGCGCGAACCAGACGTCGTCGCCGACCCAGTCGTTGGCCTCCGCGTATTCCACCGGCGTCTGCCCGAACTGGGCGCGGCAGTAGTCTTCCTCGTCGCGGGTTTCGGCCAGGTGGGTGTGCATGTGCACGCCGTAGGAGCGGCCCAGACGCGCGGTCTCGCGCATGAGATCCGTCGACACCGAGAACGGCGAGCACGGCGCCAGCACGATCCGCGTCATCGCGCCGTCGCGGTCGTCGTGATGGGTCTCGATCACGCGCTGCGAGTCCTCGAGAATGAAGTGTTCATCCTCGACCGCGTGGTCCGGAGGCAGCCCGCCGGCGCTCTCGCCCACCGACATCGACCCGCGCGAGGCATGAAAGCGAAACCCCATCTCCGCCGCGGCGGCGATCTGATCGTCGATGCGTGCGCCGTTGGGCCAGATATAGGTGTGATCCGCGGCCGTGGTGCATCCCGAGAGCATCAGTTCGGCGATCGCCACACGGGTCGCGATCTCGATCGCGCGCCCGTCCATGCGTGCCCAGATCGGGTAATGGGCGACCAGCCAGTTGAAGAGATTGCTGTCCTGGCCCGCCGGCAGATTGCGGGTCAGCGTCTGATAGAAATGATGATGCGTGTTGACCATGCCCGGAATCAGGATATGGCCGCTCGCGTCGATCACCTCGTCGAACGGGCCCTCGCCCGCGACATCCGCACCGATCGCCTCGATGCGATTGTCGCGGATGCGGATGTCGGCGTCATGGAACAGCCGGTCGGCGTGGTCGCAGGTGGCGATCACCGAGGCGTTGCGGATCAGCGTCGTTGCCATAAGTCGTTCTCGCGGTCGGAAATACTAGCTGCCACGATAGGTGCTGTAGCCGTAGGGCGAGACCAGCAGCGGCACGTGGTAATGCTCATCTTCGTGGGCGATGCCGAAACGAATGACGATCTCGTCGAGAAACGCGGGATCGTCGAGCGCCTCCCGCCGCTGCGCGAAGTAGGCGCCGACCCGCAAGATCAGTTCGTAGCGGCCGGCGGTGAATTCGGCGCCCTCGAGCAGGGGCGCGTCGCAACGGCCGTCGGCGTTGGTCGTGCGTTCGACGAGCACGGCGGCGTCGCCGGGCGCGAGACGCCGCAGCGTGAGGTCGATACCCGCCCCCGGGCAGCCGTTGGCGGTATCGAGTACGTGCGTCGTGAGATAACCCATCGATCAAGACTCCTGTGCAGTGTTTGGCGGCATCAACGGGGGCCCGGCGAGCCGTGTTCCGGCGTCGTGGCTTCGGCCTGGTCCTCGGCCGCGGATTCGAGTTCGGCGCGTTCCGCGGCCGCGTCGATGTCGTCGGTGCGGCCGTTGAGCGCGCGGTTGGTGATCACGGCCGCCACGGATGTCAGAAGGATGCCGCTGTGCACGATCGGCGCGGTCCACTGCGGCAGCGCGGCGAAGAAGTCGGGGGCCGCCAGCGGGATCATCCCGCAACCGAGCGACACCGCGATCACGAGCTGGTTGTTCCGCTGCGACAGATCGGTCTTGCTGAGGATGTTCAGACCGGCCGCGGCCACCATGCCGAACATCACCAGGCCGGCGCCGCCCAGCACGGGCTTGGGTATCGAGGCGACGACGAACGCCGCCTTGGGGAACAGGCTCAGCAGCAGCAGGATGACACCCGAGACGACGGTGACATAGCGGCTGGTGACGCCGGTCATGCCGACGAGCCCGATGTTCTGCGAGAACGACGTATGCGGAAAGCCGTTGAACACGCCGGATATGAGCGTGGCCGCCCCGTCGCCGTAGAGGCCGCGGCTGAGCCGGCGTCGATCGACCGGTTTGCCCACCATTTCGCCGAGCGCCAGGAACATGCCGGTGGATTCCACCAGCGTCACCACCATGATGATGCACATGGCCAGCACGCCGGAGATCGGGAATTCGAGCATGCCGAAATGCAGCGGTGTCACCACCTCCATCCAGTTGCGGCCATCGAGCCCCGCGAGATCCACCTGCCCCAGCAGCGCCGCGGCGATATAGCCGATGCCGAGCCCGAGCAGCACGGAGACATTGACCCACATGCCGCGACCGAAGCGGTTGATCAGCAGGATCACGGCGAGCACGAACAGCGCCAGGCCGAGATGGATCGGCGCCCCGAAGTTCTCGGCATTGGCGCCGCCGCCCGCCCACTTGATCCCGACCGGCAGCAGCGACAGACCGATCGAGGTGATGACCGTGCCCGTGACCAGCGGCGGGAAGAACTTCAGCAGACGCGTGAAGTAAGGCACCAGCAGCAGGCCGAACACCCCCGAAGCGAACGTGGCGCCGAAGATGCCGGCGATGCCGATCTGGCCGCCCGAGGCCATGGCCACCATCGGCCCAACGGTCACGAAGCTCGAGCCCATGACCACCGGCATGCGGATACCGACCATCGAGACACCGAGCGACTGGATCAGCGTGCCCACGCCCGCGCAGAGCAGATCCGCCATGATCAGATAGGAGATCTCGCTGCGCGGCAGTTCCAGGGCATAGCCGACGATGAGCGCCACGGCAACCGAGCCGGCGTACATGACGAGCACATGCTGCAGCCCCGTCAGAACGAGTTCGTGCAGGGGCAGTTTCTGGTCGGCGGCGCAGGCGGCCTCGTTCGGCGGTGCGTCCGATCGCTTCGATGACATCAGCTCTCCTCCTCGCGTGTCTTGTCGTGATCGACCGCCATACACGCGGCCGATCGTCGGGACCGCAGGCCCTCTATTTCTTCGTGTACGGGCACGTGGCGGTCAGTTCCTGGACGCCGGACGTCCCGGCGGCCAATTCTTGAAGTGTTTTGGGCGCGGCGGCGCAAAGGCGCCTGCCTTGGACGTGCGCAGACCCAGCCGGACAAGCGACTCCGCCACGGTCACCGCGGCGGCGACGCCGTCGACCACGGGGACGCCGACGCGCGCGACCACCCGCGCCTGCAGATCCGCCATGCCGGCGCAGCCGAGACAGACCACCTCGGCACGATCCCGAGCGACGACGTCCTCGCAGCAGGCGACAATGGCCTCGAGCGCCGCGGCGGGATCGCGTTCCAGTTCGAGCACCCCCAGGCCGGTCGCGCGTACCGAGGCACAGCGGGCCGCCAGGCCCGCGAGCGTGAGGCGATCCTCGATCAGCGGCACCGCGCGTTCCAGGGTGGTCACGACCGAATAGCGACGGCCGAGAAACTGGGCCGTGCTGGCGGCCGCTTCGGTGATATCCACCACCGGCACGTCGAGCAGTTCCTGCAGCCCTTCTCGACCGTGTTCGCCGTAACCCGCCTGGATCACCGCATCGAACGGTTCGCGAAAGGCCCGCACCGCCTCCATGACCGCGACCGCCGCCAGGTGGCTTTCGTAGTTGCCTTCCACCGACTCCGCGCCGAAATCCGGGGTGAGCGGCACGATGTCGGTGCCGGGGGCCGCGACCGCGGCCGCCTGCCGTCCGATCGCGCCGGTCATCGACTCGGTGGTGTTCACGTTGACTACGAGAATGCGCATGCGTGGCTCCGGACAATCCACCGGGGGCATGCGCCGGCGGGCGGGGGGCGACGGCTGCGAGTCGCCGCGCGGCCCGCCGCCAGGCGGCCGATCCGCCGGTCCGAACGACCTCGCGGTCTGAAAACCAGGCCCATTGCGCGCGGGCCGCGGGTCACGGCCGTACCGCCCGATGGATCTCGACGGGGCCGTCCGGGATGGGGATCTCCTCGCAGTTCGCGCCGGGGCCCTGACGATCCACGATCAGAAAGTCGGCGTCGGCTTCGAGCGCGATCATGGGGTGATGCCAGATGCCCTTGTGGTAGTTCACGCCCTGGCCGTAGCCGCCCACGAAAGCGCGCAGGGCATCGCGCGGCGGCGCCTCCCGTCCACCCGCGACCACGACCAGAAACGGGTGGCCCGACAGCGGCATGAAGATCTGACTGCCCAGCGGATGCCGCTCCAGCAGGCGTAGTGCCACCGGTGACTCTTCCGCCTGCACATGCGCGAGGCTGATCTGAACCCGGCCCTGTCGATCGGTGACATCGACATCCGCCAGATCGTGATACCGCCGCGCCCAGCCCTGATTCATCGGCACCGCCTCGTGGCCGGCCGTCTCGATCACGTCGCCATAGGGCGCGAATGCCGATGCCGTGAGCGGCTCCGCCTCGATTACATGCGTTTCGGCCCGGCTGTTCATTGTTGAGGTCTCTTCTGCGCGTCCGTCGATGCTCGTGTTGGATCCGCCCGACACGGATTCGCACAACGGGAGCGGAATATTCGTTACAAGTCGTATCGCGTTTATGAATACACGTCAAACGATCGATGAGATACAATCGTATATCAAATTGGATACATATTGGCGGCACACACTGTGTCGCCGATCCGCAAAACCAGGGAGATTTCGCATGACGCAGCCGACGCCCGGCGCCATTCAGGCGCCCAGCACCATGGATGAAGCGTGTTTCGTCGCGCATTTCGGCGCGATCTACGAACATTCACCCTGGGTGGCGCGCCGCACATGGCAGCGCGGCCTGGGCCGCGAGCACGACGCCGTCGACGCCCTTGCCGGTGCACTGGCCGCTGAAGTCGAAGCCGCGGATACCGAGGCCCAGCTGCGCCTGATTCGCGCCCATCCCGATCTCGGCGGGCGTGCCGGACTCGCGGGCGAGCTGACCCCCGAGTCGGCTCGCGAACAGGCCGGCGCCGGGCTCGATGCCTGCACTCCGGCCGAATACGATCGACTGCAGTCGCTGAATACGGCCTATACCGAGACCTTCGGCTTTCCTTTCGTCGTCGCGGTCAAGGGACTGACGCGGGAGGACATCCTCCAGGCGATGGCCCAGCGTCTCGAAAACACACCCGAGGTCGAGCGCCGGCGCGCGCTGGACGAAATCCACCGCATCGCCCGTTTCCGGCTGGAGGCCCTCGCCGGCCCGGCGTTTCCCCTCGATCAACCGGCGTAGGGATGCTCCGCGCGCCAATGGCGCGCGATCTGGTCGCGTCGGGCGATCCACACGCCCGCGTGTGACCGCACGTAATCGAGAAAACGCGCGAGCGCGGCGGCTCGGCCGGGATGGCCGGCCACGCGCCCGTGCAGCCCGACCGACATCATCTTGGGCGCGGTCTCGCCCTCGGCATAGAGCGTGTCGAACGTGTCCTTCAGATAAGCGTAGAACTGGTCGCCCGAGTTGAATCCCTGGGGCGCGACGAAGCGCATGTCGTTGACGTCGAGCGTATAGGGCACGATCAGTTGCGGCGCGCCGTCGACCCGCTCCCAGTACGGCAGATCGTCGGCGTAGGAGTCGGCGTCGTAGAGAAAGCCGCCGTGCTCGGCGACGAGCCGCCGCGTGTTCGGGCCGCAACGGCCGGTGTACCAGCCGACCGGCCGCTGCCCGGTCATGCGCTCGATCGATTCGACCGCCAGCCGGACATGGTCGCGCTCGGTCGCTTCGTCGACATACTGGTAGTCGATCCAGCGCCAGCCGTGCGCGGCGATCTCGAAATCCGCCGCCACCATGGCGCGTGCGGCCTCCGGGTTGCGCTCCAGCGCCATGCCGACCGCGAACACGGTGGCGGGCAGGCCGCGCTCGGTGAACAGCCGGTACAGCCGCCAGAACCCCGCACGGCTGCCGTATTCATAGAGCCATTCCATGCTCATGTGGCGCACGCCCTCGCGGGCGTCGGTTCCGACCATCTCGGACAGGAAGCTCTCGGAGGCGGCGTCGCCGTGGAGGATGTTGTTCTCCGCGCCCTCCTCGTAGTTGATCACGAACTGGACGGCCAGGCGCGCCCCGCCCGGCCATCGCGGGTCCGGCGGATGCGCGCCGTAACCGACCATGTCGCGCGGGTAGTCGGGCGAAATCCTGTCGTCGGTATTCATCGCTGGTGCTCCTCGTCGATAGTCCGCCCCGACGCGCGGCGCTCGCACAGGTTTCGGACGTACTCATGTGTCGTGAAAAATCGTGTCAGTGCGGGACCGCTCGCAGGCCGGCCGCGGGATCGGCAACGACCCCGGGCCGATGGCGTTTCCGGCCCATCGGATCGCGCGGTTCCGGCAGAGGCGTCCTCTAGGCCGCATTCCGAGCGCCGCGCGACGAAAAAAGGCAAGCCGATGCGGGGCGAACCGCCCGTCGGCATGCCTCAGGCGGTGCTGTCGAGATCCGTGGAAAAGATCTCGCGCAGATCGATCTCGCGATTGCGCTGCTCCAGCCCCAGCCGCTGTTCGCAGGCGCGCAGATGATCGACCATCGCGGTCACCGCGGCCTCCACATCGCTGCCGGTGAGAATATCCAGCAACTCGGCGTGTTCGTCGTGCGTGCAGGCCGTGCGCTGCATCGGCTCGTACAGCCCGATGATCAACGAGGTGCGTCCGATCAGCTCCTTGAGGAACGACTTGAGCACCTGATTGCCCGCGATGTCGGCGATCTCGAGATGAAAGGCGCCGGAATAGCGGATCCAGTTGCGGCGCGCGCTGTCCTGATGCGCGGCGTGATCCTTGTCCACCAGACGCGCCAGGCGATCGCGATGCTCCGGCGTCATGCGCGGCACCGCGGCCTCGACGCTGGCGGCCTCGATGACGCGCCGGGCGGCGAAGACTTCACGCGCCTCTTCGACGCTGGGGCTCGCGACCATCGCGCCGCGGTTGGGGCGAATATCCACGAGCTTCTCGCTGGCCAGACGGAAGAGCGCCTTGCGCACCACCGTCCGGCTCACGGAAAAGATCTCGCCGAGATTGTCTTCCGGGAGCTTGGTGCCGGAAGGCAGTCGCTGCTCGAATATCGCATCCGCAATGGCGCGATAGATGCCCTGATCGGTCGAGCCGCCGCTCTCGCCCTCCAGCGCTGCGGCGTGATCGACCGGCGCGGCACGGGTTCGTTTCGTTCCTGCCATCTGCGATGCTCCTGTTACGCGTCCACGCGGTTCAGATTACGGAAGCGGCCACGTTGTATCAATAAAAGCGCTTTTTTGTATCCTATCAATGAAACGACGGGACGCGCATCAACCAGAAGACGGGCGCCGGCCGCCGATATGCGCGGTGACGCGCGCGGCCGCCGCATGTACGGCGTGGCCCAGCGGTTCGATGGCCGCATCGTCGATGCGCGCCGTCGGTCCGGAGACCGATAGCCCCGCGATCGCCTCTTCGAAGACATTGAAGATCGGCGCGGCAATGCATCGCATGCCCGGATGCCGTTCCTCGTCGTCGACGGCCCAACCCCGCCTGCGGATGCCGTCCAGCGCGGCGTGAAGCGCTGAAGCGCTGGTGATCGTGTTGGCCGTGAAACGCGGCCAGGGTTGGTCGCCGAGCATCCGTTCCGCACGTTCCGGTGGCATATGGGCCAGCAGCGCCTTGCCGATGCCGGACGCCTGGGGCAGCCCCCGTGTACCGGGCGGGAGAAAGGCGCGGATCGGGGCCCGCGTCTCGACCTGCGAGACGTGGACGACGTCGTGCCGTTCTATCACCGCGATGTTGCTGGTCTCACCCGTCTGGTCGGTCAGTTCCCGCATGGCCTGACGGCCGGCCTCGAGGTAGTCGCTGCGGCGCGCATAGGCATGGCCGATGCAGAAGGCCTCGACCCCGATCGACCATGTCTGTGCTGCGGCGTCGAAATCGACCAGGCCACGGCCGCGCAGCGTTTCCAGAACGCGATGCGCCGTCGACGGTGCCATGTCCGAGGCCGCCGCGAGCACCTTCAACGTCGCCGCGCCCTCTTCGGCCACCCGCTCTAACAGGGCCAGTCCTCGATCCAGGGCCTTGATCCGGACAGCCCCCGTATCGCTCGCGGGTTGCGCACGGGGGCGACCGCGGGCGCGCGCTGGAGGCCTATCACTCATGCCGCTGCCGTTCGATGCCTGTCTTGGTCCGCCGAATTTTTCGCGCGCGTGGCCCGAGCACGGCATGTGTCGGCGGTTTTTCCATGAAATCAGACATTTGTATTTTTCCGCTCGATTTGTACCAAATTGTAGCATTTGATTGAATACATATCGCATCGGCTCTAGAGTTGAACAAAACAACGCGAGGAGAACCGATGCGCACCCAGAATCCCGTATTCATCCCGGGGCCGACGAACATGCCGGATCGCCTTCGACACGCGATGGACACGCAGACCGTGGACCATCGGGCCCCGGATTTCGCCCGTCGCTTCCTGCCGTTGCTGGAGGATCTGAAGACGGTGTTCGGCACGCAGCTCGGCGAGGTGCTGCTATTCCCCGCCACCGGGACCGGCGGCTGGGAGACGGCGGTGACGAACACGCTGTCGCCGGGTGACGAGGTGCTCGCGGCCCGGCACGGGATGTTCTCGCAGCGATGGATCGACCTGTGCCGCCGGCAGGGCCTGTATGTCCACGCCGTCGAGGGCCAGTGGGGTGAAGGCGTGCCCGTCGACGAATACGCACGGATTCTGGCTGCGGATAGCGATCATCGGATCAAGGCCGTTCTGGCCTGCCACAACGAGACCGCCACCGGCGTCACCAGCGACATCGCCGCCGTGCGGGCCGCGCTGGAGAAGGCCGACCACCCGGCCCTGCTGTTCGTCGACGGCGTGAGCTCGATCGCGAGCATGGACTTCCGCATGGATGAGTGGGGCGTGGACGTCGCCGTCACGGGGTCGCAGAAAGGCTTCATGCTCGGTGCAGGGCTCGCGATCCTGGCGTTCAGCCCGCGCGCGATCGCCGCCTGCCGCGACGCCCGCTGTCCGCGGGCCTATTTCGACGTGGAGGCGATGCGCGAGGCCAACCGCGCCGGCAGTTTCCCCTATACCCCGCCGGTGGGCCTGATCAACGGGCTGGCGGAGAGCGTCTCGCTGCTGCTGGACGAGGGGCTGCCGCGCGTGTTCTCGCGGCACCATCGCATCGCCGAGGGCGTACGCCGGGCGGTCGACGCCTGGGGCCTGAGCCTGTGCGCCCGGCGCCCCGCGCTCTACTCCGACACCGTCACGGCGATTCGGGTGCCGCGCGGCTTCGATTCGAACGCGCTCGTGCACCACGCCTACGAGCACTACGGCGTGTCGTTCGGCGCGGGCCTGGGCGAAGTCGCGGGCAAGGTCTTTCGCATCGGCCACCTGGGCGACATGACCGACGTCATGGCGCTGTCGGGGCTGGCCACCGCGGAAATGGCGATGGTCAATCTCGGCTACCCGGTGACGCTCGGCTCGGGCGTCGCCGCGGCCCAGCGCTACTACAGCGCGACCCGCAATCGCTGGAAGCGGGAGGTGGCGTGATGGATTCGCCTCTGGCCCGCGGCGCCGCCAACGCCGACGCCGCACCGACCCATGACGATGTCCAGGCCGCACACAGGCGGATCGCTGACTGGATTCACCGGACGCCGGTGCTGACCAGCGCGACGCTCGATCGCATGAGCGGCGCCGAGCTGTTCTTCAAATGCGAGAACTTTCAGAAGGCCGGTGCCTTCAAGGCGCGCGGGGCGACCAACGCCGTGTTCAGCCTCGATGAGGCCGCGGCCGCCCGAGGCGTGGCGACGCATTCGAGCGGCAATCACGCCCTGTCGCTGTCGCGTGCGGCGGCCTGCCGGGGCATTCCCTGCACCGTGGTCATGCCACGCACGGCGCCGAAAGCCAAGATGGATGCCGTCCGTGGCTACGGCGGCGAAATCGTGATCTGCGAACCAAGCCTCGAGGCACGCGAGCGCACCCTGGAATCGATCGTATCGCGATCGGGCGCGAGTTTCGTGCATCCCTACAACGATGCCCGCGTGATCGCCGGCCAGGGCACCTGTGCCCGCGAACTGCTCGAGCAGGCCGGCGAGCTCGACGCCGTGGTCGCACCGATCGGCGGTGGCGGCATGATCAGCGGTACGTCACTGACCTGCGCCGCCCTCACCCCGGAGACGCGGGTCTTCGCCGCCGAGCCCGAACAGGCCGACGACGCCTGGCGCTCGCTACGGGCGGGCCGAATCATCGAGGACGACGCGCCGGATACCGTCGCCGACGGATTACGGGTATCGCTGCGACCGCTGACCTGGCACTTCGTCCATCGCCATGTCGCCGACATCCTCCTCGCCAGCGAGACCGACATCGTGGACGCCATGCGTCTGATCTGGCAGCGCATGAAGATCGTCGTCGAACCGTCCAGCGCGGTGGCGGTGGCCGCCATCCTCAACAACCCGAGCGTATTCGCCGGCCGGCGTGTCGGCGTGGTGCTGACCGGCGGCAACGTCGATCTCGACAAGCTGCCGTGGACGCAGCCCGTCTAGCACCCGCTTCCATCACAAGAAAAACCACTGCATACGAGGAGATCTCATGCCCGTGAACATCCCCGCCGACGTCGGCGCAGGCATCGAGGCTATCGATACGCCCTGCCTGCTCATCGATCTCGACGCCTACGAACGCAACATCCAGCGCATGGCGCGCTTCATTCGCGACCACGACCTGCGCCACCGGGCGCACGCCAAGACCCATAAATCCGCCGATATCGCCCACGACCAGATGGCGGCGGGTGCCGTCGGCGTGTGCTGTCAGAAAGTCAGCGAGGCCGAGGCCCTCGTGCACGGCGGCGTACGCGACGTGCTCGTATCCAACGAAGTGGTCAATCCGCACATGATCGAACGCCTGGCGGCCATGGCCCGGCAGGCGCGCGTACTGGTCTGTGCCGATGACCCCGCGAACGTCGACGCGCTGGCAGCCGCCGCCGCACGCTACGACGCGAGGCTGGAAGTGCTGGTGGAGATCGATGTCGGCGCCGGTCGCTGCGGTGTCGCCCCGGGGGCGCCGGCCGCGGCCCTGGCCGAGCGGATCGATGCCGCACCGCATCTGGCATTCGCCGGCCTGCAAGCCTACGAGGGCAAGGCGCAGCACGTGCACGACTTCAACGAACGGCGGGCGCGCATCGACGAGGCGATCGCGCGGACGCGGGACACCGTCGAGCGCCTGGAGCAGGCCGGACTCGCCTGCGACATCGTCGGCGGCGCCGGTACCGGCACCTACGCATTCGAAGGCGGCAGCGGCGTCTATAACGAACTCCAGTGCGGCTCGTACATCTTCATGGACGCCGACTACCAGCGCATCGCCATGGCCGACGGCCGGCCGATCGACGACTTCGAGAACAGTCTGTTCCTCTACACCACGGTCATGAGCAAGACCAAGGCCGACAAGGCCATCTGCGACGCCGGCCTGAAGGCCCAGAGCGTGGATTCCGGGCCGGCCGTGGTTTTCGGTCGCGACGATATCGAATACATCGGCGCCTCCGACGAGCACGGCGTGATCCGGGACCCGGACAACGTGCTGCGGCTGGGCGACAAGCTGCGCCTGGTGCCGGGCCACTGCGACCCGACGGTGAATATTCACGACTGGTATGTCGGGGTGCGCGGCCGCGTGGTGGAACGCCTGCTGCCGGTCACCGCCCGCGGCATGTGCCTCTGAGCGGAGCCGTAGATCATGCTGATCATCGATGAACAGACCGCCGGCGACCTGCTGGACGCACAACAGGCGTTTCACGCCGTCGAGGAGACGTTCGCCGCCATGGCGCGTGGCCAGGCGCGCAACTTCCCCGTGGTGCGGGAGGCGCTGGGCCATGCGGACGCGCTCTACGGCTTCAAGTCCGGGTTCGACAGCGCGGGCGCGACGCTCGGACTCAAGGCCGGCGGCTACTGGCCGCACAACGCCGAACACGGGCTGACCAACCATCAGTCGAGCGTGTTTCTCTTCGATCCGGATACCGGCCGCCCGACCGCGATGGTGTCGGGCAACCATCTGACCGCGATGCGCACCGCCGCCGCCTGCGCCGTTTCCATACGGCATCTGGCCCGGACGGACGCCGACACCCTCGGCATCGTGGGGGCCGGCCATCAGGCCGTCTATCAACTGCGCGCGGCCGCAGCCCAGCGCCGTTTCGAGCGGGTTGTGGCCTGGAATCGTACCCCGGGCCGGCTCACCGAGCTGGCCGCGGTGGCCGAGGCGCTCGGCCTGGCTTTCGAGACACCGCCGCTGCATCGCCTCGGCCACGAGGCGGACGTGATCGTGACCATCACATCGTGTCACGAGCCGCTGCTGATGGCCGAGCACGTCGGCCCGGGCACGCACCTGGCCTGCATGGGCACCGACACGGCGGGCAAGCAGGAGATCGATCCGCTGATCCTCCAGCAGGCCCGGGTCTTCACCGACGAGGTCGCCCAGGCGGTAGGCCTGGGTGAATGCCAGCACGCGGTGGATGCCGGCCAGCTTGCCGTGGAGCGCATCCAGGCGTTGGGCGACGTGGTCACCGGCCAGTGCGCGGGCCGAACCGCCGCCGGCGACATCACCGTATTCGACGGCACGGGCGTCGGTCTGCAGGACCTGGCGGTGGCCCGACGCGTCGCGGCACGGGCCCTCGAGGCGGGCCGTGGCCAGCACATTCATTTCGGCCATTGAGGGCGCCATGATTCTTGAACGAACACCCGTGTATCGCCGCGGCGGCGATCGAGCCCGATGCAACGCCGGCATGCCGCTGCGCGAGCTGGCGTATACGCTCGCGCTCCTGATCGCGACGGGCACGCTCGGCGCGGCACATGCGGCGGAGACCGCCAACTCGACGCGGGCCGACAAGCCCGCACAGAATGCGAGAGCCGACGAGACGGCGCCGGCGAAAGAGGCCTCGACCGAGCACACCGACGATCCGCAGTCGCTGCGCAAGATGTTCACGCAGGGGGATTTTGACGGCGAACTTCGCCTGCTTTACTTCACCAATCGCAACGCCTTCTTCGCCGAGGACGTGGACCGGAAGACCGCCACGGTCGGCGGCCACCTGGGATTCACCAGCGCGTCGCTGCACGGCTTTTCCCTGCGTGTGAGCGCCTATGCCCAGCGCGGCATCGACCACGCCGGCGACCCCGCGGAGCGCAACCGCGACCTCGGGCCGGATCTGTCGACGCTGGGCGAAGCCTATGTTCAGTGGCGGGGCCGTGACTTTCGTGTCCGCGCCGGCAACCAGGCCCTCGATGCGCCGTTCACGGCGACCTACGATTACCGGATCATTCCCCAGCTCTATCAGGGCGTGTCCGCGCGCTGGGGCGATGACACGCGGTTTCTGACCGCGATGCGCATGTTTCGCTACAAGTCCCGGATCAGCGACTCCTTCGGCAAGACCACCAACTACAACCGCGAGTTCGAACCCTTCGCACCGAATACCGAGGCCCGCACCGACGGCTTCTGGGCCGTGGGTGCAGGCGACACCGTGACGGCGGGGCCCGCCGAGTTCGCCGGGCAGGCCTGGTACTTCGAGTACAAGGACTACGCCCGGATGTTCTACACCGAAGGCCGGATTTCCGAAGCCGAGGGTGACTGGAGGCCGTTTCTCGGCCTCCAGTACATCCGCGAGACCGAGGACGGGCGCGCCCTGGTCGGCGAGGTCGATCATCGCACCTACGGCGCTCAGCTCGGCCTCGAACACGGCTCGCTGACCGCGACACTGAACTACGACGCGATCCCCAGCGAACCGGATACCTATCTCAACGGTGCGCTGGTGACGCCCTACGCGCATAACGAAGCCTCCGGCCCCCTGTTCGCCCAGCCGTTTCTGACCAGCACGCAGGATCTCGGCTCGGGTGACGCCTACGCCGCCGAAATCAAGGGGGCGCCGCTGGCCGATACCGTACTCGGCGCGCGCTACTCGTACATGGATCTCACGCCGGCCGCGGGCGCCGGCTCGATCGATCAGTCCGAGTATCTGATCTACGGCATCTACCAGTTCGACGGTGCGCTTTCGGGGCTCAGCATCGCCGACTTCATGGCCTACCAGAGCCAGCCCGGGCAGCCACACGACTTCTGGGAAAACCGGCTGAAACTGAGCTACTCGTTCTGACCAAACGGCGGCGCGGTTGCCGGCTCAGGCCGATGCCGGCCCCTGTGCCGAACGGCCTCAGTCGTAAAGTTACAACAGCAATTCGGCCGGTTTGTATCCAAACCAAAGACCATTTAGTATCCCGACACGGCACCGGCGCGAGGACGCCGGGCCGGGATCCGACCCATCCAACTGGCACGTAAGTCGCACCACGAGCGGTACGCGGTGACGCAGCCAGGCCACCGGATCGACCCCCAGTCGACCCGGTCTTTCTCCAAGTTGAAACCAACCAACAATTGCCGCGGCATCCCGATCCGGGCGATCACCGTGCCGCGGCATCAGAAAGAGATGTCATGGACGCGTATCTGATCGAATTCGGAAACATGCTGCTGCGCTGGCTTCACGTGATCGCCGCGATCGCGTGGATCGGCGAGTCCTTCTATTTCGTCATGCTGGACAACGGCCTGAAGAAACCGGCCGCCGCGGACGACCGGCACCAGGGCGTCTTCGGCGAGATGTGGGCCGTGCACGGCGGCGGCTTCTACCACAACCAGAAATACGCCACGGCACTGGCGAAGCTGCCGGACGAGCTGCACTGGTCCTATCTGAAGGCGTATACAACCTGGCTGTCGGGTTTCGCCCTGTTCGGCCTGCTCTACCTGACACGGCCCGAGATCTATCTCGTCAACGACGACAGCGCCTGGGGCTGGGCCGCACAGATGAGCGGCTGGCAGGCCAACCTTGCCGCACTCGTCTTCCTGCTGCTCGGATGGGTCGTCTACAACGAACTCTGCAAGCGCATCAGTCCAACGATGAACCGCGACGGGCTGCTGGGCGCCGCCGTGGCCGTGCTCATGCTGATTGTGGCCTATCTGGCGACACACATCTTCGCGGGGCGCGCCGCGTTTCTGCTCGTCGGCGCGGTCATGGCGACCGCGATGGCCGCGAACGTCTATTTCTGGATCATCCCCGGCCAGCGTCGCATGGTCGCGGCCATGACCGCCGGTGAGACCCCTGATCCACTCGACGGCAAGCGCGGCAAGCAGCGCTCGGTCCACAACACCTATTTCACGCTGCCCGTGGTGCTGCTCATGCTCAGCAACCACTACGCCTTTCTCTACACCCATGCCTATTCCTGGGTGATCATCGCCGTGTTCATCGTGGCGGGTGCGCTCATCCGGCAGTTCTTCGTTTCCATGCACGCCGGTCACGTGCAGCCGCTCTACCCGGTGGCGGGCGTCGTGCTCGTCGCGCTCGCGTTCGCTCTGGCCGCTCCGGCCGGTTCGTGGCACGCCCCTGAAGACGACCGCACCGACAACAGCGAGCAGACGGCGTCCGACGACGCGGCCGAGCCTTCGTTCGAGGCGGTGAAGCAGGTGGTTCAGACGCGCTGCACCGCCTGCCACGCGGAGTCGCCCTCCTACGCCGGGTTCAGTGCCCCGCCGGCGGGCATCGTGCTCGAAGACAGGCGCGGTATCCTGAAACACGCGTCCCAGATCAAAAAGGCCGTGGACAGCGGCAACATGCCGCTCGGCAACGCGACGAAGATGACGGATGACGAGCGCGAACTGATCTCGGCCTGGCGCGCGTCGGAGTAGCGAGCTCCGGCCATGGCATGGCGTATGCCCGAACCGTCCGGTGTCTTTGTCACGGTCGGTTCGGGCACCCTCGCCGCCGGCCGAGCGCGATCCAGTGACATCGAGATCATCGATCCGTGCGATGACGTGATCCGTCGACGTGATGAACCCGGACGACGGGAAACATCACGGGAATTCTCATCGGTATACGGAAGCGCCGAAAAGGACTGGAGCCCGGGCTAAGGGCTTTAGGCCGATTGCGGGGTCGAGCGGGATTCCATTTGGTGCCGCCGGAGGGACTCGGTTTCCTTGGCACCAACAAGCCATAAGTGTCTGACGTGACAAGTAGGTTATCGGTGATGTACCACGGTTTTGTACCAAGCAACTGTGCCAAAGTAAACATCACGAACGTTACAACGTAGGCACAGCTGCCGAGCGTGGCTGTTGTCAGATATGTCTTGAGCGGTCATCGTGCGCCCTCGAATAACAGGGGGATGACATGGGGATTCATAGGGGCACGCTCCTCTTAGCGCTTACGGCACTCGCCGCGTTGACTGCCTGTGCGAGCGGGCAAGTGACACGCCTAACCAATGACCCAATTAGCCAGCCGAAGGTGCTGTCGTTAGACGCGCCGGACGCGCCTTGGGTCGTCGAGATTCAGCAGCTATTAGCGAAGCGCGGGTTCACGGTGAAGCGATGGGCGTCCACGTCGGATGTGACACGGGCTAAGCGGCCCGGGAGTGTCGAGCAGTTCCATGCTGCATCGACTAGATATGTGCTGGTTATCGAAGGCTCGGCGCCTCTGAACTGGTCTGAGCGTTGTTTCGGTGGCGGGTATAAGTTCGACCATATCTCGGCCGATCTTGTGGATACGCGAGAGAATCAAACCTTGTTGAACGTAAACGGTTCGGGCTATTCCGAAGGCTGCCCGCCTATGAGCGGATCAATATTTCACGATATCGCGTCTGCGGTCGACGACGTCTGGACTAAATCGGGCTTTGCCAGCTGAGCAATCCCGAGACCCTCAACAACGCGACCGAAGACCTGACCATGTCCAGCTTGGAGATTGCCGAGCTGACTGGTAAGGAACACAAGCACGTCATGGCCGACATTCGTAAGATGCTGACAGGACTTGGGAAACGGAGTGCTGATTTTTCAGCAGTCCACCGAAACACCCAGAACAAAGAGCAGCCACACTTCATCCTCGACCACGACCACGTCATGTGTCTGGTTACCGGTTACAAGGTTCAGCTCCGCATGGCTGTCATCCGGCGGCTTCGGGCTCTGGAGTCCGGCGAGGCCACGCCGTGGCATGAACAGCAGGACGCGGCCAAGGCCGAGCAGCCGGAGCTGCCCGACTTCTCCAACCCGGCCGAGGCAGCTCGAGCCTGGGCGGAGCAGTACGAGCGGGCCGGTATCGGCCGGTCGGACGCGGAGAATTAGCCCGGAAATGTATACCGCAGATTTCCGCGCGGGTATTTAATATATAGGGATTGCGCGCGTTCCCCCGTGCGCCCCGGGCGAATCCATATCCGCACCCCCGGTTATGTCGATCGGCTAACGGGGGTGGGGGTTCGGCCCGCGTGTCATCCCTCGCCGATGCTTTGGCGGCGACCGACGCCGACCCCGGGCACCCCCACTGCCCGCCACATTCGCGTCGGTTCATAGTCGATGCCGATGTTGCTGCGGCGTGGCTGGCTGGGGAGCAATCGGGTGCCCTGCGAGGTCTGGTCCGCGCCGATGCTGTGAGTGGCCAGCGGTATCCCTACTGCCTGCTGCGTGTGTACCCGTAATCCGGTAGCAAGCCGCACTGCGATGGTGGGCATGCCGCTGTTGGCCAGCGAGAACCCCGGCCAGCTGTCTCCGAGTACTCACGCTCTGCGGGCTCTTTGAACCTGGGTACCGAAAACCCTCTGTCGACGAGCTCCATAGGTCACTGATTCATCTGGACCGGTACCAGCCATTTGGAGAGGTTCCGAAACCACTTGACTCGGTACCGGTTCCGCCCGTACCGTCCCCTTTGCATCGACGGAAGGGAGACACCACGCCATGACGAACAAGACGCAAAAGGTTGCGCTCTACGCTCGCGTCAGTACGGACGGCCAGAGCTGCGAGAATCAGCTGGACGAGTTGCGAGAGGTCGCCGACGCTGCAGGCTGGACGGTGGTGGGCGAGTATGTCGACGCCGGGATTAGCGGCGGCAAAGGGCGCGACGAACGCCCCGAGTTCGACCGGATGCTTAAGGATGCGGTGCGGCGCAAGATAAGCATGGTTGCCGCATGGTCTGTCGACCGGCTCGGCCGCTCCACGCAAGACCTCAGCAACTTCATGGCCGAACTTCACGCGACCGGGTGCGGCCTCTATCTCCACCGCCAAGGCGTCGACACCACGACGCCGGCAGGTCGCGCAATGTTCCAGATGTTCGGGTTGTTCGCCGAGTTCGAGCGTTCGATGATTCGAGAGCGCGTCAACGCCGGCCTAGACCGTGCCCGGGCGAAAGGCAAGCAGCTAGGCCGGCCGGCCGTCGCCGAGGACACGAAAGAGCGGATACGCGAACTGAGGGCTAAAGGCTGGGGCAAGAAAAAAGTAGCCCGGGAACTGGGATGTGGTGTCGGTACGGTCGGCCGTGTCGAGGCCGAGACCCAGCCGGAGACCAGCTCGTAGACAGGCACAGGCGAGCTGCATGCGCGCCACAATCGCCGCGAATGGCCGGGGATGGGGTTCCCTACCGGGTCGGCCGTTTCGGGGCCTTTGTTCGCGGCGCCCGTACGCCGAATCTGCCGCCGGCACTTGAAACCCACCCATTAGGTATACAGAGGCGACAACCCAACGCGCCTCGCGTATGCCAGCGCGGGCTAGCAATCCCGACACCACTGCTGGGGGGGCAGACGCAGACAGACTTATCGCTGTCGGTGTCTCCCAAGCGTCTCATGGCCGCGAGCCGTGGGGGGTTTGGGGGGCACCGCAGACTTCTCCCTAGGGTTTCAACCTAGGTTTATACCAATGGTTATACCTTGGCTGAACCTATGGCGAGCCGTGGCCGGCCTGCAGTCTTCACGCTGTCGAGGGGGTCACCCCGACAGGGAGACCCACCACCATGGCCGAACACTCAGGCCAGCCAAGGGACAGACCACAGCACACCTGCAGATGTCTGCAGGCTGGACCTTGGTATCTGCCTGAGTTCTCACCGCAGCAGGGGGAGACACCTCGCCGGTGTCCGCCCCGCCCTAGCACGCCACCCGCCAACCTGCTGTCGACCAGCGCATGCGCGCCCGTTGGACCACCAGCGGCCGGACGGCTCAAGCTCGGGCCGGTGGCCGTGCCGGGATTTAGGCGCAGCGACCTAGCCGAGCACGAAGGCGCGATGTCCCCAAAGTTGGGGCACGGTAGGCCCACGCTGGTTGTCAGCCCGCATCGCGTTGGCTTGTCTGCTGGAACCGCTGCAGCATCGCCACGAGTCCGCCGAGGTCGTCAGCGAATAGCCGGACCCGGTTGTCGACCTCGTTGTCGGGGTCGTCTACGTCGATGACGACGTGGCCGTCTTCGTCAATGGTGCCGCTGAACTGGACGCCGTCTTCTGCTTCGAACGTGTCGCGGTCGATGATGGTGTCTGCTGCCATGGCGTGTCTTCCTCTATTTTTCCGATTTGAAGTTAGCAGGGAACACGCCGCGACAAGACCTCGCAACACTTGCCACCCCGTAACGGTTGCGAGTGGTCAATGGCCGCGCCAACTTGCTCTGATTATTGCCCTTCTCGACTCCCGAGCGCTGGCTGCGTGGTGTCGGACGTATGCGCGAGGCGGCAGCACGGCGGCGAATCTGCGCACGTGCTGGCGCGAGCCAGGGCAAGCCACGCGCTGGCCGCCGCGCGGTGTGGCCTCTGGCTTCCTTGGGCACTACTGGGGCGAGCCTACGCCACCGCAGCCTTCTACTCAGTAGAGGGGACATCCCCGAGAGGGGATACCCATGCAAAGGCTGAATACTTAGGCCCGAGCAAAGGCCCAGACCTCGACTCCCCGCAGACGTTCGTGGTCTTTCCTTTGGAGCTGCCTAAGCCGTAGCCATGCCGGTGCGGACATGTGGCGGTGTCCTCTTCGATAGGCCCGCGTCACGCGCTCGCCCAGGGCTCGCCAAGGTTAGGTCGATGACGCGCCGCCGTCGCGCCGTGGTCCCTGCGAGCAGACAACAGCCAGCAGCCCACTGCCGACCGCGCACACGTCGGCATATCACCGGGGGCCAACCATGGGGGCAGTTGTGCGGGTAGTGCTGACCCATGGGCCGCCCCGGTGCCGTCCGCCCGCGACCAGAGCCGAGCCGACGCGCCGATCTATAGCCGCGCGCTGTCTGGTCGCGGTCAAGGCGATGAGGCCCCGGTCTGCCATCCACGCGCGTCTGTTCGTACCGCCCAGTAAATCCCGCTTTGTATCCACAAACAAAGGAGACCCGCCATGCTCCAGACCACAGACCGCCCCGGCCAGCGCCCGGCCACAGTACGCGAAGGCTTCTACCACGGCACGCGGGTGCTGTTCGTGCCCCTAACCAAGGGACACGAGGCGATAGTCGAGCCCGCCGACTGGCACCGCATTGCGCGTCAGTACGGCTCCCGATGGTGCGCCGCCGTCGCCAACGGCTACGTCTATGCCCGCAAAGCCGTGACGTTTCCGGACGGCACCCTCTCCATGGCTTCCATGTCCCGGCTGATTATGGACGCCCGCCCCGACGAGCGCGTGCTGACCGACAACGGTAACCCGCTGGACCTTCGGCGGAGCAATCTCCACCGGAAGCGCTTTCGCGGGGCCACTGCAGACCGCCGCCGCGAGCGTCACCACGTTCGCCAAGAGCCCACCGAAGCCGCGACGACGCCCTGACCACCCGCCAGCCCAACCAAAGGAGCCGAACCATGGCACAGCCCGCACAGCCCCGCACAGCCGTGACCCGGCTGACCGGAAAGCTCTCGCAGTGCACCGGTTGCGGCGAAGTCTTCGGCGGACTAAGAGCATTCGACGAGCACCGCGTGTGGCGCGGTGACCGCCGGGTCTGTCTCGACCCCGCCGAGCTTGGCTACGCCATCTTGAACAGCCCCAACGGCACCCGATGGGGGGAACCGGTGGACCCAGCGTTCACGGCCATGCTGCGAAGCAAAGAGTCTCACCAAGCCACCTAGAACGTCTTGTGTCTTGCGCTCTGGCGTGCAAGCCGAGCATGAAACGACGACGCCCTACTTACCCGCATACCGAGGAGCCACGGACCATGACCGACCAAAGTGAACCCACTATCCCCGACCTTGTTGCCGCCGCGCTGGCATTCGTCCGGACTGAGCCGGATGACTCGCTTTATCTGGCCGAAACCGCCTTGTCGGAGGCAGAGGCCGAGGTTGCACGCCTCGAACGTTCACAGGCGGAAGAGCGTGCAGCGATGGCGCGCCGCGCAATGCACACGCTGCGCGATGCGTCCGCCCACCGGGCTGACGGCAGTACGTGTCACGAAGACACGCGGGGCCGTGTCTACTGCGCGTTTCATATCCGACAGGCCGCCGCCAAGAGCGCGACGCAGCCCCACCTAGACCGCGCCCGCGAGGTCGCCGAGCTGGCCCGGGCTGCCTACCGCCACATCGAAAACGCGATGCAGGAGCACGCCCCCGAACTGGTCGCCCTGCACTAAGCGGCCGCCCGCCTGCAGCAGCGCGGCGGCTTTCTGTCCCCAACAACGGAGCCACCCCATTGCCACGAGGTAACCGAAGCCAAGCCAACGCCCGCCCTGATTCCGACTTCGGCCAGCGCCAGGAGCGAACCCAAGGCGGCGTCGTTGCCGAACGCCCCGGTCGGACCAAGACACAGCAGACGGCCGACGCGCTGGTGTCCGTCGCCGACACGGTATCGGGCATCGCCCAGAAGCAGAGCGCCAAGGCCCAGAAGGAAGAAGCCAAGCAGCAGCGTCTGCAGGCGTTCAAGGACTTCCATGCGGATGTCAACAAGGACGTCGACATGGAACAGGCCAAGGAGCGCGCCGAGTTCGGCAACGAGGATTACAGCCGGACCTATATGCGGCTGTCCTACTCGCAGCAGGCCAAGGACGTATCCGCCGACATGGCCGAGCAGGCCGAGCGGATGATGAACGACCCGGAGGTCGGCGTCGACGAGGTCGAAACCTACCTCGACGCTACGGCCAGCGGCGCGATTCAGGGCGTTGAAGACCCCGAGGCCGTGGACGTCTACGCGAACCGGCTGTCATCCGACGCCCAGAAGCTCAAGGCCGAAGCGCGGGACGTGGCCATCAAGCGCCAGCAGCAGGACGGCCGCGCCAAGCTCAACGCCCAGATCGATGACCTGGCCGAGCAAGGCGTCCTCGGCTCGGCCGACAGCATGGAGATTCTGGAGAACGCGGGCGCCAAGCTCAACGTCAGCCAGAATCGAGTCCACGCCATGGTGGCGAACGCCGCCATACGCCGGGCCGAAGAGTCCACGGACCCGTCGAAGCTCGACTTCCTGTTCGAGGAGAACGAGGACGGCGTGGCCATCGCTGACAACCCGGAGCTGCACGACAGCCTCCTACGCGCACGAGACCAGATCGAATCCGAGGCCGAACAACGGACATCCGCCGCTGAGCTGACCGAGCATTACTCGCTACGTCGCAAGATGGAAAGCGGCGCGTTGACCATGGACGATATTCAGCGGGTGAACCGCGAGCACCCCGACTGGTATTCGCCCAATCAGCTCGCGTCGATGTTGTCCCGGTCGCAAGATACCGCCCGACAGGCAGCCGCACGACGCCGCGAGGCGGCAGCCGCGACATCGGGGCAGGTCTCGCCGGTATCCATGCGCATGAAGACCCACAGTGAGCAACAGGAAGTGTTCGGCCACATGCGGCGGGGCATCTTCAGTCAGCACGAAGAGACGCCCGAGGGGCGACAACAGGCATTCGTGGACTACGCTACGCGCGTCGCCGAGCTGTCCGGAGGTGTCGGCGGTGTCAAAGATGATTGGCTAGCCGCCCAGTTGAACGCCGGAGCTGAAGCGCCTTCCGCCGACGGCTCGATGCCGGATGCATTCCGCGCGGGATATTCACGCTACCGGGCGCTGAAAGACGACCCCCGAACGCGCGGCCTGCTCGACAACCTGTTGCGGCCCGATGCCCGTCGCATGTATGAGCGGGTCGAAGCCTATGAGCGGTCGGGGGATTACGTGCCGGGTGATTCGGAGTCCGGCCCCGACCTGACCCCGGCCTACGTCAAGGCGACGAGAGACCTCGCCAACCCCATCGACGAAAAGACCTTCTACAGCTCCGAGAGCTTCGAGAATCTGCGCAGGACCGTGGGCGAGGTCACCGACGTGTCGTCTTTCCTCGGGCTAGGTTCGGACTATGGCGGCGATGTCGGCCGGGTAACCAATGCCCTCGACGTCAAGCAGGACATACGCAAGATGGCGACCCGGGAAATGCGGTACGCCCGCGCCAGCCTCGACCAAGCGTTGGAGACCGCGAAGGATCGATATAAGGCGACGCATACGCTTGTCCGGGGGACGTATATCCGTGGGCAGTTCGGGAGCAACGCCACGGAAGCGGTCAACGCCAAGCTAGCCGCTGAGCTACCGGCCATCCAAGAGGGCAGCGGCGGCGACGTGGAGATGGACGACCTCAAGATCGTACCGGGCCGCGAGGGCGAGATGGTGGTTTTTCTCAACAACAGCTCACCGGCCATTGTCGATAACGGCGATGGCCGGACCAAGCCACTGACGTTCGACATGGCGGAAGCCGTGCAAGCGTATTCGGACAAAGTACTGTCCGACGCCAACGCCGAACGGCCGACCGAGGCCGACGCCAGAGCGGCACGGCCGGTGCCGGTGCCCGGCGGGTCGCCTGCCAGGCGGTCCAGTATGGTCGAGGCAGCGACCGAGGAAGACCGCGAAGCTGTCCGGCAGTCTATTGCGGATGGTCTGCAGGCCGTGCGGGACAAACTAACCGGCCAGCCTCCGGAACAGCCGCCGCAAGGCGCACCGGGTGGTCGTTACTAGACCGGTCCCGCCCATGTCCGGAGCCCCTGCGGCTCCGGCGTGGGCTGCCTGCCATGGCCCTGCTTTTTTCGTCACACGTAGTGCCGCCACACCCCGCGCAGCGGGGACAGGTCCAGACCGTCAATCTGTATGGCTTCTATCGCCTTTTTGCGCTGGTCGAACGTGTATCCGTGCTGGTAGTGACGTTCGCCGATTTCTTGAGGCGCGTGTCCGATAACTTCGTCGATGTGCGGCTTCGGAACCCCAGCGCGGCCCATAGCTGTCCGGGCTGTACCACGGAAGCTATGAAACTGCTTATTGTCGTCTTCCCCACCACCGATGCCACATGACAGCCGATATTCCGCGAACCAACGCGATAAGTTCCGGTGGGGACGCTCGTCCGGCACGGTGAGGTGTGGGAAAAGCCGTGCGTACCCACGCCGCTCGATGTCGTCCACGTACTCGAGAAAGCCAGCCTCAATCAGCTGCGAATGGACCGGTATTTCGCGGCGGGCGTGGTCCGTCTTCAGTTTCTTTCCATCGTCATCGTTGATCGATAGAACAGGCTCTCCCTGCCCTCTTCCACGCACGTCGGCCACACGTAGCTGCGCAATCTCACCGGCCCGCGTCCCCGAAAGCAGCGCGATGAGTGGGGACCAGTGACGCCAGGCGCGGCCCATCCGCCCATTACGCATGTCGTCGTTAAGCAGTAAAGACCTCAGCTCCGGAGCCTCAAACGGAATGCGGGGGTTCTGCTTCCATTTTGGCTTGCGAATCTCCCGGGCCGGATTGGTCTGCGCATAGCCCATTTGGACGCACCACGATAAATAGCTAGACAGGGCGTCGAGGTACTCGCCGACCGTCCGGGGACTCATCAGGTCGGATTCGGGAATCTCCATGTCGACCAGCTCGACCGCCGACTTGTCGCGATACGCCTTGCGCTTGTTCATGTGGACGGGCAATTGTCCAAGCTGGCTCCGGTAGTCGCGTACTGTCCGGGGCTCGATGTCGTCAAGCGGCCAGTTGCCGACCAGATCAAGGAAACGTTGGTTGCGGCTGGTCTGCTGTTCGGCCGTGCTGTCGCCCCACTCGCCTAGCTCCAGCTTGTCCTGGGCGAACTCGTCAAGATGGTCTGCGAACCGCCGCCGCTTTCTCTCGCGGCCTTTCGTTGGCGGACGGCGTGGCGCGTCGGTGGACGGTGCCCGTTCGGCTGACGGCTCCGCGCTGGGCTGATACTTGGCCAGTATCTCCCGTTCGCCTTCAAGGTCGTTTGTCAGCCGCGTTTCGGCTATCCGTTCGCCATCGGCGGCGGCCTTCGCGACAGACCGGCACAGCTCCCAGTAAGGCAGCGTACCGCGTTGGATCGATAGCCCATGCTCGGCGATGAAGTCATCGACATGGTGGTGGAAGCCTTCCCAATGCCCGCGCGCCAGCGCCTCAAGATAACCGTTCTTGCATCCCCAGCAGTCTTCACGCAACGCATCGGCCACGTCGTCGGTTATTGGCTGGAGTCTGGCGCGCTTGCGCTCGAAGTCTTCCAGTGACTCACGAATAACCCGTTCGCCAAGGGCCGCCGCCGTGTCCGGGTCGATGATGTCCATGCGGAGCCGGTCCCCAAGTTCGGCCAGTGTCGCGGCCGCCGACACTAGCGGAGCGGCGCGGCGCCGTGCAATTCGACGCTGGCGCGTCCGCAGCGAGACACGCAGTTCACGGCGGCCGATGAGGCGCGAAACCGGAGCGGGGACCACGTACCGGAAGTACCAGCCCGAGGCTCTGTGTAGGAGATAGGAAGGTGCGGGGTATCGACGCATATGTACCGTGGCTTTGTACCAGCCACGTCATACACTAGATAAACGGCTAAAATTCCTTTATTAACAAAGGACTATATCGCGTGGTGCCGCCGGAGGGACTTGAACCCCCATGGCCTTTCGGCCACCAGGACCTAAACCTGGCGTGTCTACCCATTCCACCACGGCGGCGTGCGGCGGCTATCGTAACCGATGCGCGGTCGCCAAGCAGCCTCAGTGGCGCGTGTGGCGGGTCTTGAAACGGCCGGTCAGCAGCGAGCGCTCGGTCAGCGGCATGCTGATGTAGAAACCCTGGGCGTAGTCGATGTCGCGGGCGGTCAGCCACTCGAGCTGGAACCGGGTCTCGACGCCTTCCGCGAGGACCTCGATGCCCAGATCATGGCCCAGCCGGATGATGGTCTCGATGGTGTGTTCGTCGCGACTGTCCGCGCCGATGCCGCGCACGAAGTCGCGATCGATCTTGAGCGTGTCGATGGGCAGATCCTTCAGATAGGCCAGCGACGAGTAGCCGGTGCCGAAGTCGTCGAGCGCGACATGTACGCCCTGCTGCTTGATCGCGGTCAGGATGCGCGTCGCCGTTCGATGATCGTGCATGACCGCGGTTTCGGTGATCTCCAGACACAGGCGCGCCGGCACCAGGCCGCTGGTGTCGAGCACTTCGGCGATCAGTGACGGCAGATCGCCGTTCAACAGCGTGACGACGGAGACGTTGACCGCGACCGACAGCGTGCCGAAATCGCCGTACCAGCGCGCCGCGCTCGCCGCGGCCGAGCGCAGAACATAGCGGTCCAGCGCCATGATAAGCTGGTTTTCCTCCGCAACGGGGACGAAATCCTGCGGTGCCAGCAGGCCCAGCTGCGGATGACGCCACCGGATCAGCGCCTCGGCGCCGATCGACGTCCGGCCCGGCGCCACCGACCGGATCGGCTGGAATCGCAGCGGCAGATCGCCGGTCGTGATCGCGGTGCGCAGATCCTCTTCGATCAGCCGCTCGTCGTGGAGTCGGCTCGACTGGGTCGTGTCGTATTCGCAGTGGGCGAGATTGCGAAGATAGGCGTTGCGCAGGGCGATACCGGCGCGCTTGGTCAGATCCTTGAAGTTGACCGCATGCAGGGGCGCGCGGGCGTTGGCCGTGCGTATCGATAGATGGAGATGGGCGCGATCGGCTCGAAACGGTTCTCGGAATGCCTCGTGCGCGATCCGCGCCAGATTCTGCGCATCGTCCACGCTCGCGTCGTAGAGCACGCCGAACTCGACACCGCCGAGCACGCGGGCGAGCAGCACCTCGCGCTGGCGGAACGCCCGCTTCAGGCGGCGCCCGACCTGGCGGATCAGCGACTCCGCGATCTGATAGCCCTGGATGTCGAGGATGCGCTGCCAGCGATCCAGCTGCAGCAGCAGAAAGCCGACCGAGCGGCCGTGCTGGACGCAGTCCGCGAGCATGCCTTCGGCCCGCTCACGCAGGAGATTGGCGTTCGCGAGCCCGGTCAGCGGATCATAGTAGGCCAGACGTTCGATATCGCGGCGCCGCTGGATGCGCTCGGTGATGTCGTGCAGCTGCACCGAGATCGACGCGCGCCGACGGCCGCCCGCCGCGCGCCACACCATCGACATCTCGACGTCCACCCAGTGCCCCTCGGCGTGACGTACGCGGGTCTCGCCGCATAGCAGATGCTCGTCGCGCTTGACCCGGCGCACGAAGGTTTCCAGCGTGGCCGCCGGCTCGGCGCAGATGTCGTAGAGCGAGAGCGCGCGCGTCTGCTGGTCGTCGTAGCCGAGCACGCGCTCGAGGCCGCTGCTGGCGTTGCGCAGCGCCAGCGTGACCGGATCAATCACGATCAGGCACTCACCCGCCTGGGAGAGCACCTGCGCATGACGATGGCGCATCTCCTCGATTCGCGCGTCGAGGTGGCGCCCGGCGGCGATATCGCGCAGGACACAGAACAGATGCTCGATGTGGCCGCCTGAGCCGCGGTACACGTTGAGCGTGGCGGTGGCCTCGACCGCGCTGTCCTGCCGGGTCCGCAGGTGCACCCGGCCCGTCCAGCTGCCATTCTCGCGAGCCGCGGGATAGATTCGTTGCGTGCCCTGCGTCCGGCTGGCCGGCTGCAGGAAATCGACCAGGCGCAGCCCGAACAACGGCTCGTCCGGGGCCAGGCCGAGCAGCGTACGGGCGCGCGGGTTGAGATATTCGAGCGCGCCGCGGGGCGAGGCGATCGCCATCGCGTCGGCACTGTCCTCCACCAGCAGGCGCGCCTGGCGGGACAGGGCCGCGGAGCGGTGCCGGCGATCCGCGGCGATGATGCGTGCCGCGATCGCGCCGATGCGCAGGGCGCGATCACGTTCGACGCCGCTCCAGGTACGTCTCTCAGCTTGTTCGTGACAGACCACACCGGTGAGCTCGTCACCGACGCGGATGGGCGCATCCAGCATCGAGCGAATGCCCTTGGCGACCATGTAGTCCGTCAGCGCGTCGCCTGCATGCGGCGCCTCGTCGGCCTGCTCCACGCTGAACAAGGCGCCCGCGGCGAGCGTTTCGACATAATCCGGCCGCTGCGACAGATCCAGGCTCAGGCCGAAATCGTTGCGACCGGTCTCGCGGTGGTCGTGAACGCGGTGCAGACGCTGGAAATCGGCGGAGAACAGCCATATCGAAACCCGGTCGACGCCCAGCGCGGCTGCGGCCGTGCGCGCGATGCCCGCGTAGGCCCGACCGATATCGTCGAAATGGGTGCTGGCAAGCGTCTCGATGCGGATATCGTCACCGCCATCGTTCTCCGGCGTCGCGTTCATGGCCGGTGATCGTCGCGATGGTGAACGCCCATGATCAGTTCGGTCCGTCGTTGTCGAAGGCGTCGCGGGGGACGTAGTGGGCCTGGTCGAGTTCGTGGTTGGCGCTGTAATCGATCGGGCAGTCGACGAGCACGACACCACCGCGCTCGAAGGCGGCTTCCAGAACATCGGCCAGATGCGTGCCGGCGGTCACCCGCATGCCGTGCGCGCCGTAGGCCTCGGCGTAGGCGACGAAGTCGGGGTTGCCGAAGGACATGCCGAAGTCGGGAAAGCCCTCGCCGGCCTGCTTCCAGCGGATGAAGCCGTACCCGTCATCCCGCAGGACCAGGACCACGAGATCCATCTCGAGCCGTACGGCCGTCTCCAGATCCTGACTGTTCATCATGAACCCGCCGTCGCCGCAGATGGCGAGCACGCGGCGGTCGCCGTGCACCATGCGCGCGGCCATGGCCGCGCCAAGCCCCGCGCCCATGCTGGCCAGAGCGTTGTCCAGCAACACGGTGTTATTGCCGTAGGCGGGATACATGCGGGCGAACCAGACCTTGTAGATGCCGTTATCGAGACTGATGATGTCGTGTCGCCCCATCACGCGACGCACCTGATTGACCACCCGCTGCGGTTTGAGCGGGTGGCTGTAGTCGAACTCGCATTCGTGCAGGCGCTCGTTGATGTAGGCGCGCATCCGGGCCAGGCGCTCGCGCTCGAAGTGGACGCCGTCCAGCAGCGTTCGCAGCGCCTTGAGCGTGTTCGAGATGTCGCCGATGACCTCATGCGCGGGGCTGTAGTATTCGTCCGGATCCGCGGATACGAAGTCGATGTGAAGGATCGTCTTGTTCATGCCGGCGTTCCATACCGCCGGCGGGTACTCCACGACGTCGTAGCCGAGCGTGATCACGAGGTCCGCCTCGTCGATCGCGCTGTGCACGTAATCGTGTTTGTGGATGCCCATGCAGAACAGGCTCTGCGGATGATCGTCGGCGAGCACGCCCTTGCCCATCTGCGTACCGATCGCGAACAGTCCGGTCGCTTCGACCAGCGCCTGCAGCTGCTGTGTGATGCGTTTTCGATTGGCCCCCGCGGAGTAGACGATCAGCGGCTGCTGCGCCGACTGGATCATGTCGGCCGCCTGGGCCAGCGCCTGCTCGTCGGCGTTGGGACGGCGCAGCATCACGCGTTTCTGGGGCACCGAGGGTTCGATGGTCTCGCCGGCGATGTCTTCGGGCAGTTCCAGATGCACCGCGCCCGGCCGCTCGGCCTCGGCGACCTTGAAGGCGTGGCGGATGCTGCGCGGAATCACGCCGCTGTCGGTCAGCGAGCTGTTCCATTTCGTCACAGGTCGAAAGGTGTCGACCACGTCGATGAGCTGGAATTTGCCCTGCTTGTTGTCGCGAATGGCCTTCTGGCCCGTGATCGCGAGCATCGGCATGCCGCCGAGCTGCGCGAAGGCCACGCCCGTGAGGAGATTGGTCGCCCCTGGCCCGAGAGTGGACAGACACACGCCCGCCCGCCCGGTCAGCCGGCCGTAGGTCGCGGCCATGAAGGCCGCATGCTGTTCATGACGCGTGACGATGAGCCGTATGCGACTATTGCGCAGCGACTCCAGCAGGTCGAGATTCTCCTCGCCCGGCACGCCGAACACGTAGTCCACGCCCTCCTCTTCGAGGCAGCGTACAAACAGATCCGGTGCCTTCAACGTCTGCTCCCGGTTATCGCACCTTACCGAGCATAGCCGAAAGCCCGGCGTCTGGCGCCTCGATGCGGTTTCTAGTCGCTGCGCGGCCCGTCGCGCGCCGTCACCACCGCGACCGTGAGCCGTGAAACGCAGAGTTGTCGGCCCTCGGCGTCGAAAAGATCCGTCTGCCAGACATGCATACGACGCCCCACGCGAAGCGGATGACAGCGGGCCTGCACGCGGCCGGCGCTGGCGCCGCTCAGATGGCTGGCATTGAGTTCCACGCCGACGCAGCCGTAGCGGCTCCGGTCGACACAGAGGTTCGCCGCGATGCTGCCCATCGACTCCGATACCGCACAGGATACGCCCCCATGCAACAGACCGAACGGCTGGCGCGTGCGTTCGTCGATCGTGAATTCGGCTTCCAGATGCGCGTCGCCGATCGCGGTATAGACGAGACCCAGCCGCGAGATCATGTCGCGGTCGTTCAGCGCATTGAGTTCGTCCAGATCGACGGGTTCGAACCAGCGTCGTGCCACCGAGCCTCCCTCTTCAAGTGTGCATGCCCCTGAGGCATAGTATACGCCACCCTTTCCAAAGATCCTGCATCCCATGGCATTCAATACCGAGAACGCACCCGGCGTCGAGCCCGAGGCTCCGGACGCCACGCGGGGATTCATCTTCAATCACACGATGGTCCGCATCGTCGACCCGGAGGCTTCGCTGGCCTTCTACACCCGGGTCTTCGGCATGCGACTGCTGCGCAAGGTGGACATGCCCGAGGGCGAGTTCACGCTCTATTTCCTCGCCTGTACCGGCAACGACGACGTGCCCGAGGACAAGGACGCGCGGGCGCAGTACGTCAACGGACGGGAGGGCGTGCTCGAGCTCACCCACAACTGGGGCACCGAGAACGACCCGGACGCCGGCTACCACAACGGCAACGACGAGCCGCAGGGCTATGGTCACATCTGTTTCACCGTGCCGGATCTCGAAGCGGCCTGCCGCTGGATGGACGAGAACGGCGTCGTGTTCCAGAAACGCCCCGAGGACGGGCGCATGAACCACATCGCCTTCGTGCGCGATCCCGACGGCTACTGGATCGAACTGGTCGCCCGCCGCGGTTGAATCGCTCGGACCGCAGACGGCCGCATCCGCCCCGCGCCTCCGCGGGTGGATGCGGCCCTGCTTCGGTCTTCATCCCAGGTCGTCATCACCCGCCACGACCTTTCCGGCGCGTCCTCGCAGTCGACCGGCATGACGCCCGCATCGCTGCGACACAGCCTTGTCCCGCTTCGCGCGGGTCGACGTTGATTCAGCCTGTTCGCGCCGGCCCGCGACTCAAGAAGAGTTTCCGGCGCCTTTGCCGGACCGACCCAAGGTCGTGGATGTGGCGCCGGCCGGGCTCAGCGCGGCGAACGCGACCGAATCCGCTTCTGCGCGAGCTGTGTCAGCGTCAACGTCTTCGCGAATTCCTCGCTTCGTCGGATATGCCGGGTCATGAGCTGTCGGGCGCTCTGCACGTCCCGCTCGAGCAGATGCGTGCAAATGGCGTGGTGCTCCGCGTAGGTCTGCTCGATACGGCTGCTCTCGGTGAAATCGAGACGCCGGATCACGCGGATGTGATTGTTCACGTCACGCAGGTACTCGCCGAGGGCGACATTCCCGCCGCCTTCGGCCAGCCGCAGATGGAAGGTCTCGTCGCGCGCCTCCATGGCTTCGGAACTGTCCGAGCGCCCCGGCTGCGTGCGGGGATCCCACGCCCCCGCGAGTTGCTCGAGCTCCGCCGTCGGCATGAACAAGGCGGCCTTGTCGAGTGACAGCATTTCCAGCGCGATCCGTACGTCGTAATAGTGCATCAGCCGGCCGACATCCAGATCCCGGATGAAACAGCCCTGCTTGGGCCGTATCGACAGATAGCCTTCGGCCTCCAGCCGTTGCACCGCCTCGCGAATCGGGGTGCGGCTGACATTGAAACGCGCGGCCAGCTCGGTCTCGGTGACACGCGAGCCCGGATAGAGCTCGAACTCGAGGATCATGTTCCGGATCTCGGCATAGACGTGTTTGGCCGAGGCGATCCGGCCGCTTGAGCTCGCGGTTTCGTTGTTGCTCATCCTCCCCGACTCCCTGAACCTGCTTCCGGCATGCCGCTCGAAGGGCCGGCGCACGAAAGCGTCGCCTGCCAGGCGAGCGCTGTAGCAGAATCGCGCTCTCCTCCCGCCCCTTGCCTGCGCTCGACTATAGCGGATATGCGATTGCGCGCGTCGCCATCGGCCCTATCCTTTCGAACGTCGGCGTCTTGCCACGATTCCGAATCGTTGAAGATCTCGACCCGCCGGCGTCTGGCGAAGCGGCTATGGGAAATCCGCTGCTCACGAGATACCGGTCTGGGCTGCTCGGCGCCCCGCCGATGCACGCTGGCATTCCACTCTGTCACGCCGAGCCACGCGCGCGTATATGCGAGAGCCGACCACAAAAAAGCCGCAACGCGATTCGGCGATGCGGCTCCGGAGCCACTGCGGGCTGGCGTATCTGGTGGGCCGTGATGGATTCGAACCATCGACCAATAGATTAAAAGTCTACTGCTCTACCAACTGAGCTAACGGCCCCGATCGGCGCGCATGATACCCGATCCGACGCCGAAAATCAGCGTCCGTGGTGTGCATTCAGCGATATCGCGTCGGGTCCGCGATACCGGCTTCACGAAAGCCCTGGCGCCGGAGACGGCAGGCATCGCAGCGGCCGCAGGCACGACCTTCGGCGTCGGCCTGATAGCAGGTGACGGTGTCGGCGTAGTCCACCCCGAGCGCTGCGCCACGCTGCACGATCTCGGCCTTGCTGAGATCCATGAGCGGCGTGCGGACCGCAACACCGCGACCGGTTTCCACCGCCGCTCGGGTGGCGAGCGACGCCAGGGACTCGAACGCCTGGATGAATGCGGGCCGACAGTCGGGATAGCCCGAATAGTCGACGGCATTCACGCCGATGTAGATCGCCTCGGCCTCCAGGATCTCGGCCCACCCCAGCGCAATCGACAGAAACACGGTGTTGCGCGCCGGCACATAGGTCGGTGGGATGCCGTTGGTGGCTGTCTCCGGCACGTCGATTGTGGGATCGGTCAGGGCCGAGCCACCCATGCCGTCGAAATCGATCGTCACGCACTTGTGGTCGGCGACATGCGGCATTGCGGCCGCAATCCGCCGGGCGGCTTCGATCTCGGCGGTGTGGCGCTGGCCGTAGTCGAAGCTCAGCGCGTGGCACTCACAGCCGTCGGCGGCCGCTTCCGCGAGACAGGTGGTCGAGTCCAGCCCGCCGGAGAACAGCACGACCGCGCGGGGCGTATCGGCCCTGTCCTGCGCTACCGTCATCGTCCCGGCGCCTCGCCCCAGAGCTGCTTGTGCAGCTGCAACTGGAAACGCACCGGCAGACGATCGGCCACGATCCAGTCCGCGAGATCCCGGGCCGGCATCTGCTCGCTGCTCGGCGAGAACCAGACATCGCAGCCCGCCGGCAGGTGCAGCTCCGCGACGCGATCACGCGCCCAGACATAATCCGCCCGCGAACAGATCACGAACTTCAGCTGATCGTGATCGGTCAACGCCTCGATGTTGTCCCAGCGGTTGCGGGCCGCTTCGCCGGAATCGGGCGTCTTGATATCGACCACGCGCGAAGCGCGGCTGTCCACGGCCCGGATATCCAGCGCTCCGGCCGTCTCGACGGACACCCTGTAGCCGGCGTCGCACAGGCGGCCAACCAGCGCTGCGCAGTTGGGCTGGGCCAGCGGTTCGCCGCCGGTGACACAGACCTGGCGCGCCCCGAGGCTACGAACACGCTGGATGATCGCGTCCAGCGGCATCCAGTCGCCACCGCTGAACGCGTAGGCGGTGTCGCAGTAATGGCACCGAAGCGGGCAGCCCGTGAGACGAACGAATGTGGTGAGCGCACCAGCGTCGCGCGCCTCCCCCTGAAGCGAGCAGAAGATCTCGGTGATGCGCAGCGCGTCCACGCGTTCCGGGCGACGCCCGGTGGCCCGGGGCGCCCTGGCTGCCCCGGCGCCGGGGCTCAGGGCCACGGGCATTCAGTCGCCGATCGCGTCCAGACGCTTGCGGGCGAGTTCCGCCGCGTTGTCGTCCGGATACTGATCGATCACGCGCTGGAGCGTGCTGCGCGCGTTGTCGGCCTCGCCCTGCTCGTCCTGGATCATGCCGATCTTGTACAGCGAACCCGAAACCTTGTCGCTTTCCTTGAAGCGGTTGACGACGGTTCGAAAGGCCTCTAGCGCGGCGTCGTAGTTCCGCTGAACGTAGTTCGCCTCGCCGAGCCAGTACCAGGCATTATCGCTGTAGCGCGATTCCGGATGAGCGTCGAGAAAACCCTCGAAGCCGCTGATCGCGGCGTCGTATTTGCCGTTCTTGAGTTCGTCGAACGCAGCCGTGTAGGCCTGCTCCGCGCCGGCCGAATCACTGCCACTGCCGCTCGCCTCGGATCGGCCGGTGTCATCCTGTCCGGCGCTGCCGTAGCCGCCGCCGGAGCTTCCGTAACCGCCGCCCGAGTCCGAGCCGGCACCGGCGTCGCTTTCGCCGATCGGCTGGAACTCGCCGCTCGCATCATTGCCGCGACCGGCATCACCGTCCTCGAGCGCGCTCAGTCGCTTGTCGAGGTTCTTATAGAGATCGCGCTGGCCCTGTTCACTCTGGCGCAGCTTGTACTGCAGCGTATCGACCTGACCGCGCAGATTGCGGACCTGCTCCTGCAGACGCTGAATATCCTGCAGCAGCGAGAACACATTGGGCCCGCCGCCGCTGTTCTGAGCGACCCGCATCGGCTGGCCCGTATCGGACGGCGCGGCCACGGCCGGCCGGGCACTCAGCCCGGCCGAAACCGCGACGACCCCCGTCACGACCGCTATCGATAGAGCGTGACGCATGATTTCCGCCTACTTGGTGTAGATGAACTCGACCCGACGGTTCTTCGAATAGGCTTCCTCACCGGAACCGAGCTCGGCCGGGCGTTCCTCGCCGAACGACAGCGTGGACAGCTGGCCGTCGCTCGCGCCGGACAGTACCAGAGCCTGCTGCACCGACTCGGCACGACGCTCGCCGAGTGCGACGTTGTATTCGCGGGTGCCGCGCTCGTCGGTGTGGCCTTCGAGACGCAGCTTGACGTCCGGATGTTCGCTCAGATAGCGACCATGGGCGGAGATGGCCTGCGAGAAACGCGACGGAATCGCGCTGCTGTCGAGGTCGAAATAGATGATCCGGGTGGACAGCGGATTGTCCGGGTCGGTGAACATGCTGCGATCCTCGGGATCGATCCCTTCCAGACCGCGCACATCGATATCGCGGCCGGACTGCATGCCCATGCCCTGATCATCGCCGCCGTCCATGCCGGCCGCCGGCAGATCCTCGCCGTCGCGCAGGTTCTTGTCGCCGCCGCAGGCCGCAAGCGCGAACGCGGCAAGCACCATCACAACTGCCAGCGCACAGCGCCGCCCCACTTGATTGGTCATGACACTCATCCCTTTAAGAACTCCTTTACGGTGAATCGGCCCCAGGCCGCTAGTGATTGTGGCATCAGTCCGAGTCGGCTCTAGTAGCCGAGCGGTCCCCACGCCGGCTCGCGAACCTCACCGCTCTGGGACAGACGCGTCTTGGTCTCGCCGTCGATCGTAACCGTGGCCAACTCGTTGTTGCGGCCTTGCTTGGCGAACATGATCGCCTGCCCGTTCGGTGCGAAATTCGGGCTGTCGTCCAGCGGGCCCTCGCTGACGATACGAATATTATTGTTCTCCAGGTCCTGCACCGCAATGCGGAAACCGTTGCCGCTCTTCTGCACCATGGCCAGCTTGTCGCCGTCGGGCGAGAAGTCCGCGCGCTGATTGGATTCGCCGTCGTAGGTCATCCGCTCGACCTGACTGCCGTCCCGGCGCATGCGATAGACCTGGGGCTTGCCGCCACGATCCGAGGTGAAGGCGATGTGCTGGCCGTCCGGCGACCAGGTGGCCTCGGTATCGATGGCGCCGTTATTGGTCAGCTGCGTCAGCTGATTGGTGTTCAGATCGTAGCGGTAGATATCCGGACTGCCGCGATAGGACAGCGTCAGCGCCAGGGCGTCGCCGTCGGGCGACCAGGCCGGTGCGCCGTTGATGCCCTCGCGCGCGGAGATCTCGCGGATGTTGCCGCTGGCGAGGTCCTGCACCCGCAGGCTGGAACGTCCCCGATCGACGTCGAACGCCACATAGGCGAGCTTCGAGCCGTCCGGCGACCACGCCGGCGACATGATCGGATCGCGCGAGGAGTAGACCGTCGCCGGGTTGTAGCCGTCGTAATCCGAGACGATCAGCCGGTAACGCAGTCCGCCGCTTTCCTGCGCCATGGTGATGTAGGCGATCCGCGAGAGGAAATAGCCCTTCTCGCCGATGAATTTCTCGTAGACGAGATTCGCGATGGTATGTGCAGCATCACGCAGCTCGTTGCCACCCGCATTGAGCTGGAAACTGGAGCTCGAGCGCCCCTGGTAGACGTCCAGCAGGTCGAAGCGGATGCGATAGCCGCCGCTGCCGTTGGCCTCGGCCGAGCCGACGACGAGGTTGTCGACCGATGCACTCCGCCAGTTCTGATAGTTGACCTCGTCGGGATCGCTCGGCGTAGCGACCATGCTGTCTCGATCGAGGACATCGAACAGGCCGGTCGACTCGAGATCGTCGCTGGCGACCTGGGCCATGTCCAGCGGCAGCGCCTGGCCGCTCGAGGCGAACGGTGAGATGGCGATCGGCACCGCGCCGTCCGCACTCTCGGTGATGTCGACCTGGAGCGCGGCGCGTGCGGGCATGATCGCCAGCAGACTCAGGGCCAGCGCGGCCGTGCCGAAAAGAATCGATCGGGGCGTCGTTACTTTCATGTATCCGGCTCGAAGTTGAACTCGATTTCTGACTCGAAGACCGCGTCCGAGGGCGCACGCGGCAGCGGATCGGACTTGCGGATCGCCTGTTCCACCGAGCGTTCGGCGGCCGCGCCGCCACAGTTACCCAGCAGCTCGAATCCCGAGATCTGCCCGCCCGGCAATTGTTCTACGCGCACTTTACAGGAAATCTCGTTCGCACCCGGCGGGCGGATCCAGTTCGATTCGACGCGATCCTTGATGGCCTGAATATAGGCACCACGCTCGCGCGAGGTGGCGGCATCGCGCCGCCCCGCCGCCTCTTCGGCCATGGCTTCGCGCATCGCCTGTTCCCGCGCACGCTGCTCGGCGGCGGCCGCTTCCTGAGCCGCCTTTTCGCGGGCCCGCCGCTCCGCTTCGGCTTTCGCCTTGCGCTCGGCCTCCGCCTCGGCCTTGCGCTGCGCTTCCTCACGGGCCTTTTGCTCGGCTTCCTCACGCGCTTCGCGTTCGGCTTCCTCCTTGGCCTTGCGCTCGGCTTCTGCTTGGGCTTCACGTTCGGCTTTCTCCCGGGCTTCACGCTCGGCCTGCTTTCTGGCCTCTTCCTCGGCCTCGCGTTCGGCTTCGGCCTCGGCTTTTCGCTCAGCCTCGGCTTCGGCCTTGCGCTCGGCTTCCGCTTCCGCCTTGCGCTTGGCCTCGGCTTCGGCCCGGCGTTCCGCCTCGGCCTCTTCCTTCGCCTTGCGCTCCGCTTCTGCCTCGGCCTCGCGTTCGGCCGCTTCGCGCTTGCGCTCGGCTTCGGCTTTCGCTTCGGCCTGACGCTTGGCCTCGGCTTCGCGCCGTTCGGCCTCGGCCTTTTTCTCTTGGGCCTCCGCTTCTGCCTCGCGTTCCGACGCCTCGGCCTGTTCCGATTCGGCCGGACTCGGGGTTTCCGGTTCGGGCTCCGATTCGGTCTCGGTCGGTTCAGTGTCGGAAGCCGACGGATCGGACGCCTCGTCCTTATCGGCGCCGGCCGGCTCGATCACTCGGGCCTGCACGATTTCCTGGCCGCGATTGCCCCGGGAGCTCGCGGAATCCGTGGCGAAATTGACGCCGACAAAGAGAAGCGCGGCGACGACTGCGTGTACGCCGACAGCCAGAATGACCGCGCGCCAGTTGTCCCGGAGCGTTGTCAACACTTCAGTCGGAACCTCCGTCCGTTTCGACCTGATCGGTGAGCAGACCGACCCGCTCGGCCCCGGCCTGCTGAAGCATCACCATGCCCCGAACCACGTTGCCGTAGCTGCCGGCGCCGTCGCCGCGCACCGCGACGGGGGCGTCCGGGCGGGCGCTGATGATCCGCGCCGCGATCCGCTGGACTTCGCCCGGCGACAGCGGCGTGTCGGGGTTGTCGCCCACGTTGAGCGACAGCTCGCCGTCCGCGGTCACCGTCAGCACGATCGCCTCGTCGTTCTCGACATCGAGCGTCTCCGCCGGCGCGTCCGGCAGATCCACCTCGACGCCGTTGGTCAGCAGCGGCGCCGTGACCATGAAGATGATCAGCAGCACCAGCATCACGTCGATATAGGGCACGACGTTGATTTCGGCGTTGAGTCGGCGTTTGCCCCGCATGCGCATCGATTGCATCGTCGGTTACCGTCGCGCTCAGAGTTCCGGCGGCCGGCGCACCGGCTCCGGATCGGCGGGCGGCGGCTTGGGCGCCGCCCGCGGCGTGGGGTTGGCGGCACTCATGCCGCGCTCGACGATCCCGCTCATCTCTTCCATGAACGTCTGGAAGCGGTTCTCCAGAAAATCCACGCGATTGCTGAAGAAGTTGTAGGCCACCACGGCCGGAATCGCGGCGAAAAGACCCATTGCCGTGGCGATCAGGGCCTCGGCGATGCCGGGGGCGACCATCGCCAGGCTCGCCTGCTTGACGTTGCCGAGCGCGATGAACGCACTCATGATGCCCCAGACCGTGCCGAACAGGCCGACGTAGGGACTGATCGAACCCACCGTCGCCAGCAGGGCCAGCCCGCGCTCGAGCCGTTCGAGCTCCCGCGACAGGGCGACCCGCATCGCCCGCTGCACCGAAGGCACGATCTCATGCGGCGAGGCGTTGCCGTGCTTGCGCTGGCGACGCAGCTCCTCGTAGCCCGCCCGGAAGAGCGCGGACATGCCTTCCGATGCCCCGGCGCTCTGGTCGGTCTCGTCGTAGATGTCCTTGATGTTGCCGCCGGACCAGAAGCGATCCTCGAACCACTCCATCTCGGCCCGGGTGCGCTTGAACAGGCGACGCTTGCTGAAGATGACGACCCAGGACGCGATGGAGGCCAGCAGCAGCGACAGCATCACGAGCTGAACCAGCAGGCTGGCCTGCATGACCAGCCCCCATAAAGACATGTCCGTCGCGACGCTCATTCCATCTCCTTGTACAGCTCGGGTGGCAACGCACACGGCTTGAAGCCGCGGAGTCTGACACAGGCGACCGTGAATCGAGCCTTAATGAGCAGGCGATCCACGCAGTATATTTCCTGCGAAAAGACAATGCGTGCGCGCCGTCGTTCAATGACTTCGGTGACGATCTCGAGTTCGTCGTCCAGCCGCGCGGGCGCACGGAAACGCACCTGCGCGTCGGCCAGGGTGAAGGCCACGCCGTGCGTGTCCGCGAGGGCGCGATGCGTCGCCCCGCGCGACTCCATCCACAGCGTGCGCGCGCGCTCGAAATACTTCAGGTAGTTGGCGTGGTAGACGACCCCCGTGGCATCGGTGTCCTCATAGAACACGCGCACCCGCGTGCGGGCCGGGGGTGTCGGGTTCGGCGCCGCGTCTTCAGCCATCGCCGTTGAACAGGTCGGCCGGCGCGTCCGGGCCACCGCCCGGCGCCGGCAGGCCGTGGTACCGATAAGCTGCGGGCGTGGCGACACGTCCGCGCGGCGTGCGCATCATGAAGCCCTGCTGGATCAGGTAGGGTTCGATGACGTCCTCGATGGTCTCGCGGGCCTCGCCGATGGCCGCCGCGAGACTGTCCACCCCGACCGGGCCGCCCTCGAAGGTCTCGACCAGCGCACCGAGGAGCTTGCGATCCATGACGTCGAAGCCGTTGTCGTCGACCTTGAGCATGTCCATGGCCCGGGCGGCGACGGCCTCGCTGACCCGGCCGTCGGCCTTGACCTCGGCGTAGTCACGCACGCGCCGCAGGAGGCGGTTGGCCACACGCGGCGTGCCCCGCGCCCGGCGGGCAAGCTCGGCAGCGCCGCCGTCGGCAATCTCCACGCCGAGAATGGCCGCCGAGCGGCCCACGATCGTGCCGAGATCCGCCTGACTGTAGAACTCCAGCCGCTGCACGATGCCGAAGCGGTCCCGCAGCGGCGAGGTGAGCGCGCCGGCGCGCGTGGTGGCGCCGACGAGTGTGAACGGCGGCAGGTCGAGCTTGATCGAGCGCGCCGCGGGGCCCTCGCCGATGACGATGTCGATCTGATAGTCCTCGAGTGCGGGATACAGCACCTCCTCGACGACCGGGGCGAGGCGGTGGATCTCGTCGATGAACAGGACGTCGTTGGGCTCGAGGTTGGTCAGCAGCGCGGCCAGGTCGCCCGGGCGCTCGAGCACCGGGCCGGAAGTCTGACGAAAGCCGACCTGCATTTCGTTGGCGATCACGTGCGCAAGCGTGGTCTTGCCGAGGCCCGGAGGGCCGAAGATGAGCACGTGATCGAGCGCCTCGCCGCGGGCGCGTGCCGCGGAGACGAATATCTCCATCTGCTCGCGCACCGCCGGCTGGCCGATGTATTCAGCCAGCCCCTTGGGCCTCAGGGCGCGGTCGATGCGCGCGTCGTCGCCGCGGGCGTCCGGGTCGATCAGACGTTCCGATTCGCTCACGAACGCACCGCCCGGCGCAGCGCCTCGCGGATCAGCGCCTCGCTGTCGTCGGCCTCGTCATCCAGGCCGCGCATCAGCCGGTCGGCCTCGGCGGGCTTGTAGCCCAGCGCCATCAGGGCATGGCGCGCGTCGTCGATCGCATTGCCGGCCGCGGTGCCGTCGGCCGCCGCCGGCGTGGGCGACAGTGCCGGCGCGAGCCCGGTGCCGGATAGCTTGTCGCGCATCTCCACGAGCAGGCGCGCCGCGGTCTTCTTGCCGACGCCGGGCAGACCGGTCAGGCGGGCCGCGTCGTCGGCCTCGATGGTGGCCACGAAATCGGCCACACTCATGCCGGAGAGCACGGTCAGCGCCAGCTTTGCGCCCACACCCGAGACCTTGATCAGCTCCCGGAACAGGCTGCGTTCGTCGGCACTGGCGAAGCCGTAGAGCAGCAGCGCATCCTCGCGCACCACCATCTGGGTGAGCAGCGTGACCTCGCCGCTGCTCTGGCCGAGCGTGAAGAACGTCGACATGGGGGCTTCGAGCTCATAGCCCACGCCGCCCACGTCGAGCACCAGCCGCGGCGGCTGCTTTTCGACGATGTGTCCACGCAGCCGGCCGATCATGCGCGTCGTCCCGTATCCGTCGGCGCGACCCGCATGCGTCCGGCGGTGCGCGCGTGATGGGCGTGGCATACCGCCACCGCGGCCGCGTCGGCGGCATCGGCCTGGAGCGGGCCGCGCACGCCGAGCAGCATGCCGATCATGTGCTGGATCTGGACCTTGTCCGCATGGCCGCGCCCGACGATCGCCTGCTTGACCTGGGTCGCGGTGTATTCCGAAACCGCCAGTCCCCGGGCGGCCGCGGCACAGATGGCCGCGCCGCGCGCCTGGCCCAGCTTGAGCGCGCTGGCCGCATTGCGGGAGACGAACACATCCTCGATGGCCATCTCGTCGGGCTGGTGGGCGATGATCACGTCCGACAGGCCCGAGAAGATCAACCCGAGCCGGGTCGGGAAGTCAGTCCGCGGCAGCCGAATGCAGTCGATCACCCGGGCCGACAGCGACGCATCGCCCTCGATCACCGCATAGCCGGTGATCGTCGAGCCGGGATCGATGCCGAGTATCCGCGGCACGGCGCGTCAGGCCGGCGCTTCGGCGAGCGAGGCTTCGTCGAATTCGACGTTGGTGTAGACGTTCTGCACGTCGTCCAGATCCTCGAGCGATTCGATCAGCCTCATGCAGGTCCGGGCGGTGTCGCCGTCCAACTCCACGGTGGTCGCCGGGCGCATGGTCACATCGGCATCGGCGGGCGGGAAGCCGGCGGCCTCGACCGCCGCTTTCACCGTGCTGTAGTCGTTGGGAGCGGTCAGCACCTCGAAGGAGCCGTCCTCGTACTCGACCAGATCCTCGGCCCCGGCCTCCAGCGCCGGCGAGAGCACGGCCTCGTCGTCGATGTCCGGGCCGTAGGTGAGCACGCCCTTGCGATCGAACAGATAGCCCACCGATCCGTCGGCGCCGAGATTGCCGCCGTTGCGGTCGAAGGTGTAGCGGATTTCGGAGACCGTCCGGTTCTTGTTATCGGTCATGCAGTCGACCATGATCGCCGCGCCGCTGGGGCCGTAGCCCTCGTAACGGATCTCCTCGTAGCTGTCGGCCTGCCCGTCGCCCGTGCCGCGCTTGATCGCACGCTCGATGTTGTCCTTGGGCATGTTCGCGGCCAGCGCCTTGTCGTAGGCCAGCCGCAGACGGGGATTGTCGTTCGGGTCCCCGCCGCCCAGGCGGGCGGCGACGGTGATCTCGCGAATCAGCTTGGTGAAGATCTTGCCGCGCTTCTTGTCCTGCGCGTTCTTCCGGTGCTGGATGTTCGCCCACTTGCTGTGACCTGCCATAACGCTCGTCCTGCGCTACAAAAGTCGCCTGATTCTAACAGGCGCGCACGCCCCGGCCGCGCCTATATCTCGATCTGGATGCCGAGCTCGACCACGCGCTCGGGCGGGATGCGGTAGTAGGCCGTCGCGCGATTGGCGTTCCGCGACATGAAGGCGAACAGCCGCTCGCGCCAGATCCACATGCCCGGCCGCTCGGTGGTGGGGATCAGCGTCTCGCGCCCGACGTAGAAGGTGCTCTCCTCGAGATCGACATCGAGCCCGAACTCGCTGGCGAAACGCAGTGCCACGGGCACGTTGGTCGCCTGCATGAAGCCGTAGTGCAGCTGGACGCGGACGAAGCCGCGACCGAGATCCTCGATCTCCATCCGGCGCGCCGCCGGCACCTGTGGTACATCCTGGGTGTAGACGGTCAGCAGGATCACCTGTTCGTGCAGCACGCGGTTGTGGCGCAGGTGATGCAGCAGCATCGGCGGCGTCCGGGGGCCGGCGTCGGTCATGAAGATGGCGCTACCGTCGATGCGATAGGCGTCGTCGTCGAGCCCGGCGATGAAGTCCTCCAGCGGCTCGGTGTCCTCGCGCAGCTGCCGCCCGACCAGCTCCCGGCCGCGCCGCCAGGTCCCCATCAGGAAGAAGATCGCGGCGGCGAGCGCGAGCGGGTACCAGCCACCGTCCGGCACCTTGAACAGATTGGCTCCGAAGAAGGCCAGATCGACCACGAGCAGCACCGCCGCGATCACGCCGGCCAGCCGCGGCGACCAGTCCCAGCGATAGGCGACGAAGAACGCCAGGATCGTGGTGATCACCATGTCCATCGATACGGCCACACCGTAGGCCGCGGCCAGATTGCTGGAACTGCCGAAACCGATCACCAGACCGATGGTCGCGATCATCAGGATCCAGTTCACCGCCGGGATGTAGATCTGGCCGTAGGACTGGCGCGACGTCTGAACGATGTTCAGGCGCGGCAGCTGGCCGAGCTGGACGGTCTGGCGGGTGAGCGAGAAGACGCCGGAGATGACCGCCTGCGAAGCGATGACCGTGGCCAGCGTGGCGAGCCCCACGAGCGGATACAGCCCCCAGGAAGGCGCCATTTCGTAGAAGGGCTGACGCAGATCCGGGTTCTCGAGCATGAGCGCGCCCTGCCCGAAGTAGTTGAGCACCAGAGCCGGCAATACGAGACCGAACCAGGCGATACGGATCGGCGTGATCCCGAAATGGCCCATGTCCGCGTACAGCGCCTCGCCGCCGGTGACCACCAGAAACACCGTACCCAGCACGAAGAACGCCGCCGTTCCGTTGGCGGCGAAGAACTGCACGGCATGGGCCGGGTTGAGCGCGGCCAGTACCGTCGGGTGCTCGACGATGCTGGCCGAGCCGAGCAACGCGAGCGCAGAGAACCACACCAGCATCACCGGCCCGAACAGCGAACCGACGGCCGCGGTGCCGCGCTTCTGGATCAGGAACAGACCCACGAGTATCGCGATCGTGATCGGCACCACGTAGGGCGTGAAGGCCGGGGTCGCGACTTCCAGCCCTTCGATCGCGCTCAGGACCGATATCGCGGGGGTGATGGTGCCGTCGCCGTAGAGCAGCGCGGCGCCAAACAGACCCAGCAGCATGAGGAGGTAGCGTCGGCTCGTCTTCTCCGTCTTCCAGGGATTGAGCAGTGCGACGAGGGCGATGATGCCGCCCTCGCCGTTGTTGCCCGCACGCATGACCACCGTCAGATACTTGATCGAGATGACGATGATCAACGCCCAGAAGATCAGCGACAGCACACCGTAGATGTTGGCCGGCGCGACCGCGATGCCGTCGTGCGCATAGAAGGCTTCGCGCAGGGCGTAGATCGGGCTCGTGCCGATGTCGCCGTAGACGATGCCCAGCGCCGCGAGACAGAGAAACGGCAGGCGCTGCCCACCGCTGTCGCTGTCATCACCGGCCGCGTGGCTTCCGTCGTTGCCGTTACCGGTCGACTGACCGTTCCGGCTGCCCTTGGCCAGAGAACGGTCCTCGTTCTCGGTGGCCACCTCCGGTTACTTCTTGCGCTTCGGCGGCGGGAAGTGGATCGGACGGCCGTCCACGGCAAGCGCGGCTTCGTGCACGGTCTCGCCCAGCGTCGGATGGCCGTGAACGATGCGGGCGATATCCTCGCTCGAGGCCCGGTATTCCATCGCGACGACCATCTCCTGCACGAGTTCGGAGACATAGGGCCCGATCATGTGCACGCCGAGGATCTCGTCGGAATCGGCGTCGGCGATGATCTTGACGAAACCGCCCTGTTGGCCCAGCGCCTTGGCGCGGCCGTTCGCCGCGAACGGCACCTGGCCGATGCGATAGTCGTTGCCGGCCGCCTTGACCTGGGCCTCGCTCTTGCCCACCCAGGCCATCTCCGGCGCGGTATAGACCACGGCCGGAATGACGTCGTAATTGATGTGCGGCTTCTGGCCGGCGAGGATCTCGGCGACCGTCACGCCCTCTTCCATGCCCTTGTGCGCGAGCATCGGATTGCCGATGACATCGCCCACGGCATACACGCCCGGCAGGCTGGTGCGGAAGTTGTCGTTGACGTCGATGTAGCCCTTGTCATCCAGCTCGACCTGGGCGCCCTTGGCGAACAGATTGCTGGTGTGCGGCCGGCGGCCGACGGCCACGATCAGCCGATCGAACGACACCTTCTGACTGTCGTCGCCCTGGGTGTATTCGACGGAGACGCTCTTCTTGTTGGCCTTGGCCGAAGTCACGCGCGCACCGAGCTGGATATCCAGCCCCTGCTTCCGGAAGGACCGCAGTCCCTCCTTGGCGACGTCCCGGTCCGCGACCGGCATGAACTCGTCGACCGCCTCGAGCAGCGTGACCTCGCTGCCCAGACGCGACCAGACGCTGCCGAGTTCCACGCCGATGTAGCCGGCCCCGATGATGCCGAGCTTCTTCGGCACCTCGTCGAATTCCAGCGCGCCCCAGGAATCCACGATACGGTCGTTGTCGAAGGGCGCGATATCCAGGGCCACCGGTTCCGAACCCGAGGCGATGATCACGTGTTCGGCCTTGAAGGTGTCCTCCTTGCCCTCGTGATCGGTGTAGCGCACCTCGCCCGAATCCACGACCTGGCCGCTACCCGCGAACGAGGTCACGCCGTTGGCCTTGAACAGGCTGGCGATACCGCCCGTGAGCTGGGATACGACGCCGCTCTTGCGCTTCTGCATCGCTGCGAGATCCAGGCCGACCTTGTCGACCTGCACGCCGTGATCCGCGAATTCATGCTGGGCCCGATGGAACAGCTCGCTGGACTCGAGCAGCGCCTTGGAGGGAATACAGCCGGCATTCAGACAGGTGCCGCCGAGCGACGGTTTGTCGTCCGGATCCAGCCACTTGTCGATGCAGGCCGTGTCCATGCCCAGCTGTGCGGCGCGGATGGCGGCCACGTAACCGGCCGGCCCGGCCCCGATGACGACGACGTCGAATTCCTTGCTCATGCTCTTCCTTGCAATGTCTTGATCGATTCAGGCGCGCGCCGGCTGCAATGCCGGCGCCGCGCCGCTAGACCTGAAGCAGCAGCCGCGCCGGATCCTCGATCAGCTCCTTGATCGTGCGCAGGAACAGCACGGCATCACGGCCGTCGATGAGACGGTGATCATAGGACAGCGCCAGCATCATCATGGGCCGCACCACGATTTCGCCGTCGACCACCACCGGGCGGTCCTTGGTCGCGTGCATGCCGAGAATGGCCGCCTGCGGCGGGTTGATGATCGGCGTGGAGAGATAGGAGCCGAACACGCCGCCGTTGGTGATCGTGAAGGTGCCACCGGTCATTTCGTCCATGGTGACCTTGCCGTCCTGGGCCCGCTTGCCGAGATCGCGAATGGTGGATTCGACCTGGGCATAGGACAGCTGGTCGGCGTCGCGCAGCACCGGCACCACCAGGCCACGCGGCGAGGACACGGCCACGCCGACGTCATAGAAGCCGTGGTAGACGACGTCGCCCTCGTCGATCGAGGCGTTGACGATGGGGAAGCGCTTGAGCGATTCCACCGCCGCCTTGACGAAGAACGACATGAAGCCCAGACGAACCTCGTGGTCCTTCTCGAACTTGTCCTTGTACTGGTTGCGCAGGTCGGTCACCGCCTGCATGTCGACCTCGTTGAAGGTCGTGAGCATGGCGGTGTTCTGGCTGGCGTCCAGCAGGCGCTCGGCGATGCGCTGGCGAATGCGGGTCATCGGCACCCGCTGCTCGGTGCGCTCGGCGGGCGCGTCGGCGAGCGCCTGGCGATCGGCCTTTTCGGAGACCGCCTGGTCGTCGCGCTCGTCCACGCCCGAGCCCGGCACGTCCGAGGCATCGGATTTCGCCTCGGCGCTCGACGATTCGGCCTGGCTCTTGCCGTCCACGGCCTTCTGTACGTCGGCCTTGGTGATGCGCCCGTCCTTGCCGGTGCCCGAGACGTCGCGCGCGGCCAGGTCGTGCTCGTCCATGAGCTTCTTGGCCGCGGGGCTGGCGACGGCGTCGTCCGATCCGGCCGGCTTGTCGTCCCCGGCGTCCGTGTCCTCCGACGACGACTCGGCGGCTTCGGATTCATCGGACGACGTGTCTTCGGCCTCCGATTCGTCGTCGCCGCCGGCGCCGCCTTCGCCCTCTTCCAGAATGGCCAGCACGTCGCCGGCCTGGACGGTGTCGCCGGCCGCGACCTTGACCTCGGCGAGCACGCCCGATGCCGCCGCCGGCACCTCGAGTACGACCTTGTCGGTCTCGAGATCGAGCAGGTTCTCGTCGCGTTCGACGCGATCGCCCTTTTTCTTCTGCCATTCACCGACCGTGGCTTCCGAGACGGATTCCGGCAGCTCGGGGACCTTGACTTCTGTCGCCATGCTTGTCGTTCCTAAAATGCGTTCAGATATTTGACTGGGCCCGCGCTACTTTTTCTTGCGCGTGGCGTTCTTCTTGCCGCGACTGAGATCGCGCGACATGCCCTTGTCCAGGAGTGCCTCGCCGCCCGTGAGCGCGGCCTCGATCACCGCCTCCTGCTGCTTGACGTGCAGCTTGTGGTAGCCGACCGCGGTGGTCGCCGCACCCGGGCGGGTCGCATAGATCAGCTGGTGGCGGTCCTCGAGCGGCACCTGGAGTCGATGCTTGATCTGATACCAGGCGCCCTGGTTCTCGGGCTCCTCCTGACACCAGACCACCTCATTGGCGTTCTTGTAGCGATCGAGCACCGCCGAGTAGTCGTCGGCCGGGAACGGATAGAGCTGTTCGATACGCACCAGCGCGACGGAATCCAGCTCGCGCTCCTCGCGTGCCTGGTACAGGTCGTAGTAGACCTTGCCGCTGCAGAACACGACGCGCTCGATCCGGTCGGCGTCGATATCGGCCGGTTCGTCGATCACGAACTGGAAATGGCCTTCGGCCAGGTCCTCGAGCGTGGAGGTCGACAGCCGATGCCGCAGCAGACTCTTCGGGGTCAGCACCACCAGCGGCATGCGCAGATCGCGGACCATCTGCTGGCGCAGCAGGTGGAACCACTGGGCCGGCGTGGACGGTACGCAGACGAGCATGTGTCGCTCCGCGCACAGCTGCAGGAAGCGCTCGAGACGCGCGGAGGAGTGCTCCGGACCCTGGCCTTCATAACCGTGCGGCAGGAACATCACCAGCCCGCACAGCCGGCCCCATTTGGCTTGGCCACTGGAGATGAACTGATCGATGATGACCTGCGCGCCGTTGACGAAATCGCCGAACTGCGCCTCCCAGATGGTCAGCGTGTCCGGGTCGGCCGTCGCGTAGCCGTATTCGAAGCCGAGCACGCCGGCTTCGGACAGCAGCGTGTCGTTGACGGCGAAGCGCGCGTTGTCACGCCCCACATGCGCCAACGGTATGAACTCATCGCCATTCTTCTGGTTGTAGAGCACCGAATGGCGGTGAAAGAACGTGCCACGCCCCGAATCCTGGCCGGACAGACGCACGTCGAAGCCGTCGTCGAGCAGCGACGCGTAGGCCACGTGTTCGGCGAAGCCCCAGTCGATGCGCGATGCGCCGGCCGCCATCTTGCGGCGGTCGTCGATGATGCGCTGCGTGCGCTTGTGCAGCTCGAAGCCCTCCGGCAGCGAATGCAGCTGGTTGGACAGCCGCTGCAGCGTCTCCACGGGCACCGAGGTGTCAACCACATGCGACCAGTGATCGCGCGTGTAGCGCCGCCAGTCGACGGTATGCTCGTTGCCAACCAGGCCGAGCGTCGTGCGCGAGATGTTCTTGCCTTCGTCGAGCCCGTCGCGATACGCGTCGAACAGCCGCTGCGCCTCGTTCTTGTCGATCACGCCCGCGGATTCGAGCTGCTTGGCATAGCGGGCCCGCGTGGTCGGCGTCTCCTTGACCTTCTGATACATCAGCGGCTGCGTCACTGCCGGCTCGTCGGCTTCGTTGTGACCGTGACGGCGGTAACAGACCATGTCGATGATCACGTCCTTGCCGAACGTCTCGCGATAGTCCATCGCCAGCCGGGTCACGAAGACCACAGCCTCGGGATCGTCGCCGTTCACGTGAAACACGGGCGCCTCGAGCATCTTGGCGATGTCCGTGCAGTACTGCGACGTCCGCGACACTTCACCCATGGGCGCCGTGATCGGGTTCTGCATCGTGAACCCGAGCTGATTGTTCACGATGAAATGAACGGTCCCGCCGGTGGCGTAGCCTTCGGCCTGGGACAGCTGCAGGGTCTCCATGACGATGCCCTGCCCGGCGAACGAGGCGTCGCCGTGGATGAGCACCGGGAGCACGGTCTCGCCGGCGCCATCGTCACGGCGCGACTGCCGCGCCTTGACCGAGCCCTGGACGACCGGATTCACCGCTTCCAGATGCGACGGATTGAAGGCGAGCACCATATGTACCCGTTCGCCCTCGATCTCGATATCGGTCGAGAAGCCGAGGTGATACTTGACGTCGCCCGACAGATCGAGCTCGTCGAGGTCGTATTCGCCCTCGAACTCCGCGAACAGCTCCTGCGGCGACTTGCCGAGAATGTTGACCAGCACGTTGAGTCGGCCGCGATGGGCCATGCCGAGCACGACCTCGTCGACGTGGTGGCGCGCGGCCGAGCGCACCATCTCGTCGAGCGCCGGGATCATGGTATCCGCGCCCTCGAGCGAAAAGCGCTTCTGGCCGACGTATTTCTTGTGCAGATAACGCTCGATGCCCTCGGCCGCGGTCAGCTGCCGAAGCACCTCGTAACGATCCTTGTCCGAAAGCAGCCCCTGGTCGACACCGGCTTCCAGGCGGCGCTGGATCCAGCGCTTCTGCCGCGTGTCGGTGATATACATGTACTCGGCGCCGATCGTGCCGGTATACACTCGCTTGCAGAGATCGATGATGTCGCGCAGCGGCATCTCGTCGGCCGGCGCGAAGAGCGATCCGGTGCTGAACACGGTGTCCATGTCGGCCTTGCCGAGGCCGTGGAAGGCGGGATCCAGATCCGGCACGGGCGGCGGCTGGTACAGGCCGAGCGGATCGAGGTCGGCTGCCTGATGACCGCGAACCCGGTAATAGTTGATCAGCCGCAGAACGCCGGCCTGCTTCTGGGCGGCCTGCAGCGACATGCCGGTGCGCGGCCGGGCGCCCTGACCCGCCGAGGCCTGCGTGTCCACGAAGGATTCGCGGATCGGGCCGTGTGCGATGTCGTTCGATCCGTCGCCGTTGAGGCTCTTGAAATAGTCGCGCCAACTGGGCTCGACCGATTCCGGATCCTTCAGATACTGTTCGTAATAGGCTTCGACGTAGGAAGCGTTGCCACCGAAAAGCGGCGAATTGGCGATGAACTTGTCGTTAAGTTCGCTTTTCATAGACGGGCTCGTAGCCGGAGGGAGGCGCCGGAATCACCTCTTGCGTGCCGTGCCGAACCGGCGTGTTCCGGGTGGCGCCGGAGACGGGCAATGATAACAAAACGGGCCCGCGAGCGGGCCCGTCATGACTGAAACGTCAGCTTGTCGCCTTGACCGGGGTGTCGTCGTCATCGTCCCACGACCCTGTCAGCGTCTTGAGATAGTCGCGGAACTCATCGCCGATCTCGGGATGCTGCAGACCCATTTCGACGTTCGCCTTGAGATAACCGAACTTGCTGCCGCAGTCGTAGCGGGTCCCCTCGAATTCATAGGCGAGCACGGTCTGCTCGCTCATCAACGACTCGATGGCATCGGTGAGCTGGATCTCGCCGCCCGCGCCGGGCTTGGTCTTGTCCAGCAACCGGAAGATGCGCGGCGTCAGAATATAGCGGCCCACGACGGCGAGATTCGAGGGCGCCTGGTCGGGGTCGGGCTTCTCGACGATGCCACGGATCTCAGACAGCCCCGGGCCGATCGGCTCGACCTCGACGATGCCGTACTTGTAGGTCTCCTCCCAGGGCACGCGCTGGACCGCGATCACACTGGTGCCGTATTCCTGATACACCCGCTGCATCTGGGCCATGCAGGGCTGGAAACTGCCGGCGATCAGGTCATCGGCCAGAATCACGGCGAAATCCTGATCGCCGACGGCGGGAATCGCGCAACTGATGGCGTGGCCGAGGCCCATCTGCTCCGGCTGCCGGATGTAGACACAGCTGATCCCCGACGGAAGGACGTCACGAACCGCCTTGAGCAGCTCGGTCTTGCCCTTCTCCTCGAGCGTGGCCTCCAGCTCATAGTCCCGATCGAAATGGTCCATGATCGAGTTCTTGGTATGGCTGGTGATGAACACCATCTCTTCGGCGCCCGCGGCGATCGCCTCCTTGACCGCATACTGCACGAGCGGCTTGTCGACCACCGGCAGGATCTCCTTGGCACTGGCCTTGGTCGCCGGCAGGAATCGGGTGCCGAGACCGGCCACTGGAAATACCGCTTTGCGAATTCGCATATTCAGTCCTTTGGCGTCGCCGCCCTTTGATTCTCGAAGCGTCTAAAGATGGGAGACGCTGCCCAGCAGGTGCTGAACGTCGCCTGTCTGATCGACCAATGCAAAATCCAGACCGCTATCGGCATGCGCGTAGAGCAGGCGCGGTCGGCTGGGCAGGAACACCGGTTTGCGAAAGGCCACCGAGAGCCGATAGGCATCGCCGGACAGCTCCGGCGCCAGCTCGGCCGCCGCATGTGCCTTGAGCCACATGCCGGTCGCGATATGGCGCGGGAAGCCGAACACCTTGGCCGTGATCGGACTCAGATGAATCGGATTGTAATCGCCGGCAGCGCCCGCATAGCGGCGCCCGATGTTCTCCGGCACCTGCCAGTCGCTCTCCGTCGAAGGCTCGAAGCCGAGTGTCTCGGCGGCTTTCCGGGACGAGCTGCCCTCGCTCGATCGTTTCGTCTTGCGCCGGGAGAGCATGGTGCCCGTCTCGTCCCAGATGATATCGCCGGCCGTGTCCCGAACCCGCGTGATCAGGTCGAACTCGATGCCCTTGTCGACATCGCGGTGGCCACCGACCGCGACCTCGAGCTGGAGGGTTTCCTCCGCGTGGATCGCACGATACTGATTGATCACGTTGCGCACGTGAATCAGGCCGAGCAGTTTGAGCGGAAACCGGCGGTGCGTCATCACCGCCATGTGCATCGGGAAGGCGAGCACATGCGGATACGTCACCGGCAGATGCTCGGTGTGATCGAAACCGCAGACGCGGCGGTACCGCGCGAGCGCCTCGGCCCGGACCTCCATGCCCGGTAGCCGGGCCACGATGTTCGGAATCGTCTCGCCATCGGACAGCCCGCCGGACAACGTAACGGCCGCCCGCACGTAGGCGGGCACGACCGGCGGCAACTGATCGTAGTCGAGCCGGATGTCAGAGGTCATGGATGCGCGCGCCTGCCGGAAACGTCTGCCGCGACGTTAACCCCTTTGCCGTACCGAAACAATACAGTCAGCCGTCCTGGAGCTGCGGCTTGTCGCCGACCAGTTCGGCGCGACGGGTCTCCACCATGTCGCGGAACTCCGCGGGCGGCTCCTCGGCAAGCAGCCGATCCCAATAGGACACGGCCTGCGCGTCGTCGCCGCGCTCGGCCGCCGCCAGACCGAGGTACCAGAGCGCTTCCAGGCTGGCCGGGTCGAGCTCGAGCACCTGCCGATACAGGTCGTTCGCACGCCCCTGCAGGTCATCGGTGGCCTGCAGCCGCGCCCGGGCCTCCGCCGCCAGAAGCGCCGGTTGCGGCTGCGGCATGGCGGCGTTGAGGGCTCCATAATTCTCGGCCGCACCGGCGTAGTCGCCGGTCGATTCCTGGGCCCGTGCGAGCAGCGCGCGCGCCTCCAGGTCGTCGGGGGATTCGTCGATCCTTTGCTTCAGCTCGCCCATCATCGCGGGCAGATTGGGACGATCGTCGGTCTGCATGGCCCCCCAGTCGCCCCGCAGCCAGTAGCCGCCGGACGACAGGCCGACGACGAGGATCACCACCAGCAGCGTCAGGACCCAGGGGCGGCGGCGAACGGTCGCGTCCGGCGCAAGCGCCGGCGTCTCATCGAGGTCGGAGAGCAGCCGGGCGCCGAGTTCGTCCTTTTCGACCTCGGCCTCGCGACGACCGAGACGACCGGCGGCGACCTCTCTCTCGATCTCGGCGTAGCGCTGATGATAGATCGTGATGTTGGCGTCGCGACGACGATGCGCGGCGGGTCGGCCGGCCCGCCAGAGCGGCAGCAGCACGAACACCAGACTCGCGGCCGCCAGCAGGGCCGCGAACACGAGAAATTCGGTCATGAACGATCCTTGTCGGTGTCGTCGGGCCCGGCTTCGTGCGATTTCAGAACCCGTGCGAGTCGTTCCCGGTCCAGCGGCGGCCGCGGCTCGGGCGCACGATAGCGCCCGCGCATCACGGCGATCACGAACACCAGACCGACGAACAACAGTACGAACGGCCCCAGCCAGAGCACCCAGGTGGACCAGGAGAACGGCGGATCATAGAGCACCCATTCGCCGTAGCGTTCGACCAGATAGGCCTTGATCTCGTCGTCACTGCGACCTTCGGCGAGCTGACGCGCCACGATCCCGCGCAGGTCCTTGGCCAGCGGCGCATCGGACTCCGCGATGCTGCGATTCTGACAGATCACGCAGCGCAGTTCGGCATTGAGTTCGTGATAGCGCTCGAGCTGAGCGTCGTTGAGATCGGCGGTCTGTGCGAACGCGGTCGGCAGCGCGGACCATACGAGCAGCAGCAGTAGCGACAGCGCATGTCTCATGACGCCTGCTTGAGCTGTCTGAGTTTCGGAATGAGCGTGTCGTTCATTTCCTCGCGCGTGATCGCGCCGACGACCTTGTATCGGATCGTGCCGTCCCGGTCGACCACGAACGTCTCCGGCACGGCCGCCACGCCCCAGTCGATGCCGACCTCGCCGGCGGGATCGAAGGCGACCACCGCGAACGGATTGCCGTAGCGGCCGAGCCAGCGCAGGGCGCCCTCGCGGGTGTCCTTGTAGTTGAGCCCGATCACGGGTACGCCCGTCCGCCGCGAGATTTCGGTAATCAGTTCGTGCTCGGCCCGACAGGCCACGCACCAGCTCGCCCAGACGTTGACCAGCGTGATGTTGCCCTGGAAGGCGGCGTCGGTGATCCGCTCCTGATCCGAGTCCAGCGTCGGCACGTCGAACGAGGGCGCAGGCTTGTCGATGAACGCCGACGGGAGCTCGCTCGGGTTACGCGTGAGGCCGTAGCCCAGCATCACGATGAGGGCGAACACGACGACGACCGGCACGATCAGACGCCAGCGCATCAGGCCTCCGCCGTGGCGACACGCGCCCGGGTATCCGCGGTCACCGTCTTGGCGGCGCGTTCACGGCGACGGTAGCGCTTGTCGCTCAGGGCGATGAGACCGCCCAGCGCGGACAGGAAGCCACCGGCCCAGATCCAGCGCACGAACGGTCGATGATAGATGCGCACGCTCCAGGCCTCGCCCGAAAGCGGCTCGCCCAGTGAGACATACAGGTCACGGAAGATACCCGCGTCGATGCCGGACTCGGTCATGGTCTGGCCGCTGGCGTTGTAGCGGCGCTTCTCGGGAAACAGTTCGGCGATCTGCTCGCCGTCCTCGCGAACGATGAAATCGCCGATCTCGGAGACGAAGTTGGGCCCTTCCACGTGCCGGGTGCCCTTGAAGGTGAAGTCGTAGCCGGCGAGCGACGCCTGTTCGCCGGGCGCCAGCCGCACGTCGTGTTCGGCGCCGAACGCGGTGACCAGGCTCACGCCGATGACGAATACACCCACACCGGCGTGCGCGAGCGCCATCCCGACGACGGCTCGCGGCAGCTTGACGCGCCGACCGCGCATGCGACGGAGGACATCCTCGAACGCGGTCGCGATCGCCCAGCCGCCGAGCACGCAGCCGGCCGCGGCCACGACGCCGTTGGTACCCAGTGCCAGCCAGGGCAGCAGCACTCCGAGCGCGATGGCCACGAGCAACGGGGCCCACAGCCGCGAACGCAGCACTTCCGCACGCGTGCGCTTCCAGGCCATCACCGCCGCGACGCCCACGAGCACCACCAGCGGCACGGTCAACGGAATGAACACCTTGTTGAAGTACGGCGGGCCCACCGAAATCCGGCCCATGCCCATGGCGTCGGCAAGGATCGGATAGAGCGTGCCGAGCAGCACGCCGGCCGCGGCCACCACGAGAAAGATGTTGTTGAGCAGCAGCAGCCCTTCCCGGGACAGCGCCGCCACGGGCTCGGTGCCGGCGTCAAATCGCGGCGCGCGAATGGCGTAGAGCAGCAGCGAACCGCCGACCACGACCGCGAAGAACGCGAGAATATAGACGCCGCGCGTCGGGTCGGTCGCGAACGCATGCACCGATATGAGCACGCCCGAACGCACGAGGAAGGTCCCCAGCAGCGACAGGGCGAAGGCCGTGATCGCGAGCAGCACGGTCCAGCTCTTGAAGATGCCGCGTTTCTCGGTGACCGCGAGCGAATGGATCAGGGCGGTGCCCACGAGCCACGGCATGAACGAGGCATTTTCAACCGGGTCCCAGAACCACCAGCCGCCCCAGCCCAGTTCGTTGTAGGCCCACCAGCTGCCCAGCGTCACGCCCACGGTCAGAAACACCCAGGCCGCCGTCGTCCAGGGCCGCGTCCAGCGGGTCCAGGCGCTGTCCACGCGGCCGGTGATGAGCGCGGTGATCGCGAATGCGAACGCCACACAGAAGCCGACATAGCCCATGTAGAGCATGGGCGGATGGATCACGAGACCGGGATCCTGCAGCAGCGGATTCAGATCGCGCCCCTCCGCCGGCGCCGGGAACTCCCGCGCGAACGGGTTGGAGGTGAACAGCGTGAACACCAGAAAGCCCACGCTGACCGCGCCCATCACCGCCAGCACGCAGCTGGCGACCTCGCGCGGCAGGCTGCGGCTGGCCGCCGCCACGGCCAGACTCCAGGAGGCCAGCAGCGTCATCCAGAGCAGCAGCGAGCCCTCGTGCGCACCCCAGACCGCCGCCAGCCGATAGAACCACGGCAGTTCGGTATTCGAATTCTGGGCCACGTAGGTCACGCTGAAGTCGTTGGCGTAGAACGCGAACGACAGCGCCACGAACGCCACGGCCAGCATCACGAACTGACCGATGGCGGCCGGCGCGGCCACGGCGAGGCAGTCGGCACGATTGCGGGCGATGCCGTAGAGCGGCAGCACGCTCTGCACCAGCGCCAGCCCCAGTGCCAGAAACAGCGCGAAATGGCCGATCTCGGGAATCATCGTTGCGCCTGCATGTTGGTGGGCATGCAGCTCACGCCCTGATCATCCTGCATGGCTTCGGCGACGTCCGGTGACATATAGTTCTCGTCATGCTTGGCCAGCACCTCGTCGGCAACGAAATCGCCGCCGGGCTCGAGCTGTCCGTAGGCCACGATGCCCTGCCCCTCGCGGAACAGATCGGGCAGCGTACCCTTGAACCGCACCGGCACGCTGGCATCGCAATCCGACAGTGTGAAGCGCACGACCAGATCGTCACTGTTGCGCTCCACCGAATTCTCCTCGACCAGACCGCCGATACGAAAACGTGTGTCGGTCGGCACCTGGCCGGAGGCGATCTCGCTGGGCTGATAGAAATACAGCAGATTCTCGCTGAAGGCGGTCAATGCCAGCGACACGGCCGCGGCCAGCCCCACGAACAGGCCGCCCACCAGCAGCAATCGGCGACGTCGGGTCCTAGTCATCGAATTCCTCGTTGCGTATCCGCCGCTTGAGCCTGCGGTGCGCGACCAGCGGTACGATCACGTTGGCCAGCAGCACGACGGCGGCGATGCCGTAGCTGCTCCACACGAAGGCGCCGTATCCGCCCATGGCCCAGAACGCCTGCCAGGAGGTCATCGCGAATTCTCCAGCATGCGGCCGACCCAGCGACTACGCCGTTCCCGCCAGAGCAGTTGCACGCGCATGCCCCAGAGCGTGAGCCAGCCGAAGATCAGCGTGAAGCCGAGTGCCGCCGACAACAGCGGCCAGAGCATGTCCAGATCCATCGCCGGCCGGTCGAAGCGGGTGATGGTCGGCCCTTGATGGAGCGTATTCCACCACTCCACCGAGTAGTGGATGATCGGTACGTTGATCACCCCGACGACCGACAGCAGCGCACAGGCCCGCGCCGCGGTGCGCGGCGACTCGATGGCGTTATGAAGCGCGATCACGCCCAGATAGAGAAACAGCAGGATCAGCTCGGAGGTCAGGCGCGCATCCCATACCCACCAGGTGCCCCACATCGGTTTGCCCCAGATCGAGCCGGTCGCCAGCGCCAGGAACGTGAAGCTCGCCCCGATGGGCGCGGCCGCCACGATATAGATCTCGGCCAGTTTGAGCCGCCACACCAGCGCGACCACGCCGGCGACGGCCATCGAGGTGTAGCCGAACATCGACAGCCAGGCGCTGGGCACGTGGATGTAGATGATGCGAAAGGCGTCCCCCTGCTGGTAGTCGGCTGGTGCGAGCACGAGCCCCGCATAGACTCCCCAGGCCGCCAGCAGCACGCCCGGAACGGCGAGCGCGCGCGCGATCGGCACGCTCACGCCGTAGAAGTACGGCAGTGAACCGAAGCGATGAAACCAGCGCATGAAAGCGGATTTGGCCATGGCGCCGTCAGCCCTCGCGCCGGGCGCGCTCGGGGGCGCCTTGTCGGATCGTTCTCGTCATACGCTCGACACGGCGTGCCGTGATCTCCTCGTCTCGCGGCGGGCGCGGCCCGCGGGCGCAAACGCGCACCCAGTGGCTACTGACAACGCAAACAGGCACTTGATCCCTATTCCAGACTGATTTTCAGTGCCGCCGCGATCGCCCAGGGCGCCGCGGTCACACCGAGCGCGAGCAGCGCGCCCAGCAGATAGAGCGCGCCGGCCGCCGGCAAGCCCGCGATCACGGCCTGCATCGCGCCCGCGCCGAAGATCAGCACCGGCACGTAAAGCGGGAAGATCAGCAGACTCAACAGCAGGCCCGCGCGCGGCAGGCTCAGCGTCAGCGCCGTACCGATGCCGCCCACGAGCCCCAGTGTCGGCGTGCCCAGCAGCAAGCTCAGCATGATAACGCCTACCGCATGGGCCGGCACCCCCAGCAGCAGCACCAACAGCGGCGACGCCACCACGAATATCAGCCCGCTGGCGAGCCAGTAGGCCGTGACCTTGGCCAGCGCGATCACGGCCAGCGGCTCCGGAGAGAGCAGATACTGCTCGAGCGTGCCGTCCTCGTAATCCGGCCGGAACAGCCGTTGCAGCGACAAAAGCGCCGCCAGCAGCACCGCCATCCATATCAGCGCCGGCGACACGGCCACGAGTATCGCGCCTTCCGCCCGGGTGCCCAGCGGAAACAGAGCCACCACCAGCACGAAGAACAGCAGGTGATGCACGAGCACGCCGCGCTGGCGAAACGCCAGCAGCAGATCGCGCCGCAGTACCGCCCAGAAGACCCCTAGCATGCCGGCAGCGTGACCTCGCGGAGGGTGACCGCCGGCAGATCCAGTCGCTCGTGGGTGGTGAACAGGGCGAGACCGCCGCCGCGCACATGGGCGGCGATGCGGTCGCACAGCACCGCGCGCGCATCCACGTCCAGCGCCGAGGCCGGCTCGTCGAGCAGCCACAACGGTGCATCCGTCAGCCACAGCCGGGCCAGCGACACGCGTCGGCGCTGACCGGCCGACAGCCGCTCGCAGCTGCGATGCGCGATCCGTTTCAGGCCGAGGTCGGCGAGTATCGAGCGGATCTGCACCTCACTCGCCGGGCGCCCCGCGACGCGCATCAACAGATCGAGATTCTCCACCGGCGTCAACGCGCCGTTGAGCGCATTGTCATGGCTGATGAAGCAGAGGCGTTCGTGGAGCGTGGCGGGCTCACCGTCGGCGCCGGCCGGCTCCTGCCAGCGGATCGTGCCCTCGAGTGGCCGGTACAGTCCGGCGACGGTGCGCAACAGGGTCGTCTTGCCACTGCCGTTCTCCCCCAGGACCCGGGCGACCTCGCCTTCGCAAAGCGTCAGATCGAGACGGGCGAACAACGCCTTCTCGCCGCGACCGCAGGACAGATTGTCGATCTCGAGTCGCGGCATGGGCGGATGTGGTCGGCTGGCAGGCGTGGCGCGCTGATGGTGCCCGGAGCCGGACTCGAACCGGCACGGCCTTGCGGCCAAGGGATTTTAAGTCCGGATTTACGGGCATTGAGAACTATTGAAAGCTATTGTAAACAGCAACTTATAGCTTTCGTCTTATTGGCTCTTAACGGCTTTTCTTGGCTCTGTTGTCCCATGAGTGTCCCACGGGACACGCGGACAACGCCCTGAAGTACCGTGTTTGAGTGACAATAGGATACCAATAAAAAGCCCGCCAGCGCGAAGCGTGACGGGCGCTCACCACGCGCGAGGAGTCCGGCCCGATGCCGGTTTTGCGCTGCGAGTCGTCGGGGTTGCTTGCATGAGACGGTGACTATCCGACTAAGACCGTCGCCACGTTTCCGGCTATGCCGGCCCTCGCGGCCAGGGTAGAAAATCTAGCTCTTAGCCGTCGCCGTGATCCATAACTCATCATCCCGGCGGCGGGTATCGTCCACGTCGTAGATATCGAACGTCTTGTCGCGCCACTGAATGCGGTGCGACGGGGTAATGCCGGGTTGAAAGCGGGTCTTGAACTTAACGGTTACCTTGGCCTGCGTTCGCGCCGCGACAAAGCTCTCCTCGCCTTTTTGATGAATGATCTTCGCCCGTAGTGTTGCGAACGGTGCCCATTCCTCATAGTAGCCGCCACCGCCGTCGCGAATGATCGTCTTAGCCTCGACGGTAATGCGTTCGGTCAGTTCGCCCGCTCTCATACCGCAACCTGCCGATACGGCCACAGCAGCATGTCGGACAGGCGCGCGAGGGTGTCGTCGTACTGCTCGACGTGCCGATCGAACAAGCGCTCGATCATAACCAGCATCGCCTGTCGGATCGGTTCGGGCGTCATGGAAACGCCGGCCTCATAGGTGACGCGGACCACGCCGGGGAAACGCGCCGTACGCGGCCAGTGATTCAGCGGTGCCAGGCGCGCGCCAGACTGGCGATACAGGGATGGGTCGAGTGTCTCTTGCAGGCCCTCGGGATCGGTGTATTCGATCTCAGTCACGCTCACCACGGGCGGGCGCGGTAGCCCGATCTCGTCGGGGAAATAGTCGAGCGCGAGCGCCAGCGTCTGCCGGCCAATGGATCGGCCCAGGTAGCGTTCGGCCTGTTTGCGTGCGGCCTGAATCAGCGCGGCGAGGCGGGTGTCGTGCGCATCGGTGTCGATTCTGAGATGGTCTTTCACCTCTTCCAGCAACAGCGGTTCAGACTGTGGCGGTGTCGTGATTTCGAGCATCGTTCACTTCCAGTTGATCGCCGTCGCGGCGCGGCTCGTAACCCTCGATCTCGCGGACTTCGTTGGCGGTCAGGATGCCGCTATCGACCGCGATCTTGTGGCTGTTCCAGCGCTGCTCAGGATCGCCGCGCAGAAAGCCGGACAGATCGAACTGAAACTCGCGGGTGGCGCGGCTGCGCTCGCTGAATACGCTGCGCACAATCTGCGCCTCGATCTTGCGCAACCAGGGCGTCAGGGTGTGCATGGCGAACCAGCGCCCGGCGGTTTCGGAGTTGGTGAACGTGCCGTGGCTTAGATCGCCGATGATCGGCGGCGGGACGCTGTAGACGCGCGCGATTTCCTCGACGGTGAAGCGCCGGGACGCCAGCAGCTCGGCATCTTCGGGCGATACCGATACCGGCTTGAAGTGCAGCCCTTGGTCGAGAATCATCGCCTTTCGAGCGTTGGCCGAACCGCTGTATGCCTTGGCGAACTGGCTTTTCAGACTTTGCAGTTGTTCGTTGTTGATCTTGCCGTCGGCCTCGATAACGCCGCTGGGCGTGGCCTGATTCGCGAACATGGACTCGGCGTATTCCTGCACCTGAAGGCCCGCGCCGATGACGCTACGCGCCCGCTGGAGCCGGCTGCGCCCGATCTTGCCGTCGTCGGTGCGATCGGTGAGATGCAGCACCTCGTCTTGCAGCAGGCGCCGATAGCCGTATCCGTCGTGCACGTCGAACGCCAGGCGGCCCGACGGCAATACCTGAACGCTCACGTCTTCCCACGGGATCGGGATCAACGAATTAACCCGCCCCATCGAATCCGGCATGATTTGGGCCAGCCCGTTACCGCGCAGCAGGGTTTGCGCGACGATCCATTCCATGAAGTCGGGCCAGCTCTGGCGCGGGTTCGGCCCGAGATGAATCAGGCGCATGACGGGATGCTGTGCGTCCACCTCGCGGCCGCTATCGCCCCGGCGGTAGACATACGCGGGCAGGCTGGCGATCGCGCTGCTAATGGCCTGTGTGCAGGCCAGAACGGTCGATAGATTTTCGGCTTGGCGTGCCGCGTAGACGTTCAGACCCCGATCTTGCTTGACCGCATCCCATGACGGATCGGCCTCGCGGGTTTCCGGGTCGAAACGGTCGGCCATGCGTCGCAGTAGGCCCATAGCTAGATCGTCCTTAGATAGCGCTGCAAACCTGCCAGGCGCGGCCGTGCGGCCCGTGCGTCGATGCTTGTGCCGGCATACGCGGGCCATGCGTTCACGACGCTGATCTCGCGCAGATCGACGGCTCGAAGCTCGCGCCGCTCGCCGGTCCAATGTTCATCGGTGACGTTGAAGCCGAAAGACATGCCGCCCAGGTCGCCGCGTTCGGCCATCGTCAGCACGTCGCGGCCGGCGGCGGTGTCGGGTACGTCGATCTCGAACTGCAAGCCGCGTGCATCCTCGACCAGCTTCAAGGTGCCGGTCTTGGTACGCCCCAGCACGCGCGTCGCATCATGATCGACCAGCGCGAGAATATCTCGACCGGTAGACAGACTGTCGCTAAAGGCCCCGGCCCGGATCGACTCACTAAATGAGCCGATGCGGGCTTCGGTGCCGAACGTCGCCGCGTAGCCGGACAGGGTGCGCCCCTGCGCCCGGTACTCAGTGACGGTGCGGGTCTCGATGGTCATTAAACCGCGCCCGTGCCCAGATCGTTGGCGATGATGAATGCCTCGGCGTGCCGGATCGCGGTGTCGAGCGTGGACATAACGCGCACTTTGACCGCGCCGCGTGCGTAGGCGTCGGATTCGTAGGGATTGACCAGCAGATCGGCTTCGGACCAAACGCCGAGCAACATCTGACTCCAGTCGCCGAGAATCACGTTCGCCAGCCCTTCGCCGGCCTCGGGAACCTGATTCGTGCTGGTCGCGCCGATACCGGCCAGCGTGCCGCCGGTCAGCAGATACTCGCCGGTCTGTGCGGTTTTTTCCGTGCCGGCCAGCACGGCCTTGGCCGCCGGGCTCATCAGCCAGCTATTCGGGTTGACGTTGGCCTCCTCGCCGAGTTGGATCATGGCGAGTACTTCCTGAAAGCTCGGTGTCGCCAGGCTGCCCGACTGCGTGCCCGATGCGCTCAGAACGCCGGTCGGCTCATTGGTGCCCCCGCCGTTGATGATCGCGGCGTCGATGATCTTGGCGAGCATGAAGCCCAGGTCATCGCGAACCAGCGTCTCGATGTCAGGCGAGGATTGCAGCAGCAGATTGCGCGACATTTCCGACATGCCGCCGGCGGTCTTCGGGCTCAAGGTGACGCTGCCGAACGTCATATCTGCGCTGGGTACGGGCGAATCCTCGGCAACCCATCCGGCGGTCGTGCCCGACTTGAACTTCGGGATCTCAACATCGCCCTGAAGACCGGACATGATGCGAACGCCCATGCGCCGCGCCACCAGATTGTTGCGCAGCGCGCCGATGTACTGGCTGCCCATGTGATCGGTGCCGACCAGCTCGCCGGCATTGCCCGTCGTGGTCGTGCGAGTCTCGAACTTCGCCATCGGGATGAACAAGCCTTGAGCCGTTCGGCCGCTGCGCCGTTCGGCCTCGCGGGAGTATTCCAGCTCCGCGCCGTCTGCGCCGCCCTGCATCTGGCCGCGAATCGCCTTCACGATCGACACACGTTCGGCGAGCTGCGCGTAGTCGCGGGATTCAGGCCCGGTGACGGTCGCGCCACTCATCCGGCGTTCGGCGTCGTCCAGCGCGGCCTGTCGCTCGATCGCTTTCTCGATGCGTTCGTTGTCGGCGCGCAGTTCATCGAACTTGTCGGCCTGTTCGGTGCTCAGGTCGCCGTTGTCGCCGGCGGGCTTGTCGGACAAGGCGCGCATGGCCTCGACGGTATGGGCGCGCTGTTCGCGCAGATCGCGGATATTGGGCATGGTCTTTCTCGTCGTGTGTATGTACGTACAATTGCAATGTTATCACGTAGCATATGCGAGCGCGAGAGTAAACCTCATATTTCCAGCACTAGATCGCGGTCGAAGTCATATTCCTGTGCCGGCTGCATTTTCGCGGCCAGACCGACCGCCATCGCAAGCGCTACTGCGCCGTCTACCTTGTCGCGGCTTTTCGATTTCGTGATCTTGCGGTTGCCGGAGGGGTCTTCGTCGATTGCGATGTTGCTCATATTCCAGGCCAGGCATGGGTTGCCGTCGTGAATCAGGGTTCGTTGCAATACGGCCCGCTCCAAGGCACTGACAGCCGGTGACATATCCTTGAAGCCCTGCCCAAACTCGACCAGCGGCAATCCGTCGATGCCCTCCTCGTCGAGAATCCGGTTCAGCTCGTCGAAGCCCCAGCGATCGAAGGCGAGGCCGGTTAGATCGAAGTCTTGCGCAATCTGGCCGATGCGTAGCGCCACAGCCCGCTTGTCGATCGCCCGCTCGCCGGCGGCCTCGATCAAGCCTTGCCGCTGCCAGGTGCGATACGGTACGCGGTCGGTCTCCTCGCGCACGTCCATCCGTTCGCCGGGTGCCCAGAAATACGGGACCACAGCGCCGCTGTCGGGGAAGTACAGCACCAGGGCGGTCAGGTCGCGGGTTGCGGACAGATCGAGCCCTGCGACGCACTGACGGCCCTTGAGCGCTTCGACAACGATCTCGTCGCGGCATCCATCCCAATCGGCGGCGGCGATGAAGCGGTGATCGGCTTCGACGGGTTGGTTCAGATACAGCGCCCTGAATGATGATTCACGCGCCGGGATGTGCTGCGCCTGTCGGGCGGCGACGCGCATTTCCTCCAATGATCGGAAGTCGCCCAGCGCCGGGTTGCAGGCGTGCCAGACGTTCTCATCCAGCCAGTCGGCATCATCCGGCGCGGCATAGATCGTGGCGTGAAAGGTCGGATCGTCCACGCTGCCGTCGAGCACCTTGCGGCCGTAGGCCACCAACTCCGACAGAACGTGATTCGGGTCGGGCGATTGCGTACTGATCGTCACGAACAACGGTTCGGCACGGGCGGCCGTACTGGTCGCCAGCACGTCATAGAGATTGCGGTTCGGTGCCTGCGCCAGTTCGTCATAAATAACGAATGATGCGTTCAGACCATGTTTCGTTCGCGCATCCGCCGAGAGCGCCCGGTAGGTCGAGCCGCTCACGTCATCCTCGATCAGCTTGTTGAAGCTACGGATATTGCAGCGGTCGGTCAGCTCCGGGTGTCGCTCGATCATGGCGCGCATTTCCTCGAAGATGATCGCGGCCTGCTCGCGGTCGGCGGCGGCGGAGATAATCTGGCCTCGGCTTTCGGCCTCTGGTCCGCATAGATGCGCCAGGGCGAGCGCGGCGCATACTTGGGTCTTCCCGTTCTTTCTCGGCAGTGTAATTAGAGCCGAGCGCTTGATACGGCGGTTGTCGTCGTCGGTGGCATAGATGCTGCGCACGATCTCGCGCTGCCAGTCGCGCAAGCGCATACGCTCGCCTGCCAGCACGCCCGCCGTGATCGGCAACTGCTCGACGAAACGAATCACCGCTTCGGCCCGGTCGATGCCATCCTCGCGCCAGTCGGCGGCGTCGGTCAGATCGACAAATTGACTCGGGTCACGCTCGGCGGCGCCCGATGCGCCCGGTCCTCGTCGTCCCATGTTGGGCTCCTAAAACTTAGCCTTGGCTAAACTAACTATAAAAATAGGTGGACGGGCGATACTCAGCCACCAGCCCTGAGCGATTTTATTTCGCATATTCAGCATGTTACGCCTACCACCACTCGCTTGAGCCGAACGGCCGGCCCGTCGCCGGGTCGATAGTCGGTCGGGCGCGGCCCTCGTCTTCGGCGGTCTTGATGCTGTGGCACGACGTACACAACGAGGCCAGCGCGTCCAGCGTCGGGAATGGATCGCCCCCGGCGCTGATCGCGACACGATGGTCAACGGCCTTGGCGGGCTTCACTCGATCGCGTGCTCGGCATCGTTCACACAACGGTTCGTCGCTTAGCTTGAGCCGGCGTAGGCGTTGCCATTGCTGTGTGTTGTACGGCCAGGCGGCCATCAGTGCGCCGCGCCTGCTACAAGCCGGTACTGGCTGGCCTGCCCATCCTTTCGCGTGCCTCGCTGTATAAGCTCGATTACTTCGTCGGCCATCAAGGCGCGCAGCATGTTCGCGGCGTTGGTGTAGTGGATGCCTAGCAGGTCGCCGGTTGTCCGCGCACTAATGAAGAAAGGCTCATTTCCAGCATGATGTTGAAGCCGTTGGCATATCTTCACCAGGCGCAGTGACTTCGGCCCGTAGTCATCTGGCACGCCATCGGGTAGCAGATCGTCGTCAACGCCCTTGAGTAGCTCGGCCAGCAGCTCACCTTCGGGACAGCGCACGGCATCCCATCCACGAATGAAGTCGCCCCACGATTCGGTGAAGTCTTGCGTGCCGATTGTTGGCAACGCGAGCCTGTGCCAGTCCTTGATGATGCCGCGAAGATCGGCTCGGCTCGCATCAGGAACTTGTGCTTTCAGGTGGCGTGCGAGCGCAAACAGGTATTTGTTTCGAGTGCCGACCGTTGGCGGTAAAAACCGTTTTAGAGCTTCATCGCCAATGGGCACAACGCCACCCCTGACTTGAGTCTCTTGTGCTTCCTGAGTTTCTTGAGTCTCTTGTGTGCTCTGTGTAGCGGTAGCTCTTTTTAGCGAGGCCGACAGTTCATGCAGCGAGTGCAGCTCTTTGAAGCGCCCGGCGTTGATGACGTTTCCGGTAACGCTCATATATCGCGCCGAGTTGTATATCTCGACGCTGATACCGTCGTGGATGCCTTGCTTCCGGGGCAGCTCGCCATCGAACAAGCCCCAGCCGTGTAGTCCGTTGCCGGACGGGCTGGCCTCGATGTACCGACAGCCGGTGTCGTGCAGCAGGTCGATAGCCTGCTCGCGGGTATCGCCGTCGATGTCGATGACAGCCAGACCGTCGCCATCCAGAGCAAAGCCGACGCCCGCATCACGCTGTGGCTTGTAGGCGGCGCGTGTGGCGTCGAACGAGGCCCAGGTCGCAGGGTCGGTGCTCTTGGCCCGCCGGCGCGGCTCATCGGCCTGATACGGCACCTTGCCCTTCTTCTCCCGTCGCCATAAAAGCCAGTTGGCACGCGCCATCAGCTCGGGCGGCATCTAATCGAAGTGCATCGGACGATTCATACCAGCCCGCGATCAAGACGGCAGGCAAGATCGTCGAGAAAACGCGATTCTTCGATTTCAGCAACTTTCGTTGCGTGCAGCGCGCCTTGCGGCAGAAACTGCTCGACGGCATCGCGCAGCATGTCGCGCATGATGTATGCGGGCAGGGCCTCCGCTTCGACGGTCTCCTTGAGATGCAGGACGCGCTTGTCCGATTTCTTCCTTGGTTTGGTCGGCAAGTCGTATTCAGCAATCTGATCTTCGTTGATCGCGATGCGGTGAAAATTCAGATCGACCTCATCACCAACATGCAGCCGCAGTTCGGTCTCGATGGATTTGTCGATGGTGACGCCGGCCGGATCGAAGTCGCCGATGTAAATGATTTCCGCCGGCCGGCCGCGTGCATCATCCCTGATGAACTGCGCGGCCTCGTGAGCGAATGACAGGCTCGTGAATCCGCCCGCCGGGTAGAGACTGACGGCTAGTTCGCGGCATGTGTTTTCGATCACGCCCGCGATTGATCGCGATTCACACCACACTTCGACGTAATGATCGGCGTGCATCCACAGATCGCCGCGATACAGCCCTTTGACCGACCGGACAAAGTCGGCGGTGTCGCGGTACGTGTAGGTGAAGTGTCCGCGCCGCGTCGAGTCCGTGATCCAGCCATACGGCAATGTGCCGGCGCGTCGCATCTTGGTCATGCGATCTTGAACATGGTTATACCCACGCTCTGACTTCTCGACCGGCTCATCTAGCCTCGGGTCAGTCATCCGGTAAAACACGTGACGTACCGATTGTGGATGGTCATCCTTCAGCACGTCATATATCTGTTTTTCTAGTTGCTCGACCTGCGCCTTGGTGCGCCGTTTGCGTTTTACCGGGCGGGCCTGATTAATCGCTGATACGCTCACGACTGCACCTCGTCGTCGAAGTCGGTCGCCTGGAACACGTGGTAGCCGTCGCCCAGCTCGGCGCTAACCTGTTTCGCGAGCAGGTATTCGCCATACGGCCCGGATACGTACCGTTTCGGCAGTACGCGGCCGTCGTCGGCGTGCTCGACCTCGGCGACCATGTAGAAGGTGCGGCCGATCACGCCGCGCCCTCGCGATTCTGGCGAGCAACCCAAACTCCGAAAAATCTGTCAGGGTCGAGATAAACGCGCCGGCCAACACGTAAGATAACCCCGGCATCGTCCATGCCGTTGTTGGCAGAGTTGAATATCCACCAGCGGATTTGTCCTTCGGTGAATGGCGTGCCGTTAGCGAATTGCGCAACGGTCTGTAGATTGCGTCCCATAACTTTGCCTCACTGTTTCGGCCCTTATTGGCCGTGCAAGACAAAGATTGCGGAAAGCTAGAAAATGCCTCTAGGAAGTAATTCTAAGAATTACTTGGGAACTATTCGGCCGGTTTTCTTGGCATCTCGAAAAACTCAAGGAAGGATCGGGCGTCAGCGCCCTTCTTTTTAATCGCCTCACGGATTGCTTCAACGGAAACGTCGTGTTTCTCGGCAAGGTTCTCGTTCGCCGCGTTGTCGCTCATCCCTTTCCGCGCTTTGAGTAATTCATGCTCGATTGCGACGTTAAACGGATTCAGTTTGTACGCAGGGCGTCCGCGTTTGCGTTTTGGCTTGTCCGATACGTTGTCAGCCCACGCGCGGAGTATGGCGGCCGCAACCTCGCCCGCCAACTTCGGGTCGTCCAACATATCGAGTGAATCGCCACGATCCAGCACGTCGGCGATTTTTCGCACGTACTCGCGCTGTGACTGAACTATCTTCGCGTGCTTTTCTTCGTCGCGCGTTGTGCAATCGAGCGTGATGTGTTTACTCATCATCCGCGCCCAGCCTGACCCCGCGCTCCAGCACGCCGCGCGTGTGCTCGCCTGTAAGGTGCGTATAGCGCCGCGCCATGACCAGGGTGCGGTGCCCTAGCGCCTCGGCGACTTCGGCCAGTGTCGCGCCGTTCATGGTCAGATAAGAGCCGACGCTGTGGCGCAGATCATGGAACCGGAAGTCGGGCAGCCCGGCCTTTTCCCGAACGCGCTGCCAAGCGGTGTGCAGCGTCGCGGGGGCGTTGTCACGCTGGCCCTTGAATACCCAGCCCTCGCCGGTCGGGTCGGCGTCATATTGCGCCTGCATGGCGCTCTGCGCGTCTCCGACAATCGGCACGGTGCGGGCGTCGCCGTTCTTGGTCGCGGCGAGCTTGAACGTCCAGTCGTCCAGGTCCACGTCGCGCCATTGCAGGTAGCGGATATTCGAGTAGCGACAGCCGGTCGCCAGCGCGAGCATGACGGCGGTATAGATGTTCGGATCGTGATCGTCGCGACAGGCGCGCAGCAGCGTCCGCCGCTCGGCATCCGACAGGCAGCGGCCGGCACTCGTGTTCTCGGCGCGCTTTGTGACGCTCAAGACGGGGTTGGATTGCAGCCAGCCCTGTTCGCGCCAGGCCCACTTGCAGACCGCCGACAGCGCGGCCAGATAGCGGTTTTGCGTCGGGCCGCTGATTGGCTCGCCGCGCTTGTTCTTTCGTTTCGCGAGGTCGGCGCGGAAGCTCGCAATAGTCTGCGGGGTCAGCTTGTCGAGCGTGACGTGTCCCGCGTTGTCCCGCCACCAGCCGAGCATGGCGGTCTGTTTGGTCGCGTCTTTGTTGTGGGTCTTATACGGCAGGTAATCGGATTTGTAGGCGTCGATAACCTCGGCAAGCGTGCGCCGGCGGTCTGCCGTTGTGGGGACGTATGCGCCGTGCCCTAGATCGGTTTCGGTTTTGGACGCCCAGAGCTTCGCGTCCGTCTTGCGCTTGAACGTGCGAGACCGCTGCTTCTCGCCTTGCACTCGCACCTTGGCCTGATAACTCACTGTCCCGTCGCGGGACACGCGCCGTGTGATCGTTGCCACTTACTGTCACCTGTTGGCTATTGTTGTCCCATGAGTGTCCCACGGCCAACAACGTTCAACAAGCTAAATTTCGTAAGTTACTGATTTTATGGTGCCCGGAGCCGGACTCGAACCGGCACGGCCTTGCGGCCAAGGGATTTTAAGTCCCATGCGTCTACCCATTTCGCCATCCGGGCGCGAGCGCCGGATTCTAGCAGTTCATCCGACCGCGACGGGGCACTGCGGGACGAGCAACGGGGATGGAGGCCAGGCCCGGAATCGAACCGAGGTACGCGGCTTTGCAGGCCGCTGCATCACCACTCTGCCACCTGGCCGGCGACGGTCCGGCGGCTTGCGCGCAGCGGCCGGACCCCGATAAAGAAAAACCCCGACCGTTCGGCCGAGGTTTCGGCTTGTTCAGTTGGAGCGGGAAACGAGATTCGAACTCGCGACCCCAACCTTGGCAAGGTTGTGCTCTACCACTGAGCTATTCCCGCTCATCGAGAGTGCGTATTGTAGGCACAGCGCGATGGGTGTCAACCCATTTTCCACGCTGGTATTGATCGATTATCGCTCCATGCTCAGACGCGGCCAGGCCTGGCGCAGATACTCGATCATGGAGCAGATCGTCAGCGCGGCGGAGATCACCAGCAACACGACGCCGACGCCGTAGACGATCCCCTGCTCGGTCAGCTGGAACAGCATGCAGAAGATCGCGGCCATCTGGATCGCGGTCTTGTATTTGCCCAGCGAACCGACCGCCACCACGCCGCGTTCGCCGAGTTCGGCCATCCATTCGCGCAGCGCCGACACGGTCAGTTCGCGCCCGACGGTGACCGCGGCGGGCAACGCCACGTAATAGTGCGGATCTCGATACACCAGGATGACCAGCACGGCGCACACGATGAGTTTGTCCGCCACCGGGTCGAGGAACGCGCCGAAGGCGGACGTCTGGTTCCAGCGCCGGGCCAGATGGCCGTCCAGCCAGTCCGTCGCCAGGGCGACACCGAACAGGATCGCCGCGGCGATGTTGAACCCGGACATGGGTACGAACATCAGCCCGACGACGAACGGGATCAGCACGAGCCGGAAGAGCGTCAGCCAGATCGGGAGGTTCAAGAGCGTCTCCTCGGGGCCCGTAACGACCCTGCGTCAGGCCGTGTCGTGAAAATGATCGTAGATACGCTGGGCCATTCTCGCACTGATCCCGTCCACGCGTGCGAGTTCCGCCACACCGGCCCGCGCAACCTGCCGCGGGCCGCCGAATGTCTGCAGCAGTTTCTTGCGGCGCTTCGGTCCCAGGCCCTCCACGTCATCGAGCATCGAGCCGCTGCGCGCCTTGCCCCGCTGGCCGCGGTGCGCGGCGATCGCGAAACGATGCGCCTCGTCACGGATCTGCTGGATGAGATGCAGTGCCGGAGAGTCCGCCGGCAGTATAAGAGGGGCGTTGTCGCCCGGCAAAAACAGCTGTTCCAGACCGGGCTTGCGCGTCGCCCCCTTGGCGACGCCGAGCAGCTGCACGCCCTCGATTCCGAGCTCTGCCAGCGTCTCCCGGGCCACGGCGAGCTGCCCTTTACCGCCGTCGATCAGCAGCAGATCCGGCAACGGCGCCTCGCCGCTCCTGACCCGCTTGAAGCGTCGCGTCAGTGCCTGCCGCATCGCCGCATAGTCGTCGCCGGGCTCGATGCCGTCGATGTTGAAGCGCCGATAGGCGGACTTGTTCGGCGCCCCGCCCTCGAAGACCACGCAGGAGGCCACGGCCCGTTCGCCGCGCGTATGGCTGATGTCGAAGCAGGCCATCTGCATGGGCGGTGTTTCCAGCCCGAGGGCGTCGGCCAGGGCCGCAAGACGCTTCTCCACGCCCGCGCGGCTCGCCAGCTGCGCGGACAGCGTCTGCTCGAGCGTCGCGCGCGTGTTGTCCAGCCAGCGGCGGCGCTCGCCGCGCACCCGGGGCTTGAACGCGACCTTGCGGCCGGCGCGCTGCGACAGGCTTTCGGCGAGCCAGGCATCGTCGCTCGGCAAGGGGTCGATCAGCAGTTCCGGCGGCGGTCGCCGGTCGAGATAATACTGGCTGACGAAGGCGGCCATCATGTCCGCCACCTCGGTTCCGGCCGGCGCGTTCGGGAAGAAGCTGCGGTGGCCCAGATTGATGCCGCCGCGCACCGTAACCACGACGACCGCCGCCACGCCGCCGTCGATGGCCGCACAGAGGATGTCGAAATCGCCCTGCCCGCCGACCGTCTGGCTCTGGGACTGCAGTCGGCGCAGCGCCGCGATCTTCTCGCGCAGATGGGCGGCGGTCTCGAAATCGAGCGCCGCGCTCGCGGCCTCCATGTCACCGACCAGCCGATCGATCAGCTTTTCGTTGCGCCCTTGCAGCAGCTCGACCGCATCCCGCACATCCCGGGCATAGTCTTCCTGGCTGATGTAGCCGACACAGGGCGCGGTACAGCGCTTGATCTGATACTGCAGACACGGCCGCGTGCGATTCTCGAAGAAGCTGTCGCGGCAGTTGCGCAGCTTGAACAGCCGCATGAGCGTGTCCTGCGTCTGGCGCACGGCACCGGAACTGGGGAACGGCCCGAAGTAGTGCCCTTCGCGCTTCTGTGCGCCGCGATGATAGACCACCCGCGGAAAATCGTTGTCGCCGGTGATCAGCAGATAGGGATAGCTCTTGTCGTCCCTGAGATAGACGTTGTAGCGCGGTCGATGCCGCTTGATCAGCGTCGACTCCAGCAGCAGCGCCTCGTCCTCGGTATGCGTGATGGTGACCTCGATATCGGCCACCTGATCGAGCATCGACTCGGTCTTGGCGTTGCCGGAGGCGCGGAGAAAATAGCTGGAAACGCGCTTCTTGAGGTTCTTCGCCTTGCCGACGTAGAGCACGGTGCCCTCGGCGTCGTACATGCGATACACGCCGGGCCGCTGGGTCAGCTGGCGCACATAGCGATTGGGGTCGAAACCGGTGTCCGTGGTCATGCGTGCATGATGGCGTCTATCGATCCGCGGGCAAGCCCTGTCCGTCGACCAGTTGCCGTGCCCGCGCGAACACGGCCGCGAACATCGCCGGCGTGAGTCGGCCGGTATTCGTGTTGTAGCGGCTGCAATGATAGGAGTCGAGCAGTACGCGTTCACCCGGCAGCGAGTGTTCGGCGGCATGGCCGAAGGGATGACTCGCCTGGCGCAGCTCCAGCGCCCGGATCACCGCCTTGTGTGCCAGACCGCCAAGCGCGAGCAGCACCCGCGGGCGCCGCATCTCCGCGGCCAGAAAGTGGTTGCACTGATTGATCTCGGCCGCGACCGGGCGATTGCCCGGCGGCAGACACCGCACCGCGTTGGTCAGCCGACAGTCGCGCAGCGTCAGGCCGTCGCCGGGCCCGCGCGAGCACGGCGCCGACGCGAAGCCATGCGCGTGCAAAGCCGGGTACAACAGATCGCCGGCGCCATCGCCGGTGAACGGCCGTCCGCTCGCATTCGCACCGTGCAGACCCGGTGCGAGGCCGACGATCAGCAGTGCCGCGTCCCCCGGGCCGAAGCCGGGCACGGGCGCGGCATGGTGGTCCGGGTGGTCCCGACGCACGCGCTCGCGCAACGCCACCAGCCGCGGGCAGCGGCCGCAGTCCGACGGCGGCTCGGGCGGCGCCCCCAAGGTCACACGGCGGCGGGCTGCGGCCCGACCGTGCCCCGAGGCCGGCGCGCGATGGCCTTCGCCCTCACTGCAACTAACCGTCCTGTGCGGCTGATTTGACGGAAACGCCGGCCATCGAATCGTTCAGAGCGAGAGCTCCGATTCGGACACGACCACGCCGTCCAGATCGGCGTAGATCCAGTCGCCGGGCATGAAGGACACGCCGGCGAATCGTATCGGCGCGTCGCGCTCGCCCTGATTCTTCTTGTACGACTTCTTCGGGTGCGCGTTCAGCGCCTTCACCGCCACGCCCATCTGCGAAATATCGGCGGAATCGCGGATGCAGCCATAGACCAGGATACCCGCCCATTCGTTGTCGATCGCCAGCTGCGCGAGGTTGTCGCCGAGCAGCGCACAGCGCTCGGAGCCGCCGCCGTCGACGACCAGCACCCGGCCCTCCCCGGGCTCCTCGAGGGCGGCGCGCACGAGCGAATTGTCCTCGAAGCACTTGATGGTGCTGACCGGGCCGGCGAAGTCCAGCGCGCCGCCGAAGTCGGTGAAGATCGGGTCGAGGATCTGCAGCTTGTCGCTGAACTCGTCGCAGAGATCGGTTACGGGCGTCATGGTCAGAGTCTCCTAAAATCGCGAATCAGTCGTCGTGGCCGCGTCGCGTGCCGAGGCCGAACACGCCGGCCAGCGTCCACAGCGACAGCACGAGAAAACACAGCAGGGTCCAGGCCGGCAGACTGACGCCCAGGAAGGCACCCTCGACCGTCGCGCAGCTGGCATCACCGCGCAGGATCGTGGCGAGCACCTCCGTGAGGGGCATCACATCGACCAGGTAGTCGAGCCCGGGCCCGCAGGCTGGCACCTGATCGGCCGGCAGATGCAGCAGCCATACGTGTCGCGCCGCGATCGCCGCGCCGGCCAGAGCCGACAGCGTCGCGAGCACCGCATATACGCGGTGCCCCAGCGGGCCCGGCCCATGCAGCAGACCAATCAGGCAGAACACCGCCACGCCGGCCATCGTCACGCGCTGGAAGATGCACAGCGGGCACGGTTCCAGACCCAGCGCATATTCGAGATAGTAGGCAAAAGCCAGAGCCAGCGCCGGCAGCGCGAAGCCGACGAGGAAGAATCCGCGTGTCGTCATGCGCGGATCATCCCATAGCCTCCGGGCACCCACAACGCACGGAGCCGCGAAGAGCGCCACACGGGCCGGTGAATGCAGCGGCGCGGCTTGACCGCCCGCCGGCCTCTCGGCAGACCGGCGCGCTGTTTTGCCGGCCTGGCTTCGGCATCGGTATGGCCATCCACGTTAGATTGATGTCTTCACCTTACCGAGACCCGTCATGATCGATCGCCGTCGTTTTCTACAGAACGCCGCCATTGCGGCGGCCGCGACCGTCAGCGCGCCTCTTCTTGCGGCCCGCCGCAGCGACGACAGCGGATCGGGCGCCGCATACGAACCCGACACCCTGCCGGCCAATCCCGAGGATGCCGCGCGCTACCGGCCGCCCTACAAGCTCGGCGCCGGCACCACCCAGCTGGGCAACATCTTTAAGGTCACGCCCGACGCCCAGGCCGAAGCCATGCTCGACGCCCAATGGCAGGCGGGCGTGCGCTATTTCGACACCTCACCCTGGTACGGGCTGGGCCTGAGCGAGCGCCGGCTCGGGCATTTTCTCGACGACAAGAACCCGGACGACTACGTGCTCTCGACCAAGGTCGGCCGCCTGCTCATCCCCGACGCCTCGGTGGATTCGGTCGGCAACTGGAAGGGCGATCTCAACTTCGACTACCGCTACGACTACACCGCCGCCGGCGTGCGCCGCTCGGTCGAGGACAGCCTGCAGCGTCTGGGCGTGCCGAAGATCGATATCGTCTATATCCACGATCTCGCGCCCAGCAACACCGACTTCGACGACTGGCGCGAGCAGCTCCAGATCGCCATCGACGGCGCCATGCCGGAGCTCACCCGCATGCGCGAGGAAGGCATGATCAAGGCCTGGGGCATGGGCGTGAACGATATCGAACCGGCGCTGGCCGCCCTCGACGCGGCCGACCCGGACGTGATCCTGCAGGCCACCGAATACTCGCTGGTCAAGCACGAGGACGCGCTCGATCGCCTGTTCCCGCGCGTGCGCGAGAACAACGCCTCGGTGGTGATCGGCGCGCCCTACAACGCCGGCTTTCTTGCCGGCGTCGACCGCTGGCATTACGGCGGCGAGATGCCCGACGGCGTGATCGACAAGCGCGAGCGCCTGCGCGCCGTCGCCAAGGCGCACGACGTGGACCTGCGCACCGCGGCGCTGCAGTTCACGGCCGCGCCGGACGTCGTGAGCGCGACCATTCCGGGCGCGCGCAACGCCGAGCAGGCGCACGAGAACGCGGCCTCCATGCGGGCGTCGATTCCCGCAGCGTTCTGGGATGAACTCAAGAGCGAAGGCCTGATCGCCGAGAGCGCGCCGACACCGAGCTGAGCCGCGCTGCCCGGCCCCGGTGCTGCGCCTGGCGCGGGTCGCGCTGTAGCGAGCAGCCGCGACGCGCTCGGCCCACGCGCGTTTCCCCGAGCCGGCGCGGAGGCGTCATCGAACACGCGAACGGTGAGCGCACCGCTCGGCGCGTCTCAGTGCCGGCCGTCGTCGCCCAGGAACCGCCCCGGATGATCCGGCGGCGGCGAGACACAGCAGGCGTGGCGCCCGAACAGCCGATATCGGCGGCGCGCGATCCGGTCGTAGATCCAGTCCCGCAGCGGCCGCGGCACCACGCGGAGCATCACCAGTGCCTTCCACGGCCAGCCGAGGCCGGCCACGACCCGCAGGAATGCCTCGCTCTTGCCATAGACCGTGCGCGCCTCGACGACCAGCAGCGTATCGAAGGTTGTGGTCGGCAGGCCGAAATGTCGCAGGACCGCCTGCCCCGCATCCGACTGCATCGGCGCCAGCCTGAACCGACGATCACCGTCGTGCCGGATGATGAACCGAGCCCAGCTGT
>NZ_AYKF01000098.1 GCF_003732545.1 Salinisphaera orenii subsp. halophila YIM 95161 | reverse complement strand
CCCACCCCGGCTGCCGAACGGCAGCCGGGGTTTTTTCGTCCATGCCCGGACGTGTTGTGCAACGAACGTGCACCGCGATCCATAACGCCGCACGGAATTGCACAACAAGCATGCAAAACCACGCCCCATGCACTGCCGCGGTATCGCCCCGATTTACCCCGGAGCCGAGAACCGAAAAATAAATAGTGATAATCAATAACTTAAGAAAAACCAGCGAATTTCTAAGCCAATGCCCCAAAAGCGGCGAGACACTGGCAAGCCATTTGCATTATTCTAATGAAACAATTTTTCTTATAAGGAAACATTCAATGCCACGCCTTCGCGCTTCTGCCGTCACGGCCGGGCTACGGCATCGCCCACCGTCCGTAACGAACCATCGGGCCGCCGCACGTCAGTCCGCTAGCGGCCCGATCGAACGGCGCTGACCCATGTCCTGGAAACTGTTCAAACTCGGCCTGACCGGCCCCGAGAACGAACCGCGCTTCTTTCCCGAAGAAAAGCCGCTGGCGTCGCACTACGACGTGGTGATCATCGGCGGCGGCGGGCACGGTCTGGCCTGTGCGTACTACCTCGCCAAAGAACACGGCATCACACGGGTCGCGGTGCTCGAGCAGGGCTATCTGGGCGGCGGCAACACCGGGCGCAACACCACCATCGTGCGCTCGAACTATCTGACGTCGGAAGGCGTGAAGTTCTACGACGCCAGCGTGAAGCTCTGGGAGAACCTGTCGGGCGATCTCGACATCAACCTGTTCTACTCGACCCGCGGCCACTTCACGCTCGCCCATTCGGACGACGCCATGCGGACCATGCGCTGGCGCGCCGAGGTCAACAAGCACCACGGCGTCGACAGCGAGGTCGTCGACCGCGACGCCATCGCCCGGGCCGTACCGACGATGGATCTGGATTGCGGCGGCGGCCCGGCCGTGCACGGCGCGCTCTATCACGCGCCGGGCTCGGTGGTGCGCCACGACGCGGTGGCCTGGGGTTATGCCCGCGCCGCCGCGCAGCGCGGCGTGGAGATCCATCAGCAGACCGCGGTCACCGATATCCACACCGCGGGCGGCCGCGTGACCGGCGTGGCCACGAGCCGCGGCGACATCAGTTGTGACGCGGTGGTGTCGATGGTCGCCGGCTACACGCCGCGCATCACCGACATGCTCGACCTGCCCACGCCGATCGAGATCTATCCGCTGCAGGCCTGCGTGACCGAACCGGTCAAGCCGTTTCTGGACACGATCATCGTCTCCGGCAGCCTGCATGTATACGTCAGCCAGTCGTCGCGCGGCGAACTCGTCATGGGCTCCGCGGTGGACCCGGCGGTGCTGCATTCCACCCGCTCCACCTTCGAGTTCGTCGAGGGCCTCGCCGATCACATCGTCGACATGTTCCCGTTCGCCGGCCGTCTGCGGCTGCTGCGTCAATGGGCCGGCATGGCCGACATGACGCCGGACTTCGCGCCGATCATGGGCACCACGCCGGTCGACGGTTTCTACCTCGATTCCGGCTGGGGCACCTGGGGCTTCAAGGCCACGCCGATCAGCGGCCAGACCATGGCCGCGACCGTCGCCGCGAAACGCAACCACGAACTCATCGAACCCTTCCGCCTGGGCCGCTTCGCCGACTTTCAGCTCGTCGGTGAAAAGGGCGCGGCCTCGGTCGGGCACTAGGATTGCCATGAAACGCATCGACTGCCCCGAGATCGGCCCGCGCCCGATCGACGAATTCACCTACGGCGGCGAAGTGCGCCGGCCGCCACAGGCCGACGCCGACACTGCCGCGCTCGCCGACTATGTCTTCAACCGCGCGGGCGCGCCCGGCGTGCTGCGCGAGTGGTGGCATCACGACCCCAGCGGACGCTGGTTCGTGCTCGAACGCGACACCCGCACGGACACCGTGCTGCGCTCGATCCCGATCACGGAGGTGGCCCATGCCGTGCCGACGCGCTGAAACCGGCCCGCGCGAGTGGATCGACCGCGGGCGTACGCTGCGCTTCACCTTCGAGGGCCGCAGCTACGAAGGGCATCCGGGCGACACCATCACCTCGGCACTGCTGGCCAACGGGGTATCGCTGCTCGGACGCAGCTTCAAGTATCACCGCCCGCGCGGCGCCTTTTCGCTGGCCAATCACGACGTCAACGCGCTGTTCTGCACGCCGCAGGACACCCACATCCGCGGCGACGTCACGCCGCTGGTCGAGGGCATGGACGTGCGCCCCGTCAACGTGCGCGGCGGCCTCGACAATGATCGCGATCGCCATCTCGACCGGCTCGGGCGTTTCATGCCGGTCGGCTTCTATTACAAGGCGTTTCATCGCCCCAAGGCGCTGTTCCCCTACTGGGAACGCGCGATCCGCAAGCGCGCCGGCCTCGGCCGGGTCGATCTGGACTGGACGCCGGACCGCCGCGCCAAGCGCCATGCGCACTGCGACGCGCTCGTGGTGGGCGCCGGCCCGACCGGGCTTACCGCCGCACTCGATCTCGCCGACAACGGCTGTAGCGTCGTTCTCGTCGACGAGAACCCACACCCGGGCGCGAGCTTCGACTACGCCCACGCCGGCGATGAAACGGCCCTCGCGCATCGGGATGCGCTGATCGCGTCCGTTCACGCCCATCCCGCGATCACGCTGCACACCCGGGCGGTCGCGCTCGGCCACTACGCCGATCATCTGGTGCCGATCGCCACGCCCGACGGCATTATCAAGGTGCGCGCACGCGGCGTGCTGCTGGCCACCGGCGTGATCGAACAGCCGGCGGTGTTCCACAACAACGACCGCCCCGGCGTGATGCTCGCCTCGGGCGCCCAGCGCCTGCTGCACCGCTTCGGCGTCGCGGCCTGTCGCCGGGCGATCATGGTGGTGGCCAACGGCGAAGGTTATGCCGCCGCGCTCGATCTGCACGCCGCCGGCATCGAGATCGCGGCGATCGCGGATATGGGCACGCCCAAGTCGCAGATCCCCGCCGCGCGGCTGCTCGCCGCCGGCATTCCAGTGCATCGCGATCACGCCGTCCACGCCGCCCACGGCGAGAGCGCGGTCGAGGCCGCGACCCTCGCGCCGGTCGGCGCCGATGGCCACTGCGATCTCGCACGGGCGCATCGGGTGCCCTGCGACGGCATTTTCATGAGCGTCGGCTGGGCGCCGGCCGGGCAGCTGCTCTATCAGGCCGGCGGCCGTCTGCGCTATGACGACACGCTCGCCATGCCGGTGCCCGAGTCCTGGCCCGACACGGTCGTGCCCGCCGGCCGGCTCAACGGCGTGTTCGATCTCGACTGCCAGTACGAGGACGCCCGCGACGCGGCCGCCCGCCTGCGCGCGGCTCTCGCCGGCGAGCCGGTTCCGGCAGTGGCCGATCACCGCGATCGCGTGTCGCACGGCGCGGCCTGGCCGATCGTGGCCCACGCCCAAAGCCGCAACTTCGTCGATCTCGACGAGGACATCCAGCTCAAGGACCTCGAACAGGCCGCGCGCGAGGGCTTCGACAACATCGAGCTGCTCAAGCGCTTCTCCACGGTCGGCATGGGCCCGAGCCAGGGCAAGCACGCCAACCAGAACGCCATTCGTATCCTGGCGCGCATCCGCGATCAGGGTATCGACGCCACCGGCACCACGACCGCACGGCCGATGTTTCACCCGGTGCGTCTGGAGGACCTGGCCGGCCGGCGCCTGCGCCCGACCCGGCGCAGCCCGCTGCACGACGCGCACGCCGAACTCGGGGCGCGCTTCATGGACGCCGGCGCGTGGCTGCGCCCGGCCTGGTACGGCGCCGCCGGCGAACGCGCCGAGGCGATCGCGGCCGAGGTACGCGCGGTGCGCGAGGCGGTCGGCCTGATCGACGTCTCCACGCTCGGCAAGATCGAGGTGGTCGGGCCGGACGCCGCCCGCCTGCTCGAGGCCGCCTATACGCTCCGGGCGGCCGATCTGAGCGTTGGCGCCGGGCGCTATGCGCTGATGGTCGACGAATCCGGCGTGGTGGTCGACGACGGCCTGATCGCGCGTCTCGGCCCCGAGCATTTCTTCGTCACCGCCTCCAGCGGCCATGCCGCGGCCACCCGGCGTGAGCTGACCCGCGAGGCCGCCATCGGCGCTTTTGAGGCCTGGGTCGTGGACCGCACCAGCCAGCTCGGCTCGATCACCATCGCCGGGCCGCGCTCGCGCGACCTGCTCGCCCCGCTCACCGACGTCGATCTCGATCGCAAGGCGTTCAAGGGCGGCATCCGTACGGGCCATGTCTGCGGCCAGCCGGCGCGGGTGCTGCGGGCCGCCTTCGTCGACCGGGTCGGCTTCGAGGTGCACGCCGACGTCGCCGCCACCCGGCTCATCTGGGCCCGGCTGATGGACGACGGCGCCGCCCTCGGGGTGCGCGCCTTCGGCGTCGAAGCCCAGCGCGTGCTGCGCCTGGAGATGGGCCACATCATCGTCGGTCAGGACACCGACGGCCTGACCGATCCCTTCGAGGCCGCGATGGCCGGCGCGGTGCACTTCGACAAGCCCGTCTTCATCGGCCGCGGCGCGCTGGCCCTGCTCGCCGAACGGACGCAGCGGCGGCTGGTCGCCTTCACCCTGCCCGCGGACGCCGATACCCCGCTGCCACGCGAATCCCATCTGGTGATCGAGGACGGCGAGATCGCCGGGCGGGTGACCAGCATCGCGCACAGCCCGACGCTCGGCCACGCCATCGGCTTCGCCATGGTCGACACCGCCCTCGCCGACAGCGAACGCGCGCTGACCCTGCGTGTCGACGACGGCGTCCTGGTCCGCGCGACCCGCGCGGCCACGCCTTTCGTCGCACGCCGCGGCAAGCGGGCCCAACCGGAGAGCCGCTCATGAGCTTCGAGATCACGACCGTCACCGACCTGGCACTGCGCCAGCTCGTCGGCCCGGGCGCCGGTACCGCGCTCGCCGAAGCCGGCCTGCCGCGGCCCGACGACCTGTGCGCCGCGGCCCACGACCACGGCTTCGTCGCCTGTCTCGGCCACGAGCACTATCTGGTCGCCGGCCGCGACATCCCACTGCCGGTCGCGAGCGCGCCGCCGTGGTGTTTCACCCGCAGCGACGCCGTGTTCCGGATCCCGGCAGAACACAGCCCGATGCTGCTCGCGCAGTACTGCGGCCACGACCTGCGCCGACTGCCCGAGGCCGGCTGGCTGATGACGCGCGTGGCCGACATCGATGTCTGGCTGCGGGCCGGGGCGCACGCGCGGAACGGCGTGCTCGTCGGCTGCGACGCCTCCTACGAACGCTATCTGCACGACGCACTTCACGGCGCCGTGCCGACCGCCGACGCCCAAAACGCTTGATCCTCGAGGGAGACCGACGATGACACTCACCGAAGCGCAATCGCTGATCGACGAATACGACATCCGCTACATCCTGGCGCAGTTCGTGGACATTCACGGGGTCGCCAAGACCAAATCGGTGCCCGCCCACTGCCTGGAGAACGTGATCGAGGACGGCGCGGGCTTTGCGGGTTTCGCCGTCTGGGGTCTGGGCATGGAGCCGCACGGGCCGGATTTCATGGCGCGCGGCGATCTGGACACGCTCACGCCCGTACCCTGGCAGCCGGGCTATGCCCGCATCGCCTGCGTGGGCCACGTCAACGATGCGCCCTACCCCTACGACTCGCGCCACGTGCTCCAGCAGCAGATCGCGCGCCTCGCCGAACGCGGCTGGACCCTGCACACGGGCGTCGAGCCGGAGTTCTCACTGTTCGCCCGCGACCATAGCCAAGGCAACGGCGACGGCCGCGCCCCGCTGACGCTCGCCGACACCAGCGACACCCTCACCAAGCCCTGCTACGACTACAAGGGTCTGTCGCGTTCGCGCGAATTCCTGGAGCGGCTGGTCGAGAGCTTCCAGTCGATCGGCTACGACATCTATCAGATCGACCACGAGGACGCCAACGGCCAGTTCGAGATCAACTACACCTACAGCGATGCGCTGACCTCCGCGGATCGCTTCGTGCTCTTTCGCATGGGGGCCGGCGAGATCGCGGCCCAGCTCGGCATGATGTGTTCGTTCATGCCCAAGCCCGCCTCCAGCCGCACCGGCAACGGCATGCACTACCACATGTCGATCACCGACGAGGACGGCGCCAACGTCTTCGGCGACGACGGCGACCCCCAGGGCATGGGCCTGTCGCAGACCGCCTATCACTTCCTCGGCGGCATGCTGAAACACGCCAACGCGCTGTGCGCCTTCGCCGCCCCCACGGTGAACTCCTACAAGCGCCTGGTCGTCGGCGGCTCCAACTCGGGCTCGACCTGGGCGCCGGTCTACGTGACCTACGGCGACAACAACCGCTCGGCCATGGTGCGGGTGCCCTACGGGCGCCTCGAACTGCGGCTGCCGGATTCGGGCTGCAACCCGTACCTGGTGACCGCGGCCATGATCGCGGCCGGCCTCGACGGTGTGGACAACCAGATCGATCCCGGCGAGGCCCAGAACATCAACTGCTACGACCTCGGGCCCGAGGAATGCCGCCGGCGCGGCATCGAGATCCTGCCGCAGAACCTGGGTCAGGCCGTGGACGCACTCGCCGCCGACCCGCTGTTCGCCGACACGCTGGGCCCGGAGATCGTCAACGAATTCATCAAGATCAAGACCGACGAGTGGATCGACTACAGCCGGCATGTCTCCGACTGGGAGGTGGAGCGCTATGCCGAATTCTTCTGATCGTCACGCGGACGCCCAACCGTCGGCACAACACAGGGAGAACAGCTCATGTGCGGCATCGTAGGACTCTATCTCAAGGACCCGGCGCTGGAACCGCGTCTGGGCGCGTTGTTCGAACCCATGCTGGTATCGATGGCCGACCGCGGCCCGGACAGCGCCGGCTTTGCCGTCTACGGCGACGAGGTCGGCGACGGCATGCTGAAGTTCACGCTCCAGAACGCCGATCCGGCCCTGGACTGGGACGCGCTCGTCGCCGGTCTGACGCGCGATCTCGACGCGGCCATCGACTGGTTTCGCAACGCCAGCGCCGTCGTGCTCAAGACGCGCGCAGCGGAAGCCGACGTGCGCAACTGGCTGGCCGATAACGCGCCGGACACGCGGCTGATGAGCGTCGGCCGCAGCATCGAGATCCTCAAGGGTGTCGGGCATCCCAAACTGGTCGCCGACCGCTTCTCGCTCGCGCAGATGCACGGCTCGCACATCATCGGCCATACCCGCATGGCCACCGAGTCCGGCGTGAGCATGGAGGGCAGCCACCCGTTCACCACCGGCGAGGATCTGTGCCTGGTGCACAACGGCTCGCTGTCGAACCACAACCGGCTGCGGCTCACGCTCGAACGCGCCGGCATCCGTTTCCAGACCGACAACGACTCCGAAGTCGCCGCCGCCTATCTCAGCGAACGCATGAGCCGCGGCGAAACCCTCACCGAGGCGCTGGAAGCGGCGATCGACGACCTCGACGGATTCTTCACCTTCACCATCGGCACCCGCGACGGCTTCGCGGTGCTACGCGACCCCATCGCCTGCAAGCCCGCCGTGCTCGCCGAGACCGACGCCTTCGTCGCCATGGCCTCGGAATACCGCGCCCTCGCCAAACTGCCGGGCATCGCCCACGCCCGCGTCTGGGAGCCGGAGCCCGGCCGGGTCTATGTCTGGGAGCACAGCACGCGCGCCTCGATGCAGGAGACCGGCACATGAGAACGATCAGTCTGAGCGAGACCTCGGTGCGCGAGGTCAACCGGCAGTTGCACGACCAGACCGCCGAACTGGCCGAGGCGCAGTGGCGGATCACCGACCCGGAAGGCCGGCACGCCCTGGCCTGCGGGCTGGACCAGACGCTCGAGGTCGAGATCGACGGCCATGCCGGCTACTACTGCGCGGGCATGAACCAGAAGGCCCGCGTGACGATCAACGGCATGGCCGGCGTGGGCGTGGCCGAGAACATGATGTCGGGCCAGGTACGGGTGAAGGGCAACGCCTCGCAGTCGGCCGGCGCGACCGCACACGGCGGCCTGCTCGTGGTCGAGGGCGACGCCTCGGCACGCTGCGGCATTTCCATGAAGGGCGTGGATATCGTCGTCGGCGGCAGCGTCGGTCACTTGAGCGCATTCATGGGCCAGGCGGGCCGGCTGGTGGTCTGCGGCGACGCCGGCGAAGCGCTCGGCGACTCGATCTACGAAGCCCGTCTGTATGTCCGCGGGTCGGTGAAATCGCTCGGCGCCGACTGCGTCGAGAAAGCGATGCGCGACGAACATCTCGCCGAACTGCGCGACCTGCTCGACGCCGCGGGCATCGACGCCCGGGCCGAGGATTTCCGGCGCTACGGCTCGGCGCGGGAACTCTACAACTTCAAGGTGGACAACGCCGATGAGTACTGAACACGACACCACCCGCGGCATGGTCGAGCGCTGGGGCCTGCAGGAATCGGCGTCCTTCGACCGCCACACCATCCACAACATCCAGCGCGCGGCCGCCACCGGCATCTACGACATCCGCGGCTTCGGCGCCAAGCGCCATCTGCCGCATTTCGACGACCTGCTGTTCCTGGGCGCGAGCATGTCGCGCTACCCGCTGGAGGGCTATCGCGAGAAGTGCGCCACCGACGTGGTGCTGGGCGATCGTTTCGCCTCGAAACCGCTGCACCTGGACATCCCGATCACGATCGCGGGCATGAGCTTCGGTGCCCTGTCGGCCAACGCCAAGGAAGCACTCGGCCGGGGCGCCTCGGCGGTGGGCACCAGCACCACCACCGGCGACGGCGGCATGACCGACGAGGAGCGCGGCCAGTCGCGCACGCTCGTCTACCAGTATCTGCCCTCGCGCTACGGCATGAACCCCGACCACCTGCGCATGGCCGACGCCATCGAGATCGTGCTCGGCCAGGGGGCGAAACCCGGCGGCGGCGGCATGCTCATGGGCCAGAAGATCAGCGACCGCATCGCCGAGATGCGCACCCTGCCCAAGGGCGTGGACCAGCGCAGCGCCTGTCGCCACCCCGACTGGACCGGCCCGGACGATCTCGCCATCAAGATCGAGGAGCTGCGCGAGATCACCGACTGGGAGAAGCCGATCTATATCAAGATCGGCGCCAGCCGCACCTATTACGACGTCAAGCTCGCGGTGAAGTCCGGCGCCGACGTGATCGTGCTCGACGGCATGCAGGGCGGCACCGCCGCGACCCAGGAAGTCTTCATCGAGCATGTGGGCATTCCGACGCTCGCCGCCATTCCGCAGGCCGTGCAGGCGCTCCAGGAAATGGACATGCACCGCAAGGTCCAGCTCATCGTCTCCGGCGGCATCCGCAACGGCGCGGACGTGGCCAAGGCGATGGCGCTGGGCGCGGACGCGGTCTCGATCGGCACCGCGGCGATGATCGCGCTCGGCTGCAACCACCCGCGCTGGGAAAGCCAGTATCACGAGATCGGCTCGGCGGCCGGCTTCTACGACGACTACCACGAGGGCCGCGACCCGGCCGGCATCTCCACCCAGGACCCGGAACTGTCGCAGCGCCTGGATCCGGAACGCGGCGGCCGCCGCCTGGCGAACTACCTGCGGGTGATGACCACCGAAGCCCAGACCATCGCCCGCGCCTGCGGCAAGTCGCATATCCAGAATCTCGAGCCGGAGGATCTGGTCGCGCTCGATATCGAATCCGCGGCCATGGCCCGGGTGCCGCTGGCGGGCACGGACTGGATTCCGGGGCGCAGCCGGCCGTTGTGAGCGGCCCCGCCCGGCGGCCGCGACCGCCGGGCGACGCCGATTACGAGCGCGGCCGCAGGCGCGGCGCCGGCCGGCCCGTGCCCCCACTCATGGCGGTGACACAGGCCAGGGCGATCACGCCGCAGCCCAGCGCCAGGCGCAGGGTGGGCTCGACGTGGTCGGTCAGCACGAGGATCGCGGCGGCCACGCCGGGCACGGCATACGGCAACACCGGCACCACCCGCGGGTTGCCGTGCTGGAGCACGTGCGCCCACGCCATGAACGCCAGACCGTAGGGCCCGACACCGAGCGCCGCGGCCGCGGCCAGCGCGGCCGGCGACAGCGGCCAGACGAGCCCCTGCGTCGCCGCCTGCAGCAACAGCGCGACGACCGCGGCCAGCGCGAAGAAGGCCGGATAGGCCGAACCGACCGGACGCGCATAGGCCTGGACGAACAGCGAGTAGCCCGCCCAGCACAGACCGGCCCCCAGGGCAGCGACACAGCCGAGCCAGGCCCGACCGGCCAGCGACGCGCCCCCGCCCTGCAGAATCGCCACACCGGCCAGGCCCAGCAGCAGCGCCAGAATCGAGACGAACGACGGCGGCCGACGCCGATAGAGATCGCCGGCCAGCGCCAGCAGCAGCGGCCAGGTATAGGCGATCACCACGACCTGCGGCGCGGGCGCCAGGCTGAGCGCAGCGAAATACAGCGTCAGCGCCCCCAGCATGCCGCCGACGATCACCAGCCACGCCTGCGGCGGATGCCGTCGCAGGGCGCTGCGGAGCGAATCCGAGCCGGGCAGCAGCCGACTGCTCACCGCCGCACAGGCCATGGCCATGGCCGTGAGCTGCAGCGCCGGCACCTCGCCGGCCAGCGCGCGCAGCCAAGGCAGCATGCCCCAGAGCACGACGACAAAGATCGCCAGTGCCGTCACGCGTAATTCCGGACGCCGCAGGGCGGCAGTGTATCGATCCATCATCGGCGGCCTCGCTCGGGCTTGGGTGTGTCGTTTCGCCGCTAATGTGGACCGCCGCTTCGCATATTTAAAATGAATCCTGTTGAGAAATGCATCAATTCTGGTGATCACCCATGAGACCCCCGGTACTCGACCTGCGCGCCCTGCAGAGCCTCGTCGCTATCCTCGACACGGCCAGCTTCACCCGCGCCGCGGAGCAGCTGAACTACAGCCAGTCGGCGATCAGCATGCAGATCAAGCGGCTGGAGGCGGATCTGGGCACGCAGCTGATCGAGCGGGGAGCGGTGTTGCGACCGACCCGCCAGGGCCGTCAGGCACTCGGTCATGCCCGGGAAATGCTGCGTCTGAACAGCGAACTGCGTCAGCGCATGGCCGAAAGCGAGGTCGCCGGCCGCGTGCGCCTGGGCATGCCGGCCGACTTTGCGTTCTACCTGCCCGACACGCTCACCGTGTTTGCCGAACGCTATCCCCAGGTGGAGACCGAGGTCCGCACGGAGCTGAGCGACGCCCTGGTGCGTTCGGTCGCCGCCGGCGAGATCGATCTGGCGATCGTGACCCGCCAGGCGCATTCGCCCGGCGGCACGCGTCTGCGCCGCGAACCGCTCAAATGGGTCGGTGCCCCCGGCTCGGCGGCGCATCGACAGGACCCGCTGCCGCTGGCGCTCTATCCGGAGAACACCTGCGAATTCCGCCAGGCCGCGACGCGGCGCCTGGACGCCATCGGCCGTGCCTGGCGGCCGGCCTATGTCAGTCAGGCGTTCGCCGCCCTGCACTCACCGGTGAGCGCCGGGCTGGCAGTCACCGTGGCCACGCCGAGCATGCTCGGCGCCCACCTGGAGATACTCGACGAGGACGCGACCGGCCTGCCGCCCCTGCCGGAGGTCGACATCGCCATGCACCGGCGACCCGGGCGGCTGGGCTACGCCGCGCGCCAGCTCGCCGATCTGCTCGTCGAACGGCTGCGGACCACCGGCGAGCCCGACACGCGGGCCGGGTAATACCTCGTGCGAGCGCCGCATTGAAGACCGCGCATCGTGTGCGGCAAAGCGCGAGTCGCGGATCGCGTCCAGACTGGCCGCGCCGCAGCGCGCCCATGATCGATTGCTCATGGGCGGCCCAACCCGAAGGGCCAAGAGCCCGGTAAAACGAATGGGGTGCGGCGATCCAGCGTTGTCACACAACAGCTAGGCGCAAGCTCGCATGGAGTGTTTAAGCGGGACTCATGCCTTGAGCCGCCTGCGCTCCGGGTCGTAGTGCGGCATCGCCACCACGGTGGCGCTCAACCGTTTCTGCTGGCCGTCGAGCTTGCCGACTTCCACGCGGGTGTCGGGCCCGGCGTGCTCGGCGGCGACCCGGGCCAGGGCGATGCTGCGGGCGAGCGTCGGCGAGCGCGTGCCGCTGGTGACGACGCCGATCTGCTGGCGGCCGATGTAGACGCCGTCGCCGTGGGCGGCGGCCTCCTCGCCGTCCAGCGTGAGGCCGACCAGCCGCTGCCGCGGTCGATCGCGACGCGCCTCCAGCGCGGCCCGGCCGATGAAGTCCTCGGCGTTCTTCTTCAGCGCCACGGCGAAGCCGATGCCGGCCTCGTAGGGATCGGTTCGGTCGCAGAATTCGTGGCCCGCGGCGATCAGTCCGGCCTCGATGCGCAGCATGTCGAGCGCTTCCATGCCCATGGGTGTCAGCCCGTGCGGCGCGCCGGCGGCCCGGATCGCCTGCCAGATCTCGTCGGCGTCGTCGGGATGACAGAACACCTCGTAGCCGAGCTCGCCGGTATAACCGGTGCGGGAGACGATCATCGGCCGGCCGCGTTCGTGGCCGAGCCGGGCGATGGCAAACCGGAACAGGCCGAGCTCGTCCATGTCGGCCTGATCGGGGCGCGTCCAGACGATCTCGCGCAGGATGTCGCGCGCGGCCGGCCCCTGCACCGAGACGTTGTGCAGCTGCGCGCGCGAGCTCTTGATGCGCACCTCGAAGCCGGCGGCCTCGGCCTGTTCGCGCAGCCACTCGCCGCAGTACTCGATCCCGCAGATCCAGCGGAAGTTGTTGTCGGCCAGCCGGAAGAGCGTGCCGTCGTCGATCATGCCGCCGTCGGGCCAGCACATCGCCGAATAGGCGACCTGGCCGACGCCCACGCGCCGCACGTTGCGGGTGAGCGTGTACTGCAGCAGCGCTTCGGCGTCCGGGCCCATGACCTCGAACTTGCACAGCGCGGACAGGTCGATGATCGCCGCTTTCTCGCGACAGGCCCAGTATTCGGCGATCGCGCCGTGCTGCGGGTAGCTGTTCGGCAGCCAGTAGCCCTCGTGCTCGACGTAGTCGCGGGTGAGCTGCGAGGTCTGGCCGTGAAAACCGGTCTGTTTCGTCATCCGGGCCTCCGCGTCGGGCCGTGGCCGGTAGGCGATGGAACGCCGCGCCTCGAGGTCGGCGTCGTAGACGCGCACGTGGATATCGGTCGGGTTCCAGCCGTTGGCCGGGTCGATGTCGTCCGGACAGGCCGAGGAGACACACACCAGATCGGTGAGCGCGCGCAGCAGCACGTAGTCGCCGGGCCGGGACCAGGGCTCGTCGAGCATGAGCTGATGCGCATCGTCGAACTCGGTGTTGTAGAAGAAGTTCATCGACATCCAGCCGCGGCGGGCGGTGACGCCGTAGGCGTCGAGCTGGCCGTTGAAGTTGTCGGAGCAGTTGGCGTGACCGAAGTAGCCGGCTTCCTCGTAGTAGGCCGGGTTGCAGGCCAGCGCGAAGGCGTCGTGCCGCGCGCAGGTGTCCTGCACGATCTCGACCAGCGGCTGGAAGTCGACGTCGTAGTATTTCGCCGCCAGCCCCGGCTGCGGCGAACTGCGCGCCATGAGCGAACGCGTGGTGGTCACGTCCAGACAGCGCTCGATGCCGCGCTCCAGATGCGCCGTGGAAAACGCCTGAAAGTCCGTGCACTGGCGCCCGGCCACGTCGATGATCTGGATCCATTGCCCCGCGCGCACCGGATAGGCCTGCGCGGTCGCGCGCGCCACCCGGAAATCCTGAGCCGGCTCGGCCAGCGGTGCCGGCAGTTCCGGCGTCTCGCGCTCGGCGCGGGCGGGGTCGGCGCGCTCGAGATAGACCACGAGATCCGTCGGCGGCATGCCGCCGGCGACCGGCATGGGCTCGCCGGCGGCGGCGACCACGCAGAGGCCGTCGCCGCTGGCGGTCAGTTCGGCGACGCTGCCGGCACGGCTGCCCTCGGCGAACAGCGGGATCGCGCGCGCGCCTTCGACGGCCAGTTCGTAGGGCGCGAGCCGCTCGCGCAGGCGCGCGCCGCGCCGGGGTTCGGCCAGCATGGCCTGCAGACCGTGGGCGGGCTGTCCGGCGCGCGCGCCGAACAAGCCCGGGTCGCCGCGGCCGTCGACGAAGCCCACCACCTCCGCGACCTGGCCACCCTCGACGTCGACCACGCGCAGGGTGTCGCCGCCGTCAATTCGAAACACGGCCAGACTGCCGCCATCGACCGAATAACGCTCGCTGCCGCGCGGCATCGCGGGCTCGCCCGGGCGGCGGATGCCGCGTGACGCCGGCGCGGTGTTCGGCACGACGATCATGCCGCGCACCCGCCGGCAATCCGCTTGGTGGCGCGCTCGAGCGGCATCACGTCAGCCCGTGCGGCTGGCCGGCGCGCGTTCGCCGACATAGGTGGCCATGGAGTCGTCGAGCGCGACCCACCAGTCGGTGTGATGCGCGGGCGAGGCCGTGCCGGTGCACGGCGAGGTGAAGCCGGCGCGGTCGCGGTAGGTGAGGATGTTCGCGTCCTTGTGGTGCTCCCACGCCTTGAAGATATCGCGGGTGAGATCGATGTCGAAGGCCGGATAGTCGGTCATCGACGCCAGATCCGCGATGTGGTCGGCCTGGAAATCGATGTCGTCGAAGGCGCCGTCGAGGCGTGCCTCGCGCTGCTGCCAGAGCGTAATGTCCGTGGCGCGTTCGCTGCGATCCGGCAGGTCGAGGCGGCCGAGCACGTAGTCGCGCGCGGCCCAGGCCTCGGTATCGAACATCGTGAAGGTGTAGTACTGGTCCTGCATGCCCAGATACATGAGGTCCGGGTCCTCCAGCCAGAACACGCCCTTGTAGAGATCAGCCGGGTAGAGCCGGTTGGCGGTGCGCAGCTTCAGCGTATCCGCCATGAAGGGGAACTGGTGCTGATAGCCGGTGCAGAGCACGATGGCGTCGATCTCGCGCGTGCTGCCGTCGACGAAGTGCGCGGTCTTGCCGTCCATGCGCTCCAGCAGTGGCACCTCTTCCATGCCCTCGGGCCAGTCGAAGCCCATCGCCGCGGTCCGATAGCTGATCGTGACCGGGCCGGAGCCGTACTTGCGACACTGGAGGGCGATGTCCTCGGCGGAATAGCTGCTGCCCACCACGAGCAGGCGCTGGTTCTCGAACTCGACCGCATCGCGGAAATCGTGCGAGTGCAGGATACGGCCCGGAAACCGGTCGAAGCCCGGAAATTCCGGCACGTTGGGCACCGAGAAATGACCGATGGCGACGATGACGTGGTCGAACGTCTCGGTCGTCTTCTCGCGCGTGGTCAGGTCCTCGACCGTTATCGAGAACGCCTTGCCGTCGGCGCTGCGCTCGACCCAGCGCACGGCGGTCGAAAAACGGATATGGCGGCGTACGTCATGCTTTTTCGCGCGGCCGAAGATGTAATCGGCCAGCACCTCACGCGGAGGAAACGACGGGATCGGGCCGCCGAAATGTTCCTCGAAGGGATAGTCGGCGAACTCCAGCGCTTCCTTCGGCCCGTTCGACCAGAGGTAGCGGTACATGCTGCCGTGCACCGGTTCGCCGTGCTCGTCGAGGCCGGTCCGCCAGCTGTAGTTCCACAGCCCGCCCCAGTCGTCCTGCTTCTCGAAACAGACGAGCTCCGGCACGTCGGCGCCCGCTTCCCGGGCCTGTTCGAAGGCGTTGAGCTGCGCCAGGCCGCAGGGGCCGGCGCCGATGATGGCGACACGTTGGGTCATGATCTTTCCTCGGATCGGTCGAAGACGAAATTCAGGGGCGAGACGCTAGTCGGGTGCGCCGCCGGGCGAGGTCGCGGCGCCGTCGTCGTGCCGGGCGAGATAGTCGAGCACCGTCGGTCGGAAACCGATGAAGCCCTTGTAGTCGGCCAGATCCTCGGGCAGATCGCGCAGCACGCGGTGAAAGCGCCGCGCCCATTTGGGGACGGTCGCCAACTCCTCCATGCTGATCAGATAACAGCGGATCGAGAACAGGATCGCGTTGCTGCGCGGCAGCCGCCAGAGCGACTGCAGCTCGACGCGCAGATGCGCGAGTTCGCCGACGTTGTCGGGCGTGATCGTGGCCCGATCGATGCCCCACTTGTCGTAGTTCTCCGGTGAGGTGTCCATGCGTGGATTGACCGTCATGGTCCAGTTCAGCCGCCGCACGGGACTGCCCACCTTGAGCGTGAGCAGATACTTCAGCGCGCGCTCGAACACGCCCATCTCGTGGGCGCGCGGCACCGGGCCGTGCCACTCGTAGAAGTTCATGCCCAGATCGAAGTCCAGCGACCAGTCGGCCTGGCAGGTGACCATGCCGCCGTCCATGTAGAGCATGTCGTTACGCTGGCCGTGCAGGGTGAAGTCTCCCTGCACCTGGCGGGTGATGTACTCGAAGGGTTCCAGCGGCAGCGTGTCCGCGTCCTTGAAGGTGAAGGTGTCGCGGATGTCCAGCAGGCGGTTCTCCCAGGTCCAGGTATCACCGTCGCGGGTCAGACTGAAATGCTCGGGATAGTCCGCGGCCAGCGAGGTCATCATCAGCTCGAGCGTGTCCCACTGCGCTTCCATCATGTAGGGCAGCACCTGGCAGCGCTTCGGATCCTCTTCGAGCACGGTGCGCCGCTCGGCCATTTCGGAGAGATAGTGCTCGTCGATATCGAAGGCCGGCGCGTAGGCACTGCCGGGCGGCGTGCCGTCATGCGGCTCGATATTGACCGAGTACATGTAGTCGTCGCGGTGGAACGGAAACGGAAAGCGCCGGATCGCCTCGGGGCTGTTGCTGTAGGTGAAGTCGCCCCGGAAGGTCTCGACCGGTTTGACTCTCGGCGCTGCGACGGTGGCTTGTTCGCTCATGTTCATGACTCCCGCAAGTCGGCTCGCGTTGGATGGAAAGGCGTGGACGCGAATCGCGCTAGAGATCGAGCACCACACGCTCGGAGGCCGCCCGCGAGACGCAGATCATCATCCGCGAGTGCTCGCGCTTGACCTCCTCGGAGAGATAGTCGTCGTGGTGCTCGATCTCGCCGGTGATCACGGCGGTCTCGCATTCGCCGCAGACGCCGCCACGACACGAACAGTCCGGCGCGTAGCCGTTGTCCTCGAGCACGTCGAGCACGGTGTCGTCGGGCCCGACCTCGAGCTCGTCGCCGCTTTTGTCGAGCACGACCGTGAACGGCCGGCCGGACGGCGGCGCGGCGAATTCCTCGGCATGGATATGGCTTGCCGGCCAGCCGAGACGCCGCGCCCGGGTCACGACGGTGTCGATCAGCCCCTCGGGCCCGCAGACATAGACATGGGTACCCAGCGGCTGCTCGGCGAGGATGCGCCCCGGGTCCAAGTAATGGCCCTGCGAGCTCTCGTAGAAGTGCGCGCGCTCGCCGTGTTCCGCGGCCAGCCGGTCCAGAAACGCGGTGTCGTCGGCACGCCGGTAGGCGTAGTGCAGCGCGTAGTCCGAGTCCTGTGCACGCAGCTCGTAGAGCTGGGACAGAAACGGCGTGATGCCGATGCCGCCGGCGATCAGAATATGCCGGCGACCGAGTTCGTTCAGCGCGAACAGGTTCGCTGGCGGCGAGACGAACAGCTGATCGCCCACGCGCACGTTGCCGTGCAGAAACTTCGAGCCGCCGCGGCCGTCGTCCTCCCGGCGCACCGAGATCTGATAGAAGCGCCGTTCATAGGGCGAACTCATCAACGAGTACGGGTTGCGATGGTTCTTGTCGCGCCCCTGCATCGTCACGACCACATGGCTGCCGCCCGAGAACGCCGGCAGCGGGCCGCCGTCGGTCGGCTCCAGCGTGAATGTCTTGATGAAGGGCGACACCGTCTCGATGGCCGCCACCCGGACCGGAATACTGTCCACTGCGCTCACGGATAGACCTCCTCGATCGCGGGCACCTCCCCCGGCGCCTCGGCGTCGACGCAGACCGACTGGTAGACGCCCAGCCGGCGCGAGAAGTGATCGCGCACGAATACGTGCAGGCCACAGCCCGGGCAGACGTAGATGTTCGTGGTCACGGCCGGGTCGGTGGTCTTGCAGTGCACGCACTGCACCGGGCGCGCCAGGCTGCCGCAGCGCTCGCGCTGGACCTCGTCGTCGTCGATGCCCGCCTCGCGCGCGACGTTCACGCAAGCCCAGACGAAAGCCTCGTTGCCGGCGACGTAGAGTCGCGTGCCCATCACGGCCTTCGTCAACACCCGGCGCAACGCGGACTCCAGCCCGCGCCGGTCCGGAGCGACGACGGCATCGACGCCGAGCGCATGCGACCGGAGCCGCATGGACAGATCGGCCTCCGCGCTCGGCAGATACAGCACGTCCAACGGGCCACGGGCCGCGTCGGCGTCACGACCGAGTCGCGCGGCCTGATCGAGCACGCGGAGCAGCGCGTCGCCGCCCGGGCCCGCGGCCAGCAGCACGTGTCGCGTGGCGTTGCCGTCGAATTCGAGCTCGCGATATTCCGGTTTGCTCTTGATGCCCATGCCGGCGATCCTCTTCCCGCAAACGAACAACCGTCGCCTCGGCCGAGCCGTCACGCAGACGGCTCGGCGCGGACGCCTCAGCCCTCGCCTTCGCGGCGCTGGCCGCAGAAGAACCCGATGCCGTAGCTCTCGGTCTCGAAGGTGATCTGGCTGCCCTTGGGGAAATAGAAGACGTCGCCGGGCTTGGCGGCCGCCGTATTGCCCTCGCCGTCCGTGATCTTGAATTCGCCGGCGAAGATGCATTTCATCTCATCGTAGGTGTAGTCGTAGACCAGCGGCTTGTCCGACTTCTCGAGCTTGAAGAAGCCGCTGACAATCGTCTTGTCCGAGTCGTTCGACACCGCCACGTCGTCGAGCCAGGCATTGCAGCCTGCGACTCCCATGCTCGGGAAGTCGCCTTCGACGGCTTTCGGGTAGTGCTTCATCGCCATGGATACGCTCCTGCCTAGTTTCCTTTGGTGAATTTTTGTTTCTCAATAGGAATGCAAGAGCCTTGCCAAGCGATCCCACGCCCGTCGCACCGATTGCTGCTCGGCTAAAAAACCCTCTACACGTCTGTATTCAAATTGATTTTCTGGCCGCTGCCGCGGTCGCGAGCGCCCACCCGGGTGGCTGCTTGGTCTGACGGCGCCGTTTACTGGTGCGAGCGATTTGCCGCTGCACAGGAATAATGCCCCGTCAATGACCAGCGGCCCGGGGCAACGGTCGATCGCATGGCGAGCAGGCGCCGTACGCGGAAGGCCGCACAACCCGCGCGAGGCCGAGCGCAAAGACGGGCGTGTACCGGAGCGCAGCCGCGGATGGCCGTAGCGTCGTCGACGCCTTATGCTGATTGCATCGCGCACAGAAATCGACGCGTAAGGCCTCATATCGACCGCAACGCGGCCGGCCCACCCATAAAGGATTGCCTGACCGGTGACAGAACAAGACCCGAGCGCCGGCGACGACTACGTCCCGCGCACACTGGCCACCCGCTTCACCGACAGCGATCGCGACCGGGCACTGGAGCGCTACATCGGCACCGTCCTGCGTCAGCAGCGCGTGGAACGCGACCTGACCATCGCCGACGTCGCCGGACTCGCCGGGCTGAGCCGCGGCATGGTCAGCAAGATCGAGAACGGCCAGGTCGCCACCAGTCTCGACTCGCTCGCCCGCCTGACCGAAGCGCTCGGCATCACCTTCTCGCAGCTGTTCCGCGACTACGACTCCCCCGAAGGCGGCGCGCAGCTGGTCAAGGCGGGAGACGGGCTGGAGGTCGTGCGTCGCGGCACCCGCAAGGGCCACACCTACCACCTGCTCGCCTATAACCGCGGCCACCAGCGCAACTTCGAGCCGTTTCTCATCTCGATGGATGACGAGAGCGAAGCCTTTCCGACCTTCCAGCACGAGGGCATGCAGTTCATCCACATGCTCACCGGCGAGATCGAATACCGCCACGGCAAGCACGTCTACACGCTGGAAGCCGGCGACTCGTTCACCTTCGACGCCCGCGTGCCGCACGGCCCGGAACGCCTCGTGACCGTGCCGCTGCGTTTTCTGGCCATCACCGTGTTCAACGACAGCGATTGACGGCGAAGACGCGTGACGGCTGTCCCATGACGGCCCGACGCACGGCACGCAGGACGCCGGCTGGGACGATCCGGATACCCGACATTCGATATCGGAGCATCGATGGCGCCCTGCGGGATATCGGATCGAGGCCGCTGTCGGAATGACGCGAGCGCAATCCGTTCGGCACAAGGCGGCTGAGCACGCGCCGGCCGTTCTGCGTCGCTGTCAGGGCCGAGGCTCGAATACCGGGTGGCCGACGCCACCGAGACGCCTCGCGCGGCGGCGACACGCCCGGGACGCAGCGACCGTTCGCTTCGCGGCGCGAAGCCGTCGAACCGAAATCATTGCTCTGTCGCAGGTTCGAAACATATCGATGAACCT
>NZ_AYKF01000097.1 GCF_003732545.1 Salinisphaera orenii subsp. halophila YIM 95161 | reverse complement strand
GATCCAATCTAGCAAACCTAAAATGACGCTAACGTGCTGTCGTAACTCAGTAAAAGAGAAAAATGCTCTAGAATTCCACGTGCAGGCCAGCGAGCAGGCTGCGGCCGGGCTGGGCGACGCGCAGGAACGAGGTGTGGCGCACGATCTCGTCGTCCAGCAGATTGTCGCCGCGCAGATAGACCATGGCCTCGGTGTCATCCGATGAGGCGATCCGGTAGCCGACGAACGCGCTGAGGTCGGTGTAGCCCGCGGTCTCCTCCTCGAGCTCGGCGACGCGGCCCTGATGGCTCGCCCGCAGGGCTTCGACGTTGGCCAACCATCGGGGGCCGCCGTAGTCCAGGCCGGCGCCGTAGCGCCCGGGCGTGATCCGCGGCAAGTCGCCGCGGTCGTCCAGCTCGCCTCGCACGTCATCGCCGAACACGCGCGCGGTCAGCCGGTGCATTCCGGTCAGCAGGTCGTAGCCGATCTCGGCCTCGCCGCCGTAGAAGGTGGCGTCCGCGGCGGCGTAGTCGGTGAGCAGAAGCTCGCCGTCCGGGTCGAAGCGGCCGTCCTCGTCGACGCGATCGGCCACGCCGTCGCCGCCCGGCGTGCCGCTGCCGTCGGCGTTCAGGCCGGCGTCCACGGACTGGGCGAAGACATAGTCGTCGTAGGTCGTATAGAACAGGCTGGTGTCGAAGCGCATGCGCCCGCGCGTCTTGCGAAACCCCAGCTCCAGGCTGTCGGCGGTCTCCTCGTCGAAGCCGCTGTCACCGCGCTCGTAGGTGAGCGTGGCCTCGTGCGGGCCGAAGCTGTAGAGCTCTTCGGTGGCGGGTGCGCGCTGATAGCGGCCGACGCTGGCCGTGAGCACGTAGTCCGTACCGATATCGCGGCGCAGGCCGAGCGACAGGCTCATCGGGGTGTGGTCGGTGTCCTCGTAGGGCGCCCGGGTGTCCTGCTCCTGATACTCCAGGCGGGCTCCGGCCTGGATCGTCCAGGCCTCGCCCAGCGGCCGCTCCTCGACCAGAAAGGCCGCGAGCGAGCGGGTCTCGGTCGCCGGCACGAAGGACGCCTCCTCGCCGTAGGCCCGGAAGTCGCGGTCGAAGCCCTGCAGGCCGAACACGCCGGTGAAGCCCGCGATCGGGGCATGCTCGGCGGCCACGCGCGCCTCGGTCTCCCGATTGTCGAAGAACGCTTCCGGTTCGGCCTCGCCCTCGGTGTGCAGATAGTCCGTGTAGGCGCCGGAGAACTCGAGCCGCGTGATGCCGGGAGCGACGTCGTAGACCTCGCCGGCGAGGTCGTAGCGGTCCTGGGTCATGCGGATGCGCGCCGCCTCGCCCGGAATGCCGTACTCGCGGCCGAAGTGGCTGGCGGCGCCGCCGACATAGCCCCAGTCGCCGGCGTAGGCACTGCCCAGACTGTAGGTGTCGGTATCGGTGTGGCTGTTGTCGATGCGGCGGCCGTCGTCGGCCTCGTAATCGTCGGTCAAACGCTTGAGGCCCTGGAGGTTCACCGCCCAGTCGCCCAGCCCGCCGGTGACGTCCAGCCGCTGGAGCCGCGCGCCGGCGCCGCCCAGGCCGCGCTCCAGGTCGGCGCTGCCCTCGAGGCCGTCGGGCGCCCGGCGCGGTATGCGGTCGGTGACCACGTTGACCACGCCGCCGATGGCGCCGGAGCCGTAGAGCAGGGTCGAGGGGCCCTTGAGGACCTCGATCTGGCGTGCGGCGTAGGGGTCGATCGACACGGCGTGGTCTTGGCTCAGCGTGGAGACATCGGCCGAGGACATGCCGTTTTCCTGTACCCGAACGCGGGCGCCGGACAGGCCGCGGATCACCGGCCGGCCGACGCCGGCGCCGAAGTCGGCGGTGCTGATGCCGGGGGTCTCGGCCAGGCTCTGGCCGAGCGTCTGGCCGCGTTTGCGGATCAGTTCGCGGCCGCCGACCACGGTCGCGGGTTCGATGGCCTGGTCGGGGCTGCGGTCATCGAAGGCCAGGGCCTCGACGGAGATGGCGCCCAGACTCCCGGCCGATTCCGGGGCGTCGTTGTCGTTCTGGGCCGAAACGGGAGTGCACAGACCGAACGCGCAGGCGCCGGTCGCGCATGCGAGAAAAGACAGATAACGCATGGTGTTGAAGCTCGTCGTGATGCGAAAGCGGCGCGCGCTTTCGGACCGCGGCGGGTCGCGCCGCGGAGCGATGTCATTCGCGGGTCAGACGAGTGCGTGCGGCGGTCCGCGGCTGCGATAGGCCAGACGAACGCCGTCGCGGCGATCCACGACGATGGGGCCGACGGGGGCCGTCTGGTGCGGCGGCGGCGCGATCGACAGGTCGGCGGCGGGTGGCAGGGGGGCGCTGCCGCCGTGGCCGCCATGCGGGCAGCTCAGGCAGTGGAAGCCGGCGTGTGGTGTGTCGAGCGGGTGATCGAAGCCATGCGCGAACGCCAACGTCTGGCTGCAGACCAGCGCTGCAAGCAGCAGGATGAGTCGAAGTCGGCGTGCCCCCATGGAACAAGAATTGGCGCCGCCGGGGGCCGCGTCAACCGCTTTGTGCTAAGTCTTTGTTGTTATATTGTAACGTAACGACCCGGCGTCTAGTTCAGCGCCAGAATGCGCTGCGCCCGCGCCAGCACGGGGGCGTCGACCATCTGCCCGTCCACCTGGAAGGCACCGCTGTTCCGGCGGCTGGCGTCCATGACGCGCTGGGCCCAGCCGAGCTCGTCCTCGCTGGGCGAGAAGGCGGTGCGCACGGTCTCGATCTGGGCCGGGTGGATGCAGAGCATGCCGCCGAAGCCCATGTCGCGTGCGCGCAGCGCGATCGCGTGCAGGCGTTCGGGGCTCTTGAAGTCGGGGTAGACGCTTTCCAGCGGCGGCATCAGGCCGGCCGCGTGCGAGTGCATGAGCAGCTGGTGGCGGGCATAGTCGAGCACCGCGCGGCCGCCGTCGCTGTCGGGCGTCAGATTCGCTTCGAAAGCGAAGTCGAGCGCGCCGAAGGCGAATTGTTCGACGCCGGCCACACGGGTCAGGGACTCCAGGGCGAGCACGCCCGCCGGCGTCTCCAGCAGCGGCCAGACCGGCTTGCCCAGGCGGGCCACGCGTTCCAGCGCGCCGCGCGATTCGGCCTTGGGGGACATGATGCCGGCGATGCCCGCGTGGCCTTCGCAGAGGGCGAGGTCGGCATCCAGCTCGCCGCTGTCCGCGGCGTTGATGCGCACGATCACCCGGGCTTCGGGGTCGTTCGCGAGGAAGGCCGCGAGCGCGTCGCGGGCCTCGTCCTTGCGGTCCATGGCGACGGCGTCCTCGAGATCGACGATCACCGAATCGGCGCCGCTGGCCTGCGCCTTGGGGATCAGGCCGGCCCGGGTGGCGGGTACGAACAGCGGACAGCGCAGGGATGTGGCCATGCCGGTGGGCTCCTTGTGGCCGGTCATATCGCGCCGGCCTCGGCCAGACGCTCGATGGTGGCCGGGTCGTAGTCGAGTTCGGACAGGATCCGACGCGTGTGTTCGCCGAGATCGGGCACGGGATCCATGCGCGGCTCGAAATCGCGGTTGATCGCCGGTGGCAGCAGCGCCGGCAGCGCGCCCTCGGGGCTGCCGACGGTGCGCCAGCGGTCGCGGGCGGCCAGCTGCGGATGGGCCCAGACGCCGGCCATGTCGTTGACGTGGGCATTGGCGATCTTGGCTTCGTCCAGCCGCGCGATCGCCTGCGCCGCGGTCAGTTCGGCAAACGCTTCGTGGATGAGCGCGGCGAGTGCCTCGCGGTTGGCCGAGCGATCGCTGTTGGTGGCAAAGCGCGCGTCCCCGGCCAGTGCGGGCTGCTCGAGCACCTGCTCGCAGAAGACCTGCCATTCGCGCTCGTTCTGCAGGCCGAGCATCACGCTCTTGCCGTCGCCGGTGGCGAACGGGCCGTAGGGATAGATGGTGCTGTGCGCCGCACCGGCGCGCGGCGGCTGCGGCTGGCCTTCGAAGGCGTAGTACATGGGATAGCCCATCCACTCCACGATCGATTCCAGCATGGAGACGTCGATGGAGGTGCCGCGGCCGGTGGTTCCGCGCTGGATGAGCGCGGCCATGATGCTGTTCTGGGCGTACATGCCCGCCGAGATGTCCGCGATCGAGCAGCCCACCTTGGCCATCTCGTCCTCGCCGGGCCCGCCGGTGGTCGAGAGCACGCCGCCCTCGCTCTGGATGAGCAGGTCGTAGGCCTTCTTGTCGGTGTACGGGCCGGTCTCGCCGTAGCCGGAGATGTTGCACACGATCAGCTTCGGGAAACGCTCGCACAGATCGTCGAAGGACAGGCCCAGACGTGCCGCGGCGCCCGGGGCGAGGTTCTGCACGAGCACATCGGCATCGGCCAGCAGCCGCTCGAGAACGGTCAGCGCCTCGTCGTGCTTGAGGTTGAGCGTCAGGCTCTCCTTGGAGCGGTTGGTCCAGACGAAGTGCGAGGACAGACCGCGCACGCGGTTGTCGTAGCCGCGGGCGAAATCACCCACGCCGGGGCGTTCGATCTTGATCACGCGCGCTCCCAGATCGGCCAGCTGGCGCGTGCAGAAGGGCGCGGCGATGGCGTGCTCGAAGCTGACGACGGTGATGCCGTCGAGCGGGCGCGGCGTGTGGGCCGGGTCGGTCATGGTGTGGCTCCCTTGTGTTCCTGGTCTACGACGCGCGCAGCAGCGGCACGCGATCAAGTGTCGCCAGTCCCCAGATCGTGTCGATCATCCGCCTCGTTTCCGTCTCGTCGGCGGCCCCGGCGAAGCGCACGAGCCGCGCGAACTTGTCTTCCAGTTCGGTGCGGGACAGCGTGTTGCCCGGATCGCCCTTCGGTTCGTCGATGGCGCCGGTCAAGCGGCGGCCGTCGGTGGTGGTCACGTCCACGCGCCCGAGCCAGCGGCTCGGATAGGCCGCATCGACTTCGGCATCCAGCTGCATTGCGACGCGGTCACGAAAGGCCGCGACCGTGTCGTCGGTCAGCGCCCGCGTGTCGAATTCGGTCAGGCCCGCAGCGCCGTGCACCGCGATCAACCCGAGCACGGTGCCCATCGAGAACTTGGCCTGGTGGATGGTGCGCGGTACGTCCACCGCGCCCAGCACGTCGATCGCGCCCTGGTGTACGCGGGCCACGACGCGCTCGATGTCGTTCGCGGCGAGCTCGTGCTCGGCCATGACGGCGAGCAGCGCGTCCGCCGCCGGATGCGTGTGCCGGCAGGAGGCGTGGAACTTGAACGACGTCTCGGCCAGCGCCCAGCGCGAGCCGAGCTCGGCGGCGAGTTTCGCCGTGTCGGCGTCGGTCGACATGCCGGCCGCCATGCCCTGGCTGCCGCCGAAGATGTCCTGTGCGCCGGTCAGCCCGTCCGCGGCCATGAGCGCTGAACGCAGCCCGTCCGCGGCGGCCTTGGCGGTGTGCAGCTGCTTGGAGTCGGCGCCGTCGCGCAGGAACGCCCACAGGCCGGCGGCCTGGGTGCCGGCATTGCCAAGTACGTGGATCATGGTGTCGGTGTCGACGTTCAGCAGCCGGCCCGCCGCCACGGCCGCGGCCAGCGTGCCCGCGGTGCCCGTGGTGTGGAACACGCGATAGTGCGAGCGGCCGAGAAACTCGCCCACGCGCACGCCGGCCTCGTAGCCGGCCACACTGGCGGTGATCAGATCACGCCCCGAGGCGCCGCGGGCCTGGGCCAGCGCGAGCACGGCCGGGAACACGACCGTCGCCGGGTGCAGCACCGAGCTGTTGTGCAGATCGTCCTGCTCGACCACGTGCGAGGCGGCGGCATTCACGAAGGCCGCGAAATAGGGCGAGGTCGTGGCACGGCTGGACAGGATCTCGGCATCGCCCCGGGCCGGGCCCATCGCCGCGGCGTGTCGCTCGAAGGCGGCGGTGGGATGCTGGCGCGAGCCCGCCAGGGCCGAGCCCAGCCAGTCCAGACAGAGGTCTTCGCAGCGGGCGACGACGTGCGCGGGGAGGTCGTCGAAACGCAGGTTGGCGCAGAAATCGGCCAGTTGTCGGGTTGAGTCACTCATGCCGCGGGTTCCTCCAACGGGTCGGAGATCTCGATCAGGTTGGCGTCCGGATCGCGGATGTCGACCGAACGCAGTGGTTGCCTGGCGCCGGCGCGTGTCACCGGCCCTTCGACCAGCGCCACGCCCTCGTTGTCCAAGTGGCTCATGACCGCATCGAGCGGCGTATCGGCACTGAAGCACAGGTCCGCCGGCGCGGGCGTCGGGTGTTCGATTTTCGGTTCGAAGGGCACGGCGGGCGGATGCAGATTGCTCTTCTGCGTGCCGAAGGCCAGGGCACGGCGCCGTAGATCACCGGACACGACTTCTTGCATGCCGAGCACGCGCCGGTGGAAATCGACGGTGGCGACCGTCAGCACCAGGTGGTCGAGCTGGCGAATCCGTATGCCCATCAGAACGAGCGCGGCATGCCGAGCAGATGCTCGGCGACGTAGGATAGGATCAGGTTGGTCGAGATCGGCGCGACCTGGTACAGCCGCGTCTCCCGGAACTTGCGCTCGATGTCGTACTCGTGGGCGAAGCCGAAACCGCCGTGGGTCTGCAGGCAGGCGTTGGCGGCCTCCCAGGAGGCCTTGGCGGCCAGATACTTGGCCATGTTCGCCGACGCCCCCGCCGGCTTGCCGGCGTCGTACTCCTCGCAGGCGCGCCAGCGCATCAGGTCGGCGGCCTCGACCTCGATGTGGGACTCGGCGATCGGGAACGACACGCCCTGGTTCTGGCCGATCGGCCGGTCGAAGACACGGCGCTCGTTGGCGTAGGCGGTGGCGCGGTCGACGAACCAGCGGCCGTCGCCGATGCATTCGGCGGCGATCAGCGTGCGCTCGGCGTTGAGGCCGTCGAGGATGTACTTGAAGCCCATGCCCTCCTCGCCGATCAGGTTCTCGGCCGGAATCTCGAGATCGTCGAAGAACAGCTCGTTGGTCTCGTGGTTGACCATGTTGCCGATCGGGTTCACCGACAGCCCGTTGCCGATGGCCGCGTGCAGGTCGATCAGAAAGATCGACATCCCGCGGGACTTCTTCTCGACCTGGTCCAGCGGCGTCGTGCGCGCAAGCAGGATCATCATGTCGGAATGCTGGACCCGCGAGATCCAGACCTTCTGCCCGTTGATGACGTACTTGTCGCCCCGTCGCACGGCATTCGTCTTGATCTTGGTCGTGTCCGTGCCGGTGGTCGGCTCGGTCACGGCCATGGCCTGAAGCCGCAGTTCGCCGGCCGCGATCTTGGGCAGATACTGCTTCTTCTGTTCCTCCGAACCGTGGCGCAGCAGGGTGAACATGTTGTACATCTGTCCGTGCACGAAGCCGGCGTTGCCGCCGCAGCGGTTGACCTCCTCGAGGATCGCGGAGGCCTCGGCCAGGCCGAGCCCGGAGCCGTCGTACTCCTCCGGAATCATGGCCGCGAGCCAGCCGGCCTCGGTCAGGGCGTTGACGAAGGCCTCGGGAAACGCCCGCCTGGCGTCGATGTCGCGCCAGTAGGCGTCGCCGTAGTCGGCGCACAGGCCGCGTACGCCGTCGCGGATGGCATCGAGGGATTCCTGGTCAATCATCTTGGGTCTGCTCCGTGAAGGTCAGTTCGGCCTCGTGCGCGGGGCCGTTGTCGTTGGCGGCCCACAGCCGCGCCGCGCCCGGGGATTCGATCACGCCCCGGGCCGTGAACGGCGCGGGTGCGATCAGCGGACGCAGGCCGCGGAAGGCGAACGTGTCGATACGCGCGTCCGGATGGGCGCGGGCGAAGGCGTGCAGCAGGGTGGTGGCAATCAGCGGGCCGTGCACCACCAGCCCCGGATAGCCTTCGGCGTCGGTGACGTAGGGCCAGTCGTAATGGATCCGGTGGCTGTTGAAGGTCACCGCCGAGTAACGGAACAACAGCGTCGGGTCCGGCGTGATCGTCTCCGACCAGTCGGGGTCCGGCATGGGCCGGTCGAGGCTCAGTCGCGGCGCGCTCGGCTCGCGATAGACGATGTCCTGCTCTTCCTCGACGGCGACCGCTGCGGCCTGGCGATAGCGGTGGCGCACGGTCACGAACAGCAGGGCGCCGCTGCGGCCCTGCTTCTCCTGTATGTCGGTGATCTCCGATTCGCGCACGGCCGGCTCGCCGACCCGCAGCGGCGCGTGAAACCACAGCCGGCCGCCGGCCCACATGCGGTTGCGGCCGTGCGCCGGCGGCAGAAAGCCGCCCCGGGCGGGATGGCCGTCGGTGCCCAGGCCCTCGGCGTCGACCGGGATCTGGAAGAAGGCCCAGTGCCATAGATGCGGCAGGGCCTGGCCGGGCTCGGGCCGCGGCGCGCCGAAGGTGGCGGCGATGCGGTCGGCCAGCGCGGGGGCGAGGTCGTCCTCGCAGCGTTCGCCGTTGCCAATCCAGTCGCGGGGGTTCGGTGTGCTCATGGGTCGGGGCGGTCCTGTGCTGCGTGAAGCCTGTGCCGGGCCTCGGTGGTCGGCAATCCCATCGTGCGCCAGTGACTCATGATGCACGCTATTGCCCTGAATATGAACACAGTGTACCGTATACATAAATTGAATGGCAATGACAGCGAGTCCGCATGCCCGCTGCCGCGTTGCGGCGACGGTGCGCGTTGTCTTGACCTTTATCGGCCGTACGGACGAGCGAGCAGACCATGGCGCAGGCGATTTACCGAAATATTCCCGACAGCGCGGGCGAGAACGCTTATGCCGCCGACCCGGACTTCGCCCGGCTGCTGCGCATCTATGCGACCCCGGCGGAGGTGGCCCACGTGGAGCCGCGCTTCGAGGAGCTCGGTGCGCTGGTCGGCGACGAGCTCGAGCAGCTCGCGCTCACCGCCGACAAGCACAAGCCGACGCTCGCGGTGCGCCACCGCAACGCCTCGCCGCGCAACGGCATCGACAAGCACCCGGCCTACGTGCAGCTCGAGCGCTATGCCTTCTCGCATTTCGGCCTCGCCGCCATGTCGCACCGGCCCGGGGTGTTCGACTGGCCCGAGAAATGGCCGCCGATCGTCAAGTACGGCCTGACCTATCTGTTCGTGCAGGCCGAGTTCGGACTGTGCTGTCCGCTGAGCATGACCGACGCGCTCACGCGTACGCTGGCCAAGTTCGGCGACCCCGCGCTGGTCGATCGTTTCTTCGACGATCTGACCACGCAGGATTTCGAATCGCTGTGCCAGGGCGCGATGTTCATGACCGAGCAGGACGCCGGTTCGGACGTCGGCCGCATCTCCACCGAGGCGCGCGAGGACAACGGCGTCTGGAGGCTCTACGGCGACAAGTGGTTCTGCTCCAACGCCGACGCCGGCCTGGCCATGGTGCTGGCCCGTCCGGTCGACGGTGGCGAGGGCACGAAAGGCCTGACGCTGTTCCTGCTGCCGCGACACAAGGCTGACGGCGAACTCAACGATTACCGCCTGATCCGGCTCAAGGACAAGCTCGGCACGCGTTCGATGGCCAGCGGCGAGATCACCCTCGACGGCGCCGAGGCCTATGTTGTCGGTGAACCGGGCAGCGGCTTCAAGCAGATGACCGACATGATCAACATGTCGCGTCTGTCCAACGGCGTGCGCTCGGCCGGGCTGATGCGGCGGGCGCTCAACGAGGCGCTGTTCTTCGCCCGCCACCGCGAGGCCTTCGGCCACAAGCTCGTCGACCTGCCGCTGATGTGGCGCACGCTGCTCAAGCTGATGACGCCGGCCGAGCAGGGCCGCTCCATGGCCTTCCACACCGCCGACGTGCTGCGCCGGGCGGACGGCGGCGACGCCCGTGCGCAGAAACTGCTGCGCATCCTGACGCCGCTGATGAAATTCCGCACCACCCGCGACGCGCGCAAGGTGGCCGGCGACGGCATGGAAGTGCGCGGCGGCTGCGGCTACATCGAGGAGTTCTCCGATGCGCGGGTGCTGCGCGATGCCCATCTGGGCTCGATCTGGGAGGGCACCAGCAACATCGTCGCACTCGACGTGGTCCGCTCGATCAAACGCGAGGACACGCTGGCCACACTCGTGCCCTATCTGCACGAGTGCCTCGATGCGGTCGAGCTGCCGGCGGCGGCGCGCGGAGTCTTTGACGACGCGCTCGAGCGCGCCGAGCGGGCGGTGATGCGCGTGGTCGAGAACAAGGACGCCACCATCGACACGCGCGTGGCGGCCAGCGGGCTGTATCACGTCGCCTCCGCGGTGTTCCTGGCCTGGGAGGCCAGCCGCAGCGAAGGCGACTGGCGCCGGCTCGCGCTCGCGTGGCTGGTGCTCACGCACCGGGTCCTGCCGCGCGATCCGCTGGCCGTGGACGCGCCCGACGCCGAGCTCGTGCAGTGCCTGCTGGCCGAGGCGCCGATGAGCCGCGACCAGGCGCTGTCACTGGCGCCCGAGCCCGCCTGCGCCTAAAGTCGGCTTTCTGTACACGGTATACGCATAGACAATTCGGCGACGCCGCCCCCGGCGTTCCCGTTCCAGCTCTGGAGGATGTCGCCCGCATGAGCGCACTGATGGATGATTCGCAGGACGAACGGCGCATGCTCGCCGACTCGGTGGCCGGCTTCGCCGGTGAGGGCCGCGGCATCGCCCGGGCGCGCCGGCTCAAGGCCGAGGCCGCGGGCCTGGACCGCGCGGCCTGGTCGGAGATGGCCGACCTCGGCTGGCTGGGCATCCTCGTGCCCGAAGCCGCCGGCGGGCTCGGCCTCGGCGTGGGCGAACTCGCGGTGGTCGCCGAGGGGCTGGGACGCGACTGCGCGCCCGAACCGCTGGTCGATACCGTCTTCGCCCAGGCCGTGCTGGCCGGATGCGACGCCGACCATGCCGGCGAGCTGCTGGCGGCGACCGCGTCCGGCGAACGCCTGGTGGCGGTCGCCTGGCAGGATGAGGCCCAGGCGCGTGGGCAGGAAGGCCCGGCGAGCGTGCCGGCCGACGGCGGCTCCGGTCGATTGACGGGCCGGCGGGCTCTGGTGACCCCGGCCGAGGCCGATGTCTTCGTCGTCGCCGTGGGCGGGCCCGACGGCGTGGCCCTGTACGCCATCGAGCGCGACGCGCCGGGCCTGTCGGTCGAGACGCAGCCCCGGGTCGATGGCCACGCCGTGCTCGCGCTCGAGTTCGACGGCGTTTCGCTCGACGACGCGCGCCGGCTGGCCGGCGGCGGCGCGGGTGATGGTGCACTCACGCGCGGGCTGAGCGTGGCCCGGGTCGCGGCCAGTGCCGAACTGTTCGGTCTGGCCGGCGCGCTGTTCGAACAGACCCAGGACTATCTCGCCTCGCGCAAGCAGTTCGGTCAGGCGCTGTCGAGCTTTCAGGCGCTGCGCCATCGCGCGGTCGATCTGTATATCCAGCGCGAGCTGATGCGCAACGCGCTGCGGCAGGCGGTGCGCGCCTTCGACAGCGACGCCGACCCGGTCGATCTGCAGCGTGCGGCGGCCCGCGCCAAGGCGCGCTGTTCGGAGGCTGCGCTGATCATCGGACGCCAGGCCGTGCAGCTGCACGGGGCGATCGGCTACACCGAGGAGGCCAACGTCGGCGTCTATCTGCGACGCGTGCTGTCGCTCGCCGCCTGGCTCGGCAATGCGGACACCCAGCGTCGCGAATACGCCCGCCTGACCCGCGCGGCCGCGTAAGGAGAACGAGATGACCGACTGGAACGCCATGGACGACGCGGCCTTCCGCCGCGAGATCCGTACCTATCTCGAAGCCGAATACCCGAAGGCATTGCGCCATCCCTCGCGCCGGCTGCGCTGGCACGAAGTCAGCGACTGGTACCTGAAGCGTGCCGAGGCCGGCTGGACCGCGCCGGGCTGGCCGGCCGAACACGGCGGCGTGGGCCTGTCGCCGTCCAAGCAGCTCATCTTCACCGAGGAGCAGGAGCGCATCGGCGTGGCCCGCGCGCCCGACCAGGGCGTGGTCATGGTCGGCCCGCTGCTGATCCGCTACGGCACACCCGAGCAGCGCGAGCAATACCTGCCCAAGATCCTGAGCTGGGAGCACATCTGGTGCCAGGGCTATTCCGAGCCGAACTCGGGCTCGGACCTGGCCAGCCTGCGCACCCAGGCCGACGACGACGGCGATCACTGGGTGGTCAACGGTCAGAAAACCTGGACCACACTAGCCCAGGACGCCACCCATATCTTCGTGCTCGCGCGCACCGACCCACACGCCGAGCGCAAGCAGAAGGGCATCAGTTTCCTGCTGGTCGATCTGGACACGCCCGGCATCACCATCCGGCCGATCGAGAACATCGCCGGACACGAGGAATTCTGCGAGGTTTTTTTCGACAACGTCCGCGTGCCCAAGGACAACCTCGTCGGCAACGTCAACGAGGGCTGGACCATGGCCAAGGCGCTGCTCGGCTTCGAGCGACTGTTCCTGGGCAGCCCCAAGCAGTCCCAGAACGCGCTCGGCCGGCTGGATGCCTTCGCCGAGGCCCGCGGGCTGCACGACGACCCGGCGTTCTCCGCCGAATTCACGAAGCTGGCCCTCGATGTCGCCGACCTGTCCGAGGCCTTCGAGTCGTTCGCCGCCCAGGTGCGCGGCGGCGAGACGCTGGGCGCGGACATCTCCTGGCTGAAGATCTGGGGCACGGAAACCTACGGCCGGATCGCCGAACTCGCGGTCCAGGCCGCCGACGGCGAGGCGCCGCTCGTCGAGGGCCAGGCGATCGGCGAGGACGCGTCGGTGGACGTGCTCAACCTTTATTTCGGCTGCCTGCCCACGACCATCTACGGCGGCTCCAACGAAATCCAGCGCAACATTCTGGCCAAGCAGGTCCTGCGACTGCCGGAGTGACGGCGCGGCTCACCGCAACCGCTTTTCCAATCGAGGAGAGAACATGACGGATCCCATCGAACAACGCGTGGCCGTGGTCACCGGCGCCGGCGGCGGCATCGGCAAGGCGATCGCACTCGAGATGGCCGCCGACGGCGCGGCCGTGGTGGTCAACGATCTCGGCACGAGCGTGTCCGGCGACGGCACCGACCAGTCCGCGGCCCAGGCCGTGGTCGACGAGATCGAGGCCGCCGGCGGCCGGGCGGTGGCCAACACCGACAACGTGGCGGACTACCAGAGCGCGACAAACATCATCGCCACGGCCATGGACACCTTCGGCCGGCTGGACGCGGTGATCAACAACGCCGGCATCCTGCGCGACCGCATGTTCCACAAGATGGATCCGGACGAGTGGAAGGCGGTCATCGACGTGCATCTGCACGGCACCTTCAACGTCTCCCGGGCGGCCGCGCCGATCTTCCGTCAGCAGGAATCAGGTGCCTATGTGCACATGACATCCACCTCCGGGCTGATCGGCAACCGTGGCCAATCCAACTATTCGGCCGCCAAGGCCGGGATCGCCTCGCTGTCGAAGTCGATCGCGCTCGACATGGCCGCCTTCAACGTCCGCTCCAACTGCATCAGCCCCTTCGCCTGGTCGCGCATGATCGGCTCCATCCCGACCGATACGCCGGAGCAGCAGGCGCGCGTCGATAAGCTCAAATCCATGACACCGGACAAGGTCGCGGTGCTGGCGACCTATCTCGCCAGCGACCGTGCGGCCGACGTCTCCGGCCAGATCTTCGCCGCGCGCGGCAACGAGATCTTTCTCATGGGTCAGAGCCGGCCACTGCGCGGCATTCATCGCAGCGAGGGCTGGAACCCGGAGACCATCGCCAGCGAGGCCATGCCCGCGCTCAAGGGGCAGTTCTACCCGCTGGAGGTCTCCGGCGAGGTCTTTTCCTGGGACCCGGTGTGACCGATCGACGGCCGGCCGCCGCGCCGGCCGTCTTCATTGGGGCCGCGGCTGAACCCAACACAACAGAGCCGGGCCCGTGCGAGATATCGGAGTGAGGATATGGCAGGACGGACGGCACAGGCCGGTACGCTGAACGCGTTGCTCGACGCCCGCGTGGCGGACGGCGGCGACGATCCGGCCCTGATCCAGGGCGACACCCGCATCACCTACGCCGAGGTCGCGGCGCGGGTGCGCCGAGTGGCCGCGGGTCTGGCGCGGCTCGGTATCGGGCCCGGCGACCGGGTGGCGGTCTGGTTGGGTAACGATCCGGCGTGGATCGAGCTCGAATTCGCGCTGGCGCGACTCGGTGCGGTGGCGGTGGCGATCAACACCAAGTATCGGCGCCACGAGGTCGAGGATATCGTGGGTCGTTCCGGCGCACGCGCGCTGGTCCTGCCGCCGACGCTGGGCGAGATCGACTGTCTGGCGCTGATCGCCGATTGCGACGACGAGGCGCTGGCCGCTCTGGAGACCCTCGTGCTGGTCGGCGAGGCGCCGGCGGGCGATTGCTACGCGGGACGCAGCCTTGCGAGCTACGCGGCGCTCGGCGCGCACGGCGAGCATGCGCGTGACGAGGGCGCGCCGGATGCGCCCTGCATGATCTTCACCTCCTCGGGCACGACCTCGGCGCCCAAGCTCGTCACTCACAGGCAGGCCGCGCTCGTCCATCACGCGCTCGCGGTGGCGGATGCCTTCGGCTATCGCGGCGTGGCCGACACCGTGGTCCTGGCGATGCTGCCGTACTGCGGCGTGTTCGGGTTCAACACCGTGATGGGCGCGTTCGCGGCGGGCCGGCCGACGGTGCTGTTGCCGGCCTTCGAGGCCGGGGCGGCGGTCGCGGCGATCGAATGCCACGGCGTCACGCACACCAACGGCGCCGACGAGATGTTCCGGCGAATCCTTGACGCGGCGGAGCCGGTCTCGCGCATCGCCACGCTGCGCGAAGGGGCGTTCGCCAATTTCAGCGCCGATGCCGCCGCACTGGTGGATCGGGCCCACGCGCTGGGCATCAAGCTGTTTCAGACCTACGGCGCCTCGGAGGTGCAGGCGCTGATGGTCTATGCGGCGGCGGGCTCCGGGCCGGAGCGCTGGGCGCTGGGCGGCGGCACGCCGGCCTCGTCGGACACGCGTGTGCGCGTGCGCGACACCGAGTCCGGTCGGCTGCTCGGCCCCGGCGAATCCGGCGAGATCGAGGTGGGCGGGCCGAACGTCATGGTCGGCTATCTCGGCAACGACGAGGCGAACGCCAAGACCTTCACTGACGACGGCTTCGTGCGCACCGGCGATCTCGGCTATATGGAGTCGGGCGACACCTTCGTCTATCTGGCCCGGCTGGGCGACACGCTGCGGCTGGGCGGGTTTCTGGTGAACCCGCGCGAGATCGAGGCCTATCTGGAATCCTTCGATGCGATCGACCAGGCCCAGGTGGTCGCCGTGGACACCGAACGCGGGCCGCGGCCGGTGGCCTGGGTGATCGTTCCCGCGGGCCATCATCTGGATGCGGATTCGATCATCGCCGCCTGCCAGGCGGACATGGCCAAGTACAAGGTGCCGGTCCGGCTGATCGAGACCGAGGCGTTTCCGACCACGCCGAGCGCGAACGGCGTCAAGATCCAGAAGGCCAAACTGCGCGAGCGCGCGCAGGCCGAGATCGACGCGGGGGTGTCGTCATGAGCGCGGCCGTGCTGCCCGAGACCATGGCGGCCGTGCGGATGGCGCGGTTCGGCGGGCCGGAGGTCCTCGAGAGCGTGCGCGTGCCGCTGCCGAGCCTGGGCGCGCACGACGTGCTGATACGGGTGGCCTACTGTGGCGTCTGCCGGCACGATCTGCTCACCCGGGCCGGCGCGTTCCCCAGGATCGATCTGCCCGTCATTCTCGGCCATCAGGTCAGCGGCCACGTGGTTGCGGTCGGTGAGGCGGTCGCCGGCGTGGCCGAGGGCGCGCGCGTGATGAGCATGATCTACACCGGCTGCGGCGGCTGTGCCGCCTGCGACGCCGGCAATCAGGCCCTGTGTCTTGATGAGCGGCCGCGTTTTCTCGGCGAGGACGTCGACGGCGGCTATGCCGAATACGTGCGCGTGCGCGCCGACACCCTCGTGCCGGTGCCCGACGGCGTGAGCCTGAAGGCCGCGGCGGTGGTCATCTGCACGGTCGGCACCGCCTATCACGCCCTGGTCACGCGCGCGCGGCTGCAGCGCGGCGAGACCGTGGTGCTCACGGGTGCCAGCGGCGGCGTCGGGATCCACGCGATGCGGCTCGCGAGACAGCTCGGCGCCCGCGTGATCGCGGTCACGTCGAGCGCCCGTCGCCGGGCCGATCTGGAGGCGGCGGGCGCGAACGACGTGGTCGTCGCCCCGGCGCTGGATTTCGCCCGCGAGGTCAAGCGGCTGACCGGCGGGCGCGGGGCGGACGCCGTCATCGAGATCGTCGGTGCCGCGACGCTATCGGCCTCCATCCATGCCGTACGCAACGGCGGCCGGGTGGTGATGCTCGGCAATGTGGAAGGGCTGCCCGCCGAGATCCGGCCGGCGCATTTCATCCTCAAGGAAATCAGCCTGGTCGGCACGAAATCCTGCACCACGGCCGAACTCGCGGACGCGCTGGCCATGATCTCGGCCGGCGAGCTGGCCGTGGATGTCGGCGAGGCGCTGCCGCTGTCGGCGGCGGCCGAGCTGCACCGCCGGATGGAGGCCAACACGGCGTCCGGCCGGCTCGTGCTCGAGGTCGCCGGCGAGGCGGACGGTAGGCGCTAGCCTGCGACTTTCGTATCGTTGACTGGGTACTGTATACATAGATAATCTGATCTGAAAATACCGCGGTCCAGCGGGCGTGTCCGGGGACCGTCCGAACACCGGCCGTGCCAGAGCGCTGGAAAAGCGCCATCGGAGGAGCAACAGATGAAGTCGATCCAGGATCATCGCCGGCGCGTGCGCGCCGTTGTCATTGCGGCGGCCGCGGCCCTGACGCTCGGTGCGGCCGGTGCGGCCGCGGCCGACGACTCGGGGCCGGTATTCAAGGTGGGCGCGCTGTTTCCGCTGACCGGTCCGAATGCGGTCTACGGCAAGCTGTTCAGCGAGGGCGCCGATCTCGCGGTGGAGCACGTCAACGACAGTGACGAGATCGACGGCCGGCTCGACATCGTCCACGCCGACAGCCAGGCCCTGCCCCAGCCGGCGGTCGTGGGCATGAACAAGCTCGTCAACGTCGACAAGGTGAACTTCGTGCTCTCGGCATTCTCCGGCGTGAGCAAGGCGATCGCGCCGATCGGCAACCGCGAACACGTGCTCATGGTCAACGGCGGCGGCGTCAGCCCGGAGCTGGCGATCGGTGATTACTTCCTCAACGACATCCCCTTGTCGGACGACGAGGTCAATGCGCTTCTGCCCTATGCGGTCGAGGAGATGGACATCGAGCGGCTCGCCGTGATCCATGTCAACGATCCGTTCGGCAACGGCGTCAATCGGGTGATCAAGGAGCGCTGCGCCGAGCTGGGCTGCGAGGTCGTCTCGGAGATCGGCATCGACCCCTCGGCGACGAGCTTCCGCTCGGAGGCGGTCAAGCTGCGGGCGGCCGGCGCCGATGCGATCTACATCGCCTCCTACGGCCAGCAGCAGAACGTGATCGCCAAACAGCTTCGCGACGGCGGCATCCGGTCGCAGCTGCTGAGCTACTCGGCCTTCGGCATCCCCGCCACGCAGGCGCTGGGGGCGGCCGATGGCGCGGTCTACACCTCCGAGCACATCGACTACGACGCCGACGAGCTGACGCGCGATTTCCTGTCCAGCTTCAAGGACGAGTACGGCGAGAAGCCCAACTATTACCAGGTCAACTACTACAACGCGGTGCTGATCTACGCGGACCTGATCGCGCATGTGCAGTCGCAGGACAAGGCGGTCACCGGCGAGAACCTGCGCGCCGCGCTCCAGGAGATGGGCTCGTTCGATGTCGTTGGCGGCAAGATCAGCTTCCGCGAGGACGGCACCGTCCGCATGCCCATCGAGATCAACCGGATCTCGGGCGGCGAGTCCGAGGTGCTCGAGACGGTGGAGCTGACGGAGTGAGCCGGCACGCCGCGTTTCGAAACGGGGCGGGAGGCGCGTCGTGATCGTTCTTTTCCAGATGCTCGTGGAAGGCGTGGCGGCCGGCAGCCTCTATGCGCTGGCCGCCGTCGGGTTCGCGCTGATCTATGCCACCACGCGCACCTTCCATTTCGCCCACGGCGCCACGATGATGCTCGCGGCCTACGCCTTCTATCAGGCGGTTACGGTCTGGCAGTGGCCGGCGGTTCTCGCGGTGGCGCTGGCCGTAGCAGTGGCGGTGGCGTTCGGCGTCGGCGTGGAGCGGCTGGTCTATCAGCCGATGCGGCGCACCGATGCCTCCTTTCTGACCATATTCGCGGCCTCGTTCGGCCTGTTGATCGTGGCGACCAACGTGGTCGTGCTGCTGTTCGGCAACAGCTTCTACAGCGTGGATTCGACGTTGAGCCAGGGGTTTCTGGTCGGGCCGCTGTATCTGTCGTGGGTCAATCTGCTGTCCGTGGCCGTCGCCCTGGTGTCGATCACGGCGCTTCAGTGGTTCATGCGGCGGACGCGCACCGGCGTGATCCTGCGCGCGATGATGGATGATGCCGCGCTCGTCGGCGTGTTCGGTCTCGGCGATCGGCGCTACGGCATGATCGCGTTCGCGATCGGGTCCGCGCTGGTGGCGCCGGCGGCCATTCTCACCAGCCTCAACGCGGGTCTGCAGCCGTCGATGGGCGCGCTGCTGACGCTGCTGGCGATCGCCGGCGCGATCGTCGGCGGCATCGGCAATCTCTGGGGGGCGGCGCTGGGCGGTCTGCTGCTCGGCATCGCCGAGAACATCGGCGTCTGGCAGCTGTCCTCGACCTGGAAGCCGGCGATCACGTTCGGCGTGCTGTTGATATTTCTGATGTTCAAGCCGGACGGGCTGCTCGGCGCAGCCACGCGACGCTCATGATCGCCTATATCGCCAACCTGGGCGTGCTGCTGGGGATCGCCGTCATTCTGGCGTCGTCGCTGAATCTGATGGTCGGTTACGCCGGCATCTTCTCGGTGGCGCATGCGGTGTTCTACGGTGTGGGCGCGTATGCGGCGGCCAAGGTCGCGCTCGGGGTGACCGATTCCTTTCTATTGGCGACTGCGGTGGCGATGTTCGTCTCCGGCGCCGTGTCCTTTCTGCTGGCCGTGCCGGTGCTGAGGGTGCGCGAGGAATACTTCGTGGTGGCCTCGATCGGCTTCCAGGTCGTGGCGTCGACGATCTTCACGAGCTGGCACGCGGTCACCGGCGGCATGGGCGGCCTGGCGGGCATACCGCCGGCCCGCGTGCTCGGCTGGCAGCTGACTTCGCCGGTCGAGTATCTGATCCTGACCGCGGTCTGCATGGTCCTCGTGCTGGCCTTCATCGCCGTGCTGGTGAAATCGCCGTTCGGGCGGGCGCTCAAGGCCTTTCGCGACGACGAGGTCGCGGCGACGGCGCTGGGCAAGGATCCGCTCGCGCTGCGGGTGGCGGCCACCACGATTTCGGGCGCGCTCGCCGCGGTCGCGGGTTCGATCTATGCGTTTCACGTGTCCTTCGTGAACCCCGAAAGCTTCACCCTCGACTATTCGGTGATGATCCTCGCCATGGTGATCATCGGCGGTGCGGGGTCGCTGGCCGGACCGATCGTCGGCGCGGTGTTCATCACCGCCTTTCCGGCGCTGCTGAACTTCATCGAGATGCCCAGCCGCTACGTCGGGCCGGTCGAACAGCTCATCTACGGCGCCTCGATCGTGCTGCTGATGATCTTCTGGCCGAACGGGCTGGCCAGCGTCTGGCGGTTGCTGCGTCCGCGCCGCCCGGTGCAGGCGGCCGGCGGCGGTACGGAGCGCTAGTCATGGCGGCACTCGATATCAACGGCCTGCGCAAGGCCTTCGGCGGCAACGTCATCATCCCCGACGTGACCCTGGCGCTCGAGCCGGGGCTGATCACCTCGCTGGTGGGCCCCAACGGCGCGGGCAAGACGACCCTGTTCAACCTGATCACCGGGTTCCTGCGGCCCGACGCGGGTTCGGTGCACTACAAGGGCAGCGATCTCGTCGGGCTGTCCCCGCAGCGCGTGACCCGGCTCGGCATCGCGCGCTCGTTCCAGGACCTGCGCCTGTTCAACGAGATGACCGTGTTCGAGAACGTGCTGGTCGCCCAGGAATCGAGCTTCAGGCTCTGGACCCGGGCGGCCGCGTGTCGGCATACGGACGCCGTGCTCGAGCGCGTCGGTCTGGCCGACAAGCGCGATACGCGTGCCATGGATCTGTCCTACGCCGAGCGCAAGTTCCTCAATCTCGCGCGGATCATGGCGCTCGACATCGATCTGTTCCTCCTCGACGAGCCGGCTTCGGGGCTGGACGGCCCGTCGCGCACCACATTTCACATGCTCCTGCAGTCCCTCAAGGATGAAGGCCACACGGTGCTGCTGATCGAACACAATCTGGATATCGTGCGCGAGGTCTCCGATCGCATCGCCTTTCTCAACAAGGGCGAGGTGATGGCCTTCGATACGCCCGAGCGCATATTCGCGAACGAGCGGCTCACGGATCTGTATTTCGGCACGGCCGGGCGTCCCGCGGAGGCCGAGTCATGCTGAGCGTCCATGATTTCCACGCCGGCTATCCCTCGGTGCCGGTGGTCTCCGGCGCCGAGCTGCGCGTCGAACGCGGCGAGATCGTCTCGCTGTTCGGCCATAACGGCGCCGGCAAATCGACCCTGATGAAGGGCGTGTTCGGCGTATTGGGCGACTGCCGGGGCGAGGTGCGCTTCAACGACACCGCCGTCGCCGGAGCCTCGACCCGCTCGCTCATGCGCCGCGGCATGGTGCTGGTGCCGCAGGAGCGCGGCGTCTTCCCGAGCCTGACCGTCGCCGAGAACCTGCGCATGGGTTTCTGGGCCAGCGGTGAGTCCGCGCGTGCCGAATACGACCGGCGCCTGGCGCGAACGCTCGGCTATCTGCCGATTCTGGACGAGCGCAAGGACGATCGGGCGGGGGAGCTGTCCGGCGGGCAACAGCAGATGGTGAGCATCGGCCGGGCGCTGCTGGCCGGGCCGAAGCTATTGTTGCTGGACGAACCCTCCACCGGTCTGGCGCCGAATCTGGTCGACGACATCATGGCGCTGGTGACGCGGCTGCGCGAGGAGGAGGGCCTGAGCGTGCTGCTGGTCGAGCAGAACGTCGGCCAGGCGCTCGCGGTCTCCGATCGGGTCTATCTGATGAAGGGCGGACGCATCATCCACGAGGCCACGCCCGACCAGCTGACCTCGTCGCGCAGCCTGTGGGACCTGTTCTGACGCGCGGCGGCGCCGACGCGTCGAAAGCGGTGTGATAGTTTTCCAGTCGACTCAAGCAGCGAAGCGCAAGGATCATGAGCAGCAAATCCAGTTTCGGCCCGGTACGTCGTCGCTCGATCGAGGACGAGGTGTACATGCGCATGCGCGAGGCCATCCTCAAGGGCGAGATCGAGGGTGGAGAGCGGCTGGTGCACGAGGATCTGGCCAGCCGTTTCGGCACCAGCCGGATTCCCGTGCGCGACGCCCTCAAACGGCTCGTCTTCGACGGCCTGGTCGATGCCGACGAGCGCGGCGTGTGTCGCGTGAGCCACTTCGGGCTCGAGGATGTCGAGGAGATCTACTCGCTCCGCGAGATGCTCGAGGCTCAGGCCGTGGTCAAGGCCACCGCGCAGCTCACCGATGAGGAGATCGACGAGCTCGAGCGGCTGCAGGGCGACATCGAGGCCGCCGCCGAGGCCGGCGACAAGCAGACCTATGTGGAACTCAACCAGGAGTTCCATCGCGAACTCTACGACAGTGCCGATCAGCCGCGGCTGTCGCGCATGATCTACGGCCTGTGGCAGGGCCTGCCGCCGCTCACGCCGATGGCCATCGACAATCGGCTGGTGCAGGCGGCGCGCGAGCACCGCGGCATCCTGAGCGCACTGCGCGAACGCGACGCCGATGCCGCCGGTTCGGCCATGCGCGAGCACATCGCCACGGCCGGGCGCGCGCTCTACGACTACGTGGCGAGCAAGGAAGGCAAGATCCGCTGACACGCGCCGCGGCGGCCGGTGAGCGACCGGCCGCTACGACGGGTCTGTGGCCCGGCATTGCCGGGAACCGCCGACTTGCGTCCATGGTAAAGCCGTCGACGGAATACGGAATACTGATAGGGTTGTGAAACAAGGAGGGGTGGAGATGAAAAAGAAAACACAGGCGCTCGTTGCGGCCATGCTGAGTGCGGCGTTCGGCACCGCCGGTGCGCAGACGCTGCCGGACACGATGACCTGGTCATCCTATGACGTCGGCTCGGCCGGCTACGCCGAGGCGTCGGCCATCGCGGATGCCTTCGGCCGGGAATACGGCGCCCGCGTGCGCATCCAGCCCTCCGGGTCGGCGGTCGGCCGGCTGCAGCCGCTGCTGCAGGGCCGCGTCGACTACGGGTATCTCGCGACCGAGACCTTCTTCGCCACCGAGGGCGTGTTCGATTTCGCCAGCCGTCGCTGGGGCCCGCAGGATCTGCGCGTGGTCGCCGGCCGGCCGTCGTCGTTCGGCATGCCCACGGCCGCGGATGCGGACATCGACACGGTCGCCGACGTGGCCGGCAAGCGTGTGGCCTATGTCGCCGGCAATCCTTCGATCAACGTCAAGTGCGACGCCGTGTTGGCCTTCGCCGGACTGGATCGCGACGACGTCGACCTGCGCATGTTCCCGACCTACGGTGCGGCGATGAGTTCGCTCGCCCAGGGCCAGGCCGATGCCACCTGCACCCTGACCACGCCAAGCCAGATGTACGAGCTGGCCGAGTCCCCGCGCGGCATCCACTGGGTGCCGCTGGCCCCCGACAACGAAAAGGGCTGGCAGCGTCTGCAGGCGCTGGCCCCGTTCTTCGCGCCGTTCGAGGAGACCGTCGGCGCGGGCATCTCGGAGGACGAGCCGGTGCCGATGATGGCCTATCGCTATCCGATGATCGTCGTGCGCGCCGATCAGAGCGAGGAGGCCGTCTACAACTACATCAAGGCGCTGGACGAGACCTTCGATCTCTACAACGACGCCACCGCGTCGATGCCGCGCTGGGATCTGGAGCGCGCCGGCCGCCCGCCGGTCGATGCGCCGTTCCATCCGGGCGCGATCAAGTATCTTGAAGAGCAGGGTATCTGGACCGAGGCGGATCAGGCCTGGAACGACCGGCGCCTGAAACGGCTCGAGGCTCTGCGCGCGGCCTGGACGGACACTCTGGCAGCCAACGAGGAGGCCGACGACGAAGCCTTTGCCGAAGCGTGGGCCGAGGCCCGGGAGAACACGCTCGCCGCGCTCGAGTCCGGCGGCGACGACGACGAGTGATCGGATAATCAAGAGCGCATCAAGCGCACCACGAGGAGGAGAGCACCATGCTTAAAAATACACGAACCGCCGCGGCGAGCGCGGTCCTGGCGGCCAGCTGTGCGCTGGGCGCGTCCGGCGCGCTGGCACAGGACCTGCCGGATACCATGACCTGGTCGTCTTATGACGTCGGCTCGGCCGGCTATGCCGAGGCCTCGGCGATGGCCGACGCCTTCGGCAAGGAATACGGCACCCGCGTGCGCATCCAGCCGTCCGGGTCGGCGATCGGCCGGCTGCAGCCGCTGCTGCAGGAGCGGGCCGATTACAGCTTCCTCGCGACCGAGACCTTCTTCGCCACCGAGGGCCTCTACGACTTCGCCGACCCGCGCTGGGGCCCGCAGGATCTGCGTGTGATCGCCGGCCGGCCGTCGTCGTTCGGCATGCCCACGGCCGAGGACGCCGACATCCGCGAGCTCTCCGATGTGGAAGGCAAGCGCGTGGCCTATGTCGCCGGCAACCCGTCGGTCAACGTCAAGTGCGACGCCCTGCTGGCATTCGCCGGGCTGACCCGCGACGACGTCGATGCGCGCATGTTCCCGACCTATGGTGCGGCGATGAGCTCGCTCGCCCAGGGGCAGGCCGATGCGACTTGCACCACGACCACGCCCAGCCAGATGTACGAGCTGGCCGAGTCCCCGCGCGGGATCTACTGGGTGCCCCTGCCGGCTTCCGACGAGAAGGGCTGGAAACGCGTGACCGCGGTCGCGCCGTTCTTCAAGCCCTACGAGGAAACCGTGGGTGCGGGCATCAGCGAGGACGATCCGGTGCCGCTGATGGCCTATCGCTACCCGGTGCTGACCGTGCGCGCCGACATGTCCGAGCAGGCGGTCTACGACTTCACCAAGGCCATGGACGACACCTTCGGCATGTACAAGGATGCCACCTCGGTGATGCCGCGCTGGAAGCTGAGTGAGTCGGGCACGCCGCCGATCGATGCGCCGTTCCATCCGGGTGCGATCAAGTACCTGAAGGAAAAGGGTATCTGGACCGACGACATGCAGGAGTGGAACGACGAGCGCCTCGAGCGGCTGGAAGCCCTGCAGGCGGCCTGGCAGGAGACCAAGGAAGAGGCCGGCGACAAGACCGGTGAGGACTTCCAGGCC
>NZ_AYKF01000096.1 GCF_003732545.1 Salinisphaera orenii subsp. halophila YIM 95161 | reverse complement strand
ACCTCTCGCGGCTCGGCAAGGATCTGTGGACGGCAGGCGTCGACGGCGAGCCGATCGACGTCTACGCGGCCTTCAACGAATACGACGAAGCCCAGCACGTGATCACCCGCATCCAGAACTGGCTGGCGGATGGCGGCACGCGCTCGGACATCGCGATCCTGTATCGCTCCAACGCCCAGTCGCGGGTGCTCGAGGAGCGCCTGATCGCCGCCGAGGTGCCGTATCGCATCTACGGCGGGCAGAAGTTCTTCGAGCGCGCCGAGATCAAGGATGCGCTGGCCTACATGCGCCTGCTGCAGTCCAGGGCCGACGACGCGGCCTTCGAGCGCGTGGTCAACACGCCCACGCGTGGCATCGGCGCGACCACGCTGGACCGCATCCGCAGTCATGCCCGCGCCGGGGCGATGAGCCTCTGGCAGGCGGCGGCCGACCTGGCCGAGAACGGGCTGTCGGCGCGCGCCGCCAAGTCGGTCAACGCCTTCATCGCGCTGATCGACGAACTCGACGCCGAGGCCGAGGGCATGAGCCTGCACGAGCTCGCCGAGAAGGTGATCGCGGCGACCGATCTCAAGACGCATCACGGCAAGGGCGGCGACGAGAAGGCCGAAGGCCGCAAGGAGAACCTCGACGAGTTGATCTCGGCGGCGCGCGCCTACACGCCGGACGACGACGAGACCATGGACGAGATCACCCAGTTTCTGGCCTATGCCTCGCTGGAGGCCGGCGAGGCCCAGGCCGGGGCGTGGGACGATTCGGTGCAGCTGATGACGATGCACGCGGCCAAGGGGCTGGAGTTTCCGCTGGTGTTCATGGTCGGTCTGGAGGAGGGGCTGTTCCCGCACCAGCGCTCGATCGAGGACGAGGCCGGGCTCGAGGAGGAGCGCCGCCTGGCCTATGTCGGCATGACCCGGGCCATGGAGCGGCTGCATCTGTCGCACGCCGAGGTGCGGCGGCTGCACGGCAGCGAGAACCTGTGTGCGCCCTCGCGTTTTCTGCGCGAGATTCCGGCGGAATATCTGCGCGAGGTCCGGCCCCGCACCGGCGTGAGCCAGCCGGTGTTCCGGCCCGGCGCCCTCGGCCGCGCCGAGCAGAGCGCGGCCGGCCTGTCGCTCGGCCAGCGGGTGGGTCATCGCAAGTTCGGCGAGGGCACGGTGCTCGCCTTCGAGGGCGACGGCGCGCGGGCGCGCATCCAGGTCAACTTCGACGAGGCCGGCAGCAAGTGGCTGATCGCCGGCTACGCCAAGCTCGATCCGCTGTAGTCACCCGAGGCGGCGGGCGGGGCCGGCCTGTGGTTGAATGACCGGAAGCCGGCGGCGGTCGGCGTATCGGTAAAGGGGGAGACATGGCAGGCGTATCGATCGCGCCGCGACTGCTGCTGGTCGGCGCGGTGCTGGGCTGGCTCGGACCGGCCGGGGCCCGCGAGGCGGAGACTGATCCGCGACCGCTGCCGATCGCGGATCAGTCGCCGACGGCGGCGGTTCACGGTCTGCCGCGTGCCACCGGCTACACGGTGGCCGCCGCCGGCGAATGGCGTGCCGGACTGCGTCTCGACTACACCAGCCACTACACCGAACAGTCCGCACCGGCCGAGACCCTGCTGTTCGACGGCGAGACCACGCGCGCCGTGCTCGTGTTCAGGCGCGGCTTCGAGGGCCGCTGGCAGGCGACGATCGAGATACCGTTCGTGGACCACAGCGGCGGCTTCGCCGACGGCTTCATCGACGAGTTCCACGACACCTTCGGCTTCGCGGACGGCGGTCGCGCCCGCGCGCCCCGGGATCGCCAGCGTTTTCGCTATGCGCGCGACGGCCGGCTTGCGCTCGATGTCGACGATTCGCCCTCGGGTGTCGGCGATCTGCGCCTCGGTCTCAAGCGCCGGCTCGCGGGTGTCGGCGACTGGGGCGCGGCGGTCGCCGGCGAGCTCAAGCTGCCGACCGGCGACGCGGATCGCCTGACCGGCAGTGGCGGGACCGATCTCGCCGTCTGGGCCACGATCGGCAACAACCAGCACGGCACCTCGCGCTGGCGGCTGCTCGCCGGCGCCGGCGGCCTCCATACCGGCCGCGGCGACGTACTCGATGCGCAGCGGGTCGACAATGTCGCCTTCGGCTGGGCGTCGATCGGCTACGCGCTGTCGCCGGCATGGGTCGCCCGGGCGCAGGTCAATCTGCACGGCGCGCTCTACGAGGACACCGGCCTCGAGGCGCTGGACGGCACCGCGGTGCAGGGCGCACTGGGTCTCGACTGGCAGGTCACCGCGGCCTCGCGGCTGACCCTCGGCCTCGTCGAGGACCTGAATACCGGCGCCTCGCCCGATGTGAGTCTCTCGCTCGGGCTGGAACACGCATTCTGAACACATGAGGGGAGGCGGCATGAAACGATCGAAGTGGGCCCGCGGGCTGGGCTTCCTCATCGTCTGCGCGATCGGGCTCTGCGCCGGCCCGGTCGCCGCACAGTCGGCGGACGGCGGGCTGGCGATGCCGTCGGACGAGCAGAATATCCGCCTCGATGTGGGCACCCGCGCGGCTCCGCCGTTCGTCTTCACGGCCGCGGACGGCAGTTTCTCGGGCATCAGCATCACGCTCTGGGAAGTCGTGGCGCAGCGCCTCGGCGTGGACTACGACTACAGGCCCCGCCAGCTGAGCGAGCTGTTCACGGGGCTGGAGGACGGTACGCTGGACATCTCGGTGGCCGCGCTGACGGTCACCGCCGAGCGCGAGCGCCGGGTGGATTTCAGCTATCCCTTCTATTCGACCGGCCTCGCGATCGCGGTGCCGGCGCAGGGCGGCCGGGTCTGGTCCACGCTCGAACGCTTCGTCTCCTGGCCGTTCCTGACCGCGCTCGCCGCCCTCGCGCTGGTGCTGCTCGGCGTCGGCGTGGCGGTCTGGCTGTTCGAGCGCCGCGCCAACCCCGAGGAGTTCGGCGGCGGCCCGGTCAGCGGGCTCGGCAGCGGCTTCTGGTGGGCCGCGGTGACGATGACCACGGTCGGCTACGGCGACAAGTCCCCGCGCACGCTCGGCGGTCGCCTCGTCGGACTGGTCTGGATGTTCGCCGGCATCATCATCATCTCCAGCTTCACCGCGGCGATCGCGACGTCGCTGACCGTCGACCAGCTGGCCTCGCGCATCAACGGCGTGCAGGATCTGGACGGCGCGCGCGTGGCCACCATCCGCGATTCCGCGGCGGCCGAGGCCCTGGCGGCGCGCGGGATCGGCTTCGACGAAATCGACACCGTGGACGCCGCGCTCGCCGCCCTGGCCGATGACCGGGTCGATGCCGTGGTCTACGACGCGCCGCTGCTGCGCTATCGGGTGGGCGAGGCCTGGCCGCAGGCGCTGCAGGTGTTGTCGAACACCTTCGAGCGACAGGACTACGCCTTTGCGCTGCCGGAGGGCAGCGAACTGCGCGAGCCGATCAACCGCGCGATACTCGACTACCTGTCGCGCGCCGACTGGCAGGCCATGCGCCGGCGCTATCTCGGCGGCGAGGGCTGAAACAGCGCTCCGGCTCGCGACTCGCTGGCCCGGCCGGGCCACGCATGACGACAGCTCCATGCGGCTTTAAGGTCGATGGGGCGATCGCCGTTGGCCTAGGGCCGCTTACCACGTCATACGAGCGCTGCGTTGGAGACCGCACATCGTGTGCGGCCAGGCGCGGGTCGCGCCGATCGTGGCGCGCCACGATCCAGACGAGCAAGGCCGCAGCGTGCCCATGGTTGTTTCATGCGCGGCCCAACCGGAGCGCCAGGCGCCCCATGAAACAACCAGAGTGCGGCAATCCAGCGTGGTCGCACGCTGGCGCAGCGTGACTGCGCGGCGCGCACGACGCCTCGTTGTGCCGCCCAACGTCACTTTTCAGGAAGCGCTTGGCGCGGACTCGCGTGACGTGTTGACAGCCCCTAGTTCTTGGCCCGCATGACCAGCGTGTCGATCCGGTTCTCGCGCAGACGCTTGAGCAGCTCGTTGAGTTTGTCGCTGGAGCGGATCGTGTTGCTCTGGACGCGATAGACGGTCTTGCCAGACGATAGGTCGACGCTGACCACGTTGGCGGGTACGCCCAGCAGGGCGAGCTCGGCCTTGCGCCGGTCCGCGTCGGCGTCGCGCGAGAACGAGCCGGCCTGGATGACGTAGTTGCCCGGTTCCTCCACGCGCGGCGTGGTCGGCTGCGTCGAATCGGGCGGGGGCGGCGGCTCGCCGGCGGGGGTGTCCTGGGCCGCGCTCGCCGCGGTGTCCGGTTCCTCCTCCGGGTACTCTTCCTCCGGAATCACCACTTCGTAGTTCGGAAGCATCTTGTAGAAGGAAAAGCGCGGCTCCGATTCCGCATTCTGGTCCGGCTCGGCGGCGGCCGTTTCCTCCGGCGCATCGTCCGTGTTCGTTGCCGCGTCCTCGTCCTGCGGGGCGGCGATCTCCACGGACTGGGGCGCATTGCTGCCGGCCGGGCGGGCGAAGACATAGAAACCGGCCGCGATGACCAGACCGATGCACAGCCCGCAGACCAGCCACACCCAGCCCGGCGGGCCGCTGCCCGGGGCGGACTTGGCCCGCGCCGGCCGCGCCGCGGGTGTGCGGCCCCCGGACTGGCGCTTGCCCTTGGCACTGCTGTTGCCGTTGCGGCGCGACGAATAATCGCGGGCCATCAGTTCACCTCGATTCCTTTGATGCCTGCCTCGCGCGCCGGGCGGAGCCGGCGGCGCTCCATGGTAGGAGAAAGCCGGCGGACGTGTCGGGCGTCGTCGCCGCCACGCCGGCGTGTGCGCCCTGCCGCACGTCTACATCGACGTCGGCGCGCTCAGACCGAGCAGAGCGAGGCCGTTGGCCAGCACCTGGCGCGTGGCGCGGACCAGCGCCAGCCGCGCATTGCGCAGACCGGCGTCGTCGACCAGAAACTGTTGCGCGTTGTAATAACTGTGGAAGGCGTCCGCCAGATCGCGCAGATAATGAGCCACGCTCTGGACGGCGTAATCGGCTGCCGCCGCCTCGACCATTTCCGGAAATCGCGCGAGTGTGGCGATCAGGCGCTGCTCGTGCGGCGTGTCCAGGCGTTCCAGTTCCGCGGCGTCGCGATCGAACGTCCAGCCGCGACCGGCGAGCTGGCCGTCGACGCTGCAGATGCGCGCGTGCGCGTACTGGATATAGTAGACCGGGTTGTCCTCGGTCTGGCTGCGGGCCAGATCGATGTCGAAGGTCAGCTGCGAGTCCGACTTGCGTGCCACGAGGAAATAGCGCGTGGCGTCGCGCCCGACCTCGTCGATGAGATCGCGCAGCGTGACGTAGGCACCGGCGCGCTTGGACAGCTTGACCTCCTCGCCGCCGCGCATGACCGTGACCATCTGGTGCAGGACGTAGTCCGGCCAGCCCTGGGGGATGCCGATATTCAGCGCCTGCAGGCCGGCGCGGACCCGGGCGATGGTGCCGTGGTGGTCGGCGCCCTGCTCGTTGACCGCCTGGGCGAAGCCGCGCTCCCACTTGGCGACGTGATAGGCCACGTCCGGCACGAAATAGGTGTAGTCGCCGTCGGCCTTGCGCATCACCCGGTCCTTGTCGTCGCCGAAGTCCGTGGTCTTGAGCCACAGGGCGCCGTCGGCCTCGAAGGTGTGGCCGGCGGCGATTAGCGCGTTCACCGCGGCCTCGACCCGGCCGTCTGCATAGAGCGCGGATTCCAAGGAGTAGACGTCGAAGGCCACGCCGAAGGCGCGCAGGTCGGCGTCCTGTTCCCGGCGCAGATAGGCGACCGCGAATTCGCGGATGGCGTCCATGTCGTCGGCATCGGCCGCACCGCTGACATCGCGGTCGTCGGCGTGCACGGTCTCGCCGGCCATGTAGGCGGCGGCGACGTCGGCGATGTAATCGCCGCGATAGCCGGCCTCGGGCCAGGCCGCGTCACCCGGGTCGATGCCGTGGCAGCGCGCCTGCACGGACACGGCCAGATTGGCGATCTGGGCGCCGGCATCGTTGTAGTAGAACTCGCGGGTGACCGGATGGCCGGCGGCCTCGAGCAGCCGCGCGATGCAATCGCCCACCGCGGCCCCGCGCCCGTGGCCGACGTGCAGCGGCCCGGTCGGGTTGGCGGAGACGAACTCGATGAGCACCGGATTGGCGCTGTCCGGCGCACGCCGGCCATAGTCCGCGCCCGCGGCGAGCACGTCGTCGATGACCGCGCGAAAGGCCGCCGGCGCGAGGAAGAAGTTGATGAACCCCGGCCCGGCGATCTCGACCCGGTCGATGCGTGCGTCCGCCGGCAGAGCGTCCACGATCGCCTGGGCGATGTCGCGCGGCTTGCGGCGCGCGGCCTTGGTCAGCGTCATTGCCACGTTGCTGGCGAAGTCGCCGTGGGCGGCGTCGCGGGTCCGCTCGACGTGCGGGTCGGCGGGCGTGTCGATGTCGGGCCAGGCGCGGGCGGCGGCGTCGGCGAGCAGGTCTTGGACGAGACGTTTCACGAGAAGAGCAGCATGCGGTCGCGAATGACCGCGCAGTCTACCGCGGGCCGCGGCGAGCGGCTATACGTCGGCGGCCACCAACACGAAGGCGCGATGCCGCGGCAGCGGTGCGTCGGCCGCGCCCTCGAGTTCGTCCTCGGTCAGCACGCGGGCGCGCGAGAAGCCGCATTCGCGCAGCAGCGAGGTGGCCTGGTCGACGCTGTCGAACAGCTGCTCCGAGAGGTCGCGGCCGGTGATGCGCCGCAGTGTCGCCAGCAGCATGCGCGCGGTGGGGCCGAAGGTCTCGAGGCGCTGGCGCGGATGGATTTCCAGCAGATAGCGCCCGCCGCCGAGCCGTTCGAGCAGTGCCGCGACCGAGCGCCAGGCACGCCGCTTCTCCGACATCGCCAGATAGTCGGTCACGCCTTCGGTGAGCACGATGGTGCGGCCGGACTCGGGCGCCGTCAGGGCGTCGCCCAGGCCGTCGGCGAGCAGGTCGCCGCGATCCAGCGTGTAGTTCTCGGGCAGCCGCTCGTCGGCGAGGCGCGCGTTGCGTGCCTCGACTACGTTCGGCAGGTCGTAGTCGACCCACTGGCAGTCGCTGTGGTGGCGCGAATGCGAGATGCCGCGCGTGGTCAGACCGCTGCCGATCTCCACGGCCAGCCCGGGCGACTGGGCCTCGGTCCATTTGGAGAACCAGTGATGGCGCCAGTACAGGGTCTCGGTGAACGCGCCCGCGCCCGGCGAAAACGGACGGATGGCGTTGCAGGCGGAATGCAACGGCCAGAACAGCGCCCGACCACGACGGGTGTCGAACCATTCCGCATCCTCGAAGCCGTAGTGTGCCCAGGCGCTGGCCGTGGCATAGCCGGTCAGCGAGATACGGTCGTTACCACGTTGCGCGTTTTGCGTTGCAGCAGACATGAAAAATCCGGCTGAAGTATGCAACCACTATGCCTGACGACGCGCGGGTCGTTTAACCCCGGCGCGGGGCGACGGTATCCGGACTCGTGGCGCCGGGCGCGGCGCAGCCAACGCGGTGCGGCGGCCAAAAAAAGGCGTGCGCCGCAGCGCACGCCCGTTTCGGCTCTATGGTATAGCGCTACGTGTTCAGTACACGTACCAGAGCACGGCATCGTCGTCGAATTCGCCGACGTTGATGCTGTCGTCATCATTGGCATCGGCCTGGTTGAACAGGCTGGTGCAGAAGTCCTCCGGCTCGATGAACAGCGTGTTGTTGGCGTCCCAGTCCGAGTAAGAGGACGTCTTGCCCAGGCCGGTGTCGAACTCACGATATTCGAGGAACCCGTCCTCGTCGGAATCCCAGGCGCTGAACTGGATATCGTATTCTTCGAACCAGTTCTCGTTGGCCTTGAGCCACTCGCTTTCCTCGAGCACGCCGTTGTCGTTCGCGTCCCAGTGGCGGAACAGGCCGGTGGCGTACTCGTCGTCGTCGATCAGGCCGTCGTTGTCGGTGTCCCAGTTGTCGAACAGGTCGCTCTGGGTGCACTGGTTGCCCCATTCGCTCTGACTGATGGAGCCGTTGCCGTCACTGTCCCAGTCGGAGATCTGATTCGGCGTTGCGGCGCTCGCGCCCAATGCCGCGATGCTCAGACCGGTTGCGATGAGCCATTTGCTCTGCATATGCCCTCCGGGCGTTGTGTGAATGCCCGGCAGACGTTATCGGGGGCGGCTTAAAGTCGTCTTAGGCGGGCGAAGTCGCATGCGGCAGATGCACGCGCACCCGCGTGCCGCCGGCGGCCGGCCGGTCGACGGCGGCGCTGCCGCCGTGGGCTTCGGCGATCGCTCGTACCAGCGGCAGGCCGAGACCGCTACCGGGTCCGCGGCGCCCGTCGGCGCGATAGAACGGCTCGAATACTTCGGCTCGATCGGCTTCGGGAATTCCCGGCCCGGCGTCGATCACCGACAGGCAGAGCCCGGTTGAGGTATCGCCGATCTCGATATCGATCCACTCGCTGTCGGGGGCATGCGTCTCTGCGTTGTCGACGAGGTTCTCCAGCAGAGCCGCGAGCAGTTCCTCGTCGCCGGCGACCCGCGTATCGCCGGCGTCGATCCGCAAGCGCACATGGGGCCGCCGATCGGCGAGGCGCCGCGCGAGCGTACCGAGTTCGACCCCGGCGCCTGCGGCCGTGTCGAGGCGGCGTGCGCGCAGCCGGGCGAGTTTGAGCAGACGGGCGGTGAGCGCATCCATGCGCGCGGCCGCCTCGTCGATACGCGCCAGTGCCTGATCTTTCTGGGCGCCGTCGTCGGCGCGTCGCGCGACCTCGATCTGGGTACGCAGTCCGGCGAGCGGGGTGCGCAGTTCGTGTCCGGCGGCGCTGGCGAACACCTGCTGCGCATGGAAGGCGCCGCGCAGGCGCTTGAACAGGCCGTTGAGCGTGGTCACGAGCGTTGCGATCTCGATTACGGTCCCGCGCGGCGACGTCGCCACCGGGCGCAGGTCGCCGGCATCGCGGTTGTCGAGTTCGCGGCTGAGCGTGCGCAACGGCCGCAGACCGTAGGTGAGCGCCAGCCAGCCCAGAAACGCCGAGACGGGCAGCGTGAACATGAGCGCGCGTTCGACCGGCATGTCGAGCGTATCCTGGCGCTGCTGCCGGTCGGCTTCGTCCAGGGCGACCTCGCTGATCAGGCCGCGCTCGGTATCGACGAAGGTCAGCAGGCGCCAGCTCACGCCGTCGACCTCGTGATTGCTGAAGCCGGGCGACGGCCGCCGCTCGGTCACGGCATCCGGGAAGCCGGGGGAATGCACAATCACTTCGCGTTCGAGCGTGGACAGCCGGAACTCCGGTGTGGGCCCCGGCGCCCGCGAGGCGACGCGGTTGTCGGCGGCAACGCCGTGCAGCGGCTGGCTGATCAGCAGGGTGCGCGCGGTCAGTCGCAGCGTCGCATCGACCTCGGCGGCCGCGTTGCGCCGGGACTCGTAGTCCGCGATCTGCCAGAGCAGCAGCGCGCCGGCCGCGAGCACGCCACCCAGCAGGATCAGCAGGCGATAGCGAAGACTGCGGTTCATTCCGACGCTTCAGCCATTCGATAGCCCAGCCCACGCACGGTCTGGATCGCCTCGCGGCCGATCTTGCGGCGCAGGTTGTGTACGTGCACTTCGATGCTGTTGCTCTCGGGCGCCTCGTCCCAGCCGTAGAGTCGGCTGCCGAGCTGTTCGCGCGTCACCGTCTGGCCCGGTCGTTCCAGCAGGGCCGTCAGCAGTGCCTGCTCGTGGCGTGACAGCACCAGCGGTCGGTCGCGCTGGGTTATCATGCCGCGCGCGCGGTCGAAGACGATATCGCCCCAGCGCAGGGTGTTGTCGCTGTGGCCGTTGCGCCGCCGCACCAGCGCACGCAGGCGGGCGTCCAGTTCGGTCAGGGCCACCGGTTTGACGACATAGTCGTCCGCGCCCTCGTCGAGCCCGGTCACGCGGTCGTCGACCGCCTCGTAGGCCGTCAGTACCAGGACCGGGAGCGCGTGACCGGCAGCGCGCCAGTGGCGCAACACGTCCAGGCCGTCGCGCGACGGCAGCGCGAGATCGAGTATCGCGACGTCGAAATCGTCGTGATCGAGCGCATCGAGCGCCAGCCGGCCGTCGGTCAGCCAGTCGACGGCATGGCCGTCCTGCCCCAGCCCGGTTCGCAGGCCGTCGCCCAGGGTCTCGTCATCCTCGATGAGCAGCACGCGCATCCGGGCGATGCTCGCGTGTGCGCCCGGCGCGGTCAACGGCCGCCGACGGCGGCGGTGCTCAGAGCAGATCCTGCGGGTCCACGTCGATCGACCAGCGCACGCGCCGGGCTTCGGGCAGCTGCGGCAGGGCCTCCTGCCAGTGGTCCAGCGCCGGATGCAGTGCGCCGCGGCGTTCGGCGTGGAGCATCAGATGCGCACGATGACGGCCGGCCCGGCGGGCCATGGGCGCCGGTACCGGGCCCCAGCAGGCGAGCTCCGCGGTGGTTCGGATGGTGGCGGCCGCGGCGGCCAGAAACGCGGTCGGCGCATCGGCATCGGTGGCTTCGGCCCGCAGCAGGGCCAGATGGCCGAACGGCGGCAGGCCGGCCTCGCGGCGTTCAGCGAGGGCGGCTTCGGCAAAGCCGGCGTAGCCCCGGGTCAGCAGTCGTTCCAGCAGCGGATGCTCCGGATGGCGCGTCTGCAGCCAGACCTCGCCGGGGTGGGCGGCGCGTCCGGCGCGTCCGGCGACCTGGGTGACGAGCTGGGCCATGTGTTCGGCGGCGCGGAAGTCGGCCGAGAACAGGCCGCCGTCGACGTCGAGCACGCCGACGCAGGTCAGGCGGGCGAAATCGTGGCCCTTGGCCAGCATCTGGGTGCCGACCAGCAGCTGCGTGTCGCCGCGGGCGGCATCGGCGAGCTGATCCTCGAGGCGGCCGCGCCGGGCCATGCTGTCGCGATCGAAGCGGGCGATCGCGACGTCCGGAAAACGGCTGCGCAGGGTACCGGTCACGCGTTCCGTGCCGGCGCCCAGCGCGATCAACTGACCGCCGCCGCAGGCGGGACAGACGTTCGGGGCGGGCTCGAGCGCGCCGCAGTGGTGACACTGCAGGCGCCGGCCGCCGCCGTGCAGGGTCAGCGGCGCGTCGCAGCGGGCGCAGGGGGCGATCCAGCCGCAGTCGTGGCAGCACTGCGCGGGCGCGTAGCCGCGGCGATTGATGAAGATCATCACCTGGTTGCCGGCGGCCAGATGGGGTTCGATGCGGGCGATCAGCGGTTCGGACAGGCCGCCGTCGAGCGGCCGCGAACGGACGTCGATCACCCGGATCGGCGGCATTGCGGCGCCGGTGGCGCGCTGGGGCAGCTGCAGATGCGCGAAGCGCCGCTGGCGGGCGTTGTGCAGGGTCTCCAGCGCCGGGGTCGCGCTGCCGAGCAGGACCGGCACGTCGGCGAGCTGGGCGCGCTTCAGCGCGACGTCGCGGGCGTGATAGCGAAAGCCGTCCTGCTGCTTGTATGAGCCGTCGTGTTCCTCGTCGACCACGATCAGCCCGAGACGCGGCATGGGCGTGAACACCGCGGAGCGGGTGCCGATGACGATATCGGCGTCGCCGGCGCCGGCGGCGCGCCAGACGTCGGCCCGCTCGCCGTCGCTGCGCTGCGAGTGCAGGACCCCGAACGCGGCGTCGAAGCGCGCGCGCACGCGCTCGATCAGCTGCGGGGTCAGACCGATCTCGGGGGCCAGAAAGAGCACCTGACGGCCCGCCTCGAGCGCGGCCGCGATGCGCCGGAAATAGACCTCGGTCTTGCCGCTGCCGGTCACGCCCTCCACCAGCGCCGGGGCGAAGCCGGTGCCGCCGGCGCGCAGCGCTTCGACGACGCTCGACTGGCCGTCGGTCAGCGCCGGCGCCGCGGTCGGGCTGCCGCGTTCCAGGCCGCCCGGCAGCGTCACCGCCTCGATCAGGCCGCGGCCGGCGAGTGCCTTCAGCGGTCCCGCGGCGCTCGCCAGCCAGGCCAGCAGCGAGGCGTGCGCGGTCGGATTGGGATTCGCGCGGATGCGATCGAGCAGCTCGCGCTGTCGCGGCGCGCGCGCCAGTTCGGTCGCCACGTCCCGCTCGACCGCCACGGCCTGCCAGCCGCGATGACGATTGGCCGCGCTCGCCGTACCCGCGCGTCGCAGGGCCACGGGCAGGGCCGTGGCCAGCACCTCGCCGAGCGGGTGATGGTAGTAGCGCGCGGCCCAGCGCAGCAGCGCGAGCAGGTCGGCATCGAAGACCGGCGCCGCGTCGAGCGCGCGCACGAAGGGCCGCAGCCGCTCGGCCGGCAAGTCGCTGGCGACGTCGGTCTCGATGACGATGGCCACGAGGCGGCGGCGTCCGAAGGGCACGAGCACGCGGGCGCCGGGGGCCGGCGTGTCGGTGCCCGGCGGCATGCGGTAGTCGAAGGCGCCGTGCAGCGGCACGGGCACGGCGACGCGCACGATCGGCGCCTCGGTCGCGGGCTCCATCAATCGTGCACGCGTTGTGGATAAGTTAGTGGATGGTTTTGTCGCACTGCGATCATAGTCTCGATCTAATGAATCGCAGTGAAAATGAAGTCAGCATAAATAAATTTTCAAATCAAGCCATTGCGCTGGTTTTTTTTGCAGTGCAGCGCTGCGTTCCGAGCCCACGCGGGCGGCCTCTCTGCGTTCCTCGTGTGGATAACCCGCCGCAGGTTGTTGAAAAACCGACCCTGTCGTCGCGTTCGGCCCGGCGTGCTCACCGGCCGAGGGCGACGAGTTCGTCGAGGATGGTGAGCGTCAGCCCCCAGAGCCGACGCCCCTCGCCGCAGTCGTGGCAGGGCATCGGCACGGTGAGGCCGCCGATCCGCCAGTGCAGGATATCGCGATGGCCGTTCTCGTCGAGCCGGGCGAGCGGCAGCCAGTGGGTTCCCGCGATCTCGTGGTTCGCGCGGATGCCCGTATCGGCCGGCGCGCGGTAGACGAAGGGGGAGACGATCATCGGTGCCCGCCGTCGGTGATCCAGCGTCAGCCGGTCCGACAGACGGCCGCTGCCGCTTCGGCGCGTGAGTCGCAGGCCGGTTTCCTCTTCGGTCTCGCGACAGGCCGCGCGCGATGCGCTGGCCGCGTCGACGTCGTCGATCCGGCCGCCGGGCAGCGCCATGTCGCCCGACCACGGGTCGCCGCTGCGGCGGGCACGCTGCACCAGCAGCACCTCCACGCCCTGACGGGTCTCGCGCAGGATGGCGGCGACTGCCGCGCGCTTGAGCCGGCGACGCAGTCGCCGCCGTTTCGGGCGATGGCCGGCGAGGGCCGCGATCAGGGGCTCAATCTCGTGCATGGCACGGGTGGTGGCGGACAGAGAAAAGCCGCCCGGAGGCGGCTCTTTCCCGTCGCTCGGCCGGGGCCGGGTCAGATCTGCTTGAGCCCGTTGGCCAGATCCGTGCAGACCTGCTTGGCGTCGCCGAACACCATGCGGGTGTTGTCGCCAAAGAACAGGGCGTTCTGCACGCCGGAGAAGCCCGTGCCCTTGCCACGCTTGACCACGTAGCACTCGCGGGCCTTGTCGACGTCCAGAATCGGCATGCCGTAGATCGGGCTGGATTCGTCGGTGCGCGCGGCCGGGTTGACCACGTCGTTGGCGCCGATCACGAGTGCGGCGTCGGCGTTTGGGAACTCGGCGTTGATCTCTTCCAGGTCGAAGATCAGGTCGTAGGGCACCCCGGCCTCGGCCAGCAGGACGTTCATGTGGCCCGGCATGCGGCCCGCCACCGGATGGATGGCGAACTTGACGTCCACATCGTGCTCCTTCTGGAGCATCTGCACGAACTCCCAGAGCTTGTGCTGGGCCTGGGCCACGGCCAGACCGTAGCCCGGCACGATGATCAGGCTGTCCGAATAGGCGAACGAGGCGGCCGCGTCGAAGGCCTCGACCGACTTCATCTCGCCTTCCGGACCCTCGGCCTCGGCGCCGTCGTCGACGCCGAAGCCGGCGAAGAGCACGTTCGAGATCGAGCGGTTCATGCCGTTGGCCATGAGCAGCGTCAGCAGCGTGCCGGCCGCGCCGACCACGGTGCCGGCGATGATCATCGCCGCGTTGCCGAGCACGAAGCCCTCGAAGGCCACGGCCAGGCCGGTGAAGGCGTTGTACATGGAGATGACCACCGGCATGTCGGCGCCGCCGATCGGGTTGGTCAGCAGCACGCCGAAGGCCAGCGACAGCAGGAAGAAGATCGTCACGAGCACGGGCGCGCTGCCGCTCGAGGCGATGATCCAGATGCCCAGGATCACGGTGAGCAGGGCCACGCCGCCGTTGATCATCTGCTGGCCGGGCAGGCGGATGGTCTTGTTCATCTTGCCTTCGAGCTTGGCCCAGGCGATCAGCGAACCCGAGAACGACACGCCGCCGATCAGGGCGCCCACCACCGCGAGGGTGAGCACGGTGGCGCCGTGATGGAAGGCGGAGCCGGAGTACATCTCCACCAGCGCGATGGCCGCGGCGGCGCCGCCGCCCATGCCGTTGTACAGCGCGACCATCTGCGGCATGGCCGTCATCTCGACCTTCTTGCCCGTGTACCAGGCGCCCGCGCCGCCGATGCCGATGGCCAGCAGCATCAGGACGTAGCGGAAGAAGCCGGCTTCCATGGCCGGGTGCCAGAGCGTGACGACGGTGGCCAGGACCATGCCGATGCCGGCCCACTTGATGCCGCTCTTGGCGGTTCTCGGCGAGCCCATGCGCTTGAGGCCCACAATGAACAGGACGGCCGCGATGAAATAGCTCGCGTCGACTGTGAATTCCCAGAAACTCATATTCGGTAACCCTTTCGTGTTATCGGTTCAGCGTGCGGGTGGCGCGGATCAGTCCTTGGAGGACTTGAACATGTCGAGCATGCGCTCGGTCACGACATAGCCCCCGACCGCGTTGCCCGCAGCGAGGATCACGCCGATGAAGCCGATCAGCGTCTCCCAGAAGCCGTCGGCATGGCCGAGCGCGACCATGGCGCCGACCAGCACGATCCCGTGCACGAAGTTGGATCCCGACATGAGCGGGGTATGCAGAATGGCCGGTACGCGGCCGATGATCTCGTAGCCGGTGAAGGCCGCGAGCATGAAGATATAGAGTGCGACAAAACCTGTGATCACAGCGTGTCTCCCGATGGTTCCCGTATGGCGTGGCGCAGCGGCTAGGCGCTGCCTTCCAGGGCCTGCTTGGCGGCGTCGTTGACGATCTGGCCGTCGTGCGTCAGCGCCGACTTCGCCAGCACTTCGTCATCCCAGTCGATCTCGAGCTTGTGGGTCTTGTCCGCCGGCTTGGCGTCCTCCTGACCCGCTTCCGGCACCACGATCAGCTGCAGGAAGTTGAACAGGTTCTGGGCATACATCTCGCTGGCGTGCTCGGCCAGCAGCGCCGGCACGTTCGACGGACCGTGGATGGTGACGCTGCCGTGGGTGACGACCTCGTCCGGCTTGGTGAGCTCGCAGTTGCCGCCTCCGGAGGCGCCGAGGTCGATGAGCACCGAGCCGGGTTTCATCGAGTCGACCATGGCCTCGGAGATGATCTTGGGCGCCGGCTTGCCGGGCACCGCCGCGGTGGTGATCACGGCGTCCGCATCGGCCATGTTCTTTTCGAGCATGTCCTGCTGCTTCTTCTTCTCCTCGTCGGTGAGCTCGCGCGCGTAGCCGCCCTCGGCCTCGGCCTTGACGCCTTCGGCCATGAGGAAGTCGGCGCCGAGCGACTCGACCTGTTCCTTGGTGTCGGTGCGCACGTCGTAGGCGAAGACCTTGGCGCCGAGGCGCTTGGCCGTCGCGATCGCCTGCAGGCCGGCCACGCCGGCACCGATCACCAGCACCTTGGCCGGGCGGATGGTGCCGGCGGCGGTGGTGAGCATCGGCAGGAACCGCTCCAACGCGTTGGCGGCCATGAGCGCGGCCTTGTAGCCGGCCGCCGAGGCCTGCGAGGACAGCGCGTCCATCGACTGGGCGCGGGTGATGCGCGGCACCAGCTCCATGGCGAAGCAGGTCACGCCGGCGTCGTTGAGGGCCTTCACCGTTTCCGGGTTGTTATGGGCCTGCACGAAGCTGATCAGCACCGAGCCCTGCTTCATCTCGCCGATCTGCTTGGGTTCCGGCGCGTTGACGCCCAGCACGATGTCGGCGCCGAAGATATCGGCGGCCTGATCGCTGATCTGGACCGGATCGTCGTAGGCATCGTCCGGAATGCGGCTGCCTTCGCCGGCGCCCTTGGCCACCCGGATGTCGACGTTCATCTTGGCCAGCTTGGCGGCCACCTTCGGCACCATGGCGACACGTGTCTCGCCGTCGGCCGTCTCCTTCGGGACTGCGATCTTTACGCTCATGTCTTCCCTTGTTCTATGTCTGATGAATCATCGGCGCGGCAGCCAGGCGGGCGCGGGATCGCGCCTGTCCCCCTGATGCCGCTAACCGCATGCAACCCGATTCGAGTCTAACTGAAACGCCGAAGCATGCGTAGCGACCGCTGCGGCCGCAGATGGCGCCGGCGCGGGATCAGCGCCCCGGCTGCGCCGGAGTCTGTTCGATGTAGTCGTCGGGGATCGAGAAGCGGCCATCGCCGAGCGGCTCGTGGCTGATGCTCGAGAGTACGCGGCGCTCGCCGGTACCGGCGTCCCGGAAGCGCACGGGCATGCCGTCGAGGTCGAGGTAGGGCAACCCCACGGTCTCAAGTCCGGTGCCCGCGAGCATCGTTTTCATGAGCGCGAACATCGACTTGATCGTCGCGAAGGTGTCGTCGTCCACGCCCAGCGCATCGGCGCTGGCCAGGCATAGCGTTTCGCCCGGCCGACCGTCGCGCACGATCTGGACGATCTCGCATTCCACTCCGGCCACGGTCTCGGTCTGGCCGGTGTGATCGAGGCCGACGTCGCGCTGCTGCGAGGGCTCGAGTCCTGGGATCTGGTCGACCAACGCCGCGCGTGCCGCCGCGCGCTGGCCTTCGGGAAGCTGCTGGACACGGGTCTCGACCTCGGCGCGCAGCGTGTCCATGCGCTGTCGGATGGTGTCGGCCACGTCGCGGTCGAGGCGGGTGTAGGTGCGCTCACCCGGGCGGACCGAGAATATGGCCTCGCTGTCGCGCCGATAGAGTTGCCACTGTTTGCTGGCGTCGTCGATGCGCACCGCGCCCGGGCGCATGTCGACGGTGAAACTGCCCTCGGCGCTGCGATAGGTCAGCGTGGTGTCGGCGGCGGCCGTCTGGGCGAGGCCGGCGGCGAGTAGGGCGGCCGTGACAGCGGCACGGATGCGAAGTCGCTTGCTCATCATCGATGGATCCTGCGTCGGAAACGGGTCACGCGTCCCTGGACCGGTTCACCGCGCGGACGCGGCGCACCGTTCGGTACACTAAGCGCATGCTGCTCGTCGACGCCAGTGTATATATCTTCCGGGCCTTTCATTCGCTGCCGTCGAGCCTCACCGGCGCGGAGGGCCGGCCGATCAACGCCGTCCACGGCTATGCGACCTTCGTGGCCGGGCTGCTCGCCGGCATCGACGACCGCGAGGTCGCGGCCGCCTTCGACGAGTCGCTGACGCGTTCGTTTCGCAATCAGCTGTTCGCCGACTACAAGGCCAATCGGGAGACGCCGCCGCAGGCGCTGGTCGATCAGATCGCGGCCTGTCGCGAGATCACCGAGGCCCTGGGCATGGCCACGCTGTCCAACCCCGTCTACGAGGCCGACGATCTGATCGGCACGCTCGCCCGCGGGGCCGACACGCCGGTCACGATCGTGACCTCCGACAAGGATCTGGCCCAGCTGCTCGGCCCGACCGACACGCTCTGGGACTATGCCCGCGAGACCCGCTATGACGCGGCCGCGATCGAGGCGAAGTTCGGCGTTCCGCCGGCGGCCATCGCCGATTATCTGGCCCTGGTCGGCGACCCGGTCGACAACATTCCGGGCGTGCCCGGCATCGGTGCCAAGAGCGCCGCCGCGTTGCTGGGCCGGTTCGGTGATCTCGACACGCTGCTGGCCGATCCCGCCGCGGTGGCGGCCAGCGGCCTGCGCGGCGCCGCCTCGATGGCCACCCGGCTGGCCGAGCACGCCGACAGCGCGCGGCTGTCGCGACGGCTGGCGACCATCGTCACCGACGTCGATCTCGACGCCGGACAGCGCGACATCTGCCGGCGGCCCGCCGACCACGAACGCCTCGACGCGGTCTGCCGCCGGGTCGGTCTTGGCAATCGGCTGAGATCACGGCTGGGGCTGGTCGCGGCATGACCGACTGGCGCGCGATCGATGCGGCCATCGCCAAAGCCACCGGCACGCGTTTCGAGGCCGAAACGCGCGCCCGCGCCGGCGGTGGCTCGATCAGCGCGGCCTATCGGCTGAGCGGCGCGGGCGAAGGCTACTTCGTCAAGCTCAATCGCGCGGATCGGGCGGAGATGTTCGCCGCCGAGGCCGCGGGCCTGACCGAGCTCGGCCAGGCGGTGGGCCTGCGCGTACCGCAGCCGATCACCCACGGCGTGGCCGGCGAGCAGGCATTCATCGCGCTCGAACACATCGAGCTGCAGCGTGCCACCCCGGCCGCGTTCGCCCGGCTGGGCGAAGCGCTGGCCGACATGCACGGCATCGTGGCGGCGCGCTACGGCTGGGACCGCGACAACACCATCGGCACCTCGCCGCAGGCGAACGCGCCGCACCCGGAATGGCGCGAATTCTGGCGCGAGAACCGGCTGGCCGCGATGCTCGATGCGTTGGCGCCAACCCACCCGGAGCTCGCCCGCGAGGGCGACGCGCTGCTGGCGGTGCTGGACCGGCTGCTCGCCGGCCACACGCCCGAGGCCTCGCTGGTGCACGGCGATCTGTGGGGCGGCAACGTCGCCATGGACGCGAACGCCACGCCGGTGATCTTCGACCCGGCCGTCTATTACGGCGACCGCGAGACCGACCTCGCAATGACCGAGCTGTTCGGCGGCTTTCCGCCGGTGTTCTTCGAGGCCTACTGGGGCGCATGGCCGATGACTGCGGGCTATCGCCACCTGCGCCGGCCGCTCTATCAGCTCTATCATCTGCTCAACCACGCGCGGCTGTTCGGCGGCCACTATGTCAACGAGAGCCGGCGGCTGATGCGGGCACTCTGCGCCGAGGCGTGAGCCCGGCGGTGCCGACGGCGCTTCGGCGCGGCCGGACGCGGCGGTTACAATGACGTTCCGTGCCCGTTTGATTTCCCGATGCGACCCGCGTCGCCCGAGTCCCGCATGAGCAGCATCCCGGTCCTCGACACCCGCCCCCCGGACGGTCTGACCCCCGGTTCGGTCGCAGCCAACAAGCTGGCCAAGCGCCTGAAACGGCTGACCGGCCAGGCTGTGACCGACTACGGCATGATCCGCGACGGCGAGCGCATCATGGTGTGTCTGTCCGGCGGCAAGGACAGCTACACCATGCTGGAGATGCTGCTGTATCTGCAGTCCGTGGCGCCGGTGACGTTCTCGATCACCGCGGTCAATCTCGACCAGAAGCAGCCGGGCTTTCCCGAGCACGTGCTGCCCGAGTATCTGGATGGCCTCGGCGTGGACTACCGGATTCTCGAGCGCGACACCTACAGCGTCGTCACCGAGAAGGTGCCGTCGGGCGCGACCATGTGCGGCCTGTGCTCGCGTCTGCGTCGCGGCATACTCTACAGCCACGCGCGCGAGCACGGCTTCACCCGCATCGCGCTGGGCCATCACCGCGACGACATCGTCGAGACGATGTTCCTGAACATGTTCCACGGTGCGCGCATGGCGGCGATGCCGCCGAAGCTCAGAAGCGACGACGGCGACAACGTCGTCATCCGGCCGCTGGCCTACTGCAGCGAGCGCGATATCGACAAGTACGCCCGTCTGCAGCAGTATCCGATCATTCCCTGCAATCTCTGCGGTTCGCAGGACAATCTGCAGCGTCAGAACATCAAGGGGATGCTGGCCGACTGGGAAGCGCAGGACCCCGGCCGCACGGAGCGCATATTCCGTTCGATGACGCGTGTCGCGCCGTCGCAGATGCCCGACCGCGACCTGTTCGACTTCGCCGCGCTGGATTGAACGCCGCGGCCCGTGCGGGGTCCGAGTGGCAGGGCGCGAAGCCCGGCGGCGCGGTGGAGCCGGGCCGGAGTATCGTTTCCACTCCCGCGTTCTTGAAAACCATTCTCACCTGACGCATACTCGGATTTGCTGTGTACAGTTGTGCACTGCACGCATCGAACTCCGACCCGGCACCGGGTCCAGACAGCCAACGAGCCGAGAGAGGCCATGAGCCAAGACAGGAAATATCCCGCGAACCCGGACATGGATGACCGGTTCAACTGGGTCGAATTCATTCCGTTCGCGCTGCTGCACGTCGCGCTGATCGGCATCTGGTGGACGGGTTTCACGGCCACCTCGATCGCGATCTGCGTCGGGCTCTACGTGGCGCGGGTGTTCGCCATCACCGGCGGCTACCACCGCTACTTCTCGCATCGCGGCTACAAGACCAGCCGCGGCTTCCAGTTCGTGCTGGCCTTCGTCGGCGCCGCGGCGTTCCAGAAGGGCCCGCTCTGGTGGGCCGCCAAGCACCGCGAACACCATCGCGATTCCGACATGCCGGCCGATTCGCATTCGCCGCGCCAGTACGGCGTGTTCGACGCACACGTGGGCTGGGTCTATCGCGAGGCGCGTTCCAATCCGGACATGGACCTGATCAAGGATTTCTCCAAGTATCCGGAGATCCGCTGGATCGAGCGCCACCAGTTCGTGCCAGGCCTGATCGTGGCGGCGCTGTGCTTCCTGGTCGGCGGCTGGGCCGGGCTGTTCTCGGGCTTTCTGCTGTCGACCGTGCTGGTCTATCACGCGACCTTCACCGTCAATTCGCTGAACCACATGATCGGCCGTCAGCGCTATCTGACCGGCGACGATTCGCGCAACAACTGGTTCCTGGCGATCCTGACCATGGGCGAGGGCTGGCACAACAACCATCACTACTATCCGGCGACGGCCCGCAATGGCTTCTTCTGGTGGGAGATCGACACCACCTATTACCTGTTGCTGGGGCTCGAGAAGCTGGGTCTCGTCTGGGACCTGCGGCAGCCGCCCAAGACCATTCTCGCCAACGAGAAGGCGCCGACGCAGAAGATCATCGACAAGTGCGCGGTCTATATCGCGGAAGGCTTCTCGGCCGATCGCATCAGCGCCAACATCCGTCAGCGCTGGGAAGGTAGCCATCGGCTCGACGACCTGCGGGCGCATGCGCGCACGAAGTGGAGCGCGGCGGAGGCCTATCTGGCCGAGATCGATCTGCCGGAGTTTCCGAGCGTGGATGAGCTCAAGGCGCGCGCGCACCGCAAGTTCAAGATCCAGCACGAAGGACTGGATCGGGCCATCGAACGGGCGCACGAGATGCTGCGCAACTCGGTCGCCCACCGTCTGATCGAGGACGCACGCGCGGATAGCGCCCGCGCCTGATCGCGCCCGCCGGCGTCCGCAGCGACGCCTTGAAGCACCAGGCCCGCCGAGTGTCTCGGCGGGCCTTTTTCGTGGCCGCTCTATCCGCCGCCGCGGGGGCTCAATCGAGCTTATCGCGCGAGGCGGCCTGCTCCTCGTCCGCCGGCGGGTCCTCCTCGGGGTCTTCGGCGGTCAGGTCGCCGCCGCAGAACTTGCAGTAGGTGGCGTCGATCTCGTGGCCGCTGCGCTCGCAGTGCGGGCACTGGCGGCGCTGGCGTTCGTTGCGGATCTCGTTGGTCAGCTCCGCGGTGATGACACCGCTGGTGATCGCCAGCAGCGCATAGCCGACCAGGATCGCGACCCCGGCGATCGCCTGGCCCAGCGGCGTGCTCGGCGAGATGTCGCCGTAGCCCACGGTCGTGATCGTCACGATCGCCCAGTAGATGCTGCGCGGGATGCTGGTGAAGCCGTGCACCGGGCCTTCCACCACGTACATCACCGCGCCGAGCACGGTCACGATCAGCGCGAGCATGCCGAGAAAGATCTGGATCTTGCGCTGGGCGTGCATGAGCGAACGCGACAGCACGCGCGCGTCGTTGGCATAGCGCACCAGCTTGAACACCCGGAAGATGCGCATGATGCGGAGCACGCGTACCGCGACCAGATAATGCGTGTCGGGCAGTATCAGTCCCAGATACAGCGGCAGGATCGAGACCAGATCGATGAGGCCGTAGAAGCTGCGGATATAGGCCCAGCGGCGCCGCGCGGCGTAGATTCGTGCCGCGTACTCGATGCTGAAGGCCAGGGTGAACAGCCACTCGAGGCCGTGCAGCAGACCGCCGATTCGTGCCTCGATCGCCGAGACCGAGACCAGCATCAGATTGGCGACGCTGGCGAGGATGAGCGCCATCAGCACGATGTCGAAGACGCGGCCGGCCGGCGTGTCGGTGCCGAAGATCACGCGCCACAGGCGGGTTCGCGTATCGTCGGCCGTCGGATCGGCGGCGCCGTGTTCGGACGTGCTCATCCGGGGTGAGTCGGCATACGGCGGGTCGCGGCGCGGGCGCGACGGCACCCGGCCGCCGCGCGGCGGGTTGTGACGGGCGGGCGCATCAGTTGTGCGCGGTCGTGATCCGTCGCGACTGCCAGTAGTGGCGACGCCAGTAGATGTTGTCCAGGCGGGACAGCGTCACGCCTCGGCTGGTGGAGGCGTGCATGAAGCGCCCGTCGCCGATATAGATGCCGACATGCCGGTTGCCGCCGCCGGTTCGGAAGAACACCAGATCGCCCGGCGAGAGATCGCCGCGGCCGATCGCCTCGCCGCGCTGCGCCTGGGCGGCGGTGGTGCGGGGCAGATCGATCGATTCGACCGCATCGAGGGTACGCCGCACGAAGCTGGAACAGTCGATGCCGCTGCGGTCGCGGCCACCGTAGCGGTAGGGCACGCCCGCCCAGTCCCGGTAGTGCGATTGCAGCGCCGCGACGATCGCGGCGTCGCCGCCCGGGTCGTTCTGCGCGCCGGCTCGGGCCGCGCCCCAGCTGAAATCCTCGGCGCCGTGATGATGGCCGCGGGCGGCCGGGCGCGTGTCGTGACCGGCACAGCCGGCGAGCGCGAGCACGACCACCAGCGCGACCAGGATCGGCGCGGAGCCGTGGCGGGCGACGGTCGTGCGTATGTCACACGAGTGTGCGACACACGTTTCCGGCCTGTAGCTCAAAATCCTTCGCCCTCGCGCCCGACAACGGTAGTCCCTAAGATAGCCGCATGAGTTCACGCTTGGAAAGCCCCGCCGACGAGGCCGCGCCGCAGACGGTCGCCGCCGTCGACCTGGGGTCGAACAGTTTTCACATGATCGTGGTGCGCGCCGAGGGCGAGACCCACCACGTCGTCGACCGTCTCAAGGAGCCGGTCCGGCTGGCGGCGGGGCTGACCCCCGACGGGGGGCTGCCCGAGGCGGCCTGCGAGTCGGCGCTGGCCTGTCTCGCCCGTTTCGGTCAGCGCCTGGCGGGGCTGCCCGGCGACCATGTGCGTGTCGTCGGTACCAACACGCTGCGGCGTGCGCGCAATGCCGATGACTTCATCGATCGCGCCGGTCGCGTGCTCGGGCATCCGGTGGAGATCATCTACGGCGCCGAGGAGGCGCGTCTGATCTACGGCGGCGTGGTCCGGGACCTGGGCCGCGAACGGCCGCGCCGTCTGGTCGTGGACATCGGCGGCGGCTCCACCGAACTGATCATCGGCGAAGGCGGCGAGCCCGAACTCGTCGAGAGCATCTCGCTGGGCGCGGTCGTGCAGATGCAGCGTTTCTTTCCGGACGGCCGTGTCACCCGCAAGACCTGGCGGGCGGCGGTCCTCGATGCCAGGCTGACGCTGGAGCCGATCGCCCGGGCCTACCGCGAGGCCGGGTGGGACATGGCGATCGGCTCCTCCGGCAGCATCAAGTCGATCCTGCGGGCCGCCGGCGACGACGCCGACGGCGGCGAGATCACGTCCGCACATCTGCGCTCGCTGGCGCGCCGGGTGATCAAGGCCGGGCGCGTGGACGCGCTGTCGCTGCCCGGCGTCTCCGAGGCCCGGTCCGCCATCTTTCCCGGCGGCCTCGCGGTGCTCACGGCGGTCTTCGAAAGCCTGGGCGTGAAGGCCATGTCGGTCTCCGACAAGGCGCTGCGCGAGGGCGTGGTCGCCGACCTGCTGGGTCGGCTGCACGATCGCGACATCCGCGAGCAGGGCGTGCGGTCGGCAATGGCGCGCTATCACGTCGACGCCGCCCACGGCGAACGCGTGGCCGCCACCGCGCTCGGTCTGTTCGGCGACTCGGCGCCGCCGGGGTTCGAGCGCTTCGCCGGGCGCATGCTGCGCTGGGCCGCGCTGCTGCACGAGATCGGCCTGCTGATCGCGCACAAGGGCTATCAGAAGCACGGCGAGTACATTCTCGGCCATGCTGACCTGCAGGGTTTCTCGCGCAACGATCAGCGCCTGCTGGCCGCGCTGGTGCGACTGCATCGCGGGCGTTTCCGCGAAGACCGCATCGCCGCCCTGCCGACGGAATGGCAGGCGCTGGCCCGGCGTCTGGCGGTGGTGCTGCG
>NZ_AYKF01000095.1 GCF_003732545.1 Salinisphaera orenii subsp. halophila YIM 95161 | reverse complement strand
TACCGAGGAAGTCGCCGAAAACCGGTAACGGTCGACCCCGCGGCGGGCCACCGCCCGCCGCGCTTTCCCCTCGACCGCCGGAGACGCTGTCATGAAGCGACTGATCAATCTCAAGCCGCGCCGGGCCGCGCGGGTGGCGCTGGCGCTGCTGCCGTTTCTGCTGATCGCCTTCGTTTACCTGGGCATTTCGAGCGCCCGCCATGCCGAGAATCCGAACGATCGACTGCTGCCGCTGCCGGTGCAGATGGCCGACACCTTCGTCGGCATGGCCACCGAAGCCAACGTCCGTACCGGCTCGATCCCGCTGTGGACCGACACCGCGGCCAGCCTGCAGCGACTGGGGATCGGCGTCGGCATCAGCGCGCTCGTCGCGTTGGTCTTCGGGCTGTTCAGCGGCGGCCTGCCGCTGTTCCGGGCGCCGTTCTCGCCGCTGATCACGGTGATCTCGCTGATCCCGCCGCTGGCGATCCTGCCCATCCTGTTCATCGCCTTCGGCACCGGGGAGACGGCCAAGGTGGTGCTGATCATCGTCGGCATCACCCCGTTTCTGATTCGGGACCTCACCGGCGAGGCCCTGCGCCTGCCCGACGAGCAGCGCATCAAGGCCCAGACGCTGGGCGCCAGCTCCTGGCAGGTGATGCTGCGGGTGCTGCTTCCCCAGCTCACGCCACGGTTGATCTCCACCACCCGGCTGGCGCTGGGCAGCGCCTGGCTGTTTTTGATCGCCGCGGAGGCTATCGCCGCCCAGGACGGGCTCGGCTACCGCATCTTCCTGGTGCGCCGCTATCTGGCGATGGACGTGATCCTACCGTATGTCGCCTGGATCACGCTCCTCGCGTTTGTCATCGATCAGGCGCTGTTGTGGATCTCGCGGTGGTCGTTCCCCTGGTATCACGTCGACGAAAAGGCCGCCGGATGAGTCTCGTAGAAGCAAAAGGGCTGGAGAAGCACTACGGCCGCGACGTCGTGCTCGAACGGATCAATTTTACCGTTGAACCGGGCGAGTTCGTGACCATCGTCGGCGCGTCCGGCTGCGGCAAGACGACGTTCCTGAAGATGATGCTGGGTACGGAGTCGATCACCCGCGGCCAGCTGCTCGTCGACGACAAGCCGATTCCCGGCGAGCCCGGGCCGGACCGCGGCGTGGTGTTCCAGAAGTACTCGGTGCTGCCGCATCTCACGGTACTGGGCAACACGCTCATCGCCGAGGAGCTGTCGCGCTCGAAGTGGCTCGGCAAGCTGTTCGGCAGCCGTCGGCGCCAGGCCCGCGAGGTCGCGCTGGAACGTCTGACCGAAGTGGGCCTGGAAAACGCCCTCGACAAGTATCCGCACGAGCTGTCCGGCGGCATGCAGCAGCGCCTGGCGATCGCCCAGGCGCTGATGATGCGCCCGCGCATCCTGCTGCTCGACGAGCCCTTCGGCGCGCTCGATCCCGGCATCCGCCAGGACATGCACGAGCTGGTCACCCGCCTCTGGCGCGAGCAGCAGCTCACCATCTTCATGATCACCCACGACATCGACGAAGCCTTCGCGCTCGGCACCCGTGTCTGGGTGTTCGACAAGTGGCGCAACGATCCGCACGCCCCCGAGGCGTATGGCGCCACCATCACCTACGACCTGGACGTGGAACGCAACCGTGAGGACGCGCCTTCCCAGGCCAAGCAGATCGAGGAGGACATGCACTCATGAGCGAACCCGTCTACACCACCCATCTGCCCGGTGGCCAGCACTGGTCGCTGCGCCTGCGCCGCGGCACCACCATGCGGCTTACCGCGGGCGAGCCCGACACCAACGTCGGCATGCTCATGTACAACCCGGAAAACCTGCTGGAGCGGCTGAACCTGCCGGACACCCTCAAGTGCCAGCACACCTTCAAGCTGACCCGCGGCCATTGCCTGTATTCCGACATGGGCCGCATCTTCGCCTCCATCATCGAAGACAACCTCGGCTGGCACGACAGCGTCGGCGGCAACCTGCACGCCCGCCACATGATCGACAAGGGCTGGCAGCCGGTCAGCTTCCAGGCCGCACTCAACGACCGCACCCAGACCGGCCACGACAGCTTTCTGATCGAGCTGGCGAAATACGGTCTGGGCGCACGTGATCTGGCGGCCAATCTCAATCTGTTCAGCAAGGTGGTCGCCGACGACGACGGAAATCTGAACTATGTCGCCGGCCATTGCCAGGCCGGCGCGAGCGTCACCCTGCGTTTCGAGATGGACACGCTCGTAGCCCTGCATACCTGCCCGCACCCGCTCGATCCGGCCGCCGAATACCCCAGGCGCGGCGTGGATATCGCCCTCGGCGAAGCCGCCTCCGTGGCCGCCGACGATGTCTGCCTGAACCACTGCGACGAGAACGCCCGTGGCTTCGAGAACAACCGCCTGTACTACCTCGGCGCGGCCTGAAGCCCACGATTCGACAAGGAGCACTCATGACCATCGCAAGCCAGCAACGCGAGGAAAACGCGGTCTTTCGCCAGCTCATCGATGCCGGCGACCACTACATCGACACGGTCAGGGCCGGCCAGACGATTCGTATCGTCGACGTCGAGGGCAACGAGGCCGCCGATACGCTGTTCTTCAACGCGGCCGATCCCTCCGAGCGCTATAGCGCCATGGACACGGTGCGCGAACAGGGCAAGGTCTATCTGACCACCGGCAGCGAACTGCGCTCGAACCTCAACAACGTGATGCTGACCATCAGCGCCGATACCTGCGGGCGCCACGACACCCTCGGCGGCGCCTGCGCCAGCGAGTCCAACACCGTGCGCTACGACTTGGAAAAGCGGCATATGCATTCCTGTCGCGACAACTGGATGCTGGCGATCGCCAACCACCCCGAATACGGCATTACCAAGCGCGATATCGCCCACAACATCAATTTCTTCATGAACGTGCCGGTCACCGCCAACGGCGAGCTGTACTTCGACGACGGCATCTCCGGGCCCGGCAAGTACGTGGAGATGGTCGCCGAGATGGACGTGGTCGTACTCATCTCCAACTGCCCGCAGCTCAACAACCCCTGCAGCGGCTTCAACCCGACCCCGCTGGAAATACTCATCTGGGACTGAGCGCCCGCCATTGACCGCGCGCGGGGACGACCCCGCGGCGCTGCGAACCCCGGCGGGACGACCCGCATCGACCTTCGGATCGTCATCCATGTTCGACACCGTGCTGATCGCCAATCGCGGCGCCATCGCCACCCGTATCCAGCGCACCCTGCGCGCCCGTGACATCGCAAGCGTCGCCGTCTATGCCGAGGCCGACCGCGACGCGCCGTTCGTGACCACCGCCGATGCCGCCTACTCACTCGGCGAGGGAGGCGCGGCGGATACCTATCTGGCGATCGACAAGCTGATCGCCATCGCGCGGGAATCCGGCGCCCAGGCCATCCATCCCGGCTACGGCTTTCTGTCGGAGAACGAGCAGTTCATCGCCGCCTGCGAGCAGGCGGGCTTGGTATTTCTTGGGCCGACGGCCGACCAGATCCGAGCCTTCGGCCTCAAACACGAGGCGCGTGCGATCGCCGAGGACGCCGGTGTGCCGCTGGTGCCCGGTTCGGCGCTGCTCGACGATGTTGACGCCGCCACCGCCGAAGCTGCCCGTATCGGCTATCCGGTGATGCTCAAGTCCACCGCGGGCGGCGGCGGGATCGGTATGCAGGTCTGCGAGACCGAAGCCGAGCTGACGCGCGCCTTCGATTCCGTACGCGGGCTGGGCGAGCGCAACTTCGGCGATGCCGGCGTGTTCGTCGAGGCCTATATCGCCACCGCCCGGCATTTGGAAGTGCAGATCTTCGGCGACGGCGCGGGCACCGTGGTCGCCCTCGGCGAGCGCGACTGCTCGACCCAGCGCCGCAACCAGAAGGTCATCGAGGAATGCCCGGCGCCGGCGCTTCCCGAGGCCGTGCGCGCCGAGCTGCACGCAACCGCCGTCGCGCTCGGCGAAGCGGTGAACTATCGCAGCGCGGGCACGGTGGAGTTCATCTACGACGCCGCACGCGAGCGTTTCTTCTTTCTGGAAGTGAACACGCGCCTGCAAGTCGAGCACGGCGTGACCGAAGCCGTCTGGGGCGTGGATATCGTCGACTGGATGCTGCGCCTGGGCGCCGGCGAAGCGATGGACCTGGCCGCCCTGCGCGCCGAGCTCGGGCCGCACGGCCATGCCGTACAGGCGCGTCTTTACGCCGAGGACCCGCACCAGGATTTTCGCCCCTCGGCCGGCCTGCTTACCGAGGTGACGTTCCCGAGCGGCGACGGTCTGCGAATCGATCATTCGATCGAGGCGGGACTGGAGATCTCGCCGTTGTTCGATCCGATGCTGGCCAAGGTCATCGTGCACGCCGACGATCGCGCGCACGCCGTCGAGCGCCTGGCTGCCACGCTTGAGGCCTCTCGGGTATACGGCATCGAGACCAACCGCACCTGGCTGTCTCACGTACTGCGCGACGCCCGCTTTGAGCGCGCGGATTTCCATACCCGCTGGCTGGCCGATCTCGACTGGGCGCCGCCGACCATCGAAGTGCTGGCCCCCGGCACGATGACCACGATCCAGGACGTGCCTGGGCGTACCGGCCACTGGGACGTGGGCGTGCCGCCGTCGGGGCCGTTCGACGACTGGTCGTTCCGACTCGGCAACCGGCTGCTCGAGAACGCCGACGACGCCGCCGGCCTCGAACTCACGCTGACCGGGCCGACGCTGCGCTTCAACCGCGCTACCCAGATCGTGCTCGCCGGCGCGCCGATCGCCGCCACGCTCGACGACGACGCCGTCGATCTCTGGCGCGTGATCGACGTGCCTGCGAGTGCGAAGCTCAAGCTCGGCAAGATCGAGGGCGGCGCGCGCTGCTATCTGCTGATCGCCGGCGGCATCGACAGTCCGCCCTATCTTGGCTCGCGTGCGACCTTCACCCTCGGCCAATTCGGCGGCCACGGCGGCCGCGCGCTGCGCAGCGGCGACGTCCTGCCGCTGGCCGCGCGTGCGCGGATCACGCCGCGCGCCCTGCCCGCGGATGTCGTGCCCGTGTTCGGCACGCCCACCGAGACCGGCCGTCATTGGCAGATCGCGGTGCTCTACGGCCCGCACGGCGCGCCCGACTTCTTCACCGAAGACGATATCGAGACCTTCTTCGACCACGACTGGGACGTGCATTTTCATTCCAACCGCACCGGCGTGCGCCTGATCGGGCCCCGCCCCGAATGGGCCCGCGAGGACGGCGGCGAGGCCGGGCTGCACCCCTCCAACATCCACGACAACGCCTACGCCTTCGGCACCATCGACTTCACCGGCGACATGCCGGTCATCCTGGGCCCGGACGGTCCGTCGCTGGGCGGTTTTGTCTGCCCCGCGACCACCGTGCGCGCCGAGCGCTGGAAGCTCGGCCAGCTCGCCGCCGGCGACAGCGTGCGCTTCGTACCGGTCTCGCTGGACACTGCGCGGGCGCTCGAGGTCGATCGGCAGGCGCGCCTGGACACGCTCGCCGGTACCCGCGCGCCGAGCCTCGTCGCCGAGCGTGGCCACCCGGTACTGCGCGAGGTTCCGGCGGCCGAGGCCGGCGAGCGCATCGTTTACCGCCGTGCGGGCGACGACTTCCTGCTGATCGAATTCGGCGAGATGGCGCTCGAGATCGCGCTGCGTTTTCGTGCCCATGCCTGGATGCTGTGGCTGCGCGAGCATCCGCTGGCCGGCATGGCCGAACTTACCCCCGGCATCCGCTCACTGCAGATCCACTACGACCCGAACACGCTGGCGCTCGACGATCTGCTGGCACATCTCGAACACGCCGAACGGGCGCTGCGCGACGTCGAACAGCTCGAAATCGAATCGCGCGTGGTGCACCTGCCGCTGTCCTGGGACGATCCGGCCTGCCACGAGGCAATCCGGATCTATCAGCGCACGGTGCGCCCGGATGCACCCTGGTGTCCGAGCAATCTGGATTTCATCCGCCGTATCAATGCCCTGGACAACGAAGACCAGATCCGCGACATCGTCTTCGATGCGCGCTATCTGGTCATGGGCCTGGGCGACGTCTATCTCGGCGCGCCGGTGGCCACACCGCTCGACCCGCGCCAGCGCCTGGTCACCACCAAGTACAACCCCGCGCGCACCTGGACCGCCGAGAACTCGGTCGGCATCGGCGGCGCCTACCTGTGCGTCTACGGCATGGAAGGCCCGGGCGGCTACCAGTTCGTCGGCCGTACGCTGCAGATGTGGAACCGCTATCGCGAGACGCGCCATTTCGAGAATCCGTGGCTGCTGCGGTTCTTCGACCAGCTGCGCTTCTACGAAGTCAGCCACGACGAACTCACCGAGATCCGGCGCGAATTCCTGCACGGGCGCTTCGACCTGCAAACCGAGACGGTCACGTTCTCGCTGGCCGAGCACGAAGCCTGGCTCGATGCCCATCAGGAATCCATCGAGACGTTTCGCGAACGCCGCGAGGCCGCCTTTCAGGAGGAGATGGCGCGCTGGCGGGCCGACGGCCAGTTCACCTTCGAGGACCATATTCCCGAGCCGGCCGAATCCGAGGCCCTGGCCGCGGGCGAGACCGGTATCGACAGCCCGGTCTCCGGCAGCCTGTGGAAGCTGCAGGTCGCCGAAGGCGAGGCCGTCGAGGACGGCCAGCTGGTCGCCCTGGTCGAGTCCATGAAGATGGAAGTCGAGGTGCGCGCCGTCCAGGCCGGACGCGTCGCCCGCCTGCCGATCGCGGAAGGCGCGGCCGTAGCCGCCGGTCAGCCCGTTGTCGTGCTCAAGAGCGACTGAGCGCCGCGCCCCTTTTCGAAGCTCAACCGATCCCTACCGTCCCGGAGGCAGACATGACCTCACGCCAGCCCACCGATTTCCAATCCATCCCGGCCATCGATATCGGTCCGCTGTTCGCAGCCGACGAGCCCGTGCGCCGGGTCGTGGCCGAACAACTCGCCACCGCCGCACGCGACGTCGGCTTTTTCTACGTCGTCAATCACGGCATCAGCGAGGCGCGCCAGAACGCGTTGTTCGAACAGACCCAGCGCTTCTTCGATCTGCCCTACGACGACAAGATACGCTACTACATTGGTAAGTCCGACAACCACCGCGGCTATGTACCCGCCGGCGAGGAAGCCCCGGACCCGACCAAGGCCGATGCCAAGGAAGCCTTCGATCTATCCTTCGAGCTACCCGCCGACCATCCGGAAGTTGTGGCCGGCACGCCCATGCTGGGGGCCAATGTCTGGCCCGATCTCGACGGCTTCGCCAACGACGTCTATGCCTATTACCAGGATGTCTTCGATGTCGGGCGCGCGCTGATGCGCGGTTTCGAGCACGCCCTGGGCCTCGAACACGACGCGCTGCTCGGCCACGTGACCGAGCCGCCGAGTCAGCTGCGCCTGATCCACTATCCGTTCGATCCGAACGCGGCCGACGCCCAGGGCATCGGCGCGCACACCGACTACGAATGCTTCACCCTGCTCCGCCCGACCGCGCCCGGCCTGGAAGTGATGAACGGCGCCGGCGAATGGGTCGACGTGCCCTACCGCGACGATGCGCTGGTGGTGAACATCGGCGACATGCTCGAGATCTGGACCAACGGCGCGTTCGTGGCCACCTCGCATCGGGTACGCAAGGTCGCCGAAGAGCGCTACAGCTTCCCGCTGTTCTTCGCTGCCGACTATCACACCGAGGTCGCGCCCGTGCCGGAGCTGATCGCCGAAGGCGACACCCCGCGCTACGAACCGCTGGCGGCCGGCGATCATCTATGGGCCCAGACCATCCAGACCTTCAACTATCTGAAGAAACGTCTGGCCGCCGGCGAGATCGCCCTACCCGACGGCGCGCGCGGCGCCGGCAGCCTGGGCCAGCACGCGCGCCACAAGGACGAGGCCGGATAGTGCGGCGGGTCACGAATACGCGGCCGGCTTTCTGCGTTGTCCTGTGCCGTGCGCCGTTGCCGCACACGAGAATCTGCCGGCGTGCGCATTCTGCCCCGCCTACGCGAAGCCGGCGCCTGCGGCCAAGTCGCACCGCGATCCGAAGGGCAGGCGCGCAGCAACGTTCCCGCGGGTTGCGGCCGCTGCCCGGATCGGCGCGCTCGACAGGCGAGCGACCACCGACATGAGCCATGTCCCGACGCGCTACCACGGCCTGTGGCAGCGCACCCTCTACGCCGAACCCGCCGAGGGCGCGCCCGTATTCGTCGACCGGGACACACAGGTGTTCTGGCTGCAGGCCGGCGACTGGCACGCCGACCTGCGCGTGCCCGCCGACCGGCCCGACTTCACCGGCGTCGCCACGCTCGCCGACTGCGACCGAGCCCAGCTGGTCTGGCTCGCCCGCCAGACCGCCTTCGCGGGCATCACCTGCGTGGAAGGCCGTTTCTGCACCTGGCACCGGCTCGTCGACCTCGCGCCGACGCTCGACAAGGACATCGGCGAGATGCGCTTCATCGATGAGAACACGCTCGAAGAATGCCACCCCCGCGGGCTCTATCGCGAGCTGTGGCAACGTGTGACCCTGGCTCAGGCGGCCGCGCCGCGGGCGCATTTCGACGAAACCGGGCTGCCGTGCTGGCTCGAGTACGGCGATCATGCCATGGCCATCACGCCCCGCGTCGCACTGGATAGCGCGCACGAACTGCTCGCCGGCGCCGAGACCTTGTCGAAGACATCGCTCCGCGCTCGGGCGGCCGTGGAGATCAGCCTCGCGCATCGCACGCCGGCCGGTTGGCACGTGCGGCTGTCGACCTGGCCGTGGCGCGAAGGCCAATCCACTCGCGACCCGTCGCGGGCATCATCCGGCGTCTGAACGATGCCGACGTAATCGCACCGCCGCGACCGGTCGCAGTTACACCCGGCAGTATCCGTTCTAGCGCCGGGCCCGTTCGGATACGATCATGAAATATCTCGTCTTTCTCGGCAGCGCTCGCGACAGCACGCTGCCGAAACCGGCGCGCCTTGGTCTGCGTGTGGCCCGCGCCTGCGACCGCCATATCGAGGCCCGCGGCGACGGCCACGAGATCGAACGGATCGATCCGCTGGATTTCGATTTCGGCCCCGCTTCAAGCCGCATTTCGCCTACGGCCGACGTGACGTGTCCGCCTCCTTCCAGTCCCTGGCCGAACGCATCGACGCAGCGGACAGCTACGTGTTGGTGAGCGCGGGATACCACCACCGCATGAGTCCAGCGCTGGCCCAACCGCTCAATCACGTCGGCAGCTCGCTGTTTCCTACAAGCCGAGCGCGATCGTCACCTACTCGGCCGGCCAGTGGGGCCGGGCATGCGCGGCGACGGCCATGCGACCTTTCTATCGGAACTCGGCTGCCTGCCGGTCTCGGCGATGATCCCGATTCCGGCGGCGCCTGAGTTCCGGGACGAGCAAGGCGCGCTGCAGCGCCACGCGAACGCCGAGAACTGGCGCGACTACATGGGGCGCACCTTCGCACAGCCGGCGTGGTGGGCCGGAGCCGCGGCCCGCCATCGTGACGCGGTCGATCCGCAATCGCGCATCAAGCCGTTCGGACGACCTCCGTCGCAGCGCAACGCGCCCGGTGAGCCCTGAGCGCGTCCCTACGGCTGGGCCGACTCACGGTGCCGGTGCCGAAGACTATTGCCCCACCCACTCGGCGATCACCTCCGGATGCTCGTCGATGAAGGTCTGGGCCGCCGCCTCGTCGGACGTCTCTTCCGCATCCACCAGCGCCGCGTTGATCTGGTCGAGGCTGTAATGCATCCGCCGGATCATCGCGTGCACCTCGGGCGCGCTCTCGGCCAGCGGCTTGCTGGCGATGGCGTCCACGTGCTCGCGCCCGCCGAGGACGCCGTCGGGATCCTCGATATAGCGCAGGTCGAAGCGCTCCCACATCCAGTGCGGGCTCCAGGCGGTGACGACGATCCATTCCTCGTCGTCGATCGCGCGCTTGAGCGCGGCCGTCATCGCCGCGCTGCTGGCGGTGATCAGGCGGTAGTCGTCCAGGCCGTAGCCGTCGATGACCTCTTCCGAGACCTGCATGAGGCCGGCACCGGCCGAAATGCCCTGAATGGTGCCGTCGAGTCTTTCTCGTACGTCGGCCTTGCCCAGGTCGGCGATCGTGCCCAGTTCGTCTTCAGGCACGTAGGCCGGCACCGCCCAGCCCAGGCGCGCGCCGTCGAACAGCTCGCCGAGGTTGTCGACCTCGTCGCCGACGCGCTCCATGTAGGCGCCATGCGTGCGCGGCAGCCACGCCACGAGAAACAGCGAGCGCTCGTCCTCCGCCACGCCGAGAAACGCCGGGCCAACGGCCACGTTCTTGAACTCCACCGGAATGTCGTACTCCGACTCGATCACCTTCTTGGCCACGTGGCTCATCACCTGGCCTTCGGCATACTCGTCGACATAGATACGGATCGGCTCCGGCTCATCGGCCAACGCCGGGCCGAACGCCACACCCGCCACCGCGTACACCACGGCGGCGATACAGACACAGACTCTCTTCATGGCGTCGGCCATTGCCGGGATTTCGAAACGGATGGGTCGAGTGTTCGGGATATGGCGGCGGCGCGCAAGGCGTGAACACCGCACGGGGAGCGCGCATAAGGCGCTCGCCGACGTGCCTCGAGCCGGCAGCGCGCGCGGCGACGGCAAGGCCGACGTTGAGGCCGGTCGTTTCGGCAACGGTTTCCGGTCGGCCACCACGCCGAGCCTGAGGGCATGCGCGATCGACCGCTACGCCCGGGTACGGCGCGAAACCGGCATTCGCCTACGATGACAACGGCGCATGAGAACCTACGCGCAGGCGCGATGTCCGGCGCGGCGCCTCGGCCACGACAGCGAGACCACATCGTGCCGCCCGTCCCGACGCCGCGCGCGGTTCTACGGCAGAATGCAGCCATGCCAACTCCGCTTCCGCGACCGCGTACCGACAGCCGCCGGCCCGCCCGCGTCGCGTTCGCCGCCCCGCGACCGCGCTTTCCGTGACGGCCCTCCGGCGCGGGTTTTTCGGCCTGTTGGCGATCGCGGCGCTCGCTCTCTCCGGCCCGGTCGCGATGCTGGCCGACGAGAACGTCACGCTGGGCGGCGCCTGGTACGACACCGATCGCTCGTCGGCGGGCCTCGCACCCGCTCCCGCGCACACGCCCGAAGCCGTGGTCCAGATCTATGCCGCCCGCACCTTCAGCTGGCGCGGTCTGTTCGCCGTGCACACCTGGGTCGCGACCAAGCCGGCGGGCGCCACCACCTACACCGCGCACCACGTGACCGCATGGAGCCGTCCCGCGTTGTCGTCGCGGGAAGGCGCCCCGGATCGGCGCTGGGCGGGCGCGCTGCCGCGCCTGCTGCTCGATCTGCGCGGCGGCGTAGCCGAACGCGCGATCGCCCATATCAACAAGGCCCTGCCCGAATACCCGTTCAGCGAGTACCGTATCTGGCCCGGCCCGAACAGCAACACCTTCACCGCCTGGCTCGTGCGCAAGGTGCCCGAACTCAACGTCGAACTGCCCGCCACCGCCATCGGCAAGGACTATCTCGACGACACCCTGATCGCCCCCGCGCCGAGCGCCAGCGGCTACCAGCTCTCGCTTCACGGTGCGCTCGGCGTGCTGGCCGCCTGGGACGAAGGCATCGAAATCAACCTGTTCGGCCTCGTCTGGGGCATCGACCCGGCCGATCTCGCGATCAAGTGGCCGGGCGTCGGCCGGCTCGGTTTCGATACGCCATGGTCCGAACGTGTTGGGCCGAGGGGCGCGAGCGTGCCATGAACACCATCAATCCGAACAAGCTGCATCACAGCAAATGGACCGCCGTCCGACCGGCGCGCAACGAAAAACACTTCATCGTCACCGAACTGCTGCACGACAAAAGCGACCACGTCGTCGAAGTGGTGCTCGAGGCCGTGATGAGCGGGCGAACATTCAGGCTGGGATGGCGCGAGCTAAAGGATCGGGCGGTCTGGCAGATGGGGTGGAAGTAGTATCTGCGGGGCTCGTTCGGAGACTGCTGCTCGAACTGAGCGCTGAAAAGAGCGCGGTCTTTTCCCCGTTTGTATAGACCGATGACATGGGTAACACCCGTGCCAGGACATGGGTAACAGATTAGCCCATATCCATGTTGCGTAAGTCGATATCAGCCAGTCGATGGTGGGCGAAGTACACGGCATAGCAGCCGTCTTGATCGGCGTTCGGCCGAAAGGCGATCGATAAGCCACGCAGGGCGTTCGAGACTTTCAGGGTTCGGCCCTTAAAGGGCACGACGCCGTTGGCGCGAACAAGCGCCACCGTATCGTCAGGTGCATAGGCGATCGTCGGCAAGGTTTCCGGAAACGAGCGCGGACTCGGGCGATAGCGCGTACTCGGGGTCGCCAGCCCGAGCGCGTCATGCGGGCGCACGGTGTTGTAGATATCGCGCCAAGTATCGAACGCGTGCTGTATCTGCGCGCGATCGACAAACGCCCGGCCATTGAGCACCTCGGCGGTCAACGTCCGGTGAAACCGCTCGTCCTTGCCGTTGGTTTGCGGATGGGCCGGTCGGCTGAAGCTGATGCGAATGCCCAGGCGTACCAGCCAGATGCTCAGCGCGGATAGCCCGCGCGATTGACCGCCCGGGCTGCCCCAGGGCGAGCCGTTGTCCATATTCATTCGGATCGGCAGGCCATGGCGCCGGAACGTCTCGGTCAGGACATTCTGGACCGTAGCGCTGCGCATATCGGGGATGGCCGCGAGCGCCAGGCTATAACGCGAGTGATCGTCCAGCACGGTCAGTGGGTCACACCGGCCGCTGCCGAGCGCGAGCGTGCCCTTGAAGTCCATTTGCCAGAGATCGTTGGCGGCCGCGTGTTCAAAACGTTGCCAGGCGATGCTGGCCGCGGCGGTGCGCTCGGGCATCAAACCGTGCCGACGCAGGATATGGGTGATCGTGCTCGGCGCCGGCACAGCGACGTGGCCGCGATCGATGAGCACCTGACGCAGTTTGCGCCCGCCCCAGCACGGATACGCTTGGCGCAGAGCGACCACGGTCTGCTCCAACGATATGTGCGTACGCGTGGGCGAGGCCCGCGGTCGTCGCGAGCGATCGGTAAGGGGCTGCCCGGCCTCGGCACGGGCGATCCACTTATAGGCGGTCTTGCGACTGATCCCAAAGCGGCGGGCCAACGCCGAGAGGTTCACGTCGTCGTTGCGGGCCAGCGCAATGAACTCGGTGCGTAAGGTCATCGATGTGTGTTCCGTCCAGGGCATGAATGGGCACCTCGAGTCCGCCATTGAGCGAACGTCGAGGTGTAACCCATGTCCTGGCACACCTGTTACCTGTGTCTCCGGTCCATACACCCGTTGAGAGGAAACGTGTCCGCCACTGATCATTCCTCGCGAGCGACCGATCTGACCTTTGACGAACAGGCCTGATCACCGGTGCAGGCGAAGCCGATACGAAACACCGCATAGCTCACGAACCAGCACAGGCCCGCACTGACTATATCGTGTGACAGGAAATGCGCGCCGCGCAGCTCCTGTGCGAGACCGTAGGTAATGCCGACCACGATACCGGGCGCCAGCCACCAGATCGTCCGGCCCAGCGGATATTGGCGGGCGAAGAAGAACAGCGCGAACAGGCAATAGCCGCCGGCGGCATGGCCGGCCGGAAAACAGCCGCCGACTTCGCCGGGGTGCAGGGAATAGACGGCCGCGCCGGCCACGTCGCCGCCATAGCGCGACAGATCCCAGGGGCAGGGCAGCGCGAGCATATGCTTGCCCAGCGACACCAGCAGCAGGCTTGTGATCACCGCGATGCACAGGCAGACGAGCCCGCGCCGATAGGGGCGCAGCCGTTGGCTCCAGCTGCTCACCGCGGTCAGTGCGAGCAGGCCCACGCCCCAGGCGATGGAGAACCGTTGACCGTATTCGTGCAGCACCCGCGATGTCAGCCAAGCATAGCGCAAGTCCCAGTCGTCGCCTTCCAGCCGGAACAGCAGGTCGGCCCAGTAGCGATCGAAATCGAGCCCCTGGGTGATCAACAAGCCAAGCACCAGCGCCAGCAACGGGCAGACGAACAACGGGTCGTCCTGCCAGGGACGTGGCGTCCAGGCGGGATGACCGACAGCCGTTCGGCGATCGGCGTGGGCGGGTTTGGACATGGCAACGAATCCTGGAAGCGGCTGACCCTAAAGAGCCTGGCCCGGGCCGCGTGCGGAAAACGTGGGTATGCCGTCACCACGGCGTCGGAACGCCCGTAAGTGGTGTAGATCGCTGCAGAATTCACGAACCAACGAAAAACAAACGTTCTGCTAACGGCTGTGCGATCCGCGCTGTCGATAATTCGGTGCATCGCGCATGCAAAGCGTGCCGTGCCTTGTCGGCCGGTACGCAAGAGGATCGAAGCGTTTGCCAAATCGCGACTGCCTTACGGCACCGGCCCTGGCCGTGGTCATTCCTTTCTACAACGAGCAGGACAGCGTTGCCGCGCTGCTTGCGGAGGTCGATCGTGCGCTCGCCGGCCAGATCGACTACGAGCTGATCGCCGTGGACGACGGTTCGACCGACGATACGGCGTCCGTGCTGTCGCTCGCCGCCGGGCGTGTCGCCACGCTGCGGGTCGTGCGCTTGCCGCAGAACTGTGGTCAGAGCGCGGCGCTCGCCAACGGCATCCATGCCGCACGGGCGCCGCTGATCGCGACCCTGGACGGCGATGGCCAGAACCCGCCCGCCGATATCGCCCGTCTGGTCGAAGCCTATCGTCAGCAGGCACAGGCGAGCCGCTGTCTCGTGGTGGGCTGGCGCCGGACACGCAACGACAGCGCGCTGCGGCGGCTTTCGTCACGCGTGGCCAACGGTCTACGCGGCGCGTTGCTGGGCGACGGCTGTCCGGATACGGGCTGTGGTCTCAAGGTCTTCGCCCGCGATGATTTTCTTGCGCTGCCGCGCTTTCGGCATATGCATCGGTTCCTGCCCGCGTTGTTTGTGCGCGCCGGTGCGCAGGTGATCAGCGTGCCGGTGGCGCATCGGCCGCGGCGCGCGGGACGGTCGAAGTACGGCGTGGGCAATCGGCTCTGGACCGGTTTACTGGATATGGCCGGCGTGTACTGGCTGCAGCGGCGTGCCTGCCGTATCGATTACGAGGTGGATGATGTTTGACACGCTACAGACCCAGGACATCGTGTGGATCGGGCTGGGGCTCGTCGGCCAGGCCCTGTTTTCGGCCCGGTTTCTGGTGCAGTGGATTGCCAGCGAACGCCGCCGCCAGAGCCATATTCCGGTCGCGTTCTGGTATCTGAGCATCGCCGGCGGGATCACGCTGCTCACCTACGCGATCTATCGTGCCGATCCGGTGTTCATCCTCGGCCAGAGCACGGGCGTGTTCATCTATGCCCGCAATCTCTATCTCATTCGCGCGGGGCGGGCCGAATCGTCGCCGGCCGGGACATGAGCGTGGGGATGCGATTGCCGGCTGGAGCGCCGGCGGCATGGCTGGCGGTGGTCGTCATTGCGCTGCTCGCACTGGCCGTGGCCGGCCGAGGCATGAGCGATATCCCGCTGGAAAGCCACGAGATCTATGTTGCCCAGACCGCCGAGAACATGCTCGAAAGTGGCGATTGGCTGGTGCCGCGCCTGAACGGCGAATACCGGCTGACCAAGCCGCCGCTGAGCTACTGGCTGGTGGCCGGTGCGGCAACGCTTGCCGGTCAGGACCATGTCGGCGCCGGTATCGCACGTGCGCCATCGGTCTTGGCTGTGATGGGGGTGGCGTTGCTCGCACTCTGGATCGGCACGCGCCTTTTCGATCGTCGCACCGGCCTGCTGGCGGGCCTGCTGTGCGTGGCCTCATTGGCGGCCTTCAAGTACGGCCACAACGCGCGGCCCGACATGCTCTATGCGTTCTGGACCACGGCCGTGCTCGCGGCCTGGGTCGGTAGCCGCCAGGCGAGCGCGGCCCTGCAGGCACGATGGGTCTGGGCGCTCTGGCTGCTGGTTGGTCTCGCGACCCTGACCAAGGGTCCGCAGGCGCCGCTCATCCTGCTGCTCGGCCTGGGCCTGCACGCGGTTCTGAGCGATGAGCGCGCGGTCGATCTCTGGCGGCGACTGCGCCCCGTGCGCGGTCTGTTGATCGTGCTTGCACTGGTTGTGCCCTGGTATCTGCTGCTGCGCCAGGCGATCGGCGGCCAGACGCTGGGCGACTCGCAGCTTTCCGGCGCGTTGCTCACCATCGATCCGTTGCGGCTATTCACGCCGTTCTATTTCCTGCGCGCACCGATGCTCTGGCTGCCGTGGGCGTTGTTGTTGCCGGCAGCGGTGCTGCTTGCCTGGCGCGATCGGCGCGGGGCGGCCGGGTTGCTCGCGTTTACGATCGTGTTCGCGATGCTGGCGTTCGCGCTTGGTCCGCAGTATCGCGAGATCTACATGCTGCCCTGGCTGGCGCCTGCGATGCTGTTGTTGGCGGCGGCGATCACGCGGGTCGCCTGGGCGCGGGTCTGTGTCGGGCTCGTGATCGCAGTGGTTGGCGTGGCGCTCGTCTGGCTGGTCTATGAAGCCGGGCCGTCTGCGCTGCTGGTGGCTGTAGCCGGGCTGTTGCTTGTCGGTGGTGCCGGATGGGCGCTGCGTCGACGCCGGACGCCGGCTGCTGCAGCGCTGGTGGCGGCGGCCTTTGCCGTGGGATTGTTCCAGGGTGGCGCGGTGCCCAGCCTGTGGAGCAGCGCGCGCTACGAGGAGCTGACTTTCGTCCAGGCGCTGTCGCCGCGTGTCGATCCCGGTATGCCGGTCGCGGTCTGGGATATCGATGCGGCCCATTACTCTTATTATCTCGACCGCCCGGTGAAGGGCGCCGAAGCAATCGATGCGATCTGCGCCTGGATTGGTCGACAAAACGCGGCGACCCTGCTGATCTATCCTCGGGAGCGACGGCGCGAATTGGCCGAGTGGTTGGCGTTCGTGCCCCTGCTGGCCGATAACGATTCCGAATTCGCGGCGACCCGCCTGCCGCCCGGCACGGCTTGCCGTGCTCCCCAGAACGCTGGAGCCTGACGTCATGTATATCCTGATCGTGGAAGACAACGACGATCTGGCAGCCAATATCGGCGAATACTGTGAAGAGCAGGGCGATATCGTCGATTATGCCGGCGATGGCCTGACCGGCCTGCATCTCGCGGCGGTCAACAACTACGATGTGCTGGTTCTGGATCTGAGCCTGCCCGGCCTCGACGGGCTGTCGCTGTGCGAGCGGCTGCGCCTGGATGCCGGCAACAACGTGCCGATTCTGATGCTCACCGCCCGCGATACCCTGCGCGATCGCCTGACCGGCTTCGAGACCGGGGCCGACGACTATCTGACCAAGCCGTTTTCGTTGCAGGAGCTGCATATGCGGCTCAAGGCGTTGGTGCGCCGAGCGGCCGGGGCGACCGATCATCTGGTGGTTTCGGATCTGATCTTCGACCTGCGCACCCTGATCGTGCGCCGCGGCGGGCGGCGGCTGACGCTGACCCCGACCGGGATGCGCATGCTGGAACTGCTCATGCGCGCATCGCCTGCGGTGGTGCGGACCGCCACCGTGGAGCGCGCCATCTGGGGCGACGACCCGCCCGACAGCGAGGCCGCGCTGCGGGGCCATATCCACCAGCTGCGGGGCATCATCGACAAGCCGTTTCCCACCAAGCTGCTCAAGACCGTGCACGGGATCGGCTACCGGCTCGCGGACGATGACGCGCTTTAAGCCACGTCTGAGGCTGGGCCTACGCCCGCGTTTCCTGCTGGCTACACTGGTGCCGGTACTGGTGGTGCTCGGCGGCATGATCTATGCCGTGTCGTCCTTTCTCGAGGTGCTCGAGCACGACATGACCCATGGCCAGCTCGCGCGCGACCTGGACCGCGCGACCGCACTCTATAAGCGCGACCCCGACTTGCTCGAGGCGCTGCGGCCCGGCTTGCTCACCTTCGTGACGCCGCGGGGCGTGACCGACGGACTGCCCGAAAACCTCAAGCCGATCGAGAACAGCGCATCGCACGAGATCTGGCTGCCGGGCGCCGATTACGAATATCAGGCCACGCGGCGCGATATCGGCGACCACAGCCTGTATGTCCTGCTCGACCTGACGCCCGAGGAGAGGCTGGAGAAAGAACTGATCGGCGTGGCATGGATCGCCGGCATGGGTGCGCTGTTTCTCGCCGTGATCGTGGCGCTTTGGTTGTCCCACGTGGTGATGCGCCCGGTGCGGCAGCTGGCCACGCGGGTATCGCACATCCGGCCCGGTGAACAGCGCCCCGATCTGCGGCCGGTCACGGGCGATCGCCAACTCAATGTGATCGTCGAGGCCTTCGACAGCGTGCTCGATCGCTTCGATGCCTTCGTGGCCCGCGAGCAGGCGTTCACCGAGGACGCCAGCCACGAACTGCGCACGCCGCTGGCGACCGCCATCAGTTCCATCGACCTGATCGCGCACGACGACGACCTCTCGGCCAAATCCCGCAAGCGGCTGATGCGCGCGCGCTCGGCGACCACGCGCATGCACGAGCTGATCGAGTCGCTGCTGTTGTTCGCGCGCGAACAGACCGACGAGCAGTACAGTGCCATGCCGGTCAGCCCCATAGTGCGCGAGGCCATCGCGATGCAGGAGGACATGCTTGTCGGCGCCGGAAAGCCGCGCCCGAATATCGTCTTCGACGCCCGCAGCGAAACGGAGGTCGCCGCCCCCGAGAGCATGCTGCTGTCGGTGGTCAACAACCTGCTGCGCAACGCGATCGAGCACGGCGGGGCCGCTCGGATCGACGTGCTGCTCGAAGCCAACCAGCTGAGCATTCGCGATCACGGCAGGGGCATCGCGCCGGCGGCCCTGTCGCGCTTGTTCGACCGGCGTTTTCGCGGCTCGCGCAGCCAAGGCCAGGGGCTCGGGCTGTATCTGGTCAAGCGCATCAGCGAGCGCTTCGGCTGGCAGGTGGCGGTGAGCAGCACGCCCGGCGAAGGCACGTGCTTCGACCTGCGCTTTGGCTAAAGTCACCCGCTGGCCACGGCGAACACGCAACCGCATGCCCGCGCTATCAATCCGGCTATTCATTAGTTTTGTGCCGAGTCAATAACGCAATACCCACGAACACGAGACGGCCGCCACACGGCCTGCGCGCGAAGCTGACCACTACTGGTCAATCCGCTGTGCGAGCCCGCTGTCCATGCCATCCACGCTTAGAGAAAACCTGTCCCGTCTGCGCCGTTTTTTCGGCGCGCTACCACGGCCGCGGAGCGGCATGCCCGGCATTACGCTCACGGTCGCGGCCTTTCTCGCGATCTTTCTGAATACGGCCTTCTGGAAGGCCGTGATCGGCGCGGCCGAAATCGGCATGGCGCGCCATCTCGGCTTCGGCCTGTCGCTGGCCGCGGCGATGCTCGCCTTCTTCGTGCTACTGGTGTCGCTGTTCGGCGTGCGCTATTTATTCAAGCCGGCGGTTGTCGTGCTGCTGTTTGTCGCCTCGCTGGCCAGCTATTTCATGAACGTCTACGGGGTGGTCATCGACGACACGATGATCCACAACGTACTCGAGACCGATAGCGGCGAGGCGTCGGGGTTGTTCAGTATGCAGCTGCTCGTGCATCTGCTGCTAACCGCGATTCTGCCGGCGCTCGTCGTCTGCCTTTGGCGTATACGTTATCGCCCGTTCTGGCGCGAACTGGGCTTACGTACACTGACCGTGACGCTCGCGATCGGCGTGCTGGGCGTCAGCGTGTACTCGCACTACAAGGATTTTTCGCTGGTGCTGCGCGAACACCGCGAACTGCGCTATCTGGTGAACCCGACCTATCCACTCTATGCCGCGGTGGATACGCTGATGCAGACTGCGGAAGCCGCCAACGCGCCGGTCGTGCCGCTCGGTCGTGACGCGCATCAGCAGCGACCTGTTGGCGCGCCGCGGCGCGTGGTCGTGCTCGTGGTCGGCGAAACCGCACGGGCAGCGAATTTTTCGCTCGACGGCTACACGCGCGACACCAATCCGCGGCTAGCCCACCGCGACATCGTCAACTTTCCGGATTTCACCGCCTGCGGCACCTCGACCTCGGTGTCGGTGCCGTGCATGTTCTCCCGTCAGGGACGGCGCGATTACGACGAGTACGAGGCACGGCATACCGAAGGCCTACTCGATGTACTCGACCATGCCGGCGTGAGCGTGCTCTGGCGCGACAACAATTCAGGCTGCAAAGGTACCTGTGCCCGCGTGCCAACCGAAGATCTGTCGAATGCCGATGCGCCCGCGCTGTGTGACGACGGCGCCTGTCGCGATGAAATTCTTCTGCGAGGCCTCCAGCGGCACATCGAGGCCGGCACACGGGATCTCTTCATCGTACTGCACCAGCAGGGTAGCCACGGCCCGGAATACTATAAGCGCTATCCGGCACGCTTCGAGCGCTTCACTCCCGTGTGCGCCAGTAACCTGCCGCAGGAGTGCGATCGCCAGGCGATCGTTAACGCTTACGACAACACTATCCTCTATACGGACTACGTGCTCGACGAAATCATCGACCTGCTGGAGCGCAACGCACGAACCAACCATGACACCACGGCGCTGCTGTACCTGTCCGATCACGGCGAGTCGTTGGGCGAGCACGGGCTCTACCTGCACGGTTTCCCCTACGCGCTCGCGCCGGATGTGCAGACGCACGTACCGGCGCTGGCCTGGTTTTCGCGCGGATTCGGCATGGGCCGCGGTTGTCTGGCCCGGATCGCCGGGCACGCCTACTCGCAGGACAATCTATTCGACTTGGTACTCGGGCTGTTCCGGGTGCAGACATCGGTCTATCGGCGCATCAACGATATATTTTACGCTTGCCGGTACACCAACGGCGCGCGCCATGCGTCGCGTAACTGAACGGTTGCGATCATCTCGCCGAGCATATCCACACACAGACGCCGCTGATACGCAATCCCGAGCCGCTTCCACGCCGCTGCACGCGCGGATACCGAACTCATCTCGACTTACCGCCAGCCTAACCCGCCTGCCCGGATTAACCGACACGCATCGCGATCCGTATTGCGAGAGCGCAAGGTCAACAGTTGCTAATACGAGACGTTCGAGATTTTCGGAATGACCATCGTGACACCGCGTAATACGTCGCCATGGTCGATCCGACCAGACTGCGCCGGACTCGCCTCAGGACGCGTTCCGACACATCGCCGGACCTTCGACCCGCTCGGCGATCCGTGCGACCAGATATTCGGCATCCACACCGACCGCCGCGAAGCGTCCCGAGCCCCAGGTGTTGAGCCACGGCAGGCCGAGGAAATACAGACCGGGCACGGCCGTCACGCCGCGCCGGTGCATGGGTTCGGCGTTGCCGTCGAACACCGGGGCATGCACCCAGGAGAAATCGCCGGCGAAACCGGTGGCCCAGATCACGCTGGTGATGTCGCTCGTGGCCAGATCGAGCTGTTCGGGCTCGAACGGCGGCTGCCAGACCGGTTGGTACGGCTCTTCGGGCGGTGCATCAATGCCTTGGTCGGCGATGTACTGGTCGATGCTGTCGCGGATCTTGCAGTAGGTGGCATCGGCGCTGTCTAGGTTCGCGGCCAGGTTGGCTTCGAAATCCATACGCCCGGTCTGCCCGATGCCGGCGACACGGCCGTAGAGCTGCATCCCTTCGAGCGCGAAGCGGCGCAGGTCGATCTCGCGCCCGCCGTCGCGGCCGGTCATGTAGTGGTTGGCCTTGTGGCGCAGCTTGTACTCGGGGTCCGGGTGCTCGGCGACGGTGACGTCGTAGGTGCCCATGCGTTCGAGCCAGTCCACCGAGTCGCGGCCGCGGTATTGGCGCGGCGCCCGCGGCGCGCTGCCCACGCTCAGATGCACGCGCCGGCCGGCCAGGTGCAGGTCCTCGGCGATTTGACAGCCGGACTGGCCGGTGCCGATGACCATCACCTCGCCGGCCGCGAGCTGTTCGGGATTGCGGTAGTCGACCGAATGAAGTTGTTCGACGGTGTCGGGCAGACGCTCGGCGATGCGCGGTATTTTCGGCACGTGATAGCCGTTGACGGCGAGTACGACCTGATCCGCCGTCGCGGTGCCGGCGCTGGTCTCGACCGTGAACCCGCCGCCCTCTTTTTCCGCGACCTGCGTGACCGTCACGCCTTCGCGCAGGGGTGGATCGACAAAGGCGGCATAGCGTTCCAGATAGGCCACGATCTCGTCGCGCGGCATGAAGCCGTCGGGATCGTCGCCGTCGTAGGGAAAGCCGGGCAGCCGACACTGCCAGTTGGGCGTGACCAGGCAGAAGCTGTCCCAGCGCAGGTTGCGCCAGGCGTGGCCGACGCGGTGCTTCTCCAGCACGATATGCGCGATGCCCTGTTGTTGCAGGCAGTAGCTGGTCGACAGCCCGGCCTGGCCGCCGCCGATCACGACGACCGGCCAGTGGCGGCCGATATCGGGACTGTCGATCATCGCGCGGGGCAGAAAGCGCGTCATTGTTCGAAGCCCTCGATGATGATCGCGGCGGTGTCGTCGCCCGAAAATGCGGTGGCGGTACGCTCGATCTCGGCAAGCTGCGCGGCCGATGCGCTGCAGGCGTAGCCGTATTTGGCGCGCACGCGTTCGCTGGCGTGGGTGAGTGCTTCGCGGCTACGGCGCATGAATTCAGGCACGGCATAGGCCGTACCGGCGTCGAAGAATTCGGTGACCGTGCTCGACGGCGAGTAGCAGCGCGAGACCGTATCGTCCGGCCAACGCACCTTGAACCAGGTTTCAGGCATGACAGGACTCGCGTTCGCGCCGCTGCGGCCGCGCCGGCGCACAGGCGATATAAGGATCCGATTCAAAATTCCAGATCTGGCGCTTGGCCCGGCCGTCGCGCAGAGACAGCCGCCGGCTGCTGTCGCAGGCACCGATCGCGGCACAGGCGATATCGCGGGCGGCAAAGCGCGCGACGACCGCATCGACCTGCGCGGGCTCTACGGCCATCACGAAACCGAAGCTCGGGAATGTTTCGCACAGCCAGCGCCCCGGCTCGGCATTGTCCGGCCGCGGCGCCGCATCGATATCGATCACCGCGCCGACATGCGAGCACTCGGCAAGCATCATGGTGGTGCCGATGACACCGCCCATGCTGATGTCCTTGGCGGCATGGCAGAGCCCGGCTTCGGCGATCTCCGGCAGGATGTCCAGATCGGCCCGTAGTCGTTCTGCCGGGCGATCAGTGCTGGCATCCCAGTTGGGCAGCGGCTCGCGGTAGCGCCCGCGCAGGTCGATGGCAGCCACGAGCACATCGCCTGGACGCGCGTCGAAGCTGGTCAGCAGCCGTTTCGCGCGGCCGATGATGGCCACCGACAGCTGCTCGCTATCGCTGTGCGCGTTGCTGTGGCCACCGACGACGGGCACGCCATAAACGCTTGCCGCAGCGCTCAAGCCTTGCATGATCGGCTACGCGTGTTCGTTGTCGCGGCTCCACAGCGCATCGACCACCGCCGTCGGGCGACCGCCCATGGCGGCGATATCGCTGATATTGACCAGCAGCCCGCAATAGCCAGCAAACCACGGCATGCGCTTGACGAAGCTGTTGACGAAGCCTTCGATGGCGAACAGCAGCCAGCCGTCGCCGTCGGGAATGGCGGCACAGTCGTCGCCGATACGGATCGTGCCGTCATGGCTCGGCAGCAAGGTATCCATGACCGCGGCGATATCGGTCTTGCCGACGATGCCGCTGGCCTCGCGGGCACGGTTGGCAATAGCATCGAGCGCGCTCATGCCGCCCGCCGCCGCGGCGCGACCACCGCACACTCGCCGGCCTCGCAGGGCGGATAGTGGCCGAGATCGGCTTCCATCAACCCATGCGGCGCGCCGCAGACCGCGACCGTGCCGAGCAGGCGCCAGTGCAGGGATTCGAAGAAGCCGACGTTGGCCTGCTGCACGGCGGCAAGAAACCGCGTACAGCCATGCGCGTGCGCGGTGCCGACCGCAACACGAATGAGTTCCTGCCCGAGCCCGGCCATGCGCCGATAGCCGCGCGCGACCGCCAGCCGCGAACCGCGCCACAGGCCGTCGTCATGGGCATGGATACGCACGGTGCCGACCACCTGTTCGGCCATGCCGGCATTCCAGGACAGAGCCACGATAGGAATCGCGCGCTCATCCAGCGCATCCCGATCATCGTGCTCGAACAGCTGCTGTTCGCTACAGAACACCTGCCGGCGCAGGCGGCGGGCGTCGCGCATTTCCCAGGCCCGGTCGGCCAGCTTGACGCTGTAGGCCGCCGGTACGAAGGGCACGATCCGGTAGTCGTCGCCGTCGAGGAGCATCAGGCAGGCTCCGCCGTCTTTTCGTAGGCAGACAGCGACGAGCAGGCGCCGCAACGGCCACAGCCGGCCTTGATGTCCGAGGACTTCATGCCGGCCGCGACCAGCATTCCCCCGATCGGCTCGAGCAGCGATTCCATGAACGCCGCGTCCGGCGCGTCGTGGTCTTGCAGCGGCGTGCCGGTGATCGGCACGAACGGCACCACGAACGGATAGACGCCGCGCTCGATGAGCTGTTCGCTCATGGCCAGGATCGCTTCGCGCGTATCGCCCAGGCCGGCAAGAATATAGGTCGACACCTGGCCACGGCCGAACACCGCCACCGCCTGTTCGAACGCTTGCAGATAGGCATCCGGCGTGACCTGCGCCTTGCCGGGCATGATGCGTGTGCGTACTTCCGGGGTGACTGCCTCCAGGTGCATGCCGAGCGAATCCACGCCCGCCGCCTTGAGGCGTGCGAACCAGGCCGGATCGTCCGGCGGCTCGCACTGGGCCTGGATCGGCAGATCCACCGCGCTGCGCACGGCGAATGCGCTTTCGCACAGGATCGCCGCGCCGCGGTCGGTGAAGTTCGGCGTGCCGGTGGTCATCACCATATGCTTGACGCCGTCGAGCTCGACCGAGGCGCGGGCCACCTCGGCGAGCTGGGCCGGTGTCTTGCGGTTGATGGTGCGGCCTTCGGCCAGCGATTGGCCGATGGCACAGAACTGGCAGGAGGTCGCGCGCCGGCCGTAGCGTACGCAGGTCTGGAATACAGTGGTCGCGAGCACGTCCGTGCTGTGTAGCTGGGCGATCTTCCAGTAGGGAATGCCGTCGGCCGTGGCACGCGCGTAGAAGCGCGGCTGCGGGGCGAACTGGATGGTCGTGACCGGTTTGCCGTTCTTCGTGAGGCGGCCTTCGCCGTCGGTCTCGAAGGGCGAGCGTTTCGAGTGGCCGGTATGCACCGGCACCATGACGGTCGCGCCGTCGATGGTCACGGCCTTGTGATCGGAGGGCCCCGCGCCGCCGAGCCGGCTGGGCGCGCCCTGGGACGGGTCAGCCAGGCGCAGACCCAGCGACTGCATTTCGGTGCGGAGCTTGCGGCTCGGGTTCGCCATGGTCGACTTCCTCGGATTCGAAAGCAGGGGGTGAGTACGGCGCGGCTGTCGGCTCGTGCGGCGCATCGCGCAGAGCGTGGTGCGCGCGGCGGTCGATATGCAGCGAGAGCAGTTCCGGGCGGGCGTAGTGGCCGACCGAATCCATCATTCGCTTGCGCTTGGTGATCAGCGACAGGTCGATTTCGGCGACCAGCCGGCCCGGCCCATCGCGCAGCGACTCGACGACGTGCGAGCCGTCGGGCGCGATGATCGCGGTATAGCAGCCGCCGCGCAGGCCGCGCTGCAAAGTCTCGTCCGGGGTGACGCTGGCGATCTGGTCGGAGTCCAGCCAGGACGTGGCGTTGACCACGAAGCAGCCGGATTCCAGCGCGTGGTGACGCAGGGTGACTTCCTGCTGCTCGGCGAAGATCGGGCCCACCAGCGAGCCGGGAAACTGGCTGCAGTGGATCTGTTCGTGATCGGCCATGAGCGCGTAGCGGGCCAGCGGGTTGTAGTGCTCCCAGCAGGCCAGCGCGCCGATCCGCCCGGCCGCGGTATCCACCGCGTGCAGGCCGGCGCCGTCGCCCTGCCCCCAGACCATGCGCTCGTGATAGGTCGGCGTGATCTTGCGGCGCTTGAGCGCGATGGCGCCGTCGGCATCGAACACGAGCTGGCAGTTGTAGAGCGTGCCGTGGTCACGTTCGGTCACGCCCAGCACCACCACGATCGCGTGCGCGCGCGCCGCCGCCGCCACCGCCTCGGTGACCGGGCCGGGCACGGCGGGCGCGTGCTCGTAGAGCGCCCGGTGCCTGTCGCCCATGGCCATGGGCGGCAGCACGAACGACCAGTACGGGTAGTACGGCACCGCGGTCTCGGGAAAGACCACCAGCCGCGCGCCGTCCGCCGCGGCCGCGGCGATCTCTGCAAGCACGCGCTCGACGGTGCCGTGGGCGTCGTCGAGCACGGGCTGCAGCTGTACCGCCGCCACCCGCAGGCGGCTGTTGGTGGGCAATGTCATGGCAAGAAGCTCATCAATGGCGCGTGGCGATGCGCATGGCCCCGGCCCGCAATCGTCGGGGCCGGGGCGTGGCGACGCACGGATCTACATGGTCCAGGTGGAGACGACATAGGCGTTGTCGCGCCGTGCGATGAGCTGGATATCCAGCACGTCCAGCGGGCTTATCGGCTGGATGCCCTCGACCAGCGCCGGCTCGCCGTGGCCATAGAGCGCCTGCAGCGCGAAGCGGCAGGCGTAGACCTTGCCGCCCTCGTCCATGAACGCCTTGAGCTGGTTCTCGTAGTTCTGGTGGCCGGGGAACGCCTCGTCGCCGATGGTCGGAAAGCCGCGCTGCACGCCCAGCGTCACGCCCGGGCCGTAGAGCAGGATGCTGGTCTCGAAGCCCTTGCGCTGCAGACGCTTGGCCTGAAGCATGTTCACCAGCCCGATCGAGCCCTCGAAGGCCACCGTATGGAAGGTCACGAGCGCCTTCTCGCCCGGTTCGGCCTGGACGTCCTCGAAGACCTTGTCTTCGTAGTCGACGAAATAATCGCCCTTCTGTGTTTTCGGCGTGGTCACTTCTGGCATCGCATCTCTCCCGTGCGTGGCTTGAACGGCTGGCCGGCCGCGACATGCGCACCGACTGCGCTAAGACGCTGCAACGCCCGTGCCAAATGATCGCTTTATTGATGCGATCATTTACCGATCATTCGGCGAAAAGTGTGCTA
>NZ_AYKF01000094.1 GCF_003732545.1 Salinisphaera orenii subsp. halophila YIM 95161 | reverse complement strand
AGGGGGCCCCCCGCCGAGACCGGCGGGGGCGCGGAGCAGGAGGCCGCCGAGATCGACCTGTCGATGCTGGAGGATCTGCGCCTGGACGGCAAACTGTCCGCCGATTCGCTGACCGCGGCCAATATTCACGTCACCAACGCCGATCTGGCGGTGCGCGCCCGCGACGGCGTGCTCACCATCGAGCCGCTCACGGCCGAACTCTACGAGGGCAATGTCCGCGTGACCGCCCGGGTCGACGCCTCGCGCGAGACGCCGCGCTACAGCCTGGCCGGCAACCTCAACGGGCTGCGATTCGCGCCGCTGCTCGCCGACGTCGCGGGTACCGAGCGGGTCGACGCGCTCGCGAACATGAGCCTCGATCTGACCACGTCCGGCCGCCAGGTCGCCGCGATGAAGCGGGCGCTCGACGGCAGTCTCGGCTTCGATCTGCGCGACGGTGCCTTCAACGGCTTCAACCTCGCCGATCTGATCGCCGCGGCGCGCAGCCGCCTCGGCGACGACGATGCCGGCGAGGATTCGGCAGCACTCGGCGACGACAAGCGCACGCCGTTCAGTCGTTTCGCGGGCCAGTTCAACGTCAACGACGGGGTGCTGGCGGGCAAGGATCTCAATCTGGTCACGCGCGTCCTCAACGCCACCGGCGCCGGCAGCTACGATCTGGCCGACAACGCTCTGGACTATACGGTCAACGCCCAGGTGCCGGAGGACGCTGACGGCACGCTCGAGCGGCTTGCGGGCGTGACCGTGCCGATCCGGCTGAGCGGCAGTCTGTTGTCGCCGGATTATCGTCTCGACGTGGCCGGCGCGCTCAAGGGCGTGGCCGAGAAGCGGCTGAACGAGGAGAAGTCGAAACTCTCCGACAAGGTGCGCGAAAAGATCGAGGAACGCACCGGCGGCGACAAGGAGCTCGGCGGCCGCCTGCAGCGCGGCATCGAGAGCCTGTTCGGCGGCGGGGACGAACAGGAGGGCGACGATTCGCAGGACGAGTCGCGCTAGCGGTGGATGCGCGCGCGCCGTCGCCGGGGCGGCTGCGGCGATCGCGCTGTGGTGCCTGGCGCCGTCCGCGGTCGCCGCGAGTGTGCAACGCATGGACGTGACGCGCGAGTCCGGCCGCTACGCGGTCGATGCCGTGATCATGCTGAACGTCCCGCCGGGGATCGCCTTCCGGGCCGCGACCGACTACGAGCGCCTGCCTGAATTCAACCCCAGCATCGAGCGCAGCGAGCGCCTCGGCGACGATCGCCTGCGTTCCGATGTGCGCTTGTGCGTGGCGTTCTTCTGCCGGACGATCGAGCAGGTGATGACCTACCGGGAGCGCGCGCCGACGCGCATCGACATGCAGGTGGTGTCCGATGCGGGCGATCTCGAGACCGGGCACGCCGACTGGCGATTCGAGGCCGCCGAGGCGGGCACGCGGATGGCGTTCCGGGCCGAGATCGAGCCCGCCTTCTGGGTGCCGCCGGTGATCGGGCCGTATCTGATCGCGCGCGAACTTCGTGCCCAGGCGCGGACCACGGCCGAGGCCATCGAGCGGCTGGGCGCCGATTACCAGGCAGTGAATGGCGATGACTGACGACGCGCCGGAGCACATCGCCGACGAAATCCTGGCCTGGTTCGACCGGCACGGGCGGCACGATCTGCCCTGGCAGCATCCGCGCACGGCCTATCGGGTGTGGGTGGCCGAGATCATGCTGCAGCAGACTCAGGTCGCCACCGTCATCGACTACTTCAACGCCTTCATGGCCCGGTTTCCGGACGTCCACGCGCTTGCCGCCGCGGAGGCCGACGACGTCATGGCCCACTGGGCCGGGCTTGGTTACTACGCTCGGGCGCGCAATCTGCATGCGGCGGCGCGTCGTGTCGTGGCCGAGTACGACGGTCGTTTTCCGCGCAGCGTCGAATCGCTCATGGCGCTGCCCGGTATCGGCCGCTCCACGGCCGGGGCCATCGTCGCCCAGGCGTTCGGCATCTGGGCGCCCATCCTCGACGGCAACGCCAAGCGGGTGATCGCGCGTCTGGCCGCCATCGAGGCCACTCCCGGCACGGCCGCCTACGACAAGCCGTTGTGGCGCCTGGCCGAGCGCTATACGCCGGAGACGCGGGTCACCGACTACACCCAGGCGATCATGGATCTGGGGGCGACGCTGTGCACCCGGCGCAATCCCCAGTGTGCGGCCTGCCCGCTGGCCGATCGCTGTCTGGCGTACCGACGGAGCCTGCAGCATCGCATCCCCGCGCCGCGCCGGCGCAGCGCCCGGGCCCAGCGCGAGACGACGATGCTGGTCGTGGCCGACGAGGCGGGCCGCGTCCTGCTGGAGAAACGCCCGCCGGCCGGCATCTGGGGTGGCCTCTGGAGCCTGCCGGAAAAGCCCGCCGAGCGGGATGTCCACGCGTTCTGCCGCGAGCGCTTCGGCATCGAAGTCCGCGACGCCGGGGCGCTCGAGCCGATGCGACACGCCTTCACGCATTTCGAACTGCTCATCCATGCGCGTCGTGTGCAGCTGCGGGGCACGGCCCGTATCATGGAAGGCGAATTCGAATGGTTTGCGCGCGATGCGCGACCGGGGCTGCCGGCTCCGGTCGCGCGTCTCCTCGATGCGCCCCAACAGACACTGAATCTATGAGCCACACCGTCCACTGCGTCAAACTCGACAAGGAAGCCGAAGGCCTGCCGCGGCCGCCGCTGCCGGGCGATCTCGGCCAGCGCATCTACGACAACGTCTCGATGGAGGCCTGGCAGCAGTGGCTGGCCGAGCAGACACGCCTGATCAACGAATACGGCCTGCATCTGGCCGATCCCAAGGCGCGCGAATTCCTCACCGAGCAGACCGAGGAATATTTCTTCGGCAGCGGTCAGACCGCAGAGACGCACTACGTGCCGCCGGAACAGTAGGCCCGGCGCCGGGGCCGGCGGTTGACGCCGCCGGCCGCGCCCGGTTTAATACGCGCTCCTCGCGATCGATGTCTCGATCCGGCCGGATAGCTCAGTTGGTAGAGCATACGACTGAAAATCGTAGTGTCGGTGGTTCGATTCCACCTCCGGCCACCATTCTTTCCCGCCCGTAGCGGATCGGCTCCGCAAGCGCCGGAGGCCGGTTGGCCTCGTGCTGCGATCGGCGGTGTCGATTCTTTCAAGACCTCCTGCCCAGGCCTTCGCCGCTCTTGGCGCTAGATGTCGGACTGCCGTCGGTCGCTTCGGCTTTGCCTGCAGCCGACCGGCTGAAACATGCCGTCGCCGGGGCGTCATCTGCTGTGCGCTGACGCGTGTTGCACCATCGCGGCGCATTGTCTCTGGGGCGGGTGTGCAGATTCGCAATTCTTGGCGGGCGACGGTGCGGCCGGCCGTCGGCGCCCGGAACGGTCGCTTGCCGAGCGGGCCGTGCGAACGCTCTAATGGGTGCGGTCGATGCACGAACGGAGGGCGCATGGCGGCATTGGAGTTTCTGCGGCGGTCGGGCGACGAGATCGCGCCGTATGTCGATGATCTGGCCGCGCTTCGAATTCGCGTGTTCCGCGATTTCCCTTATCTCTACGACGGCGACGTGGGCTACGAGCGGGACTATCTGGCGACCTATGTGAACGCCCCGCGTTCGCTCGCGTTCATGGTCTATGACGACGCTGCCCTAGTCGGGGCCACCACCGCGCTGCCGCTGGCCGACGAGGAACCGGCGTTCCGGCAGCCGCTGGCCGATGCCGGTTTCGACGTGGCCCGGGTGTTCTATTTCGGCGAGTCCCTGCTGCTGTCGGGGTATCGCGGACGGGGGCTCGGTCATCGCTTCTTCGATGAGCGCGAGGCCTGGGCCCGGGCCGTCGGTGGCTTCGATCATGCCTGTTTCTGCGCAGTGCAGCGCCCGGTCGATCACCCGCTGCGGCCGACCGACTACCAGCCGCTGGACCCCTTCTGGCGTCGGCGTGGCTACACCCGGCGCGATGACATCACCGCGGTCTATCGCTGGCAGGACGTGGATTGTGCGGCGGAGACCGAGAAACGTCTGACGTTCTGGGTGCGCGCGCTCGATTGAGCGGATCGATCCGCATCGCGCGCCGGGGGCGGGGCCGGGATGCGACATCGGCATGAAACCTGCGTTAGGCTAGAGGCAGTTTTCGCGTCCGGCGTCACGGGGGGCCCGGTTGAGCACCAAACTTTCGGTCGAGCACGTATACAAGGTCTTCGGCGCGCATCCCAAGCGCGCGCTGGAGCGCATCGAACGCGGTGAAGGCAAGGACACGATCTTTGCCGAGACCGGCATGACGGTCGGTGTCTCCGATGCCAGTTTCGAGGTCCAGGAGGGCGAGATCTTCGTCGTCATGGGCCTGTCCGGGTCCGGCAAGTCGACGCTGGTCCGCATGCTCAACCGGCTGATCGAGCCCACCGCCGGCGCGATCCGCATCGACGGCCGCGACATCACGCGGATGACCCGGCGTCAGCTGATTGAACTGCGCCGCCGCGAAATCAGCATGGTGTTCCAGTCGTTCGCGCTGATGCCGCATCAGACCGTGCTCGAGAACACCGCCTTCGGGCTCAACGTGGCCGGTACCTCGAGCAGCGAGCGCGAGAAGCGGGCGCTCGACGCGCTGGATGCGGTCGGGCTCAAGGCCAACGCCGACAGTTTTCCGGACGAGCTCTCCGGCGGCATGAAGCAGCGCGTCGGGCTCGCCCGGGCGCTGGCCGTCGACCCCGGCATCCTGCTCATGGACGAGGCGTTTTCCGCACTCGACCCGCTCATCCGCACCGAGATGCAGGACGAGCTGCTGCGGCTGCAGGCCGAGCAGTCGCGCACGGTGGTCTTCATCACCCATGACCTCGACGAGGCCATGCGCGTGGGCGATCGCATCGCCATCATGGAGGCCGGCGAAGTGGTGCAGGTCGGCACGCCCGAGGAGATCGTGCGCGAGCCGGCCAACGACTACGTGCGGTCGTTCTTCCGCGGCGTCGACGTCACCCATGTCTTCACCGCCGCCGACATCGCCCGGCGTGATCAGATCACGGTCATCGAGCGCGTCGGCGTGAGCCTGCGTGCCGCCCTGTCGCGGCTGCAGGAACACGATCGCCCGGTCGCGGTCGTCCATGATCGGGAGCGTCGCTACCAGGGCATGGTGAGCGTGGAGTCGCTCACGGAGCGCATTGACGCGCTCGGGCGGCGCGAAGAGGGTGCCATCGAGGAGGCGTTCGTGCCCGGCGTCGAGCCCGTGGCCGCCGACAGGCCGCTCACCGAGATCATGACGCAGGTCGCCGAATGCCCCTGGCCGGTGCCGGTGGTCGACGAACACGGCCGCTATTGCGGCACCATCTCGCGCGCGACGCTGCTCCATACCCTGAATCGCACGGAGGCGAGCGCGGCATGATTGGATTCTCCGCGGATACCGCGTCCTTCTGGCAGTCGCTGCAGGAACGATTCGTGATCGACCTGAAGATCGGCGAGGGCTTCACAGCGCTCGTCGACTTCATGCGCGAGCATTTCGGTCTGCTGTTCGACGCCGTCGCGGCCACGATCAGCTTCGTCGCCGACAACCTGACCCTGTTCTTCAATTATCTGCCCGCGCCGGTCGTGTTCGGCGTGCTCGCGGCGCTGGCGCTCTGGCGCGTCGGCTGGCGATTCGCACTCTTCGTGCTTGCCGCGCTGTATGTGATCATGAGCATGGATCTGTGGCCGGCGTCGATGGATACGCTCGGGCTGGTGATCGCAGCCACGCTCGCCGCGCTCGGCGTCGGTCTGCCGACCGGGATCATCATGGCCAAGAGCGATACGCTGCAGGCGATCGTGCGTCCGGTGTTGGATTTCATGCAGACCCTGCCGGCGTTCGTCTATCTGATCCCCGCGGTGATCTTCTTCGGCACCGGCCGTGTGCCGGGCACCATCGCGACCGTCGTCTTCGCCATGCCGCCCTGCGTACGGATGATGAATCTGGGCATCCGCCAGGTGCCGGTCGAGAACGTCGAGGCCGGACGCGCGTTCGGCTGCAACGGCGCCCAGCTGCTGTTCAAGGTGGAACTGCCGCTGGCGCTGCCGTCGATCATGGCCGGGATCAACCAGACCATCATGCTGGCCCTGTCCATGGTCGTCATCGCCTCGATGATCGGGGCCGGCGGCCTGGGCGATCCGGTGCTGGCCGGCATTCAGCAGCTGCGTCTGGGCATCGGCTTCGAAGGCGGGCTCGGTGTGGTCATCCTGGCGATCATCCTTGATCGCCTGACCCAGAGTTTCGGCCAGCGCAACAAGCGCGGCGCCGGTCTTCTGACGCGGCTCAAGACGTTTTTCTCGCGGAACGGCAAGGCCGACGCGACCTAGTCCGCGCCGGCCGCGAGCGCGGCCGGCCGTGACATCCCGAGGTACATTCGAAGAGGGACTCACCATGAAACATCGCATGACGCACTGGGCCGGCACCGCCGCGATGGCGGTCGGCCTGGCCTTCGGTTCGCTGGGCACCGCCCAGGCCGCCGACGACACCATCGAATTCGGCTGGACTGCGTGGTCCGACGCCGAGTTCGTGACCAAGCTCGCCAAGCAGGTCATCGAGGAGCGCACCGATTACACGATCGAGCTCAAGATGGCCGCTATCGGCGTCCAGTACCAGGGCGTGGCCAACGGCGATCTCGACGGCATGCTCATGGCGTGGCTGCCCAAGACGCACGCCGACTACTGGGAGCGTTTCAAGGACGACGTCGATAACCTGGGGCCGCTGTACGAGGGCGCCCAGCTGGGTTGGGTCGTGCCGGACTACGTGCCCGAGGACAAGCTCTCCTCGATCGAGGACCTCAAGGACGAAGAGGTCATCGACAAGCTCGGCGGCAAGATCCAGGGCATCGATCCGGGTGCCGGCCTGATGCAGGCCTCCGAGGACACGATGGAAGGCTACGCGCTCGAGGACGACTACAACCTGGTCTCGGCCAGCGGTGCGGCGATGACCGCGGCGCTCGAGCGCGCCGTCGAGAACGAGGAGTGGATCGTGGTCACGGGCTGGACGCCGCACTGGATGTTCGGCCGCTGGGACCTGCGCTTCCTGGACGATCCGGAAGGCACCCTCGGTGGCAAGGAGCACATCGACGCGATCGTGCGTAAGGGCTTCGCCGACGACTATCCGGAAGTCGCGTCGTTCCTCGAGAACATGGACATTCCGCTCGAGGACCTGCAGGCGGCGATGTACGACGCCCAGGAGACGAGCTACGAGGAGGCCATCGACAAGTTCGTCGAGGACAATCAGGACATGATCGACGAGTGGTTCGCCGACAGCTGATCCGCGCCTCGCGACTCGAAGCAGCGAACGGGCCCGGCTTATGCCGGGCCTTTTTCGTGGGCGGGACAGCGGTTCATGTGCATGATGAAACGGTGTTAGGCTGCGCTGGTTTCGTGTCCCCCGCCGGCGTGCGCCGTCGCCATGCGCCGGGTCTTCACCGTGGATCTGCATGTCGGAGTCGAATCGTACCCTGCTGATGTGCGTCGCCGTTGCGGCGGCGTTCGCGATCAACATGATGGGCACCACGCTGCCCACGCCCCTCTACCCGATCTGGCAGGAACGGCTGGGCTTCTCCCAGCTGACGATCACCGTCATCTTCGCCGCCTATGCGGTCGGCGTGATCGCGGCACTGGTGATCGGTGGCAGCTGGTCGGACCAGCTCGGCCGCCGGCCGATGCTGTTTGCGGGCCTCGGATTCTCCGCGGCGAGCGCCTGCATATTCCTGATCGGCGACGATCTCGGTCTGCTGCTTCTGGGGCGCGTGCTGTCCGGGGTGTCGGCGGGCATCTTCACCGGCACGGCGACCGCCGCCGTGGTCGAACTGGCGCCGCCGGCCTGGGCGGCGGCGGCGACCCTGGTGGCGACCGCCGCGAACATGGGCGGGCTCGGCCTCGGACCGCTGGTCGCCGGTGTTCTGGCTGAATATCTGCCGTGGCCGGCGCATCTGTGCTTTGTGCTGGATCTGGTGCTCATCGCGCTGGCCGCGTTCGCGGTCTGGTGTGCGCCCGAGCGCGTGCAGCGTCCGGCCCGGCCGCGACTTCGGCTGCAGCCGCTGCGGGTGCCGGCGTCGGTGCGGCCGGTGTTCGTGCCGGCGGCCATCGCCGGCTTTGCGGGTTTCGCTGTGCTGGGGCTGTTCACGGCGGTGGCGCCGGCGTTCATGGGCGAGGTCCTCGGCCACCACAATCGGGCCCTGACCGGTGCCGTTGTCTTTCTGCTGTTCGTCGCCTCCACGGTGGGCCAGGCCGGGCAGTCGCGGCTGCCCGAGAGCCGGCGCCTGCCGCTGGGCTGCGGGCTGTTGATGGCGGGCATCGTGCTCGTGGCGGCCGCCATCCTGGCGGCATCGCTGGCGCTCATGATTGCCGGTGCGCTGATCGCCGGCGTCGGTCAGGGCGTCGCGTTCCGGGCCGGCCTGGGGGCGGTCACCGCGGCCAGCCCGGCGGAGCGTCGCGGCGAGGTGGCCTCGACGTTCTTCGTCGTCGCCTATGTCGCGATCTCGATCCCGGTGGTGGGGGTCGGTCTGGCCGCGGATGTCTTCGGTCTGCCTGCCGCCGGCGTGGCGTTCTCGATCGGCGTGGCGCTGCTGGCCCTGGCCGCGCTCGTGAGCCTGTCGCGGCGCGCCCGCGCGGCGGGGCCCGCGGTATAGGGCTTGTTAACACGTCATGCGAAGACCGCGTTGGAGACCTAAGATCGTGTTCTGCAAGGCGCGACTCGCGGATCGTGGCGCGCCCCTGGTCGATTTTCATGGGAGGCCCAACCCTTCGGGACAAGCGCTGTCGTGCGGCAATCCAGCGTTGTCGCACACTGACTGCGCGGCGCGTACGACACGCCTCGTCTTGCCGCCCCTAATCAATTTTCAGGAAGCGCTTGGCGTGGGCTCGCATGAAGTGCTATCAACCCGGCATGGAAATACGTTCATGCCGGGTTGATAAAGCGAGCATGCGCTAGCGTGCTCGCCGCGGCCATCGGCCGCGAAGTGCTTGAAAATAGAGAGCGGAGATGCGCCGGTCTCTATTTTCAAGCGCGTTGAGAACAACCGATGATTCAGCTGTCTTGGCGCCGGGTTAATAACAGGCCCTAGCTTGCCGTGGTCACGGCGCCGCGGCGCTGCTGGAGCCGCCACATGGCGGCGTAGGCGCCGTCGGCCGCGAGCAAGCCGGCGTGCGTGCCGCGCTCGATCACCCGGCCCTCATCGAGTACCAGGATCTCGTCGGCATCGACGACGGTGGACAGACGGTGCGCGATCACGAGCGTCGTGTGATCGGCGGCGAGCTCGGCCAGCGCCCCGGTGATCGCGCCCTCGGCATGGCTGTCGAGCGAGGCGGTGGCCTCGTCGAACACCAGGATCGCTGGGTTCTTGAGCATGGCGCGGGCGATGGCGATGCGCTGTTTCTCGCCGCCGGATAGCTTCAGGCCGCGTTCGCCGACCTGGGTGGCCAGGCCGTCGGGCAGCCGGCCGATCAGGTCGTCGAGATGCGCGAGGCTCGCGGCGCGGGCGACCGCGTCGGCGTCGGCCTCGGGGTCGCCGTAGGCGATGTTGTATTCGATGGTGTCGTTGAACAGCACCGTGTCCTGAGGGACCACGCCGATCGCGTCGCGCAGGCTGTCGAGCGTGAGTTCGCGTATGTCGATACCGTCGACCGTGATCCGGCCGGCGTCGACGTCGTAGAAACGGAACAGCAGCCGCGCCAGGGTCGATTTGCCGGCCCCCGAGGCGCCCACCACGGCGAGTTTCCGTCCCGGTTCGATGGTCAGGTTGACGTCGTCGAGGATGCGGCGTGCGCCGTCGTAGCCGAAGGCGACGTGCTCGAAGGCCACGCGCGGGCGTGTCGCGGCCAGCGGCCGGGCGTCGGGCGCGTCATGAATCGCCGGGCGGGCGTCGAGCAGCCGGAACATGCGGGCGGTGTCGGCCAGCGATTTTTTCAGCTCGCGGTAGACGAAACCGAGGAAGTTCAGCGGTATGAACAGCTGGAGCATGTAGGCGTTGACCATGACCAGATCGCCGACCGTCATTGCTCCGGCCACCACCCGCTGTCCGGCCAGCAGCATCATGGCGGTCACGGCGGTCGCGATGACGAGCGCCTGCGCGGTGTTGAGCACGCCCAGCGACTGGCGCGAGCGGGCCAGTGCATACTCCCAGGCCGCCAGTTCGCGATCGTAGTGGTCGGCCTCGTAGCGCTCGTTGCCGAAGTACTTGACCGTCTCGTGATTCAGCAGGCTGTCCACGGCGCGGGTGTTGGCCCGGGAATTCAAGCGGTTGGATTCGCGCACGTGGCGGGTGCGCCACTCCGTCAGCGCCGCGGTCAGCGCAACGTAGAGCGCCACGCTCGCCAGCACGATCACGGCGAACCAGTAGCTGTAGTAGAACAGCAGTATGCCGGCCACCATCGAGATCTCGAGCAGGGTGGGGATGATGTTGAACAGCATGAAGCGCAGCAGAAAGCTGATGCCGCCGAGACCGCGTTCGATGTCGCGGGACAGGCCGCCGGTGCGCCGCGACAGATGAAAATCCAGATCGAGCGCGTGCAGGTGCTCGAAGACCTGCAGCGCGATCCGGCGCATGGTGCGCTCGTTGACGCGGCCGAACACGAGATCGCGCAGCTGGCCGAACAGCACCGATGCCAGCCGCAGCCCGCCGTAGGCCAGCAGTAGCCCCACGGGCAGAACCAGGGCGGTGCGGTTGTCGGCGTCCAGCCCGTCGACGATGTGCTTGAGCACGATCGGCAGTAGAACCGTCGCCCCCTTCGCCGCGATCAGCAGGGCGAGCGCGACCGCCACCCGGCGCCGGTGCGCCCAGAGGTGGGGCCAGAGGCCGTTCAGCCGCCGCCACTCGTCACGGGGGGACTCGCCGGCGTCCGGCGCGCTCAAGAGCGTGCGGGCATCGACGCTTCGATGTCGGCGCGATGCCGCACGGCTAGCCGTCGCTTCGCTCGTCCAGCGGCTGCTGCGGCACGCTGCGCAGCTTGCCGACGTCGTAACCCATTTCGCCGACGCGCTTGACGAGGTCGTTGTAGGTCTCGCGGTCGATCTGCGGTTTCCGCGCCATGATCCAGACGTAGTCGCGCTTCTCCCGGGCGACGATGGTGGTGTCGTAGTCCGGGCCGACGTAGGAAATCACGTACTGCATCTTCAGCGGCCAGAAGAACTGCATGCCCCAGACCGCGTTGCCCGAGCCCTCGGTGACGTAGCCGGTCGGCTCCATGGTCTGCATCTCGCCGTCGAAGCTGCCTTCTCGGTAGGTGAAGACCGTCTCGATGCGTCCCGGTTCGGTCTGCTCGTAGCGCTCGATCGAGTTGTAGGCGTTCTCGGTGGGCCCCGGCGGAATATGGGCGATCACGTACCACTTGCCCATGAACCGGTCGAGATCGACATCGTGCTCGCGCGGGAACTCGCTGCTCGGCATGAGGCTGCAGGCCGCGAGCGTCAGTGGCATGGCGAGCGTTACAAGCCATCGGAAATAGCGCATGGAGTCCCCGTGATCGGTCGTGATGATGAATGCCTACGCGTCGCCGCGCCCCGATGGATTCGATCAGGCGTCGGCGGGGCCGGGTGCAGCCGGACGCGATGTCGCGGCGGCGCCCGGCGCACACAGTTCGTCGGCGATCTCGGCGAAGGCCATCGGCCGCGCGACGTGATAGCCCTGAACATAGTCCACGCCGATGCGTTCGAGTGCCTGCAGCAGCGCGCGCGACTCCACGTGCTCGGCGACCGTCTTCAGGCCCATCGCCTGGCCGACCTGGTTGATCGCCTCGACGATCGAGCGCTCGATCGGATCGTCCAGGATGTGGCGCACGAGCTTGCCGTCGATCTTGATGAAATCCGACGGCAGATTCTTGAGATAGGAGAACGAGCTCAGTCCGCTGCCGAAATCGTCGAGCGAGAACCGGCATCCGATGGCGCGCAGTGAATGAATCAGCTCGCCGGCCCGGCGGGTGTTGGTCACGGCCGCGGTCTCGGTGATCTCGAACACGAGCCGGCCTGGGTCCACGCCCGAGCGCTCGATGCAATCGCGGGCGAAGTCGACGAACTGTTCGTCGGTGATCGACTGGCCGGAGATGTTGATGCTGTAGTGATCGATTCGGGCCTGCCGTCGCTCGGCGCCGGCGATCAGCGCAAGCGCGTTCTCGAGGACCCAGCGGTCGATGCGCGAGGCGACGTTGTAGCGCTCCGCGGTGATGAGTACGTTCTGCGGGTCCAGGCCGTCCTCCGCATCGGGAATGCGCAGCAGCAGTTCGATGCCGGGGCGATCGGTCTCGGTCTTCGACAGGGGCTGAATGCGCTGGGCGAACAGCGAGAAACGTTCGTGTTCGAGCGCTTCGCTGATCTGCTGCATGCGCTGCATCTCGCCGTGCCAGGTCAGCGTTTCGTCGCTGTCGCCGTGGTAGACGTGGATCTGGTTGCGGCCGCGTTCCTTGGCGAGATAGCAGGCGGTGTCCGCCCGCCGCATCAGCTCGCTGGCGCTGAGCGCCTGATGGTCGATCGCGGTGACGCCGATGCTCACGCCCAGACGGAAGAGCTTGTCCTCCCAGCGAAAGCGGAAGGTGTCGATCTCGGCGCGCAGCGTCTCGGCCTTGGCGGCCGCGTCCTCGAGGGAGAGATTGCGCATGATCACGCCGAACTCGTCGCCGCCCAGGCGTGCGATCGTGTCCTCGCCGCGCAGCCGGGCGGCGATCTGGGTCGAGATCTGGCGCAGCATCTCGTCGCCCGCGTGGTGGCCGCAGGTGTCGTTGACCAGCTTGAACTGGTCCAGGTCGAGATAGCACAGCGCGTGTCGCTGCACGCTGTTGCGCGTATCCCGCAGGAAACGGTCGAGCATATGCTCGAAGGCGCGCCGGTTCGGCAGCCCGGTGAGCAGGTCGTGATTGGCCTGGTAGGTCATCTCCCGCGAGATCTGCTGCAGACGGGTGATGTCGTGGAGCACGATCACGGTGCCGACGATGGCCTGGGCATCGTCGCGTATGGGCGAGATCGTGACCTTGAGCGCGTATTCCTCACGGCTCGGCCCGCGCATGGCCAGCGTGAGGTGGTTGTCCCATTCGCGGGCTTCGCCGTCGGCGATGCACTCCTCGACCAGCCCGGTGACGATCTCTTCGCGTTCGTCGTTGCGCAGCCGGCACACGCTGTCGAAATGGCGGGCGATCGCCTGATCCGCCTGCAGGCCGAGCATGCGTTCGGCGCGGGGATTGACGTAATCGATCGCGCCGCGGGCGTCGGTGGTGATCACGCCGTCGCCGATCGAGGCGAGGGTGACCTGGGCGCGCTCCTTCTCGGCATTGAGTTCGCGCTGGGTCTCGATCAGCCGGGTGCCGTCACGACAGACCCCCTCGCTGCCGATGGGCCGGCCTTCGGCATCGTCGATCCGGCGCGAGGAGATCAGAAGCCAGGCCAGCGAGCCGTCCCGGCGACGGATGCGGGTGGGATGACGCACCAGATAAGGACTGCGGACCAGCGCATCGAAATCCGTCGCCGGGTCCGCGAGCAGATCGCGCAGCGGCAGCCCCTCGAGTTCCGCGGGGCTGTAGCCGAGCATGTCGGTAACGGTATCCGTGATCCAGGTGATCCGGCCGTCGGCATCGATGTGATAGAGCACGTCGGTGACGTTGCGCAGCAGACGCTGGACGCGCTGATGGCGCACCAGCAACTTGTCGCGATAGCGGTGAACCCGGGCGACGAGCGATTCCGCGGCCGCCACCAGCTCGCTGTCCTGCGAGTCGACGCGGAACGCCGGTTCCGGCCGCTGTTCCCCGGAAATGTCGATGTTCTCGAGCCAGCGGGTCACGGCGTTCGATGCCGGGCTGGTGCCGCGGCGGTGGGCGAGCCAGACCGCAGCCACGGTGCCGAGCGCCATGCAGGTCAGGCCGACATTGAGCACCACCAGCAGCGCCAGCGTGCCGGTGGGGATATCCTCCAGACGCCAGAGAAAGGCCCACTGGGCCACCACGGTCACGCCCAGTGCCGCGCAGAGCAGTCGGATGAGGCCCGACATGCGCATCAGCCCCGCCGCGACTCGCGGTGCCGTCGGTCGGCGTGGGCGCTGGATCGCAAGACGCGTGGTCTCGGCATGGGGTCGCTCGCAAGAAGGTCGTGCGTAATATACCGCGTTTGCGAAGGAGTCGATTTCCGACGCGCTCTCGCGCGGCCCGGCGGGACACCCCGTTCGGTAATTTTCATCATCGCATATACGATAGCCGACTGTGACCGCGCGGATCGGCACGACACCAGGACGAGCCCGCATGCAGCACGGCGAGATCTTGACCGGCCTGAGACGGCGCCTGCCCGTGCTCCTGCGGCGTCTGCGCCTGCGCCTGGCGGCCTCGATCCGGCTGAGCGCGGACTATTCGCGCGCCAATATGGTCACCTTCGGCGTGGTCGCGGTGATCGGGCATCCGCTCTACTATTACTTCTGGACCGATGTGTATCCGCAGCAGTATGAGAATCTGTGGCTGCGGATTCTCAGCGTGATCGTGTCGCTGCCGATGCTGTTCGAGCGGCAGCTGGCGCGCAGCGAGTTCTGGCGCGACAAGCTCACGCTCTACTGGCTGTTCATTCTGCTGTACATGCTGCCGTTCTTCTTCATGTTCATGGCGTTGATGAACGACTTCTCGCCCATCTGGTCGCTGTCGACGATGGCCGCCTGCATGCTGCTGGTCATCCTCGTGTTCGACTGGCTGATGACGCTGATACTGGCATTCGTCGGTGGCGGTCTGGCCTGGGGCGTGTTCATGCTCGTCGACGGTGAGTTGGGCCCGGACGGTTTGCCGCCGGAGGTGCTGCTGCCCACCTATCTGTTCGGGCTCATCGCCGGGAGCACGTTCAACTACAAGACCGAGCTCGTCGCTCGCGAGAAGCTTGCCGCGATCACCGAAGCGGTCGGGACGATGGCGCACGAACTGCGCACGCCGCTGCTCGGCATCCGCAGCGGCGCGCGCGGACTGCAGAACTATCTACCGGCGGTGTTCGAGGGCTTCGAGCTCGCCCGCGATCACGGTCTGCCGGTCCAGCCGGTGCGCAAGGCGCACTATCGCCAGATGCAGTCGGTGCTCGAACGCATCAACGCCGAGACCGAGTACACCAGCGTGATCCTCGACATGCTGCTGGTCAACTCCAGTCGCACCACGATCGATAAGTCCACTTTCCAGCGCGAGTCCATGAATGCCTGCGTGGAGGCGGCGCTCGAACGCTATCCCTTCCATGCCGAGCGCGAGCGCGCCATTGTCGAATGGCTGCCGGGCGACGACTTCGTCTTTCGTGGTTCCTCGCTGCTGATGATCCACGTGCTGTTCAATCTGATGAAGAACTCGCTCTATTATCTGGCCCAGGTCGACGACGGTCGCATCCGGATCTGGACCGAGCACCAGCGTTCGGGCGCTCATCGCCTGCATTTTCGCGACACCGGGCCCGGGATTCATCCGGACGATCTGCCGCGCATCTTCGAGCGCTTCTATTCCGGACTGCCGCGTGGGCAGGGTACCGGCATCGGGCTTGCGTTCGCCGATCTGGTGATGCGCAGCTTCGCCGGCGAGATACGCTGTCAATCCGTGTTCGGGCAGTACACTGAGTTCGTGATGAGTTTTCCGCCGATTGAAGATGATGACAGCAACTGAACTGGTTCCGTATTTTCATCCGACGCAGATCGTGCTCGTCGACGACGATATCGATTTCCTCGGTAATCTGACCCTGCAGCTCGAGGCCGATCTGGCGTATCTGCTGTTCGACTCGACGGCGAAGGCGTTGACCTACATCAACGACGGCCAGCCGCAGGACGGCTCCCGTCAGCGTTTTTTCCGGATCGTGGGCTCAGAGCTGCGCTCGATATCGGTCGCGGAAGCCGATGCGCCGGCCCGTGTGACGCTGGATACCGACGCCATTCATCGCGAAATGCTGTTCACCAACCGGTTCTCGCGCATATCGGTGGTCATGGTCGACTACGCCATGCCGCAGATGAACGGGCTGGAGTTCTGCGAGCGCATCGACAATCCGTACATCAAGAAGATCCTGTTCACCGGCGTGGCCACCGAGGCCGACGCCGTGGACGCCTTCAACCGCGGGGTGATCGATCGCTATATCCGCAAGAGCGAACATCAGGTCTACGAGCATCTCAACCGCACGATTCGCGAACTGCAGCACGCTCATATCCGCGATACGTTCGCGGCCGCCGGGGAAGTCTTCGAGGTCGAGAGTCCGAGCTTTCTGGAGGATCCGGCAGTCGCCTCGCTGATGGCCACACTCGCCGCGGGGCACGGCTTCGTGGAGCACTATCTGTGCGCGAATCCGCCGGGTTTCATACTGATCGACGGGGACGGCCGCATGCGCCGTCTCGTGCTGTATGACGGCGCGGAACGCGCGCAGCAGATGAATGCGGCGCGACGGGCGGGAGCGCCCGCAGCCTGCCTCGAAGCGCTCGCGGAAGGCCGGGTGGTGTTCGATCCCGCCGCCGGCGAGGACCGCTTCGAGCGCTGGGCCCGCGACACCAGTGCCGCCGAGCGTCTGGAGGGGCGGGAACTCTACGCCTGGTCGCTGTTCCATCACGTGCCGGAGCTGGATGCGTCGGGTGGCCCGACCGCGACGTACAACCGCTATCTGGAGTGGCTGGACACGGTCGGCTACGCCCTCATGTAGTCCGGCGGGCCGCGGAAATCGCGGCCCACGTCGGCAAGGTCTGCCGAGCGCGCGGCATCCCCTCTCTCCGCTTAGGCGCGGCCGCTTGCGCTTGATCGGGAAATCTTCCGTGATCCAAACGGATAGTCACGCCCGCACCTCGTGATGCGCGCACAAAGATGACAAAAGAATCGCCTTTAGGGAAAAGAGCGAAATATATAATTAATATATTAAAAAACCGAATTTGTGTATAATAAACAATATTAGAGTTGACGCACTCTGTCAACTCTTTTGCGCGTCATATTTATCAACTTTTCATTCCAAGGGGTGCCCCATGAAGACCGAAACCAACGTGATCAACCGCGAGTCACTGCTGCCCAAGGCGGTTGCCGAGCCGGCCTTTCTCCGCAATCACGTGGATCACTATTTCCGTGAGCGCGTCGAGAAGACCTGGAACGGTGGCCACATCATGCATGGTCGCGAACCCGGCAATGACGCCATCATGATGGTCAGCAACGATTACCTCGACATGGCCAACCATCCGGACGTCATGCAGGCGCAGATTGACAGTCTGCGCGGGACCGACAACACGATGGTGATGTCGGCGGTCTATCTGCACGGGGACAGCCCGCAGCTGCATTTCGAGCGGCGCATGGCGCAGTGGATGCGCATGGAGTCGAGCATGCTCTGTCAGTCGGGCTATGCCGCGAACGTCGGGCTGATCCAGTCGATCGGTGCGCCCGGCACGCCCGTCTACATCGATATGTTCGCGCATGCCTCGCTCTGGGAGGGCATCCGCAGTGCCGGGCTCGAGGCCCGTACCTTCCGCCACAACGATCCGGGCCATCTGGAGTCGATGATCCGGCGCCACGGTCCCGGTATCGTCATTGTCGACACGGTCTACAGCACCAACGGCAGCGTCACGCCGCTGACCGATATCGTAGATGTGGCCAGTGCAAGCGACTGCGTGATCATCGTCGACGAGTCGCATTCGCTGGGCACGCACGGCGATCAGGGTCGTGGCATGGTCGCCGGCATGGGCCTGCAGGGGCGTGTGCATTTCGTGACCGCCAGTCTGGCCAAGGCGTTCGCGGGTCGCGCCGGCCTCATCGCCTGCAGCGAGCGGCTGCGCGAGTTCATCAAATACAATGCGTTGCCGGCGATTTTCAGTTCCTCGCTGCTGCCGCACGATATCGCGGGCCTGTCAAAGACCCTGGATCTGGTGCGGTTGGCCGACGACAAGCGGGCCCGTCTGCATGCGAATGCGGATTATCTGCGGCGTCACCTCGACGCCCTGGGGTACAATGTCGATATCAGCCAAGCGCAGATCATCGCGCTCGAGGCCGGGCCCGAGCCGCAGACCATCGTGCTGCGCGATGCGCTGGAGTCGCGGGGTGTGTTCGGCTCGGTGTTCTGTGCGCCGGCGACGGCGACCAAGCGTTCCCTGATCCGGCTGTCGCTGAACTCGAATCTGACGATTGCACAGCTCAATCGCGTGATCGACGTTTGCGCCGAGATTCGTGACGAGGTCGACCTGGCCAACTGGCCTTCGACCCGTCGCAAGCGGCGCCAGCAGACGGTGGCGCGGGCCGCGGCCTGAACCGCGGGATACGTCGGCCGCGTCCATGGCGGGCGCGGCCGCCTTCGGCGCCGCGATGGAATCACCGCGGCGGTGTGTTGTCATGGAGGCATCGCCGTTACCAAGACAGGAGCTCCCGTGGCCGACCTCGAACGCATTGCTCGCGAGAACGACACCAGCCTCGAGATCGTTCGCGCGATCGCCGATCACATCGGCGACGACGCGGATCGTATTCGTGAGACGCTCGACAACCCGGACGACTTCGACTCGATCGTGACCCGGGCGCTTGAATTGACCGGCGACACCTCGGCCACGCTGCGATGGCAGGGTCGGGTGATCGGCTGAGCTGAGCGGCGTGAACCGCCCGGGCCGCGATTACGCGGCGACAAGGGATCACCGCGCCTCCGAAACATCGAAATCGACGACAGTGGCGGGTCGGCCCGCTGCGCGGCGCCTCAGTCGTCCGTCGATGTGCCGTCCCAGATGCCCGGTTCGACCTGATCCGGATTCTTGAGTACCTTGCGATCGAATACCGGCTCGGCGATGCCCTGGCGGCGCTGGCGCTCGTAGTCCGCCAATACCCGCAGCGCGATCGGCGTCAGGCAGAGGATCGCGATCAGGTTGGTCGTGGCCATCAGGCCCATGGCCAGGTCGGCGAAGTCCCAGACGAAGCCGAGCGTGGCCACCGAGCCGATCATCACCATGGCGAGTACCGCGGGCCGCAGGACGGCGACTGCCTTCTTGGCGTGCTTGCCGGCCAAGTATTCGAGATTGATCTCGCTGTAGGCGAAGTTGGCCAGGATCGAAGTGTAGGCGAAGAACAGGATTGCGATGGCGATGAAGCCGACGCCGAAGGCGCCCAGGTGATCGGCCATGGCGTCCTGGGTCAGTTTGATTCCCTGCATGGAATCGTCGCCGCCGTTGCCGGCGAGCATCTGATCGTAGACGCCCGAAAGCAGGATTACCACAGCCGTGCAGCTGCAGATGATGAGCGTGTCGATGACCACACCGAACGACTGCACCAGCCCCTGAGCGGCCGGGTGGTTGACGTCGGCGGTGGCGGCGGCGTTCGGGGTGGAGCCCATGCCGGCCTCGTTCGAGAACAGGCCGCGCTTGACGCCGTTCTCCATGGCGACCTTGATGGTGTAGCCGACGGCCCCGCCCACGGCCGGCCCGAAGCCGAACGCGCTCTGCACGATCAGCCAGAGCATGCCCGGCACTTCGCTGTAGTTGGCGATGAGCACATAAATCGCGACCAGGAAGTAGCCGATCGCCATCAGGGGCACGATCTTCTCGGCCACGCGTGCGATCGAACGCAGCCCGCCGTAGACCACGATGCCCGCGAGCACCACCAGCGCGATGCCGGTCGCCCAGGTCGGCACGTCGAAGGCGCCTTCCATGCCCTTGGCGATGGTGTTGGCCTGGGCGCCGGAGAAGGCGAAGCCGTAGGCGATGATCAGAAAGATCGCGAACAGGATGCTCATCCAGCGCTGGCCGAGCGCGCGTTCGATGTAATACGCCGGCCCGCCGCGATAGACGCCGTCCGCGTAGTGGATCTTGTAGACCTGGCCCAGCGTGCATTCGATGAAGGTGGTGGCCAGCCCCACCAGCGCGGTCATCCACATCCAGAACACCGCCCCCGGGCCGCCCACCCAGAGCGCGAGCGCGACCCCGGCGAGATTGCCCGTGCCGACGCGCGCGGCCAGCGACGTCGACAGGGCCTGGAAGGAGCTGACGCCCTTTTCGCTGCTGCGCATGTCGAAGGTGATGCGCGCCATGTGCGCGAACAGGCGGAACTGCATGAACCGCGTGAGCACCGTAAAGGCGATGCCCGCGCCGAACAGCAGATAGAACAGGATGTACGACCAGATGAAGTCGCTGACCGGCGTCATCACGGCGTAGATCGCCTGTTGCAGAGTATCGAGCCAACCCATGCGGTGTCCCCCTTGGCAGCCGGTCCGGCGCGAATCGTGACTCGGCCGCTGCATGTTGCATGCCATCGAGCATGGGCGCAGATCGTGTGATTGCGCAAGTCGCGCACGCCGGCGTCGAGATTGCCATCGGCGTGGTGGCCGATGCGTGAACGCCGCGTATCGGCCTGAATCGGCCGTGGCCGGTGTGTCCAGACTGCTGAAACGGCGCCATGCCCGCTTAGATACGCGATGCGATCGTGCCCGACGGGTATCGCCGGATCGGGTCGATGTCGCGCGTCATGGCGGGCCGGTCGGCGCCGCCGGCGGGCCGACGAAAATGCCGAGGCGGCCCGACTCCGGGCAGATGCGGACCGGGCGTTACATCTGCGTTTGATCGTCGCACACGGATTGCAGAGGCGGACGTTTTCGACCGGCGTCACGGTACGGCGTGCCCATACAGAACGAGCCGCCGGGCAATGCGCGCCGCCGGCTGTGAGGGCTCCTCCGAGGGCGATTAACCGAGTCGCCTGCTGTCGAGCCTGCATTCCGGCAGCGAGGGGAGCTCGGGCAGCGAATGTTCTACCGCGTCTGTCCCCAACTGTCCGGACGTTTGTTTCTTCAGAGAAACAGTTTCCGGAACTGAACAGGCCCTTTGTGTAAGGTGTCGCCGCTTGACTCGGCAGAATGATAAGGAGCCGTGGCCGCGTCGCTGTGTGCCGCTGTCGGGCGCGCTCCGCGGCTGCTATTCTGCGCGCGCTTGCGGCGACGCAAGAGCTTGTCGTGGCTGTGTATTCGGGCTCTTGCATCCGCAGCTGATACCGGAGCGCGTCGATGATCCAGAGCGAAGAAACGGATGTGGTCGTGCTCGGCGGCGGGGCGGCCGGATTGATGTGCGCGGCCGTGGCCGGGGCGCGCGGTCGTCGCGTGCGTGTGCTCGAAGGCAGCCGGCGCTGCGGCAAGAAGATCCTCATGTCCGGCGGCGGACGCTGCAATTTCACCAACATCCACAGCACGCCGGCGAATTTCCTCTCCGCCAATCCGCATTTCTGCAAATCGGCGCTGGCGCGCTACACGCCGGCGGATTTCCTGGCGCTGGTGCAGGCGCACGCGGTGCCGTACCACGAGAAGGAACGCGGACAGCTGTTCTGTGACGACAGCTCGAAGCGCATCGTCAACCTGCTGCGGGACGAATGCGCGGCCGCGGGCGTCGAGGTCAACGTCCGGACGCCGGTCGAATCCGTGGCCCGGAACGGCGATGGCTTCGTGGTGACGACGGACGCGGGCGCGGTGCACGCCGAGGCCGTGGTCGTGGCCAGCGGCGGACTCTCGATCCCGAAGATGGGCGCTACCGGCATCGGCTACGACATCGCCCGCGCCTTCGGGCTGCCGGTGCGGGCCACCCGCGCCGCGCTGGTGCCGTTCACGCTGGATGGTCGGCCGCGCGACGCGTTTGGTGAACTCTCGGGCATCGGTATCGACGTCGAGGCGGTCTGCAACGAGGCGGTCTTCGATGCGGGCCTGCTGTTCACGCACCGCGGTCTCAGCGGGCCGGCGATGCTCCAGGTGTCGTCCTACTGGCAGCCGGGGGATACGGTCACCGTCGATCTGTTCGCCGGGGCCGACGTTGACGCGTGGCTGGCCGAGCGCCGTGCAGCGCGGCCCGATGCGCGCTTGGTCAACGTCCTTGCCGAACGCCTGCCGCGGCGCCTTGCGGGTTGTCTGTGCGACGATCTCGGCGCCGAGTCTCTCGGTAATCCGCGGCTGCGCCAGCTCGATGACACGAAGCGGACGGCGCTCGCCGAGCGGCTGTCGGCCTGGCCCTTCGTACCCGCCGGCACCGAAGGCTATCGCACCGCCGAGGTCACGCTCGGCGGCGTCGACACCGCGGCCCTGTCGTCGGCGACGATGGCGGCCCGCGCGGTGCCGGGGCTGTATTTCATTGGCGAGGTGGTGGACGTCACCGGCCACCTCGGCGGGCACAATTTCCAGTGGGCCTGGGCCTCCGCGCAGGCCGCGGGTGCGGTAGCCTAGCTGCGCCGCGCGCTTCCGGCCTGGCGGAACCGGGCCCGTTCCGGCGCAGGCACAATCGTGTCCGTCACCGTTCGACCGATCGAGGCCGTCCCATGTCGTATCGTATTTCGCTGACGTTGTCCGCACTCGCGCTGCTGCTCGGCGCCTGCGCCCATCCCGACGTGCGCGGGGCGCCGGCCGCCGACGCCGAGTCGGCCTCGGCGAAGACCGGCGACGCGGCGTCGCCCGAGGCGGCGGACGAAGCGGCGTCCGAACCGGCCGAACGGAAGACACCGCCACGCGATGCCGCGGGCTTCGAACGCTGGGTGGCGGGTTTCCGCGAGCGCGCCGCCGCCCGCGGCGTCGACCGCGATACGCTGGCCGAAGCCTTCGACGACGCCACCTTCCAGCCGAGCATCATCGAGCTGGATCGTCGCCAGCCGGAATTCACGCGGGCCATCTGGACGTATCTCGACAGCGCCGTCTCGGCCACCCGTGTGGCCCGCGGGCGCGAAGAGCTGGCCGGCCACGCCGAGACCGCGCGTACGGTCGAAGCCCGCTACGGCGTGTCGCGCACGATCATCGGCGCGATCTGGGGCGTGGAGAGCAACTTCGGCGGCAACTTCGGCGGCTACGAAGTCATCGATGCTCTGGCCACGCTGGCCTACGACGGCCGCCGCCGCGATTTCGCCAAGGAACAGCTCTACGCGGCGCTGGCGATCCTCGCGGACGGCGATATCGAGCGCGAACGCATGCAGGGTTCCTGGGCCGGCGCCATGGGCCACACGCAGTTCATCCCGACCAGTTTCCGCCGCTATGCGGTCGATGCGGACGGCGATGGTCGCCGCGATATCTGGGGCAGTATCGCCGATGTCATGGGTTCGACCGCCCATTACCTGGCCGAGAACGGCTGGCAGCGGGACCGGACCTGGGGGCGCGAGGTCGTGCTGCCGCCGGACTTCGACTACGCCCAGGCGGAGATCGATACGCGCCGCACCACCGCGGCCTGGCGGTCGGCCGGGGTACGCGCGGTGGATGACCGCGGCCTGCCGCAGTTCGAGGCGGGATCCATCCTCGCACCGGCCGGTGCCCACGGGCCGGCGTTTCTGGTCGGCCCGAATTTCCGCGTGATCCTGCGCTACAACAACGCCACCAGCTACGGCCTCGCGGTCGGCCTGCTGTCGGACCGGCTGGCCGGCGACCCGGGAGTGCAGGGCGAATGGCCGCGCACGCTGGCCAGTCTCTCGCGCGACGAGGTCCGCGAGATGCAGCGGCTGCTCAACGAACTCGGCCACGAGGTCGGCGCGCCCGACGGGCTCGTCGGCCCGAACACACGCGCCGGGCTGCGCGGCTTCCAGCGCGAGCAGGGCCGGACCGCGGACGGCTATCCGACCCACGCGCTGCTGCGCGCGATCCGGGCCGCGGCGCGCTGACCGTTCGACCCGGCCGGGGTGCGGCGATCACCCCGGCACGCGTCAAGCCGCTTCAGCGGTGGCCGGCGATCGCATGGGGCACGTAGGGCGCCTCCAGGCGTTGTTTCTCGTCGTCGCTCAGTTCGATGTCGAGGGCGGCGATCGCATCGTCCAGATGCGCCGGCTTGCTCGCACCGATGATCGGCGCGGTGATGCGCGGATTGGATGCCACCCAGGCGAGTGCGACCTGGGCCATCGACGCGCCGCGGGCCTCGGCGACCTCGCGCAGTGACGCGATCACCCGGTCGTCGGCCTCGGCCGCGCCGAGATTCCACTTGCGGGTGTTCTCGTCGGTCTGCGACCGGGTGGACTCGCCGTCCGCGCCCTGGGTCTTGCCGGCGAGCACACCGCGGGCGAGCGGGCTCCAGGGGATCACGCCCACGCCCTGATCCGCGCACAGCGGCAGCATCTCGCGTTCCTCCTCGCGATAGACCAGGTTGTACATCGGCTGCATGGTCACGAACTTCGTCCAGCCGTTGACCTCGGCGACGTGCTGACACTTGGCGAACTGCCAGGCGTACATGCTCGAGGCCCCGATGTAGCGCGCCTTGCCGGCTTTGACGACCTCGTGCAGCGCCTCCATGAACTCCTCGATCGGCGTGTCGTAGTCGAAGCGATGGATCTGGTAGAGATCGACGTGGTCCATGCCCAGCCGCGTCAGCGAGGCGTCGATGGCGTGCATGACGTGCTTGCGCGACAGGCCGCGGTCGTTGGGGCCGTCGCCCATGGGGTTGTAGACCTTGGTCGCCAGGACGAAGTCCTCGCGCGGGGCGTAGTCGTTGAGCGCCTTGCCGACCACCCGTTCCGATTCGCCGACCGAATACATGTCGGCGGTGTCGAAGAAATTGATGCCGGCATCCAGTGCCTTCTTGATGAAGGGGCGGCTGGCCTGCTCGTCGAGCACCCATTCGCGCCATTCCGGCGTCCCGTAGGTCATCGTGCCGAGGCACAGCGGCGAGACCTTCGTCCCGGTGCGGCCGAGTCGCTTGTAGTCCATGGTCGTTCTTTTCGCGGGAAATGTGGTCTTTACATTAGACCATGCCGGGCCGGGGTGACGCGCGCCACGCCGACGCGCGCGAGAGGCTGTGCCCATGCTAATCTTTCGCACCTCTGATTCTCCGACCCCCAAGGCCCGCATGAGCGAAGCCACGACGCTCACGGCGCTGTTCGAATCGCTGGATGCCGTCGGCGAAGGCGAGCGCCTGTCCATCGGCGAGGTGCTGAGCGTGATCGGCGCGCGCGGCTATGGCCCACTGGTGCTGGTGCTCGCCCTGATCGCCGCGCTGCCCACCGGCGCGGTGCCCGGCATTCCGACCATCTGCGGCGTATGCATCGCGCTCGTGTCGGCGCAGCTCGTATTCGGCAAGGCCGTGCCCTGGCTGCCGAAGCGGCTCAAGCAGCTGTCGATCGAGCGCAGCCGCTACAAGCAGGTCTCCTATCGGATCAAACCCTGGACACGTCGCATCGACCGCCTCGTGCAGCCGCGGCTGACCGCGCTCACCGAGGGGGCGGCGACGCGTGTGATCGGTTTGGCCGGGGTGGCGCTCGGTCTGTGCATGATTCCGCTGGAGGTCATCCCCTTCGCGGCCGCCGCCCCGGCCATGGCCATCGCCCTGACCGGGCTCGGACTGACCGGCCGCGACGGTGTCTGGGTTCTGGCCGGGCTCGTGCCCGCCGGGCTCGCGGTCTGGCTCATCGCCCGACTGCTGGGCGGCTAGATGCGTCAGCTGGCGGCGAGCGGCGACGCCGGCTGACAGGCCGGACACAGATACAGTCGCCGGCTCGCCACGCGCTGTTTCTCGATGGCGCCGTTGCAGACGGGGCAGGGTTGCCCGGCGCGGCCGAACACCATGTGCCGTCGCGCGCTGAAGGAATGGCCCGCATCGGCGAGGCGCCGCGCACGTTCCGGATCGTTGGTGATGCCCTTCAGGCGATAGGCGCGCTCGATCAGCGTGCGGATGGCGGCGACCAGATGCGCGCGTTCGGTCGACGTCAGCGTCGCCGGTGTCCGTTTCGGGTGCACGCCGGCGAGGAACAGGATCTCCGAACGCAGATAGTTACCGATGCCGGCCACGAACGCCTGGTCGAGCAGCAGCCCACCGAGGGCGCGACCGGCGAAGCGCGGCTCCGTAAGCTGCGCGGTCAGCGCTGCGTCGTCCACGGTCTCGTTGAGCGGATCCGGGCCGAGCCGGGCCAGATAGGGCACGCTCGCCAGCGCGTCCGGCCGCAGCACACGAATGTCCGAGGCGCTGTAGAGCCGCGCGGCGCGTTCGCCGGCGACGATCGCGAAGCGCAGCTGACGACGCGTCTCGGGCGCGCGGTCGGCCGGGCCGATACGCCACTGACCGTAGAGCTGATTGTGGCTGTAGACACACCAGGGCCCGTCGTCGTCACGGGCGGCGAAGAACACGAGCACCGCCTTGCCGCGGGCTTCGACCGATGTCACCCGTCGTCCGGCGAGCCTCGTTTCCATCGGCTTGAGGCGTGCGAAGGCGAAGTGCACACGAGCGGCGGGGCGCGCCGCCACCGCAGCGGCGATGTCGTCGACCATGCGGCGGATTTCGGGACCTTCGGGCATCGTGCAGGCCGCTCTGGATGAGAAGCGGTGTCTACGCACGGCCCGCGTCGACGGATGAACGGCGGAGGCGGCGCGTCGGCGCTCGGCGGACGCACCGTCGCGTCACCGCGATGTCGTTCCCGGCGAACCATCTGCTAGACTCGATGGTCGAAGCAGAACCGGGGCGCACACTGCGCCCGGTATCCATTCCAGAGAGGGCACGACATGATTCGACCGATTTCCGGCCTGGCCGCACTGACGCTGGCCGCGGGGACCGCGGGCGCGGCCGAGACCTACACCATCGACCCGTCGCACACCTACGGCAACTTCGAGATCGGCCACATGGGCCTGTCGACCATGCACGGACGGATCGATGTCACCGAGGGCACGATCGTCATGGATCGCGAGGGTGACGGCAGTCGTGTCGATGTCACGCTCGATCCGGCGAGCGTCGATACCGGTCATGCCGAACGCGACAAGCATCTGCGCGAGAAGGCCGGCTTTTTCGAGGTCGAGAAATATCCGGAGATGCGTTTCGAGTCGACACGCGTGCGCTTCGACGGCGAGGACGAGGCCACGGTCGAAGGCGAGCTGACCCTGCACGGCGAAACCCGGCCGGTCACGCTCGAGGTCGACGACATCCTGTGCAAGACCAATCCGATGGACGCCGAGAAGTACACGTGCGGCTTTTCGGCCGAGACGGAGATCAAGCGCAGCGAGTTCGGCATGGACGCCTTCGTGCCGATGGTCTCCGACGAGGTCGAGATCCAGATCGAGGCCGAGGCGAGCCGGCCGGCCGACGCCTGATGCGGGTGAGCCCTCGGCGCCTGCCGCTGATGGCGACCGCGCAATGATCCGACATCCCGTCGTCGCCACGGCGATGGAGCGGCGGCCGGGCGGGTGAGAACACGCCGGCCGCCGTTGCTGCTTCTGCGTACGCCGCGGCTCGGCTGCCATCGAAGTGGCCGCAGCCCGTGGCCGGATTCCGGGACGGGGGCAACGCCTCGAATGGTCGGCGGCCGCGCCTCGCCCCGTTCGTTCAGTCGAAGATCGGCCGCATGAACGATCGCTCATAGCTGAAATAGCACCGAGTGTTTTCGTAATGCGCCATCGCAGCCCGACACTGTGGATCGTCTGACGCTTTATCTCGGTAGACTTCGTATTCGGCGAGGCTCGGGAACGAAAAAAGCGCCACCGCTATATTGTTCGCGCCCTCATGCGGCAGGAAGTAACCGTGGTGTCGACCGCCGAATTTCTCGACGAGCGGAATCCAGAGCCTTGCATAGTGCTCGAAGTCCTCGATTTTCATAGGATCGATCACATACCGTAAATAGCAGGTCACCATAAGCGCTCCTTTCAGACCCTGTCGAAACGTCGTGCAAACCCGTACGAAGCCCGCACATCGTGCTCTGCACGGCGTGACTCGCCGATCGTGGCTCGTCGGGACAAGACGTGCAAAGCCGCAGGGGCGTCTCTGGTGAGTCGTTCAGGGGCGGCGCAACGCCTCGGGCCGAGCGCCCGGGAAACTCACAAGATGCGAATACCGAGCGTTGTCGTACGCCGCCGGGGCGGATTGCGCGGGATGGGCTATTCCTCGTCCGGCCGCACGACAGCGCCCGGCGCGGGCTCGCACGGCGTGGCGACGGGCCTCGGGACATGACGGCTGTCCCGAGCCCGCGGCGTTCTAGGTTTCGGCCGATCCTGTGCCG